>JBLHLC010000004.1:0-151823 GCA_047619685.1 Rhodothermales bacterium
TGGCATAACAAAAGCATCCTTTGACGACTGGGGTTTTCTCGATTGGGGCCCAACTTGCAGCGCCCTCCCTTGACGGAAGATTGAATAATCCATTCCAAGACGACTCAGGTTTATGTGTAAAAGCACCCAGGCCCGGTCTGTTCGACGAAGAACGGATTCGCATTTTGAAGCGCACGTGTTTGACATCTGATTGCTTTTGTAAGCCTCCCCATTCTTGGCCCACTTGAGAGTACAGGCAAGCCCGCCGCTCACTGACCGTCAGCTCACTGCCTATTCCGGCGTTCCCGGCCACCCAATCTGGTCGAAGCCGGCCACTGATTCCTGGTTCGAAGCCGTCCGCAGTCACTGGACAACCTGACTCCGGACGAAGTATTCTAACATCAGAAACCCATGCCCAAAGTGGCATGATTACCGCGGCAGACTCTCACTAAGACACTGTCCGAAAATCAGGGTCCACTTCTCACACTATCGGGATTACCATGAGAAGAATTCTTCTTGTCGAAGACAATGAAATGAATCGGGAC
The DNA here is from genome assembly GCA_047619685.1 of Rhodothermales bacterium. GTDB lineage: Bacteria > Bacteroidota > Rhodothermia > Rhodothermales > UBA10348 > JABDJZ01. The sequence continues at coordinate 525 of JBLHLC010000004.1, forward strand.
ATGTTATCTCGACGCCTGATCAAGCGCGGTTATGAGGTAACCATCGCTATTGACGGAAAAGAAGGTGTGGACATGGCCAAGAAGCAGGTTCCTGATCTGATACTTCTGGATATGAGCCTTCCTATCCTTGATGGATGGGAAGCAGCGCGATTTCTGAAAGCAGAATCTACAACGGCTGGTATCCCCATCATCGCCCTCACAGCGCATGCTCTGTCTGGAGACAGAGAAAAGGCACTTGCGGCTGGATGTGACGACTACGACACCAAGCCGGTTGACCTCAAGCGGCTGTTGGCAAAAATTGAGTTGCATCTTGGGTAACGAAGGACGGCACATATTTTCAATTTTACTTGCGCTGGTCCTTCTCTATTCAGCGGGTTGTTCAATCGAAGATGAAGCCATTGGCAATCGTTTCGGCGTTTCTCCTGACTCAATTATTATAGGATCCTCAAGTGCTCTTTCTGGGCATGCTGGGTTTCTGGGGAGTCAATACCGAATCGGAAGTGAGGCGTTGTTCAGGCAGATCAACGAAAAAGGTGGGATCCACGGCCGATTCATTAATCTGATATCATATGATGATCAGTACGACCCACCTAAAACCAAAGAGAACACAGTAAAGCTGATAGATGACGATCAGGTATTCATGTTGTTCAATTATGTGGGAACGCCTACTTCGGTTCAAATCATTGAAACCGTCCACAACAATCGCATTCCTTCATTCGGTTTCTTAACGGGAGCAGAAACTCTACGCACCCCCTTCCGCCCTTACATGTTTCACTTGCGCGGGTCCTACTACGCCGAAGCTGAAGCCGCGGTTAAGTATTTCGTGGATGATCTCGGCCTGCAGGATCTAGCCGTGATGTATCAGGATGATGCTTTCGGACTGGCCGTTCTCGCTGGTGTCCAAATGGCGATGCGACGACGAGCGCGAGAGTTGATAGGGACAGGAACGTACACGAGAGGAACGATGGATGTGGAGCGAGCTGCAGAGCATATTCAACAAAGCGATCCTCAAGCTGTCATTATGGTCGGTACCTATTCTCCGTTGGCCAAATTTATTGAAGTTAGTCACCAGGCAAACTTTTTTCCGAAGTTTCACACGGTGTCGTTCATTGGTTCAGACGCATTTGGAGGCGAAATCATGAGCCGCGACATACGTACTTCAGAGTATCACAATATCGTTGTTACCCAGGTCGTCCCCTCTCCTTATGACCCTGTTCTTGAAGGAATTCAAGAATATCACCTCTTGCTCGCGAAGCATTTCCCGGATGAGCATCCCAACTATGTTTCCCTGGAAGGATTTCTGAATGCCAAATTGCTTGCCGAAGCTTTTCGCCGGGTGGGACCCGATTTGACCAGAAACCGCTTGGGCCAAACGCTTGAATCTATGGTGGAGGTAGACCTTGGAGTTGGTTCCTCTGTTTCTTTTGGAGCACTGGATCACACCGGACTAAATCAGGTGTTTTTGTCGAGACTCATGGAAGATGGATCATTTCGCGTTTTTAGCGCGGGCGAATGACCATGGACTTTGAGATTCAAGTCGCGCTCGGTCAGTGTTCAACATCATGAAAGAAGCCGCTCAATTCAGAGATCACTCGTACAGCCGATGGCCAATCTATCTGGCGACGGTCGTGATTTTGGCGGTACTGACTGTATCGGCAATTTTTGCGGATCGGAGGCTGATTAGAAATGCCCGAAACGAGGTAGGTCGCGAATTGACGGCTGTGCTCACGACAACCGAACTTGCGCTTGAACACTGGTTCAGAAGTCAGAAAGGATTCCTCGATTTCTGGAGTAGCGATGCTCAGGTAGTTGATTGGGTGAAGACCTTGTCTACGCTCGAAAACGATCAACGCACTTCACGATTCTTCGGCATACGGAATCTGTTGGAAGTTCGCCTTCAACCATTGCTTTCACACAGAGGCGCTTATGGGTTTTCCATCTACTCTTCAAGTGGCATTCTTCTTGCTGATTCACGTGGCCTGGAGTCGAGCGGAGGAACGGCCACAGGAGATGTGCTAGAGTTGTTGCGTCGCGTTGTGAACGATCAATCTAAAACCACCGTCTCCCTACCTGTACGAAGTGGAGAAAGTGATTTTTCTGTTATGTATGGGGCATCCGCTATTATTGACGGCGATAGTGGCGGAGTGGCCATACTGGTAGTCAGAATAGAACCGGAGAGTGATTTCACCGAGATTCTTCAGCGTGGAAGGATGGGAGAGTCTGGAGAGAGTTATGCCTTTAATAGAGACGGCAAAATGGTGAGTGAGAGCAGATTCACCAACGACTTGAAATCACTCGCTCTGGTTTCTGAATATGGCCACTCCATATTAACAGTTGATGTGAGAGATCCTGGTGGGAATCTGCTGGAAGGATTTCGTTCGCCCGTAATCCGCGAAAAACAGCCGCTCACACTCATGGCTCAAAGTGCCATGGAATCCGGCGCTGGAGAGAACTTAATTGGCTACAACGATTATCGCGGCGTTCCTGTTATCGGCTCGTGGAATTGGTTATCTGAGTACCAACTCGGAATTACAACGGAAATTGATTTTTCTGAAGCATTCGAAGTTATGAATGACACACGGAGGCTGTTTCTCCTGCTGTCAAGCCTCACCGGAGTGTTGGTTTTATTTCTGGCTGGCTTTTTTATTCGCAATCGTTCTCAGATCTCAGAGGCCCTATCCGAACAGAAACGCTTTTCCGATACCCTTGAGAAGAACGCACGTGAAATCGATGAGGCCAGAGTCCAACTGGATGCGGTCTTTCAGAATTCTCCGCTCGGGCTAATCCTTTTTAACAGCAAAGGTGTGATCCAAAGCTGCAATGATCAATTTGTCGCCTTAATGGGTTCGGCTAAAGAGCAACTCATCGGATTTAATACGCTCGAAAACGCATCGGATCCAGCAGTCAGGGAAGGCCTTCGAAAAGCTCTGAATGGAGAGTGGGCTGATTATGAAGGCAAATACACATCTTCCACAGCTGGATTTACCATTGATCTTCGCATCATTTACAACCCGGTTAATCCCGGTCAAACCCCAACTGAGGTGATAGCCTCTCTTGAGGATATCACAGTAAGAAGAAAAATGGAGAATGAGCTACTCGGTGCCAGGGAGGCCGCCGAGTCTGCCAACCGGGCAAAAAGTGCGTTTCTGGCGAACATGAGTCACGAACTTCGTACGCCGATGAATGCGATCATCGGCTATACAGAAATGCTCCAGGAGGAAGCTGAAGATCTCGAAGAAGAGGACGATTTCTTTTCACTCGATCTGAAGAAGATACATTCTGCCGGAAAACACTTGCTCTCGCTAATCAACGACGTGCTCGATCTCTCAAAGATCGAATCCGGCAAGATGGAGCTCTACAATGAGACGTTTGATCTGGCGCAGCTAACCGAGGACATCGGCTCCACGATTCATTCGCTTATCCAAAAAAACAGCAACGAACTTAAGATCGAGCTTGATTCGGGCGTTGGAGAAATGCATGCCGACATAACAAAGATCAGGCAGGCACTGTTCAACTTACTTTCAAATTCGGCCAAATTTACTAGAAATGGCACGATAACCCTTTCGGTTGATCGGTCCGCGGAGGATGGCGTCGACTGGATCACCTTCGCCGTCGCCGATACGGGAATCGGTGTTGCTCAAGACAATCTGGACAAGCTGTTTGATGAATTTTCCCAGGCCGACGAATCTACGACACGTGAGTATGGCGGGACAGGTCTTGGCCTGGCCATCACGAAGCGATTCTGCGAGATGATGGGAGGTGAAATCGCCGTATCGAGTGAACTGGGCGTTGGCACCACATTCACGATCCGGCTTCCTGCCAAAGCGGCGGCCAAGGAACGTGACGTTGATTCTACCAGCGAAAATACCTCAGACATCGCGAAGCGGATTCTTTCTGGAGGCTCAGAGAATGCCACGATTCTGGTGATCGACGACGAAGAAACAGCGAGAGAGTTGTTGCGGCGCTCGCTGGAAAAAGACGGGTATAACGTCGCGCTGGCCTCCGGCGGCGTTCAGGGGCTGGAACTGGCCCGGCAGATAAAGCCGGCATTAATAACACTCGACGTCATGATGCCACAAATGGATGGATGGGCGGTGCTGCGGGCGTTTAATAAAGACGAAGAACTGAAGGACATTCCGATCATTATGGTAACCATAGTGTCGGACAAAGAGATGATGTTTGCTCTCGGGGCGGTTGAACATCTTACGAAACCAGTCAATCGGACTGCGCTGCGTTCACTCGTTGCAAAATATGCGGGGAAGAATTCTGCACCACACGCTCTTGTAGTAGAAGATGATGAATCGTCAAGGAGTATGCTCCGGAGAACTCTCGAAGACCTTAATTGGAAGGTTGATGAGGCCGAGAATGGCGCCGAGGGCCTTGAAAAACTTGAAAATGTCAAACCCGACGTTATCCTGCTTGACCTCATGATGCCGGTCATGGATGGCTTCGAATTTGTCGACGAGGTGCGTAAACGCCGGGAGTTGCAATCAATCCCGATCATCGTGATAAGTGCGAAGGATTTGACCGTTGACGACCGAAACAGGTTACGCGGCGCCGTCGAAATCATCCTCGAGAAAAGCGAGCAGACCACCGAGCAATTACTTAAGCAGATCCGGGAAACGACCCTTAAAACCGCTTAGGAATCTTTGCAGATTTTTGCTTTTATACCCCGTCGTTCGCGCACGACTCTTCCAACCAGAGCGGGCCTCACGGCAGGGCGGACTGACCATCGAGTCGAACTTAATACCGCTTTGCAAGCAGGATCACGATCGCCTCAGCGCAAAAGCCAAGCGAGAGGAATACAAGGCCCTGATTGGTGAGATGAACTCAGCCAACCGGTCCGAGCGTGCGTAGCGAGCGCGGATTCGCTCGGCCACGCAGATGAGCCGCAGAAGCACAAGGGGAGTCAGAAATGGACCGCCCCTTCGTGCGTCGCATGGTATGCGTCCGCCCTGCGTCGCATGCGCAAGCTGCGCTTGCTTATTGCGCGGCTGAACCGCTACGGGTTCCAATCCCACCCCATCCTTCAACATGGCGCGCCCCGATCCAGCTTGTGCTGAATCGGGGCGCTCAGTGTACCGCGTACGGGATTTACTCCGGGGCTACGCCCCTCCGTCAGTCGCATGCGCAAGCTGCGCTTGCTTATTGCTCGTGTGAACCCGCAGGAGCGGGTTCAACTCCCAGCAGGGCCCCAGAACGAATGAGCCCCAACCCACCTTGAGGTAGATCGGGGCTCTTTCTGTACCGCGTACGGGATTTGAACCCGTGTTACCGCCGTGAAAGGGCGGCGTCCTAACCCCTAGACGAACGCGGCTTGGGGCAAATTCTTACGCTAGGGCCAGACTGGACCCTGACGTGTTACTCATGGGGTGACCGAGGGGAATTGAACCCCCGACCTCCAGGACCACAACCTGGCGCTCTAACCAACTGAGCTACGACCACCATTTAACACTAGCCTGATAATATACCCTTGCCAGACTTGGCCGGACAACAGGCGTAGGGCCCATCCGGATTGAGGATTGTTGAAATCGGCGACAGGATTCGATGTCTTAAGCGGTCGGCCCTAGCGGATCACGGCCACTTTTCCGTAGGACGTACCCTGACCGTCGTCTCCGACCGCGATGACCAGATACACCCCGGACGGCACAGAACGGCCGTTTTTGTCGAGTCCGTTCCACTTGGCCCTCCCCCCACGCGAAGCGAAAGCGGCTACGGTTGAGCCTCCGGGAGTCACAATGCGAATCTGCGCCGCCTCGACCAACCCTTCGATGAATACTTCCTGCCCTCCCTGTGCGGGGTTGGGGTAGACGAACAGGTCCTGGGCCCCGGTTACGGGCGCGATCGCGTCGCCTTCGTAGCTGAGAAGTCCGCGGTCTGTGGCGAAAAACACCCTGCCGTCTGCCGGATCTACTGCTACGGAGAGGACGCGATCACTGAACAGGGGGGAATTGTCAGCTGAAAACTGCTCTACCAGGTCGTAGCCGCCTTCGACGCCCTCGATCAGCCATACCCCTTGATCGGTGGCCACCCAGAGACGGTTGGCAGGGTCCACGGCAAGGTCATTGATCGTCAAACCAAACAGGACAAACGTACCCCGGGCGCGATCTGCCCACTGTGGCCAAATGGCGCGCGCGGAGGGGTCTGACGCCACGATCCCGGTATTGATGAAGTATGCCAATCCGGAGGTCGTACCCACCCAGACGAGTCCGTCCCGGTCCTCAACCACGCTTGTGACGGCGGACGATGGCAAACCAAGCCCGGCGCCGCCTGGTTCATCGAAGAACTGAAACGAATCGTCCGACTGATCGGTCAACGACGGCCCCGAATCTGAGACCATGAGACCGCGAACCAGATTGAAATTGGTCTCGCTACGAACGATTATCCACTTTTGATCGAAAGAGTCTATGTAGACCCGACCATAGGCGGTGGAGCTTGATGTGAGCCCATCACCCGTGTACGGATCGAACGCCGTCCAGGTACCATCTGCTTCGCGGAGGTGAAAGGGCTTGGCTGTGGCCCGGGTCGTGACCCATACATTGTCGTCCGAGTCCACGGCCACACCTCCCGTGATGACAAAATCCGACGTTCCCGGAGCTGGAGCCAACGAGGAGTTTGCGGGGGTGAATCGTTCTACAACGTTGTCCGGACCCACCCGGACAAGGCCGTTCCCTTCAGAACCCGCCCACCCGTTGCCCAAACCGTCGGCAGCGACCCTGGTGAAGGACCTGGTCCCGACCAGATTGGGGGTTGTGGCACCGGTGAAAGCTGTCCAGGCCCCGTCGGCACCCAGACGATGAAAACCACTCCCCCCGGCCGTTGAACCGCCGGCCCAGAGCACACTTTGCGGACCGGGCGCCAAGTCGGAGAACTGGGATTCAGAAGGGCCATCGGGCAAGACCGTTTGGGCAACGACCACCTGTCCGGACGCGGGATCGGCGGCTGTCACCCGGATAAGGCCACCCACTGCATCTCCGACCCAGAACGAATTCGGGTCGGAGGCAGCCACCACTCCGGTTGGATCCTGATAGCCCGGAACACCCAGTAGTTGTCCCGCGCCACCCGCCTGGACGGAAAACAGATTGAACCGCTCGGAGCCGAATAGTTGACCGCCGGACACGGTGAGGTCCGTGATCCCTGACGACGACACAAACTTCCTGTCGAACACCCCTCCGGACCGTCTGGCGTATAGATCCAGCGTGGTACCCACGAAGATCTTCCCATCAAACCATGCCACGGTCGTGGCATCATCGGAGGAGGTCATGAAGGCGCTGGACTCGGTGCTCCATGTGGATGGATCCTGCAGGTTCGGTGCCCCCAGGGGGGCATGCGCCAATCCCTCGGCAGTCGCGACCCAAACGCGTGACTCGCCCCCGTCTCCCGGGGCAATGGTGACATCGTTTGCCGCGATGGCAGCCGAGAAGGCCCCGAAACGCGTGAAGGAGTCCCTCACCTCGGTGCGGGCAGGATCAAATACGACGACGCCGAAATCGGTGGCGATCAAGAGTGAGTCGCCCCGCACCACAATCCGATTGATCCCCCGGGAAGCGAACTGGGAAGCGCGTTCAATGTCTCGAAAGGAGGTCACTGCTCCGGTTTCCGGGTTGAGCCGGTCCAGAACTCCGCTCCCATAACCAATCCAGACTGCCCCCCGAGCCGGGTCGGCCGCGATGGTCCGCGTTTCTACGTTATTCAGTCCATCGACAACGGAAAAACGGGCGATCTCTCCACTGGCCGGATCAAAACTGAACACGCCGCCCCTGGTTGCAGCCCAAACCTCTGCTCCCCCTGAAGAGACGGCCAATACCGAACTGAATGAGGTATGGGCCTGCCAGCCCGCAGTGCCTGTCTGCGCCTGGGCCGGGAGACCTAGGCTCAGCAGGAGGAGGAATGAACCCAGCCCTGCAGTGGTGTGCTTCATGGTCGGTCCGGTCAGGAGCCTAGCTGGCGAAGAAGATCGACCATCTCAATGGCGCCGACAGCAGCCTCCGCACCCTTGTTTCCCGCCTTGCTTCCGGCCCGTTCTATGGCCTGTTCAATGGTATCCGTAGTGATCACGCCAAAAATGATCGGGATATCGGTTGCGTTGGCCGCCTGGGATATCCCCTTCGCGGCCTCGCCGGCTACCAGATCGTAGTGGGACGTCGACCCACGGATCACGGCACCCAAGGCAATCACGGCATCGTATCGTCCGCTTGCCGCCATCCGGCGGGCCACGAACGGAATCTCAAAAGCCCCCGGACACCGAGCGACGACCACGGAATCCATGGTCGCACCGTGACGCCGCAGCGCGTTCAGCGCTCCTTCCAGGAGTCTGTCTGTGATGAACTCGTTGAAGCGGCTGACAACAATCCCGAACCGGGCGTCACCAGGGGTCAGGTTCCCCTCTATTTCCTTCATGCGACTGGCCGTGCTCTGGTTTGTGGCGCCCATCACGCCTGTTCCGCATGGCTTGTTCCAAGACCCCAATTCCAGATCTGCCGGATACACCAAAGGCCCGCCCCAGAGGTCTGAGGCGGGCCTTCGATCAATATGTTCGGCCGTCTACTGGCCGACTTCCATCCTCCTAGGTGTCAATCTCCTTCCGCTTCAGGATAAAGAGACCGGTCGAGCCACCAGTGACGACGATAGTCCCGCTCTTGAAGTAGGGGTAGTTGCTCCATGACCCACCACCGTCGCCCACAGGCGAGGTGTCGAAGTACGCCGTCTCCACGGGAGCCGTGCGATTCGAAATGTCCAACACCCGGAAACCAGCTCCATAGTTGGACTGATACATCACGTCGCCCTTGATATACAGGTTGTGATCCGTCTCTGTCGTCGTGGCAATGTGCTCAGCGGCCAGTATCGGCTCATCCAGATCGACGAGGTCCCAGACCAGCGTGCGCGTGCCGTCCACGGTTCCCGCACCCTCATCACCCTCGTCATTCATGTAGAAGAACCGGTGATCTTCCGTCAGCCATCCCTGGTGGGCGTAGGCCACATTCGGATAGGATGCGATAGAGATCGACTTGGGGTTAGCCTTGTCAGTGACGTCCGAGATAGACAGTGCCGTCTCGTTGGAGCCCAAGCAGATCTCGTGTCCCCTGTAGTCGGAATCAGGACCCTGATAGACCACACATTGCGCGTCGTGTGAGTACCCGGTTCCACGGCGGCCCGAGTTGCCGTCGGCAAAACAGCCCGCGAAGGTCGGGCGAGCGGGCTCGCGAAGGTCGATCATGTGGAGACCGCCGCCGCACGTTTCGCCACCGGAACTGCTTCCCACGGAGTAACCAAATCCGGTCTCTTCGTTGATCACGATGTTGTGCGCGCTCGCGATGTCGTCGTAATAGAACGTCATTTCGAACTCTGTCGGCGTGCCGTCAAAGTCGCGGAGTTGGCGCAGGTCAAACACCTGCATGCCGTGCTGGTTTGCTCCGTCTGCCACGATGTAGGCGTGATCCTTGTAGACCTTGATGTCGCGCCACACGGCAGGCCGAGCCGTATCCGTGAGCATCAGCGTGCCAATCAGAACGGGATTCTCGGCGTTCGTGACATCCACGAAGGAAGTAGCATTGCTCAGACCAACAAGTGCGTATTCGCGGCCGGTTTCCGGGTCTTCCCAGCCCCAGATGTCATTGGTCCGGATGCCGCGCTGGGCACCGAGGTCTTCCATGTTCATGAAGGACGACATGTTGACGTCCTTGCACGGGAACGCGCCAGCCTCATCGGCCTCACACTCAATCGTACCGCCTGTGATGGACTGGTACCCAACTGGATCGTGGTAGACTGAATTACCCTGGACCCACTCCTGACCTCTCACCGAGAAGGGTACGGCAACGCCAGCGCGGTTTGCCTGGCCGGTCGCGCCGACTACGGCAATGTTGCCGCCCACTGCCAACGTGGAGCCAAAGGCGGCACGAGCGTCCATGCCCGTGGCGGCGACATTTGCACTGGTGTACGCCTCGCCCATCTCATTGAACTGGTACGTGAACAACTTGCCGCCATCTGCACCGGGTGCTCCGACGTAAGCCGTCGCGCCGTCAATGGCCAGGGAAGCGCCAAACTCCGCGCCGGCCGTAGAGATAAACGGGGATACTCTTGATTCAAAATCCCACTGTCCGTCTTCGTTGAGGACAAACACCGCTACCGCGCCCATTTCCGAGTCATGGCCCCGCATACCAACGGCCAAATGGTCGTTCGCAAACATCAGAGCGGATCCTGTTTCGGATCCTGGACCAGCGAATGGAGCGGCAGGTGTACCGTTGGCCTCCCATGCTCCGTCATTGAACTTGAACGTCCAAACCGCGCCGGCTTCTTCGTTGGCATTCGAAGCGCTGACGGCCGCGTTGCCGCCACCCAGCGCCATGGCAGAAGGAAACCCGTCAAGCTGGTCTTCCTCCGCATCCGGCGCGAGCGTCCCGGTAGACACCCACTCGCCACTGGTGGAGGTATAGGCGTGCACGCTGCCTGCCGAGCTGCGACCGCCGGATACGGCCACCAGAAGGTGATTCCCGTCCATCGCAACGGATCCACCGAAGCCCTCAATGTCTTCCTGCAACTGGCCTCGCTGGCGCCAAACGCCGTCCTCGCCTTGCTTGAAGAAGAAAACCGAATTGACGCCCGGGGCGCCGACGGCCATCCACTCTTCCTGAACTGAGATTGAGCGGCCAAAGCGGTCGCCGGCCTCGCCGCCTTCGGTGGCCTCAATCGTTGCGGTCTCGGTCCACATGCCGTCCGCGGCCATGGTGTAAACGTAGAGAGCGCCTGGCGACAGGTCGTTGCTGCTGCCGCCGGCTATGATCTGGTCTCCGGAAACGGCAACGACCGATCCGAAGGACTGCCCCATAGCTGGAGCAACTAGGAACGCCGCTAGCGCGAGCGTCGCGAAAATGTTCTTCATCTGGGTGGGTTATGCGTGTGGGAACTAAAGCACAGTAATGTAGCAAATGTGTGCCTCGCACAACAGGGACTACCCCGCCTCACTCAGACTGCCTTTGTTGGCAGGATTCTGTCCATGAGTTTCTGCAAACGCCCGGGTGACGGCGCGTAGGTACCGAGCCGCTCCGTTTCTCCGTCCCACCTGCCGTGGAAGTCTGACCCGCCCGAACACAGCAGGCCCATCCGATCCGCCATCTCCTGGTAGTACGTGAGGAGTACTGCGTCGTGAGACGGGTGGTTTACCTCAAATCCGTCCAGGCCAGACGCCACCAGGGTCTTGACACATCGGTGGCTGGTCCAGTCCCCCGGGTGCGCCAGAAATGTTGCCCCGCCGGCCTGGTGAATCGCTTCGATCCAGGTTCCAGCCTCGATGGGCTTCAGGCTTACGTGCGCTGCCGCACCTTTTGCGAGGTATTGGTCGAAGGCCTCTCGATGTCCCGGGACAAATCCTCCCTCCACAAGCGCGGCCGCAATGTGTGGCCGCGTCAGCACGGCGCCAGCCCGGGCCGCGAGTCCCTCCCAATCAAGGTGGACACCCAGATCTGAGAGTTTGGCTACAATTGCCCTCGCTCGCGAAATCCTTCGGCCAGCGGTCTCTGATACCAGCTCAAGAACCGCGGGGTGGGCCGGATCGATTCCAAGGCCAAGCATGTGTACTTCGTCCCAGCCAGTGGACACGGAAGCCTCGATGCCACCAACCAGTTGCAGGTCGTGCCCGGCCGCCGCTACCGAGGCCTCTAAATAGGCCGCCGTAGTATCGTGATCGGTGATGGCGAGGGTCCGAATGCCACGTGATACGGCCAGCTCCACAAGCTCCGTTGGGGAAAGGTGCCCATCGGAGGCCGTCGTATGGCAATGAAGTTCAGTCAGCGATCTCTTGGATTATCTTGGGTCATCGTTCAACGACAAACCTGTATGGACAAACTTTGGAGCCCCTGGAGGACTCAACACGTCGCACAATGGACTTCTACCCCGGCCGATGAAGGAATGTCCGTCTTCGAGAGAATAGCATCGGATGAACCTCGAGACGCCGACAATCTGGTTCTCTGGCGCGGCACGCACTGTTTTGTCGTGATGAACCTGTACCCGTACAACAATGGGCACGTGCTCGTTGTGCCATATCGCCGTCTGGCCTCCTACACGGATCTGACCGCGGAGGAGCGCGCCGAACTCACGGGGACCATCGACCTGGTCATGCGCTGGACCAATGCCGCGCTCGCGCCTGACGGATACAACGTGGGCATCAATCAGGGCGAGGCGGCCGGTGCGGGGATTCCCGACCATCTGCACGTGCATGTTGTACCGCGCTGGTCATCGGACACCAACTTCATGCCGACCGTAGCGCAAACCAAAGTGATCCCGGAGGCCCTGCGGGAGACCTACGACAAACTATTGGCGGCGGCGCAGGACATCTCGTGACCGAATCCGAGCATCAGGCCAGTGTACTGGCCCGGCGAGAGCGGGCGGGTCTCTACGATTTCCGTGGGCTCACCCCGTTCTCAAGGTTCGGGACGGCCAGCGACCGGTACGCGGGATGGATCGGACAGATCTATCCGTCGGACTACGCCGAGCGCGTCCGGGGCCGGAGGCGGAAACTTGGCGGGAATACCTACACCGAGGAGACTGTACCGGTTGATTCTGTCGCCCACTACTTCGAGCACTTCGATGTCCTCGAACTGGACTTCACGTTCTACCGCCCACTGCTGGAGAAGGACGGACGGCCAGGAAGCAATCTGAACGTCCTTCGGAAGTATGCTGATCATGCCCCGGATGGGGCGAAGTTTTTCCTCAAGGCGCCGCAGACATACTTCCTGCCCAAACTCAGAAAGGGCTCTCCGGCCGTCTACGTGGACAACGAGGACTACCTGAACGCGGAGGCCTGCCACAGTCATTTCGTTGACCCTGCTGTGCGGGTTCTCGGGGACCGGCTGTTGGGCCTGGTCTTCGAGCAATCGTACACCCGCCAAGCGGAGGGCCCTTCGCCGGAGGACAACGTGCGGGAAATGGCGCAGTTTTTCGACGACCTTGGAGACCGGGTGCAGGCCCACGTTGAGTTGCGCTCACCCCATCTCCTGGTGGATCCGTACTTCGACTGGTTGGCGGCCTCAGGAATAGGCTTTGTATTCAGCCACTGGTCCTGGCTTCCGCCTCTTCGCGAACAGTGGCGCATGGCGGGCGAGCGCTTCACGGCCGCAGACAAGAACGTCGTTTGCCGACTTCTTACTCCGCTTCGCATGAGTTACGCAAACGCCTACGCGCTTTCACATCCCTTCGACGCTCCCCAACCGGAAATCTCAGAGTCGGCTGGCGGGAGACGGATGGTCCTGGATGCCACGGCGCTGGCCTTCCAGGGACTGAAGCAGGACTACACCGTCAACCTGATCCTGAACAACCGGGCCTGGGGAAATTCCCCCGCCCTGGCACAGGAAATAACCGACAGGATCCTTGAAGAAGAAATTCGGCGCTTCAACGCCGAGGAGTAGTCGCGCGTTAACTGCGACCGTAGTCGTCTTCGAGGCGAATGATGTCGTCCTCATCGCAGACGCCGAGTTGGGTCTCTATGATGATGAGATCTTCAGTTCCGGGATTCTCAATGCGGTGCACGCCGCCAACCGGGATAAACAGCGCGTCGCCGGTTTTTACTTCCGTGACCGAGTCGTCCAGCGTGAAGAGACCAATCCCGGCCGCGATGGCCCAGTGCTCGCTGCGAAGTTTGTGCTTCTGAAGCGACAGCCGCTGTCCGGCATGAACGGTGATGCGCTTTACCCTGTAACCAGGCTCGTTCAGATACTCTTCCCAGCGTCCCCAGGGACGGTCGTCGGCATCAAGCCAGGTCGGTGGACTCATAAGAGGACGCGGCAGACTGGGTTGTCGGGATGGGCGGCACGGGCTTCCCTACGAAACGAAGGAACGCCACGAGGACGCCAGCGGCCAGCAGGATCGAAACCCACCATGGGAGGCCGTACCCAGCGGGGATGGTCCCGATAAGCATGGCGGCACCACCAACCAGAAGGGCGTAGGGCAACTGGGTTCTCACGTGATCTATGTGGTCAGAGCCGGATGCCATCGAAGAGAGAATCGTCGTATCCGAAATGGGCGAGCAATGATCTCCCCAGACGGAACCGGCAAGGACACAAGCAATGGTCGAATACAGGATGTGGAAGTCCTCGGGGCCGGTAAGCCCATTGATGGTCATCACGGCCCACGCCAGGGGCACCACCAGGGGAAAGAGAATGCCCATGGCCCCCCAGGAGGATCCGGTCGCGAAGGCGGTGCCGGCGGCCAAAATGAACACCAGAATGGGAACCAGATGAGGACTGAGGCTGTCGCCCAGGATGGAGACCAGGTACTCAGCCGTGAATAACGTCTGGGTTACCTCAGAGAGTGACCACGCCAGGACCAGGATGATCATCGCGAACATCATGGACTTGAGCCCCGCGTACCACGCCTCCACGGTTTGGGCCAGCGTCAAAATGCGCTGGCCAACCGAGAGCAGGCCGGCCACCAGGACGCTCAGGAGCGAAGCCCACAAGAGGGCGGTATAGGAATCCGCGGACCCAATGATGTCGCGCAGATTGTCGCCCTCACCGGTAACGTAGAGTCCCACGAGTACGCCGCCAATAAGCACCGCCACCGGAAGGACGGCGTTGATCATCCGCATGGGTTTATCCGGATTGGGCTGGACGTCTTTCCCTTCCGTCGCCTCCTGGTCAATCTGGGCGTCCGGGCCCAGCACCTCACCGGTCGTCCTCGCCCGGACCTCGGCGTGCCACATCGGGCCAAAGTCCCGGCCGCTCCAGGAAACAGCAAACACGAAGAAAACGGCCAGAATGGGGTAGAAACTGTACGGGATTGACGCCAGAAACATCCCGTATGGCGACATCGTGATTTCAGGAATCGTCGCCAGCACTGCCCCGATCAACCCTACTTCGTAGCCAATCCAGGTGGTCACAAACGCCAGACAGGCCACCGGGGCCGCGGTGCTGTCCACGATGTAGGCCAGCTTCTCGCGCGAGATGCGCAGCCGGTCCGTGACGGGGCGCATTGTGTTGCCGACGACCAGCGTGTTGGCGTAGTCGTCAAAAAAGATGGCCAGGCCCAGGCCCGCTGTGGCCAATTGGCCCCGCTTGGGATTGCTGGCCCAGACCACAATGCGATTGACGATACCCTGCATGCCGCCGTTTCGGGACACAATGCCAACCATCCCGCCAATCATGAACGTGAAGAGGATGATTGAAGCGCGGTCAGGGTCCGTCATGGCCTCAAGCACGTACACCTGAAGCGTATTCAGGAGACCCATCCAGAGACCCATCGGCGTCAAGGCCACGGCAAACGCGGCCCCGGACCAGATCCCGAAAAACAAGGCAGGGATGACCCGCTTGAAGATTAGCGCAATCGCGATGGCCAGCAGTGGCGGCAGAATGGACATCCACCCCGGAATCGCGCGAAAGGGCGCTGAAGCCACCTCCACCCCTTGGCGCAGGACCTGGGCGGTTCCTGCCTCTGAAGCCAAGCCCAGGGCAACCCAACCCTCTTCGTCTTCAGCGAAGTCGAAGAGGGAGGATCCGATGCCGAGCTGATAATCCTCTATCCCGAGCGTGTCATCCACAATCAGGTGGACCTTGAACCCCACGTCCTTGAGCACAGTAGCCGGCACAGAGAGGGCCTCCACCTGGGCATCCGAGTCCAGAGGAGCGGCCGCAAAAACGAGCAGGGCGAGGAAAAGGGCTGCGACTGTTTTCAATGGCCTGCTAGTCTTGGGTTCCAAAAATTCTGTCCCCGGCATCGCCGAGGCCCGGCCTGATGTACGCGTTGGAGTCCAACTCCCGGTCAAGAGCAGCCGAGAGGATGGGCACGTCCGGATGCGCCTTGTTCAGCCGTAATACGCCTTCTGGCGCGGCCACAAGGCATATGAACCTGATGTCCTTGGCTCCCCGACGCTTCAGAATCGTGATGGCGCCCTCTGCTGACCCACCCGTGGCCAGCATGGGATCCACAACCAGGACACGCGCGGAGTCAATGAATCGCGGAGTCCGCTCGTAGTACGAAACCGGCTCGAAGGTCTTCTCGTCCCGATACATTCCCAGATGCCCTACGCGGGCATCTGGAATCAGCCGAAGAACGCCGTCAACAAGACCCAGGCCTGCCCTCAGGATCGGAATCACGATCACCGAGCCCCTGAGCGTGTGCCCCACGGTCTGCTCCAACGGCGTCTCGATGGTCACCTCGCTTACCGGAAGGTCCCGGAGAGCCTCGTAGGCAAGGTGCATAGAGAGATTGGACAACGTCGAGCGGAATACGCCGTGCGACGTGTCCTGCCTCCGGAGCACCGTCAAGTCCCTCCGAACAATCGGATGATCAAGAACCGTCAGTTTGGGTGAGGCCACGACGGGCTACTTTTTCAGATACTTAGCCCACGGCTTCCGCTCGAAGTAGGAGTCTGTGATCTTCTTCAGCAGACCGGACAGCAGAATGAGCGTCACGATGTTGGGAAGGGTCACGAGAGTCAGGGCCAGATCGCCAAGATCCCAGATGGTGGTCACTGCCAGAACCGCTCCGACGAAGTGGAAAACCAAGAAGACGAGCTTGTACGGTAGAATGGCCTTTCGCCCAAAGAGGTAGTTCGCGCACCGGTCTCCGTAGTAACTCCAGGAGATGGCCGTCGAAATGGCAAACAGGAAGACGCACAGGAGCACCAGGTACCGGCCGAGCCAGCCCAGCCCAAGCGGCTCCAGACCGCGTTCGAACCCGAGGGCCGTGAGCGGAGAACTGTTCCTCACGCCGTTCCCGTAGAGCACTTCGTATTCAGTGCCTGAACTGCCGATGGCGATCCCGCGATTGGTGTCGACCGTCCCCGTGAACGGCATGCTCTGGCTTTCGTCAGTGAACAGCCTTGCAACTGCAACATCGTAGTACGCTATCTGAGTCCCGTCAGCGGCAATCGACGCCCCGTCGGAATAAGCGAGTTCTGCCGGCTCCGCCACCTCGTTGTTGGATCCAGCGCCGTCCACAATCACATAGGACACATTTCCGTCCGTGGGATCAATCGTGGTGGGGATCTGGGCGTTGTACGCGCCCGTTGAAATGATGACCAGGCCGGTCATCGTACAGATCACTATCGTGTCAATGAAGGGCTCCAAGAGGGCAACGACACCCTCTGAAACGGGCTCGTCGGTTTTTGCCGCAGAGTGTGCGATGGGCGCTGAGCCTTGCCCCGCCTCGTTGGAGAAAAGACCGCGCTGGACGCCGTAGCGAAGCGTGAAGATGAAAATGCCAACTCCGGTGCCAGCAACGCCGGCGGTTGGGCTGAATGCCTCAGAAAAGATCACGCCGAAGGCCGGGAAGATCTCACCGGGATTCGCCAGCAGAATGACCAGGGCACCCAGGACGTAGACACTCGCCATCACCGGCGCAAGAATGCCCGTTACGGCCCCGATTCGCTTGATTCCGCCGATGATCACGAGGCCGACGATTCCAGCAGAAATGAGTCCGGTAATCCAGGTGTCGATACCAAAGTTGTCCGCAACCTGGGTGGCGATGGTGTTGGCCTGGATGGCATTGCCGGTCATGAAGGACGTTATCATGAGCATCGCAGCGAAGAAGATCGCCACCGGCTTCCAATTCCAGCCGTAAACGTCCTTGATACCCCGCTCGATGTAGTACATCGGGCCACCCGCCACGGAGCCTTCATTCGCACCGCCACCATCGATCTGGATCCGGTAGTGCTGCGCCAGGGTCACCTCGCTGAACTTGGTCGCCATGCCCAAGAACGCGGTCATCCACATCCAGAAGAGTGCGCCGGGACCTCCCCAGTGAATAGCCAGCGCCACGCCGGCGATGTTTCCGATGCCAACTGTCGCAGAAAGCGCTGTGGTCAGGGCCTGAAAGTGCGAGACGTCACCCGGTTCGTCCGGATCATCGTACCTGCCTGACGTCACGGCAAAGCCATGCCCCAGCCTTCGAACCTGGACAAAACCCAGCCGAAGGGTCAGAAACGCGCCCGCGCCCAGAAGACCTATTACAAGGATGGGCGAAAGAAGGCCGTTGGCCAGAGAGATGAAATGTTCGAGGGCTTCCATCCGAGGGAGTTTTCTTGTGGATCGGGCGTGGGGTTGTCGGAACCGCCCGGCGGCCTTCGAGGGAATGGTCGGCAAAGCCCGACGGTCTCAGAAGGTCTGAAATGGCAGCCGAGAATATAACCCGATGCCTAGGGGTCGGCAAACGTGAGAGCCGTCAGCTGGGCAGAACGGACGAATCGACCTCTTTTACGGTGCCATCCGACACGGCCAGCGTGCGTGCCGGGTATTTCTTGAGCAACCGGTAGTCGTGCGTCGCTATCAAAATGGTCATCCCCTGGGCGTGCAAATTCAGGAACAGTCGCTGAATCTCATCCGAAGCCGCCGGGTCCAGATTGCCGGTGGGCTCATCGGCCAGAATCACCCAGGGTTCGTTGACGATGGCCCGGGCGATGACTACGCGCTGCTGCTCGCCCCCGGATAATTCGTGCGGGTACCGGCGCCGTTTGTGGCTGAGCCCTACCCAGGAGAGCACGTGGAGCACTCTCGAGCGCACCTCTCGCACCTTCTTGCCGGTCACATAGAGGGCGAAGGCCACATTTTCGTAGACATCCCGATCCGGAAGGAGTTGGAAATCCTGGAACACGATCCCTAGCGAGCGCCGCAGAAACGGAACTTCGGACGGCTTCATCCGGTCGCTACGAAAGTCAGCAACCCTCACAAACCCGGCAGTCGGGAGCGAGTCCAGATACAACAACCGAAGCAGCGTCGTCTTGCCGGAGCCCGTTGGGCCAACCAGGTAGACCATCTCTCCACGATCGATGGTGAGATCGAGGCCCTTGAACACCTCGCGCCGGTCGCCGCCGGGTAGAGGATACGAAGCAGATACGCCGTTCAGTTCTATCAAAACCTGTCGGTTGGGGTTGGCAGGGAATCTAGACTGCCGGGCGCCGAAGAACCCAGTGCACCCGCTCCGATTCTTCTGTCACCGGCAAACGACCAAAGTCCTCGAAGTGCCCGGCCAGTTCGAAGCCCCCCCGGGCGGCAGCTGCCCTGACCTCTTCCACGGTGTAGGCCATCTGGTGATGTTCTTCGCGAAAGGACTGTCCCAACACGTCCATCTCGAAGACGGTCGTATGGAGCCTGGATGCGGGGTCGTATTTGGAATGGCGCACATAGGCAAAACCCTCGGCTTCGCCACTGTCTTCAAAGAGCGCCTCGTTCTTGATGGAATTTGCGGGTGTGCTCTGGTCAAAAACGAAGATACCCCCCGGCTTCAGGGACCGGTGCACGCAGGAAAAGAGCCGGTCAAGGTCGGCCGGATCCAGGACGTAGTTCATCCCATCAAACAACAGAAGGGTCACATCCACCTGCTCATCCACGCGGAAGTCTGTGAAATCCACCTGGGCAAACTGGATCTCCACGCCCTCCATGTCGGCCTTTGCCTCGGCTACCCGAACCATCTTTGCCGAACGGTCGGTGGCTACATATCGGTACGGGACAAGGTGCTGCAACGCCAAGGCAAATGAACCCGTGCCGCATCCAAGTTCCAGCACCATCTGAGCCCCTGGCGCGAAATCGGCGATGAGGTCCCGCACGTGGGAGGCCCAGAGTTCGTAGTCCACGTGCCCCATCACCACGTCGTATCCGGCCGCCAGAATCGAATAGGCTGAGACGTCTTTCATTTCGTTGAGCCAATGTGAGGGGAACCAGTCGCTCTGACGCGACGGGCAAGGGCAACCTGCACAGCCACGCGAATGGCGTTCTCCATGGAGTCCGGCCTTGCCTTGGCCTGCCCCGCTATATCGTAAGCGGTGCCATGATCAGGAGACGTCCTGACGATGGGCAATCCGGCGGTAAAATTGACGCCAGTGTCAAAGGCGAGCGTCTTGAATGGAATCAGACCCTGATCGTGGTACATGGCCAGGACCCCATCGTATTTCAGATAGGCCTTCTCGGCAAAGAAGCCGTCCGCCGGGAAAGGGCCGAAGGCGAGCCCGTGGACCAACTGCTTCATGGCCGGCCGGATTACATCTTCCTCTTCGTGACCAATCACGCCACCGTCACCCGCGTGCGGGTTCAGGCCCAGAACCGCTACCCGGGGCTGTTCCACCCCGAAATCCTCCCTGATCGCCGCAGCCAACCGGTTCAGCCGGGCGGCAACTGCCTTGCGCGTAATGCTTTCGGCCACCCGCGAGACAGGAATATGTCCGGTAACCACACCTACCCTGAGCGGCCCCGCAACCATCATCATGAGGTGATCCTCGACGCCGCACCGCGCCGCCAAAAATTCGGTATGCCCGGGGACATCATACCCCGCCATCGCGATAGCCTCCTTCGAGATGGGAGCCGTGACCATGGCATGGGCCTGGCCTGACAAGCACAACTCAATCGCGGCGTCGACGGCGGCCATTGAAAGTCGCCCGCCCGATGCGGTGATCTGCCCGAAACCAACCACATGCTCCTCCCCTGCTGCCGGGACAGCCAGAACATCAAACGGCATTCCGTCCATGTCCAGGGAGTCGGCATGGACCCCAAACACGCTTCCCGACCCCACAAGCAGCATGTCCGCTATTGCCTGCAGGTCGGGGTTGGCAACACACCTTAATGCCACCTCAGGGCCGACCCCATTCGGGTCTCCCATGGAGATAGCGACCTTGGGCCGCCAGGTAATCATGTCTTATCCGCGCTTCCGATCCGCGTAGTCTCTGAGGTACTCCACCAGGATTCGCACACCAAAGCCGGTACCTCCGACGGTCCGATAGGGCTTCGCGGTCTTCAGGTAGGACGGTCCGGCGATGTCCATGTGGATCCATGGATAGGACACGAAGTGCTCCAGGAACTTGGCAGCTGTGATAGCCCCTGCCCCACGGCCACCGACGTTCTTTATGTCTGCGACGTCGCTCTTGATATCCTCTCCGTAACCCGCGTACATCGGAAGCTCATGCACACGCTCGCCCGTGCGGACACCCGCGTCCACAAGCGGCGCGATGAGTTCAGCCGCCCCGGGACCTTCCGATGTCATGACGGCGGCCGCCAGATTGCCAAGGGCAACCACCGCGGCTCCGGTTAGGGTCGCCAGGTCAATTACGACCTCCGGGTTGTATGTCTTGGCATACGACAACGCGTCGGCCAGAATCATGCGCCCTTCCGCGTCCGTGTTGAGCACTTCCACCGTCATGCCGGAGTGCATCTTGATCACGTCACCGGGAACGTATGCGTTCTCTCCCGGCCGATTGTCCGTGGCCGGAATCAACCCGATCACGTAGAGGGGTAGCTCCATTCGCGCGATGGCTTCTACCGCACCAATGACCGCAGCGGCGCCGGCCATATCGGACTTCATGGCATCCATGGAGTCCTTTGTCGGTTTCAGGGACAGCCCGCCGGTGTCAAAGACCACACCCTTGCCCACAAGAACCACGGGCCTCTCATTGCGCCGGTTGTCCGGCATCCACTCCAGGACGGTGAATGTAGGGGGCTCTTGAGAGCCCAGGTTTACGGCCAGAAGACCGCCCATCTGCTCTTCCTCGATCAACTCCTGGTCCCAGACCGAAGCCAGGTAGCCGTATTTTTTGGCTGATTTTTCCATCGCCTTTGCGAAGAGCGTCGGCGTCTTGTCGTTTGGCGACGTGTTGACCAGATCGCGAGCGGCACACACTGCCTCCGAAATCACCCGTCCGCGTTCGGCACCGCGCCTCACGGCCTTGTCACTTTCGCTTGTCTGAAGGACCAAACGAGCCGCGACAGTAGCGGGTTCGGCGTCCGTCTTGTACCGGTCGAACCGGTACGATCCCAAAAGGAAACCCTCGACCACAGCCTGAGCCACCGATTCAACGTCCAGGCTCTCCCACGCACTCAGGGCGATTCCGACCGTCTCTACCTTTGCCTTGGCAGCAAGGCGAGCCCCTTCGGCCGCCGCCATTCGGAGCGCTTCTCCATCGAGCTTGTCCTGGGCACCCAATCCAAGGAGAGCGATCCGCCGTGCGGAGCCGGTCTCGGGATAGAGGAGCACCGAAGAATCTGTCTCGCCGGAAAAGTCTGGCGCCGCCCGACGCACCGAGCCGCCAAAGCCACTTGCGAGATCCGCAAGCGTGCCATCAGCCTGCTCCTGCAACATGGGAATGAGCAGAAGGTCAACGTCCAGTTCGGAAATTGAAATCGTTGTTACAGATACTTTCATCGTCTTTGTTCTGGGCCTTAACCGCGCCGTCCTGGGACGGCCTGAAGCATGGATAAATACTCTTGGTCTTCTGCTGAAAGGTCCGCTTCGGCGGCCTCTGGCGCAGAGAAATCCAGAAATCGGGGCGCCTGGGCCACGACATGGCTGATGGCCTCCTTGAGAGGCTTACGCACAAAAGCCCCTGAGGCGTTTGGGTGACCACCGCCTCCGAGGGACTGCGCCCACTTGTGGACGTGGTCGGCCGCCTTGGAGCGAAAACTCACCTTGGTACCACGCTCAGTCTGCGTAAACAGCAAGGCCACGCGGACGCCATCCAGGGCGAGGCCCCAATTGATATACCCCTCAGTTTCCTCTATGGAGGCCCCCGTTTCTTCCAGCATGGCGCGGGAAATCACGGAGTAAGAGAGTTGATTGTCGTAGGCGAGGTCAATGGATTGAAGAAGCCTGCTCAGCAGCCTGAGTCCGCCGACCGATTTACGATCGTAGATGGCTGCATGGATCTCGGACGGGTCGATGCGTCCGCGCTCTATGATCTCGGCAGTGGCACGGTGCAGTTCCGGCGTCACATTGGAGAACCGGAACGAACCTGTGTCCGTGACGATGGCCGTATACAGGGAGTTCGCGATGTCCGAATCGATGAGCGACGGGTCATCCGCGCTAATCAGTTCATAGACAAGTTGCCCGGTGGACGAAGCGGACTCCCGTGCGTACGCAAGATCGAACCAGCCCTCCGGGTCGGTGTGGTGATCGATCAGCAGCTTGGTCGCCGTGGCGTGCCGCACCGCCTTGCCAAATTGACCCAGGCGACCCTGCCCGTTGGCGTCCAGAACGGCTATTACATCCGCGTTGGCGACAAGCTCCAGTTGCGCGAGGCTTCCATCGAAAACCTGAATGTCAGCAGCACCGGGCAACCATTCCAGGTTGAACGGCGTCCGGTCACAGTTGATCACAACCGCTTCCTTGCCCCGCTTGCGCAGGTAGTGAGCAAACGAAAGCACTGACCCGATGGCATCACCATCTGGTCGTGCGTGCGTTGTAATTACGAATCTATTGGCACTCTCGATGAGAGCGCACACTTCTTGCAGCATCCAGTAAACTCAATCCAGGGCGTCCTTGAAGGACATGCAAATCAGCCAAATTGAACGTCTTCACGTGCTCATTGTTCGGAGTCGCGCGGCGGCCCCCGTGAAGATCACGTATTTCCGGCCTGGCTTCGCCCAGCCGACATGACCAGGCTCGTCAAGAGGCCCGAGCCCTGCAGATTCATTCCGCCGTCCACCACCAACCGCGTCCCGGTCACAAAACTGGCCATCGGCGAGGCCAGAAAAACTGCGGCTTGCCCGATGTCATCCGTCGTGCCGTAGCGACCAATCGGAATGCTGGCCCTGAATCGGGAATGGAATTTCTCGTCTCCGGGCGCCAACCGCGCCATTCCCTCTGTGCCTTCGATAGGCCCGGGAGCCACGCTGTTGGACCGAATCCCGAAACGTCCCCATTCGAGGGCCAGATTCTGCATCAGATTGTCCACGCCGGCCTTGGCGGCTCCCGCATGCGCCTGAGCGAAGTAGGGCACAAACGCCTGACCCGCAGATATGAACAGGATGCTCCCGCCCCCCTCTCTGAGTTGCGCGAATGCCGCGCGAGACGCATTGAACGAACCGATCAGGTCTATGTCAACGACCGCCTTGAACCCGCCGGCCGAGAGATTCTCCGCCGGGGCCAGGAAGTTGCCCGCCGCTCCACAGACCAGGTGACTCACTCTGCCCAGCGCCTTGCCGGCCCCCTCAACGGCGGAGGCCAAGGCATCGTAGTCTCGGACGTCCGCGGTCTCGGCGAACGTCTTCGCGCCCAGTTTTTCCAGGTTTTCGCATGCCTTGTCCAGCTTCTCCCGGGTCCGGCCACATATCGCTACCGAGGCCCCGTGTCGGGCGAAGGCTTCCGCCACGCCGAAGTTTATCCCGCTACCACCACCGGTGATGAAGACGGTCTGGCCCTTGAACAAGTCTGTAGGTAGTAGATCTTGCATCGCCTTCTAACTCTTGAAGAGGCTTTGGAATTTTGTGGCGAGGGCAAAGGAGCCTTTGACCTTCAGCTTGCCACCCATCATCAACATCATGGGGTTGGCCTTGCCAAGACTCAATGCGATCCAGTCTGCCGAGGTCGCGGTAACCGCAACCGTCGGATCCTCAATGGTCCCTTCGGCGATTTCGAATGTGCCGTCCACGAACGTCAGCACATGGTCACCGGGATCGTCCCCGGTAAGATGCAACTGGACCGTTCCGTTGATGCCGGCTGCCCTCTCCGGGACGAAGTTTCTTTTGTACGCGGCGAGCAGATCCGCAATTGAGTCTATAGGCATGGAGAGGTGAGTTCAGGGCCTTCCGCAAGACGAGCCGATCCCGGGAAGGCTGTTGAATAAGTTGAGTATGCCATACTACAAGCGCGGGACCGGGGCTCGGTCAGCGGTACCCGCACCGCGGTCAATAGGGCCGGGTCCTCCGCCAATATCCGAAGAATACGCACCGCAGATCGTGCACCAGCTTCGGATCGCTGAAGAACGATTCCACCAGACCACCAGTCAAGTTGTCGCTCCGGAACAGTAGTCGCACCTTCACGCCCCGGTCGGCGGCAGCCAGAAGCTGATCGAAGACCGGCGGGGGCGACGACGTTGGACAGCCCACATCCGAGCTCTGTTGCGACCCGCCTCTTGTCCTCGGCCCGCAGGGCGGACCAGAGTCGGTTCGGCGTCCACAAAATTCGTTTCCTTTGTGGTGCCCTGCTGCCGGCGTCTTGCTCGTTTGTCTGGTTCGGCGATATGGGATCGAGGGGGCACATTCTACATAAACGGGGATTCGCGTCTCGCTCAAGTCGAATCTTGCGACAGGATTCTACTCGCACCGGGCGCACAACAGCCGCTGAAGTGGAGGATGGGAGGGGGTTTCCACTTGAAGCGCTTGCCGGGGCCGGTCGGTATCGCACGGGGGCCAGATCCGCACTCAGTTCAGCAGCCCGTGATGCAAGTTCCATCCACGTAAGTGCCGGTGAAGCTAAGGGTACAAACGGCGAGTGACCCAACCGTAATCCGTCGCCTCAAATACCAGTCGGTCGTGCAGGCGGCTCGTCCGTCCCTGCCAGAATTCGATTCGGGCCGGACGGATTCTGAACCCGCCCCAAAAATCGGGAAGGGGGACATCTCCGCCTTCAAACTTCTGCGTGAACTCCTGAACCCGCGCCTCAAGATCTGTCCGGGCGGCCAGGTCCCGGCTCTGTCGGGAGGCCCACGCTCCAATCTGGCTGCCACGGGGCCTGCTGTGGAAATACACGGTGGCCTGCTCCCGGGAGACAGGTTCCACAACACCCTCGACCCTTACCTGCCGCTCCAGGCTGGCCCAATGAAAAACCACGGAGGCCTTCGGATTTGCGAGAAGCTCCCCGCCTTTTCTTGACTCGTGATTGGTGTAAAACACGAACCCCGCGTCATCCAATTCCTTGAGCAGAACTATCCTCACGGACGGTGCCCCCTCCGGCGAAGCCGTCGCCAGGGCCATGGCTTCAGGGTGGACGAGGCCAGACCCTTCGGCATCCGCGAACCACTCCTGAAAGAGTTCGAACGGATCGGAGGCATCCACGGCGGGGTCTATTCCCATCGTCACGCCTTTCCCCAGCGTCTTGATCGTTCGGGCTATCGTTTTCAGCTTCATGCTGGTTTCCGGTTCACTCTGTGAGCAGGCCGCCTTCCAATCGCAAAACCCGATCAGCGCGAGAGGCCAAATCCGGATTGTGGGTCACAATGACAAAGGTCTGTCCCATGTCCCGGCTCAGACCTACGAGTTCCGCGTGGAGACGTTCGCTGGTCCGGGCATCCAGGTTGCCTGTCGGCTCGTCCGCCAACACCAGAGCTGGCGCATTCATGAGCGCGCGTGCGACCGCAACGCGCTGCTGCTCACCGCCGGACAACTCCGATGGCATGTGCTCCATGCGGTCCGCCAGACCCAGTTGGTCCAGGAGCTCTGCGGCACGCTTTTTTGCGTCCGACATGGAGGTCTTCCGGATGAGCCCGGGCATCGCCACGTTCTCCAGGGCGGAGAACTCGGGCAGCAGATGGTGGAACTGGAAGACAAATCCGATGGAGTCGTTTCGGAATCTGGCCAGATCCACATCGGAGCGCCCAAAGATCTCCTTCCCTTCGAACAGCACCTGGCCCTGGTCCGGTCGATCCAACGCGCCAATCAAATGCAGGAGCGTAGACTTTCCGGTCCCGCTTTCGCCGACGATAGCCACAACCTGGCCCCGTTCCACCTCCAGATTGATCCCTGCAAGCACGGGCAGCGAGCCGCCGCCGGCGGTGACGTAGGACTTATGCAGGTCTTTTACGGTTACCAGCGGCATCCAGTCCTCCTAGTCCTCGCTGCGCTCGATGCCGTACTTGTTCATCTTGTTGTACAGGTGGGACCGCTGAATGCCGATGGCCTCGGCCGTTCGGCTGACGTTCCAATCCTGCTCGTTCAACTTGTGCTCCAGGAATATCTTCTCGGCCATATCCCGAAACTCGCTGAACTGCTCGAAACGGTCCAGAAGCCCGGCCACCGGGTTGGCCGTCCCACCGCCAGGACGCACGTACCGTTCCACATCCGAGGAGGAAATCTGGTCACCATCGGCCAGAATGGTCAGGCGCTCTACAACGTTGTAGAGCTCCCGAACGTTGCCGCGCCAGTCGAAACGCGAGAGGGCGTCCAACGCCGAGTCGGTGAAGGGCCTCGGTTCCAATCCATTGCGCCGAGCGATTCGTTCTGCAATGTGCTTGGTGATAATGGGCACATCACTACGCCTCTCGCGAAGGGGCGGGACGTGGATGAGGATCACACCCAATCGGTGATAGAGGTCCTCGCGGAACAGATGGGCATCAATCTGGGCCAGCAGATCCTTGTTGGTGGCCGCGACCACACGCACGTCCACGGGCAGGCTTCGGTCTCCTCCGACGCGGGTGATTCTGTTCTCCTGCAGAGCCCGCAGCACTTTTGCCTGGGCAGACAGGCTCATATCACCGATTTCGTCCAGAAACAGGGTGCCGCCGTGTGCCTGCTCAAACTTGCCTATACGCTGCTTGGTGGCCCCGGTAAAGGCCCCCTTCTCATGGCCAAAGAGTTCGCTCTCGATCAATTCGGACGGGATCGCGGCGCAGTTGACCTCCACCAGTGCTCCATCACGACGCGCCGAACCACGGTGGATCCACTTCGCAACGAGCTCTTTCCCCGTGCCCGCTTCTCCGGTGATCAAGACCCGCGCCTCGGTCGGCGCGACCCGATCCAGCGTATCCTTGATTCTCCCGATTGCGGCCGAGTCCCCGAGGATAGGCATGATGCCTTCTTCGTGCCGCTCGGAAATCGCCTGCCGCATGCGCCGGTTCTCCGACTCCAGCACTCCACGGTCAAGACCGTTCTTGATCGTCAGGAGCAGCCGATTCAGATCCGGCGGCTTCTCGATGAAGTCGTACGCACCAAGTTTGGTGGCCTCAACCGCGGTTTCGATGGTTCCGTGACCGGAAATCATCACGACCGGGACTTCCGGCTGGTCAACTGCAATTTTGGCGAGGACCTCGAGCCCGTCAATACGGGGCATCTTGACGTCAAGCAAGATCAGGTCGTAGCGAGACAGCTTGACCTTGTCCAAGGCCTCCTGCCCGTCCGCCGCCTCTTCGACCGCAAACCCTTCGTATTCAAGAATCTCCCTCAGCGTGCGACGAATCGCAGCCTCGTCATCGACGACCAGAATTGACGATACGGCCATCGGGCCGCCTACCCGCTGACGCGCGCCAGAAAGAAGGCGATTTCCCTGGCTTCCTGCGAGTCCGGATACTCATCCCGCACACGCTCATAGGAGCGGCGGGCACTGCTGGTCTGGCCTGCTGCCTCATAGGCACGTCCTGCGGCCATGAAATATCCCGGTGAGGTCGCGCCGCTCGGATACATCGTTGCGGCGCGAGAGTAGAGGCCGGCTGCTCGCGCATGTTCGCCCTGGCTCTCGAGAACCGCGGCTTCTCCAGCAGTCGCAGAGGCACCGACGATGTTGCCATCCTTGTCAAACGCCCTGAAATGGGTCAACGCGTCCGCATAGTTGCCAAGACGAAAGAAAGAGTCGGCTGCATAGAAGTGCGCCAAGTTTCCTGCGTCTGTGCCGCCGAACTCGTCAGCCACGTCCAGAAGTCCCAGAAAACCGCCTGTGCCGTCAAGGGCCGTCTGGTAGGAGCCCGCTTCATACGCGGCCACCGAACCGCTCATGGCGTCCAGAGCCTTCTCCTGGTTTGCCGCTTGCATGAACGTGTACCCGATCCACAACAAGATAATTGCTGCGAGGGCTACGCCGGCACCGTACACGTAGGTGCGGTGTTCATCGATGAAATCCAGGAGCCTGGCGTAAAACGTGACGACCTTGTCCTCACGAAGCTCGTGGCGGCGGGAGATCTTTTTGGTAGGGTTCAGGGTCGACATGAGGTACTGGTCTGGTTTCCGGCGCCGAATTAACGGCAGATGCGACAATGCAAAGATCCTGAAATTAGCTCCGCTTTCGACGCATTACAATGCGAACACCCAGCTAGAGCCCGGTTTGACAGACTCTTCCCAAGAGGGATCGGCGTTGGGCCCCTTCCCGGAAGGGCTTTCAACAGGTTTGCTCAATCTTTGCAGCACAGACCGAGTGGGACGACGACATTTGTAGTTCAGTTTTTTCGCCATCCGAAAAGAAGTCTCACCATGGCTATCCGTCTCGCTATCAATGGTTTTGGCCGTATTGGCCGCCTGGTCTTCCGTTCCATTCTAGAACGGGCCACCGACGAATTTGACGTCGTCGCCGTCAACGACCTGACGGATTCGGCCACGCTTGCCCACCTCTTCAAGTACGATTCGGTCCACGGCAAGTACCCGGGCACGGTCAAGACCTACGGCGAAGGCCTGGAGATTGACGGTGACCGCTTCAAGGTGTTCAGCGAAAGAGACCCCTCCAAACTCCCCTGGGGAGATCTGGGTATCGACGTTGTCATCGAGTCTACCGGTTTCTTCAGGACGCGCGAGAAGGCCGGGCTGCACCTGCAGGCTGGCGCCAAGAAAGTCGTGATTTCCGCACCCGCCTCCGGCGCCGTGGACGCAACGATTGTTCTTGGTGTCAACGATCACCTCCTAACCGGCAAGGAAGAGGTGATCTCCAACGCCAGCTGCACCACCAACTGCCTGGCCCCGATGGTCAAGGTGCTCGATGATTCCTTTGGCCTCAAGAAGGGGTTCATGACCACCGTGCATGCCTACACGTCGGATCAGAACCTGCAGGACGCACCGCACTCTGATATGCGTCGTGCCCGTGCCGCCGCCCTGTCCATCATCCCAACGACGACCGGTGCGGCAAAGGCCGTTGGACTTGTGCTTCCCCACCTGGCCGGCAAGCTCGACGGCTTTGCGCTTCGTGTGCCGACGCCGGACGGCTCCCTGACCGACCTGGTTGCCGAGCTGAATCAGGAAGTCACCAAGGAGCAGATCAATGCCGCCATGAAGGCAGCGTCGGAAGGCTCTATGAAGGGAATTCTGGAGTACTCGGAAGAGCCGCTGGTTTCTACCGACATCATCCACAACCCACACTCCAACATCTTCGACGCATTGTCCACCATGGCCTCCGGCAACCTCGTCAAGGTTGTGGGCTGGTACGACAACGAGTGGGGATACGCCAGCCGTACGGTTGACGTGGTCGCCAAGCTGATGTCTTTGGCTGGCTCACGCTGACCGACTATGCATAAGCTTGGCCTGAAGGATCTGGACGTAGCCGGCAAGAAGGTCCTGGTGCGGGTGGACTTCAATGTGCCGTTGGACGGTCAGACCGTTGCGGACGACACCCGCATCAGGGCCGCAGTCCCGACGATCCGCTCCATCGTGGAACGTGGGGGAAGCGCCATCCTGTGCGCGCATTTGGGGCGGCCCAAAGGCCAGCCCAATCCGGCGTTTACGCTGGCTCCGGTAGCGCGCCACCTGGCCGGTCTTCTTGGCATGGCCGTCCAGTTTGTCCCCAGCCTTGTTGGGCGAGACGCCGTCGCTTTTGCCGACGACCTGGCTCCAGGCGAGGTCCTTTTGCTGGAGAACACGCGGTTCGATCCGCGCGAGACCGCCAACGACCCCGGCCTGTCTGCCGAGTTGGCGGGGCTGGCCGACGTCTACGTCAACGATGCCTTTGGTGCTGCCCACAGGGCGCATGCCTCCACGGAAGGCGTGGCCCATGTAGTCAGTCAGGCCGCGATGGGTCTCCTGGTCGCCAAAGAAGTAGACTGCCTGAGCAAACTACTGGGGACCCCGGACTCACCATTTGTGGCGGTCCTTGGCGGCGCGAAGGTCTCGGACAAAATCGAGATTATCGAGCAGTTGCTGGACAAGGTGGACCTGCTTCTCATCGGGGGCGCCATGAGTTACACCTTCCTGAAAGCGCAGGGCTTTTCGGTAGGCTCCTCACTTGTTGAGGACGACAAACTGGACGTGGCCCGCGACCTCCTTGCCCGGGCTGCCGGACGGATTCGCATCCCGACCGACCATATAATCGCGGACCGGTTCGCGGCCGATGCGAACACCAAGATCTGCGTCGGCGAGATTCCCAAGGGGTGGATGGGATTGGACATTGGTCCGGAAACGGTGGCCGCATACGCTGCTGCTGTGGCTGGTTCCAAGACCGTAGTCTGGAACGGCCCGATGGGCGTGTTCGAGATCGAAGCCTTTGCGCAGGGCACCAACGCCATCGCGGATGCCCTGGCCGAGTCTACCGATGCGGGATGTCTGTCCGTGGTTGGCGGCGGCGATTCCGTGGCTGCCATTACCCAGGCGGGTTACGAGGACCGGATCAGCCACGTCTCCACCGGAGGCGGCGCCATGCTCGAATTTCTCGAAGGGAAGGTTCTCCCAGGAATTGCCGCACTGACTGACGTCGATTGAGCGTAGATTCTGGCTCACTCCATTGAGCCAATGTCAGAACCGATCGTCCAGGCCCGTTCCCTCGGGAAGAAATACACCAGTTTCCGGGGAAAGGCGGTCCAGGCCCTTGATGATTTCAGCCTGTCCGTTCAACCCGGCGAGGTCTTTGGACTCCTTGGGCCCAACGGCGCCGGGAAGACCACCTTCATCAAGATCCTTCTTGGTATCGTGGGGCCGACCGCTGGAAGCGCCCAACTGCTTGGCAGGCCGGTGGGCCATCCTGACTCCCGCGTCGACGTCGGGTATTTGCCGGAACAGCACCGCTTCCCCGGACACCTTACCGCGCGAGAGGCCCTCGACCTGTACAGTCGCCTGTCCGGCTTCGATGGCGCCACGCGCAAGTCGGAATCTCTTCGGCTCCTGGGCCGCGTTGGTCTCTCGGAATGGGCGGACACCAAGGTCAAGAAATATTCCAAGGGCATGATGCAGCGATTGGGCCTTGCCCAGGCGCTGATGACGAGTCCCAAACTGGTCATCCTCGATGAGCCCACCGACGGCGTGGACCCGATTGGTCGCCGGGAGATCCGGGAAATCGTTACCTGGCTAAGCACGACTGGGACCACCGTTTTTCTCAACTCGCATCTCTTGTCCGAGGTGGAGTTGGTCTGTACGCGCGCCGCAATCCTGCATGAAGGGAAACTGGTGAGGGAAGGGAGCATCGCCGAACTGACCGCGGCGCCCGCGGAGTTCGAGGTCGAGGGCACACCGGCTACTTCCCCGCTTCCCGATGGCGTGACGCAGGCTGATCCCGGGCAGAACACCCATCCCTCCGGCGCCGCCTCGCCCCCAAATACGGGTGACTGGATTCGCTATCACATTGAGGCCTCGTCCCCGGAGGAACTGACGCCCAAGTTGGCCGCGATGATCGAAGCCGGCGTCATCATTCGCGAGGTCAAACCCGGCAGGAGATCACTCGAGCAGGCCTTTGTTCAAATCGTTGAAGAGTCAGATGCTCGTGGTGATCAGTCATGAGTAGCCCCTCCCGCTCTACCCAGCTGACCGGCTCGCTGCTACTGACGTTTCGCGAGCTCTGGTCCACCTATGTCACCCTGGGCCTTTTCCTGGTCACCACCATTTGCTGGATGGTGTTGTCCTTTGCGATGAACCTCGATGTGGTGGAAGGTTCAATAGCCGGCCTCAGGATCTTCGGGATCGAGTCAGCCCCAACCAATGGGGTGCAGAATCCGGAGACCGGCGAGTGGGTGCAGCAGGCGTTGGGCCTCGATCAGTTCGTCATCGGAATCCAGTCCTTCGTGTTTGGCGCATCCTACTTCCTGGGCACCCTGTTGGGCATTTTCGCCACCGCACCCTTGACCGCGGGGCTCATGGGCGAACCCCGCATTGGACTTCTGCTCTCCAAACCCATTTCCCGCTTCCGTTTCCTGGCCGGGCACGCGCTCGGCGTCTTCCTGACCGTGCTGGCCCTTGCCAGCTACCTGATTGTCTCCGTATGGGTGGTCTTGTCCATCAAGACCGGAAGCTGGTCGCCGGAATTCCTCATCGCGATTCCCGTCATCGCCATCATGTTCGCGGTCATCTATGGCGTGGTCCTGTTGGTCTCGGTCACAACCGGCAGCTCTGGAGTCGCCCTGGTCGCGGCGTATGGTCTGATCTTCATAAGCTTTATTCTGGCTGGACATGACAGCATCTTGACGCAGCTCTCGGGTGGGGGCCGCGCAGCGTTCCAGGTCCTCTATTACGCGCTGCCGAACTACGTCGAGGCCATCCCTGCCACAACGCAACTCATCAGGGGAGAATCCGTTGACTCATGGGTCCCTTTTTTCTCGTCTGTCGCCTTCGGGCTGACCACGTACATCGGTGCCTTCTCATGGTTTTCCCGAAGAGATTTCTGACTCCCGTTCTGGCGGTCCTCATGATGGGGTGTAGTCTGGAGGCCGACCTGCCTTCCCCCTCGGCTCGCATCACGCAGGCCGCCGACCTTGTGCCGGCAAACGCGTCTTTGATTGCCTTCGCAGACGCGGGTAACATGGCCGACACCTTCGACGAGATCGTCCGTATGTCCGAGGGCGGGGGCGAGGCCCTGGCCCATCTCCACGAGATGTTTGACCGCGTCGGGTTCGACCCCATGCAGGACGTTGATTTCGTCGTGGCCTACGTCACAGACGCAGAAACGCCCATCGCCATCGCCGTCGGTCATTTTGATATTGAGCGCATGGTGGAGTTCATCCATGCCGAAGCCCCGCAAGCTGTCGAGACCTCCGGAGATGGTCTTCTGAGCTGGTCCATGGGCGACGAGTCCGGCAACCAGTCCAGCAACGCGTCCCGCAAGGGCGTTGTCGGGGTGACCGACGATGGCACCCGGCTCGTGGCTGGCAGGGACCGAGCTTCCCTTCTGACCGCCCTGGCCGTGGAAGGCGGGATCGATCTGGATGCCCTCGGTGGGCCTGTCTTCTCCCATGATGCCTGGGTCATTGCCAGACAGCTGCCGCAGATCGCCGACCTTCCCGGAGACCTGCCTAAGGAAATGGCCCTCCTGGCGCGGGCAGTAAGCAGAATTGCCGCGGGTGCATCCTTCGATTCAGAAACCGCTGAGGGCGTGGTGGTGCTCCACCCGACCGATGGCGTAGATGCGGGAGACCTGGCCGCCCTGGTTCGTGGGGGCATTGCCGCCTTTAGACTGCAGGAACTCCCGGACGAGGCCCGGGAGCAACTGGAAAACATTGACGTTGACGAAGAAAACGGAACGGTTGTGGTAACCGGTGCCGTGTCGAAACGTCTCATGGAGTCGCTTGCACGTTAAATTATTGGACACTAAATGACATATCGCCGCTCGTCTGAGATTGATTTTTCGCTCTCGGACCTACCGGTGGTGACCGGGCCACGCCGGGTGCTGATGACCGTCCCTGCGCACTTCCAGGTTGAGTACGTCATCAACCCGCACATGGCGGGTAATGTTGGCCAAGTGAACCCGACCATGGCCACGGAGCAGTGGGATCGCCTTCAGGGCACCTACGAGGCCCTGGGCATTGAGACCCATGCATTGTCTGACGCGGCCGGTCTTCCGGACATGGTGTTCTGCGCCAACCAGACGCTCCCTGTCCCCGCTATGGGCTCCTCGGGCCCGCGCGTGGTGCTGAGCCGGATGTGTTCAGAACATCGGCGACAAGAGGTGCCAGCGTACAACACATTCTTCAACGCACGCGGTTACGAGGCCGTTGCCCTGAAGGAAGGGCAGGGCTGGTTCGAGGGCATGGGCGACGCTATTTGGCACCCTGGCCGATACCTGCTCTGGGGTGGATACGGCATCCGGACGGACAGCGAGGTTTATTCGCGACTCGCCGAGAGCCTCGAAGTCCCGATTGTCATGATCCACCTGGAGGATCCTGATTTTTATCACCTCGACACGTGCTTCTCGGCCCTTTCGGAGCGGAGCGTTCTTATTTATCCGGGGGCGTTCGACAGCGCCGGGCTGGCCCTGATTCGGGCTTTGTTTGAAGAGGTGATTGAAGCGCCGGAAGACGAATCGCGGAGCCTCTTTGCATGCAACGCGCACTGCCCGGACGGCAAACACGTGATCATCCAGCGCGGCTGCGCCGAGACCGTTTCCCGGCTCAGGACCGCCGGGTTTGAGCCGATCGAGGTCGATACCGATCAGTTCCTCTTGGCCGGCGGCTCCGTGTTCTGCATGAAGCAGATGTTCTGGTAAGACGCCGGCCCGACCGGCCTTCTAACGGATGGTGTATCGAATGCCTAAGTAGGCATGGCGCGTCGCAGCGGGGAAAAACTGCGGAGCACCGAACCCGGCGTTGCCGAACATCAGGACTTCCTTGTTCAGGAGGTTGTTCACGTCGATCACGGCCTGCAATCCGCGCAGTAGTCCCGCCGAAGGAAAGTCGTACCGGAGAGACAGGCTGAGTAGCTCATACGCATCGATCACGAGTTCATCCACTGCCTGGCCTTCGGCAGTCGTGGCGTTGGAATTGTCAACGAACTGCTCCCCTACCAGGGACGCAAAGAGAGAGGCCTGAAGCCCGCCATGCGTGGCCGTGACGGCGATATTTGCCAATCGGGATGGAAAGCCGGCGATGGTATTTCCGGAGCGATCCACCGGGACCGTCGAAAAATCAGCCGCGGTGGCGTATTCGGTAAACTCTAAAAAGCGATTCCGGGAAAGCGTCAGGTTGCCTGAAACGTCGATGCCGGGAGCAGCCTTGAAACCACCGTCCACCTCCAGGCCAGCATGCCGTGTTCGTTCGGCATTGCCTGTGCGTGGGACGCCGAATTGATCCAGTTTGCCGCTGGGGACAATCTCGTCCCGGAAGGACATGAGAAAGACGTTGGCATTCAGGTAGCCCCGGTCACTCCGCAGCGTCCCGCCGAGCTCTACATCGACGAGTTGTTCTGGGCTGACAAAAGGCCGATCCACGTCGATGGATCCGTCTGCGTTCAGCTCAAACTGCGGGACAAAACCCGCCCCGGCTTCCTCTCCATCGTACAGGGTCTTCATCCTGGGCTCGCGGTTGGCCAGGGCCACGCTGAGATAGGCGGATCGAGACTGCTCCGGATTGATCGTGACCCCGATGCGAGGGTTCACGAAGAGGTAGGACTTGGCGAACTCTGTGCCGAACACGTCCTCGTCAAAAATCCGGTACCTGCGGTGTGTGGCCTGAACATCCACCTGGATGGCCACCAGGTCGCTTGGCCGAGCCAGATGGGAGGCGTACACAGACTGAATGGCCTTCTCTCCACGGACGCTGTACACCCGGTAGTCTGAATCGCCCAGGAGGTCGGCAGGGATTCCGCTGGACTCCTGTGTGCGCCCCCAGCGCAGTGACCGGTGTAGACGCGCCTCACCGCCGATCCGGGTTTGCCCTGCGCCGTGCTCGAGCGTCAGACTGGGCTGCCACCCGACCTGCCACTGATCCAGATAGGCGCGAAAGAGCACACTCACATCGGGCCGGGAGACATAGAGCGGCTCGTCCTCGGCACCCGCAGCGGCAAACCCACTGGGCAGGCGCAGGTAGTTTGCCGATCGAAAGGACCCGTCGAAGTCGAAATAGCCTTCGCCCTTGATCCAGAAAAGAGCCTGGTCCAGCTCAAGCGTCGGAAGCAGCTTCAGGTTGTGGATGAGTTCCACATGCGGCTGGTGGAACTCCTCGACGTCCTTGGTGAACGCGCTGTAATTGGAACGCCGGTTTATGGTCCCGCCAAATCCGTCGTCTACATCGGCGGAGTTCGCTCCCTTTGGAATGCCCACATAGGCGAGGCCGTCGCGCTGAGGACCGCCATACGTCTGCAAAGTCAGCGTGGAGCGTTCTCCGTACCGCGTCACGCCCGCGAAGAACCGCCAGAAATCGGTCCAGGACCATTCCCGGTAGCCGTCTGATTCCATCCGGCTGAGGCGACCAAAAGCCACCCACCGGTCGCCGAGCAATCCAGAATTGAGGGAGAGACTTGCGCGGCGGGTGCCGAACGCACCACCACCCACATCGACCCGGGCGTACGAATATGGCCGATAGGGCATCGACCGAATGTTGATAGCGCCACCAATGGCAGCCGGCCCGTAGAAGGACGACCCCGCCCCCCGCTGCACCTGCACATCGTCGATGACTCCCTGGATGTCGAAGAAGTTGATCCAGAAGACATTGAACTCCTCCGGGTCGTTCTGCGGAATTCCGTTGATGGACACAGCCAGGCGGCGCTGATCGAATCCGCGCATCATCAGGTAACTGTACCCGATCCCGTTCCCGTTCTCGGAGTAGTACGTCATCGACGGCAACGTGGAGAGATGGGCCGGCATGTCTTTCATTTCCGGCTGGCGTTCCAGCGCGGCGCGATCCAGGTTTGCGGCCGTCACAGGATTCAGTTGGCGTCGAGCCCGGTTACCGGTCACAACCACTTCAGGGTGAACCACCGTCTTGGCGGAAAGCGCCAGATTGAGGGTCTGGTTGCCAGCGACTTCGACTATGCGCACCAGGGAAGCGAACCCCAGGAAGTGGACCTGGAGTGTATACACCCCCGGATGCAGGGGGCCCAGCGAATACTGTCCGAGGGCATCCGATACAGCCCCGTATCGCTGCAGGCCCGTGGAGGGCTCGACGAGGATAACCTCCGCTCGTTCCAGCACGCGGCCGTTCTCCGCGGTGACGGTACCACTCAGGACCTGTGCTGAAACTGGAGAGGACGGCAGAACGCCGAAACCCAGAAGGATGGCTGCCCCCAGAAGGGTGCCCAGCTTATTGAAAGACATTTCTATCGCGCGATTGGCGGCTCCGCTTCATCCTGGGGCCGCCCGTGCTGACGCACAAGCGCTGTTTTCCTCCGCCGGAATTATCCGGTTCAGGTTCCAAGGGTATGATCTCAGCCCGATGATCGGGCACCCCCAACAGGATTTTGGTCAGCCGCGTGAAAGAACTGGTGTGCAAACAGCCCAGCTGTCGGATGGTTCGCTGAACGGTTGAACCGACCAATCATCGTGGCGTTGAGCCATGCGAATACGCCGTGAACCGACTACAACTATGGCTGGAATCATCATACCCCGTCCCTGGCAACTGCCCGAAAGTCAGGTTACGGAACCATCGGGTTATGCCAACAGGCGGCAATTCCTCAAGACCTCCGGGCTGGTTGTAGCCGGTGCTGCCCTAACTCCGGGTTGCATGGCCAAGGCAGGGCCTTCCATCATGCACGCGGGTCCGTTGGATACGATTCCTGAGAATGCGCCCCGCGGAGGCTACCCGGCTTCAAGGAACGAGACCTTCGCCGTCGCGGAGAGGCCGCTCACCGAACGTCTGGCCGCTTCTTCGTACAACAATTTCTACGAGTTCATTTCAGCTGGAGACCTGAAGAACGTCTGGCCGCTGGTGGGAGACTACAATCCCTTCCCGTCCACGATCAAGGTATCCGGGCTGGTTGAAAAATCATTTGAGATCGACGTGGCCGAACTCATCGAGTCCATGGATCTTGAGGAACGCGTGTACCGGTTCCGGTGCGTAGAGGCGTGGTCCATGACAATCCCGTGGACCGGCTTTCCGCTCAAGAAACTGATTGAACGGTGCGCCCCGACATCTCGTGCGACGCACGTGGCCTTTCTCTCCGCGGACAAACCCAAAGAGATGCCCGGCATTACGAATGCGCCGTGGTACGACTGGCCCTACTTCGAGGGCCTCCGCCTGAACGAAGCCATGAACGATCTGGCATTCATGGCGACAGGCATGTACGGCGAGCCGCTTCCCAAGCAGAACGGGTCCCCCATGCGGCTGGTCCTGCCCTGGAAGTACGGATACAAGGGCCCCAAGGCCATCACCGAACTCAAGTTCACCAACAAGCAGCCCGCCACCTTCTGGAATAAGCTCCAGCCCGCCGAATACGGATTCCTCTCCAACGTCAACCCCATGGTCCCCCATCCCAGATGGACCCAGGCGAGTGAGCGGTATATCCAGAGTGAGGTGAACATCGAACGCCGCGAGACGCTGCCGTTCAATGGCTACACGGAATTTGTCCAGGGACTCTACCCCGACGAACCCACTACGCTCACGCGGACGATTCGCTAGAAGTCTGTTGCATAAGTGGAGTATGCCAGGCTATGAGCGCCGGAATGCCAGATGTAAGGCGTCCTGACGAGTAATGGCACCGCCATTGCGAGGAGGGACAACGCCGCAGATGGCGTTCCGCCGCCGTAGAATGGTGTGCGCCACTTGTTCAACAGGCTTCTTACGCTGCCTCAGGATCCGGGGCGGGAGATCCGAGGCCGGAGTCGGACAGGCGTTCTTATGCCGTGAGTACGGGCTCCACCGGCTGCCTGCTCACGTACCGGTTCCAGGACCAGACGCCTGCCAGGGCAATCAGGAACACGATGAAGCTCATGGCTCCGTTGCTCAGCGCGATACGCCGCTGGGTGCCTGCGATGGCGCTCAGGACCACTTCCGGGGAGGCGCCGGTACGCACCCTGACCATCACAGAATCAGCCTCGTCAATGCGATGGGCGATCGTGTAAGGCAAGGCCACGTGGTTCCAGGTGCGCTCG
Organism: Rhodothermales bacterium; assembly: GCA_047619685.1. GTDB lineage: Bacteria > Bacteroidota > Rhodothermia > Rhodothermales > UBA10348 > JABDJZ01. Next base: position 39,618 of record JBLHLC010000004.1, read on the forward strand.
GAGCCGTCGCTCAGGCGGACCCTGAGATCGACCTCTGCGAGCGTGACGTCCTTGCGGTCAGAGCGAAAGTACCGGAGGACCTGGGCTTCCGCTTCCTCGCCGCTGCGAAGCGTCTCTCCAATGCTGCTGGCGACCATGAACTGCTGCGCCGAGAGCGCCATGAGCAGGATCGGGACAATCCACGAGAGTCGGGCAACGGCCCGCGACATTCTTGATTCCACGCTTCCACCTTGGTTTAGCCTAGGAGGCTGTTGAATAAGGGGAGTATGCCAGACTACGAGCGCCGGAATGCCAGATGCAAGGCGTCCTGACGAGTAATGGCACCGCCATTGCGAGGAGGGACAACGCCGCAGATGGCGTTCCGCCGCCGTAGAATGGTGTGCGCCAATTGTTCAACAGCCTCCTAAGGTTCGTGCGGCTCCTGGCCGACACACCCGCTTCAACCTCCGGCCTTCATCCCGGTTCGGGTGTTTTACCGGGCTGGATCAAGAGTTCACGCGGGTCAAGCCATGAACAGGTAGGGCTTCCAGTCGTCCCCCAGGGTGCCCACGAAATCACGGATGAACATGACGTGGCTGGGCCTGAACGGCTTCTTGCGGAGCTCAAGGCCAGCCTGCTCGAGCGTTCGGCTACCCTTCTTGTTATTGCACGGCACACACGCCGTTACCAGGTTCTCCCACGAATCTTTGCCACCGCGTGACCTGGGCACCACGTGATCAATCGTCAGCCGAGTCCGATCGCCGCAGTACTGACAGCGATTTCCGTCCCGGCACATGACATTCTTGCGGGTCAATGAGATTCGCTTGTACGGTATGGATACGTACGCCCTGAGCCGCACCACGCTGGGCCACGGAAACGCCTGGGTCTTCGATCTGATATACCGACCAGTCTCGGCCGACACCAATTCAGCCTTTTGCAGGAACACAAGAATCGTTGCCCGCTGCACACTGCAAATGGTTAGTGCGCGGTAGTCCTGATTCAGTACGAGCACGTGTCCTGTCATGACACACGTAGATTAAGACTAGAAAAGGGGTCAGAAAAGACCGTTACGTCTAGACCTTTGCCCTAAAGCGCCGGATTTCCTGGTCCGATCTCCAATATCTCTACCGGATCGCCTACCCGGATAGTGCCGATTCCCCGAGGGATCACGTTCTGTCCAAACAGCACCTTGTTGTCGACGCGCCGGAATTTGGAGAGCGTTGACAGGACGCCCTTCTTTCGGATCCCGGTCTGAGGATCTGTGTCCACGACCACACATCGGGCACACGGCTTTGCGACGTCGAACTCGATGCTCCCGACCCGGATGCGGCGCCAGGTGTCTTCGGCGAAAGGATCACAGCCTTGCACGACCACGTTCGGACGAAAGCGCAGCATCGGGATATCGGTTTCCAGGTGCCGATTCAGCGACGCGAGGGAGGCTTCGCTGATCACCAGGATCGGGAAGCCATCGGCAAAACTCACCTCATCTCCCGGATCGGAAAACTCCGGGCTGACCGGCCGGACGCATTCGGGAGACATATAGACAAGGCGGAGCGGAGCGCCGAGGCGGCCAGACAGCCAGGCTGACACCTCTTTCGGAGCTTCCAGCGCGTCCACTGTGTCTCCCCATATGGTGACTCTGACCGGAGTCACGACCGAGGCGAAAAGGACGTCAGGCCCCTCGGCGAAGGAGATCCCTGTTTTCGTGGCGGAGCACTTCACCTTGGCCAGCGCCCCTATTTCCCGTTGGGTGACGTGGCCCCCTTCCGGGTTTACCAGCATCCAGCGCCTGTCGCCGCCGAATCCCCGAGGTCCCACCTCGGCCTGCTCCAACGGGACGCCGGCACAGGACTTGATCGGGAACTGCCATAGGGCGGAGACGCTGGTCATTGCTGTCCGGGGACCCGCCCCTTCAATTCTCTGTCGAGGGTGGACATGATCTCGTAGATAGTAGCCACCGCTTCCAGGTAAAACGCCGGCGTGGTGTCCTCGAACACGTCTGACGGGGCGTGATACCCGGGATGGTCCTCTACCCCAAAGTAGAGGAACGGGATGCCTCTCTGGTGAAATGGGGCATGGTCTGATGCGTTGGTCCAATCGTCTGACCCCGTCCCGGGTTGGTCGTGGCCGAAGATCAGGGCGACCGGCAAGCCGTCGACGATGGGTTCCAGAATTTCCCTGAGCGCCGGGTAGTGGCGAGCGCCCGTGGCATAGAGTTCTCCCGCCTCGCTGCGGGACACCATGTCCAGGTTCAGGTTGAGAATGATCCGATCCTCATCCACAGGCAGGTCCTCGACCAGGGCCCGCGCGCCCCGGAGACCGCTTTCCTCGGCGTCCAGCGCGGCTACCAAAACGGTGTGGCGGAGGGGATTTTGGACGAGTGCCCTGGCGATTCCCAGAATGGCCGCAGTCCCTGAGGCATTGTCGTCCGCTCCGTTGTAGATCTCGTCACCGCGGATCCCAAGATGGTCGTAATGGGCTGTAAGCGCGATGACCCCCGCGGCCGGATCGGTGCCGGGAACGATTCCATACACGTTGGTGCCCTGGGTGCCGCCAAACGTGAACGTCTGCTCCGAGACGCCGGTCACACCGGCCTCCTCGAGGGCCTCCCGGATGTACTGGCGGGCGTCTTCGGAACCGGGCGTTCCCACCTTTCGCCCTCCACGGTCATCCGAGGACAGGTAGGCCTGGTCATGCAGGACCCGGGCGCCGTCTACCGGGGTCGAAAGATCCGGCGCCATCATCCAGGCCAGAACGGACGGCATGCGCCGCTTCCATGACCGCTCCGAGTGGTCGTGCCCTCCAAACTTCAGGACGGCCAGGTCTGAGTCTCCGTACCCCTTCCCGCGCATTAGCGTTTCTATCCGCACATGCCACGGCTCATAGTCCGCATCCAGCGTCTCTGTCCCGTAGTCAAAGTAAATACGATTGGTGCCGGGCACCGGAAGGGTGGCGTCCAGATACTCGAGCGCCGCATCACCCACTTCCAGCCAGTGCGTGGATATGCCGCCGGCCACACCAAAAACGTCGGGGTACTCCGTCAAGGCATAGATCGAAATCAGCCCGCCCAGCGAGGACCCGGCCACCATGGTGTGTTCCGGGCCCGGTTGGGTCCGGTAGGTGGCGTCGACCCAGGGCTTGAGTTCATCGACCAGGAACTTCAGGTAGGCGTCGGACGCAAGATCATCGAGCGTCCTGCGCCCCAGGACATCCCGGCGATGGGCATCCGTCCACCCTTCGGCCATCCCTCGGGGCATGTACTCGACAAGCCTCTTCGGCGTATTGGCGATTCCAACAACAATGGCTGAGCGACCCGTTCCCTCAAAGAGGTCGGTCATCGCCTCATCCACGCCCCAATCCACGCCGATGTAGCTCTGCGAGGGGTCGAAGAGGTTCTGCCCATCGTGCATATAAAGCACGGGGTACCTGGCATTGCCCTCTTCGTAGTCAGGCGGCAGCCAGATGTCCACATTTCGCGCGTCCACGAACTCGGACGCAAAATCCGGGTGGTGGATTACCGTTCCGGTGATGCCACCCGCGGGCGCGTCCTGTTGGGAGGCGTCCTGAGGAGTTGCGCAGGCCGATACTGGGGTCAGCGAGAGCAGCAGGCAGGGTATCAGAATGAGGCGCATGGCCGAAGGGTACGAACACGCTGGGACCGCCCGCTACCAGAGGCCCCGTGGGGCCAGCGAATTCTCAAATCGTTGACCCAAGCAGCTTGTGGAGCGTCCCGCTCAGCCCCGTGTCGCGCCTGCTGTTGCGGACCACAACCAACTGCTCCCGCAGGTACACATCCTTGCCAGTTAATTGATATGACCATTGCCGGGCCGTTGTCTCGGCCTCTTCCAGTCTGTCGAATTCGTACACCTCCAACGACTCCTGCCCGTTCAGAATCAGTCGGACGCTGGAGGTTGCAGGCGCCACAGACCCACCGTGGGGGCGCTCCAGAATAAACACACCCTCATCCTGCAGGGACCTGATGAGCCAGGAAAGGTCGCCGTCGGGGGCGCTTTGGGTGTTGAGGCTTGTGCAGCCTGCCAGAAGAACGGGGAGAAGAAGAAAGAGGCGCATGTCAGTTTCCGGGCTGGTTCACCACACGAATGTCAATCCGCGTGCCGGGTCGCGGAGGACCGTGTTCTCGACTGGATGATCTGCGCCCCGGCAGGGCCGGTCTACGCTGGGACGAGCGTGAGCGGCGGGCAGAGGATGGCACCGAAGGCCGAGGCCGAGGGCGGGGCGGCCAGTCCTTGGGTCACCTGTCGGTTTTTGAGGACGGGCGCGCCGGCCGCTCCTTGGAGCTATTTTGTCTATCACAGGCTGACCGGGGCATGGACGTCTCAGCGAATTATTTCGGGGTGGGCAGCACCCATGGCAATCCCAAACACATGAAGCACGTCCTGCAATTCAAGATTACACTCCGGGGCATAAAGCCTCCAATCTGGCGCCGAGTTGTTGTCCCCGAGGAATACTCCTTCTGGAGCCTTCATGTGGCCTTTCAGTCAGCGATGGACGGCTGGCTGGACTACCACCTGCACCTGTTCTCGGTGCGGCATCCGTACACCCGAAAGCAGGCTCAGATCGGCGTTCCTGACGAGTACGGGGATGATTTCCTCCCGGGTTGGGAAATCCCCATAACCAGCTATTTCGGCTTGAACCAGCGAAAGGCCGTCTACGAATATGATTTTGGCGACGGTTGGCTGCATGACGTCCGCCTGGAGGCGATCATGCCGGTAGACAAAGGGGAAACCTACCCGCAATGTATCGGCGGCAGGCGGCAGTGTCCTCCCGAGGACTGTGGGGGGATCGGCGGATATGCGGAATTCCTAGCCGGCATCTCCGATCCTCAGCATCCGGAACACGAGTCCTATCTGGCGTGGTTGGGAGCCCCGTTCGATCCAGAAGCATTTGACCCTTCCAAGGTCATCTTTGACGATCCCGACCGTCGGTGGCGGTTCGCGTTTCTCGAAGACCAAGGCGGTGTTTCCGAAGATGACATGGTGCTGCCTACCCGGAATCGACGACCCTGAGCCGGGCGAGACCGCCCGAATCATCCCAGCGAGGACACTAGTTATTTCACCCCAATGAGGAGCCCTCGAATGGGCCAGTCACCTGCCAACAAGATCCAAGCCGCGCACACCGTGCTCTTTGCCAACGGCAACCTGGACGCGATCGGAGAATTCTTTGCGGCGGACTACGTGGCTCACGTCACAGACCGCGACATGTACGGTGGTCACGACTTTCTTCGTAAATACCTCGGCATGCTTCACAGTGCCTTTCCTGATCTGGAGGTCGAGGTGGAGATTCTCCTGGAAGGCGAGGACCGAATTCCTTGGCAAAGAACCCTGAAAGGGACCCACGAGGGCGCCTTCAAGGGCTTCCCTGCCCGTGGTCGTCAACTCGTTTGGCGACATGGTCAGGAGCCGGTTCCGAGAGGGCCTCATCGCAGAGGATTGGTCGATCTCAGATCTCGCTGAGCGTCTCCTGTTTGCGAGGAAGCATTGAACCGGCCAACCGGCAAGTGAGTTACTCGCCGCAAATTAGCCAGCCCTCGCGCGACGCTCCCACACCCCCAGAAACCTCAGGACCCGGCCTACATGCTCGAACTGTGAATGCTGTCACCGGGACCTCCCCTACGATTCACCTGATGCGATGATCTGCACCTTCGAGTGCACGTTCTGCCGCGGTTGTGCGGAGGGGATCCTGGACTCCGTTTGTCCAAACTGCGGAGGCAATTTCGCGGCGCGACCGATTCGCCCCGCAAAGCACATTGAGAAGCATCCTCCCTCTCGAAAGCGGGTATTGAAGGAGGCACGGTGCCCGCCAGCCTGAAGGAGATGGAGTACCAAGCCAAATTGAAAGCATGGATCAGCTCAACTACGACGGCCGGCGGTTCGTTGCCATCGCCAACTCCGCGAACGGAGAAGTGAGCGCACGGACCGTGTTTCACTACCGGCAGCGCGACGACCTTGTGTGGGCGACCTATGAGGGCGGCGGCGTCCGCTTTGGCACGCTGGTCGCCACTGTGGATGGCTCAGGTCGGCTCGATATGCGGTACTCACACGTCAACGCCTCAGGCGAATTGATGACGGGTACGTGCCGGTCCAACCCGGAATTACTGGTGGACGGCCGATTGCGTCTACACGAAAGTTGGCACTGGACGAGCGGAGACAGGAGCCGCGGGGAGTCAGTCGTGGAGGAGGTCGTCTGATAGCGGGCGCGGCGTGCGTGCTGTAATGACCAGTCCTTGGCTCACCTTTTGGCTTCTGAGGACACCGGATAGTCCGGGATGAGCGTTTCGCCCTCGGCCAGCATCTTCCAGGCGAACGCGGTCTTCTGAAACCGACCCCTTGCCCCGTCCAGTTCTGCCTCGGTGATGGGCCGAGGCGTCGCCAGGTCCGCGCCAGCGGCCATGGCGTACCGAAATCACTGATGCCCTATCCACTGGCGACCAGCCCGAAGAATCCCCACTCCAGTCCGAGCACCGTTTCGAGCGCGTAGTGCGTCATGTCGTGGAGCGCGAAGAACTCACCCTCGCGGCGCTGCCACGTCGCGCTCCCGTCGGCGCGATCAAATCGCAGCACGCACGAGCCGTCGGACTTGCGGGTGAAAGACACATTCATGGCCGCATGATTCTGGATTTAGGACAGAACCGCAACACTCTTGACCTGCACGTAGACCTCCTGACCGGGGCGAAGGCCCAATTTGGTAACGGACATCCGGCTGACGTGCGCAAGAAGCGGGACTCCGCCCGCCAGGAGCCGGATGACGGCCTTCTCATCGTGCGAGGCATCCACCTCGTCTACGGTTGCCGGCACAATATTCAGGATGCTTGTGCCCTCCTGACGCGCCAGCGTCAGGGAGACATCTCGCGCCCGTATGCGCACCCGCGCCGGCGTGCCTGGGGGCACCGGGTCCGATGTCGCGCGAAAAAGTCCCGCAGCCGTCCGAATCTCGAGCAGGCGATGCTCTGTGTCATACCCCGACACGGAGCCCGTCAAGACGGACTCCGCGTCTGAACGGTGACTCAAGGGCAGGTCGAGCCGTGCGAGCATCTGGGCCAACGGCCCAGATGCTCGGATGGCGCCGGCCTCGATCAGGGCGAGGTGGTCCGCGATGCGGGCCACCTCGTCGAGGTCGTGGGTCACGTAGAGAATCGGAATATCCAGGCGTTCGCGGAGCCGAACGAGGTGGGCCAGGACGTCCTTTCGCGATGCTGCGTCCAGCGCCGAAACCGGTTCATCCATCAGCAGGATCCGCGGATCGGTGAGCAGCGCCCTCGCCACGGCCACCCGCTGACTTTCGCCGCCCGAGAGTTTGTCCGGTCGGCGTTCCATCAGCCCCCTTAATCCCATCATGTCCGCGGCTTCACCAACAGCAAGAGAACTGGCAGCCACACCGTGCCTTCCGCGGCGTTTGGCACCGAACTCCAGGTTCTGCTTTACCGTGAGGTGTGGCAAGAGGCTGGGGTGTTGAAACACGAACCCGGCGCGACGTCTGAAAGCCGGCAACCTGACTGATTCGTCCTGCCAGACTTCACCGCCGATCCGGATGGTTCCGTCGGCCCGCTCCAGGCCAGCCATCGACCGGAGGAGAAGCGTCTTGCCGGCTCCAGAGGGACCAATCACCGCCGTCACGCCCTCGGCGGGCATTTCCAGCTGAGCGTCCAGCAGCCCACCGAATTTCAGATTCGCGAAGATGCTCATCGCCACACCCCTGCCGACCGCCCATTGAGGCCGTACACAAGAAGTAGCAGGACGAAGGACAATCCCAGCAATCCGCCGGAAAGAACGTGCGCGCGGACGAACTCCAGCGATTCCACGTGTTCATAGATCGCCACAGAGAGGACTTTGGTCTGGCCTGGGATCGAGCCACCAATCATCAGGACCACCCCGAACTCGCCCACCGTGTGGGCAAATCCCAAAACCGCTGCCGTCAGAAATCCCGGCCTGGCCAGCGGGACAGCCACGTTCCAGAACCGGTCCCAGGGTCCGGCTCCCAATGTGGCTGCGGCTTCCATGGGCATGTGACCAATGGCATCGAAGGCGTGCCTGATGGGACGCACCACGAACGGAAGCGAGTACAGAACCGAGCCAATGACCAGGCCCCAAAAGGTGAAGGCCAGGCCTGAATCCGCGCCAAGAAACCGGGAGACCGGCCCGGACGGCGCGAGAAGAAGCAGCAAGTAAAACCCGAGAACGGTCGGCGGCAGAACCAGCGGCAGGGCGACAAGCGCATCGACCACAAACCGCATTCGGTTTTTGGTTCGGTGGAGCCACCAGGCCAGTGGCGTTCCGACCGCCAGAAGGACGACCGTGGTCATCATCGCCAGGCGCAGCGTCACCCACGCGGCTTGAAGATCCGGATGAATGGTCTCCATCTAGCGGCCTTGCGCCCCGACTGGCAGGGCGTATCCGGCGTCGGTTATGATTGTGGCAGCTTGTTGGCTCAATGCGAATCTCTTGAAACTGCGCGTGGCGTCTGTGTCCCGCAGAACAACGGCGCCTTGCAACACCTCAGGATACAAGGAATCCGGCACGATCCACACGGGCGCCCGGTCAACCATGGATAGCGACACGACGGCGGCCTGGGCATTGCCTGACACGGCGAACTGGTAGGCCTGTAGTACGTTTTCGCCCTGGACCCTTGAAGCCGGGCTGGACAACGCGTCCAGAATGGCCGCGGCGGCGACACCGTAAGGCGCAAGCTTGGGATTTGCCAAGGCCACGCGGTTGGTCGGGTCGGCCAGAACCGCCTTCTCCGCGGCCCCGGACTCCGCGGCTCCGGGCTCCCCAGCCCCACCATCTCCTGGCTCCGCGACCACTGCCCCCGCAGCCCGCTCGCCCCCGGAACCGGACCCAGGCGTCCAGACCACGACCACGCCCCGCGCATAGGTCCACCGCGAACCCGGGAGCGCCGTCCCGTTCCGCGCCAAGAGTGCAGGCCGAAGCGTGTCCGCTGCAAAAAAGACGTCGAAGGGCGCTCCGGCCTCTATCTGTGAGTAGAGCTTCCCCGTCGAACTGGAGACCACCGTGGCCGGAATTCCGGTTTCCTGGGTGAAGGCCTTTGCCAAAACACCCGCGGTCCGGGAAAAATTGGCCGAGGAGGCAATCAGGAGCGGCGGCGGCGAGGTCGGACTACCCTGGCAACCGGCCAGAAACGCGCCGAGAAGGAGGCGCCTGATCATTGCCCGCGAGCCATGGCTGCCATCAACTCGCGCGCCAGTTTTGCGGCAACCATTGCAGTGACTCCCTGGATGTCCCGCGCTGGATTTAACTCGACGATATCGGCGCCCACGATCCGGCCTTCCAGTCCTTGCAGCATGCCTATTACATCGCGCGTGGAGGGGCCACCCGGCTCATGATGCGACACGCCCGGCGCAAACGCAGGATCCAGAACATCCAGATCCAACGACACATAGATCGGCCCTTCAACCGGCGGAAGCGGCCCGAACCCGTGCCTCATCTCCAGCGTCTCGACCCCGAATCGGTCCCCCTGCGCCCGCTGGTGGGTGGTTAACGTGCGGACGCCTACCTGAACCAGGCGGGTCGCCAAGCCGTCCTCCATTATGCGTGCGAATGGGCAGGCGTGAGAAAACCGGTCTCCCTCAAACTGGTCGTACAAGTCCGCGTGGGCGTCCAGGTGTACGATGGTCAATCCAGGGTGGCGGGCCGCAAACGCACGAAGGACGGGAAACGAAACACTGTGGTCCCCCCCGATTGAAAGCAGCGGACCCGACTCGGCGAGGTGGCGCGCCACCTCCCGCGTGATCAGGTCCCGCTCCGCCTCCCTCCGCTTGGCAGCCTCTGGAGATCCGTCCCAGCGGGTACCGCCCGGCGTCTGAAATGCTACGGACCCGACATCGTGCCAGGCCCCTTCCGGCCATTCCGCGCCATCCTCGGCAAACGCGTTGGCAGAAGGAGATTGCAATGCCTCTCGAACCGCATCCGGACCGTGCGCCGGCCCTCGCTTGAAGGACGAGGATGCGTCGTATGGTATGCCCAGTAGCCGAATCATACCAAGGTCAGCCTTTCGAGCCCTTGAGTCCGCCCAGGTCCTTTTCCGAGAGGAGGTTCACGTCGTAGGAACGTATGCGTCCGGCCTGGCGGACGAAACGCTCGAGACCCAGCGTCAGTACTTCGTCCAAAAGTTCGGGGAAAGCCACGCCCGTCGGTTCCCAAAGGTAAAACGACAGAGAGCCCGGCATCGTGTTGATCTCGTTGAAATAGAATTTCCCGGTGTCACCGTCCAGCAGAAAGTCGATGCGTACCACGCCCTGGCAGTCGAAAGCCTCGAAGATTTGGACCGCCAGTCCTCTCACGTCCGCGGTCATTTGCTCAGAGACCGCCGCGGGAATTTTGCGGTCCAGCGAGGCCATTCCCTGCGCGCCCGCCTTTGTCCCGCCCGTTCTCAGGTACTTGTCCCTGAAGGAGAGAAGTTCGTCTCCCGAGAGCGGCTCCTCCAGCACGGATGGCCTGGCGGCGCTTTGCCTTCCCAGTACGGAGCAATTGAGTTCTCGCAGGTTCGTGACCGCCTTCTCCACGACGACAACCTCGTCGTACCGGAAAGCCTCCTCCACCGCCGCGTCGAGTTCGTCCCTTGTTGAGGCTTTTGTGATGCCAATCGAGGAGCCCAACGACGCCGGTTTTACGATGACCGGGAAACCCAGTGTTCCCATGACGCGGTCCAGGATAGCCTCCTCACAGCCCGCCCAGGCCGACTCCGCGAACGACTCAAACGGGACCTGAGGAATATCAAACGTGGCGGCCCAGCGTTTGGCGGCCACCTTGTCCATGGCCAGACCGGCTGCGACGGGTCCGCTTCCAGCATACGCGACACCCAGGGTCTCGCACAGCCCTTGCAACGAGCCATTCTCTCCGGCACCCCCGTGAAGGACTGGAAGAACGACCTCGATATGGAGTCGCGGACCGGGCCGGAGAACCGCAGAGAGCCGACCCCGAAAGGACCCGTCGGGAATGCGAGTCAGGCAAAGCCCACCCGCTCCCGGTGCTATCTGAACCCTAAAGAGTGACGCCGATTCTTCGAGCGTTTTTTTGAACGTCTCTGCGTTTCTCAAGGCGGCGCCCGACCACCATTTTCCGTCCTTTGCAATGTAGACCGGCACGACCTCCCAACGGTCGGTGCGCAGCGCGGCCATGGCTTGTAGAGCCGAGATGACGGACACCTCGTGCTCGGGAGAAACACCCCCGAAAAAGACGCCCACCGTGCGCCTGTCTGACGGGGAGGTTGGTGTCATGCCTCGTTCTCGACCAGGCGCCCGTTGTTGTAAATCGCCCAGGCCTTGCCCACCATCCTGGCGCCCACGAAGGGGGTGTTCCTGCTCTTGGACTTGATATGCCGGGCCTCGAAAGTCCACTCGGTAGTTGCATCGAAGACGGTCACATTGGCCTTGGCGCCAACCTGGATGCTCGGCTGCTCGATCGCCATGATCCGACGAGGCTCCACGGTCACCTTTCGCACGGCCTCTGCGACGCTCAGGATACCGGGCACCACCAATTCCCTTCCAGTGAGCCCCCAGGCGGTCTCAAGCCCAAGAATCCCGAACGGGGCCGCGGTGAACTCCACTTCCTTCTCAAACGACGCGTGAGGCGCGTGGTCTGTACAGATGGCGTCAATGGTACCGTCCCGAAGACCCTCCTTCATGGCGGACACGTCCGCCGCCGTGCGAAGCGGCGGATGCATCTTGTAGTTTGTGTCGTAGTGGCTGGCTCCCAGGTCTTCGTCGGTCAGGGCAAAGTGGTGCGCGCAAACTTCGGAAGTGACGTTTATTCCCCGGGCCTTTCCGTCCCGGACCAACTCGACAGCGCGGCCGGTAGAGATGTGGGCAACGTGAACGTGGCCTCCCGTGGCCTCGGCAATCAGGATGTCCCGGGCAATCATTACCTCCTCTGCCAAACCCGGGATTCCGGGTAAGCCAAGCCGCGTGGAGACAGCGCCCTCGTTCATATGACCGTGCGGATTCAGCGTCAGGTCTTCCATGTGATTGACCACCGGGAGCCCCAGCATGGAGGAGTACTCAAGCGCGGTACGCATGAGGCCGCCATCGCTCACCGGAGTCCCGTCGTCGCTGAAGGCCACCGCCCCGCCGTCGGCCAGGTCTGCCATTTCTGTCAACTTCTTGCCGGCCCGATCCATGGATACGGCCGCGATCGGGTAGACATTCACGGCGGTCTCGGACGACCGCTTGATGATGAACTCCACCACATCGCGCGTATGGATGGGGGGTATCGTATTCGGCATGCAGGCAACGGCCGTGAAACCGCCGAAGGCCGCCGCCGCGCACCCGGTCAGAATAGTCTCCTTGTGCTCCTGTCCGGGCTCGCGGAAATGAACGTGCATGTCCATCCAACCCGGCGAAATCAGCTTGCCAGTTGCATCCAGGGTCGGGGTGTCGCCTGCGCTCAGGCCGACACCGATTTCGGCGATGACCCCGCCTTTTATCAGAAGGTCGGCCCGTCGGGTTTCGCCCGACTCAGGGTCAAGAATTTCACCGCCGTGAATCAGGAGGTCCGCTTGCGTCATTGGAATTCCAATTGAGGGTAAAAACTAGTTGTTCCGAATCTCGACGTAGCGCGCCAGGCGGGCCAGTTCAACGTCGTCCACATATTTGCCGATCTCCCGATTGAACTGCTCCATGGAAGCGTAGGGACGGTACTCCCGAAACTCGCGCAGCATGCGGGCGCCGACGCCGGGGATGGCCAGAATCTCTTCCTCGGTGGCCGTATTGAGGTCAATCGGCACGAACACGAAGCTTGCCAACCGCTCGACCTCCGCGTCGTCCACGTACTTGCCCATTTCCCTGCGGAACTGTGCCATGGAAACGTACGGGCGGTACTCTTCAAATTCGTGTGCCATGCGGTCTCCTACGCCGGGTATCATGAGGATTTCCTCGCGACCCGCATCGTTCAGGTTCAGCGGGATCCAGGCGATACGGAGCACCGACTCAAGCCGGTCCGCATCCACGGATGACGCGATCGCGGCGGCCAGGTCTGTCGCACGGAGGTAGGGCCGACCGGCGACAATTGTTTCAGCCAATCCAGCGCCAATGCCCTCTGCGGCCGCCAGGTCTTCCACCGTTGCATAGTTGGCGTTCATCGGTCCTTGCGCAACCGTCTGAGACATCCCGTCGACTGCCGTGGCACTGGCCGCACCTACGGCCTCGGGGGCGGTTTCCGATTTGGGAGACGAACAACCGAGCATCCCAAAGCCCAGAAAGAGCGCGAAAAGAAGAGTCTTATTCATAATTATTCAGACCCCGGTTTGGGATCAGTCAGGCGATACCGGCGCCGCACGCCCGCTCGCGATAAATGTGATGATGATGGCCAAGAGGCCGAGCTGGACCATGACGCCCGGCGCCAAGGCAGGCGTAGCTCCTGTCAGGGCTTCGCCCATGAGTTTTGCCCCGCCCAGGTCAGGATACATCTCAAGCTCGAACTCCCGATTCCCCTTTAAGTGCAGGAAGATACCAAGGAGCCCACCCGCTGCGTACACAATCCCCATCCATCGAAACCAGATTTGGCTTCGACGGCCTGGAGCGATGAGGGTCACCAGGCTGATCCCCAAGCCAAAAGTCAGCAGGGTCAAAGGTATCCATTGGGTCCAGTCTTCGTAGTGCCCAAGCAGGAGTAGCTCTGTGCCCGCACCGGCGGTTCCCAGCACAAAAAGGCCGGTTAATGCCTTCTTGATTGGGTCGAACTGAAACAGGGATAGCGGCATAGGCGTCAGCGGCCAGGGCGTTTGACAGACCGCAACGGCTATGTACGGCGCGATGAGAGCCGGATCACGCCTTGGCCTGATTCTCAAACAAAAACCCACACCTTCAAGTGGACCCACGTGCCGTACCATACATCCCTTCGACCAGCCCAGCCATCTTGTTGAGTCCTCCAGAGTCCGTCAGCCACAGTCCTACCATAGCCGAGGTTGATCTTGGTGCCCTCCGGCGCAACCTGGCCACCATCCGGCGCCGCGTCGCCCCTCGCCCCGTAATGGCCGTGGTTAAAGCCAACGCGTATGGTCACGGTGCGGAGCGCGTGGCGCAATGCCTGCTTGCGGAGGGCGTGCAGCACTTCGCCGTCGCAACCCTGGACGAAGGCATTGCGCTCCGACAAGCCGGAATCAGCGGAAACATCCTGGTTTTCGGTGCACCATTGCCGGCTGAGCTCCCATGGTTTGCGGAGAATGAGCTTGACCTGACGGTGGGATCGGAGTCGATACTAATGGCTGTGTTGCAATGTGACACGCCGCTCAGGGTGCAACTCCTCGTAGATACAGGGATGACTAGGCTCGGCCTGGAGCCCCAACGGGCAATCAGCGCCCTGGCCATGCTTGGCGGTGCCGGCCACGTCGCGCTCACCGGAGTTTGCACCCACCTGGCCGGCGCCGACCTCCCGGACCGGGCCAGGACGACAGCCCAACTTGCCACCTGGAGTGATTTCCTGGCGAGCGCCAGACCCGTCGGGTGTCCGGTTCACGTGGCCGCCAGCGGGGGATGCTGGACGAGTCCAGAGGCACTGAAGCATTCCGATTTGGTGAGAGCCGGGATTTCTCTCTATGGACTCTACGAACCCAGCGGAGACACTGCCCCCGATGTCCTGGAGCCGGTCGCCCGCCTTATTTCTCGCGTCGCCCGCGTTCAGCGGATTGGCGCCGGCACTGCTGTATCGTACGGAGGCCGCTGGAAGGCCCCCTATGAGACCAGGGTGGCTACCATTGCGGCCGGTTACGCGGACGGAGTACCACGGTCGCTGTCAAACGTCGGTCGGGTCGGGATTCGGGGTCGCCTGTTTCCGATGGTCGGCACAATCTGTATGGACATGCTGATGGTACACATCGACGACCCCGATTTTCCCATGTCGGAAGGTGATGAAGTGGTCCTTTTTGGACGCGGAGGGCCCTCCTGCTCAGAACAGGCTGAGAAGGCGCTTTCCATCACGTATGAGATGGTCTGCCGGATTTCAGGCCGGGTTGCCAGACGATACCGCCCAGAATAACGACCAACCCGGCCGTCATTCGGACCAGGATCCCGCGCAAAGAGTTGGCCCGACACCTGCCGCGGCGTACTTTTCTCTGCTTCCTCACGAAGCAAAGGACGCAAACGTTCGACTTGAGCGTTTGTGGTAGGCTTGTGTGGATCGACACATGGTCCAACCCGGCAGAACAGCCGCAATATCTGAAGACGAAAAATGGCCAGTACCTTTGACCCTTCCCAGCTCCACATTCTTGTTGTAGACGACGAGGAAGATGTAGCAGAAGTCGTTTCTCATTTCCTTCGGCAGGAAGGGTTCAACGTCCACGTGGCGCACGAGGGGCATGATGCCCTTGCCAAGGCCACGCCGGACATTGACCTGATTGTGCTGGACATCATGCTTCCTGGCGTAGACGGCTACGAGATTTGCCGCCGCCTCCGCTCCCGCGTGGAGACCGAGACCATTCCGATCATCTTCCTGTCAGCCAAGGGCGAAGAAGACGATCAGGTCCGCGGACTCATGCTGGGCGCCGATGCCTACCTGACCAAGCCCGTGTCGCCGCAGGTCATCGTGGCGCACGTCAAGGCCGTCCTTCGCCGTTCCGGCATCGAGGAGAGCCGGACCCTTCAGGTCCGCAACCTGACCATCTACGAAGACGAGTACCGCGCCTCGCTGGAAGGCAAGGATCTCGGCCTCACCTTGACCGAGTTTGAGCTCGTTCGGTACCTGGTTCGTCATCCTCGTAAAGCTTTCACCCGGCAGCAGCTTCTGGAGACCATCTGGAAGGATGCGATGATGGTGACCGAGCGTACAGTGGACGCCCATATCAAGAACCTTCGTGAGAAGCTGGGCTCCTTTGCTCAGCACATCCAGACGGTTCGCGGTGTGGGCTACCGCTTTGTTGAAGAAGAGACGCAGCAGGCCTGAGCGGTAGCGGGTCCTACATGCCTTCCTCGAACTCCGGTGAACCCGGTCGGCGTCTGATCGGATCTGCATTTCCGACCAGGGCGTCCACGCAGACCTGGATGATTCTGACGTTCGTTCTGTTCGTCGGGGTCGCCTTGGTCGCGGTTGGGCTGTACGTCACGTTTGTGGTCGGATCTGAGATCCAGGGCACAATTCGCCAGACGCTCTACCACCAGGCCGCGCGCATGGCGGAGCGTGTGGAATCTGCAGATCCGGCGGAGCGAGAGGATCTGGTTCGCGAATTTGCGCAGCTGACGGACCTCAGGATAACCGTGATTGATCCGGACGGGACGGTCCTGGATTTCGACGGCTTCCGGCAAGTTTCCTCTGCGGACTTGAACGGGGTTCCGGAGTTGGATGGGATCTCGAATGGAGAGATCCGATACGAACAGCGCGTCGAGTCATCCCTCAAGATGCTCTTTGTCGCGACCCATCGCCCGGACTCCGGCCTAGTGGTGCGTGTGGGCCAGATCAGACCACCTCTCATCGCACTCCTGGAGCGCATGCGTGCCACACTCATCGTTGCGATGATCATGGCGCTGTGTCTGACACTCCTGGGATCCTGGATAGCTGCCAAGAGGGTGACCGAGCCTCTGGACACGATCCGACACAGCGCACGTGCCATCAGCGAGGGTCGCATGGATGCCCCCATCGTGGTGGATTCGCGTGCGTCGGAGTTCCAGGACCTGGCCGACAGTCTCAACAAGATGACCGACACCTACCGCGGACAGATCGGTGAGCTTCAGCGCATGGCGGCGGTTCAGAATGAATTCATCGGCAACGTCTCCCACGAGGTTCGAAACCCGATTTTCTCGGTCGGCGGTTACCTGGAAGCCCTCGCCTCATCCGGACTGACGGATCAGCAACGGAAGTTTTACGCCGGCAAGGGACTTACCAATCTGGAGCGGTTGAACAACCTGTTCAACGACCTCATCGAGATCGCGCGCCTCGAATACCGGGAGGACCTGATCAAGGCTGAGCCCTTCGACCTGCAGGAGCTGGTTGACGAGGTGTCCGAGCAACTGCTGGCGAAGGCCACCGAAAAGGGCCTCGAATTGATTGCCAGCAATCCCCTTCATTTTGTCCATGCGGACAGAAATCGCATCCGGCAGGTTCTGGTAAACCTGATCGATAACGCGATTGCCTACTCCGAGGAGGGAACAGTCCGATGCCGGTTCCGACGCCATCTGGACAAGGTCCGGGTGGAAGTCGTTGACACAGGACGGGGTATTCCAGAGGACCACCTGGAGCACATCTTTGAGCGTTTCTACAGGGTCGATCCGGATCGCAGCAGAAAAAGTGGCGGGACCGGATTGGGGCTCAGCATCGTGAAGCAGATTCTCCACGCCCACGGGGAGGCGGTTCACGTCGAAAGCACGGCCGGCCGCAGCACGCGGTTCTGGTTCGAATTGCCGCTGGTTCAGCAGGAGTAGGTGACAGAGGCGGCCGGGGACCGCGGAGTGAATCTCAAATTCACCCCCCCTGACCAAACTGCTGTTCGAATCGCGCGTACACTTGAATAAGGAGCCGCGGAGAGTCGACACTACAGGTGACTCTACCGACGATTGACCAGGGCCTTTCCAGGCGTCCTTTCGTCGACCTCGGCAAGTCTAAATCAGTGAGGCCTTTCATTGAGTATCCGGTCATTTAAACATGCGGTCGATGCCCAAAGCTGCTCAGAACAAGAAAAGAACGACGGAAGCGCTTCCGGGCGGTGACGGGAGTTCAGACGGATCACTTCCGGTAATCGTCGGCAAGCCGGCGCAGGGCGACTTCGCGGTTGAGCCTCTGACGCCAGCCGATTTCGATGCCGACGAGCTTCTCGGCGTCTATCGTCGGATGCTGACATCGCGCCGATTGGATGAGAAGATGCTGACGCTCCTCAAGCAGGGCCGTGGCTTCTTCCACATCGGATGTGCGGGACATGAGGCTGCCCAGGCGGCCATCAGCATGTTATGTCGCCCGGGGCACGACTGGTTCAGCATGTACTACCGGGATATGTCCATGTACCTGGGCCTTGGCGGTACGATGGAAGACATCATGCTGCACCACATGGCGAAGGCGGCCGACCCCAACTCGGCCGGGCGCCAGATGTCTGAGCATTTTTCGTCGCCTGATCTCAACATCCTGCCAGTATCCTCGAGTGTCGGCGCCCAGTTCCTTCCCGCGGTCGGCGTGGCCCTGGGGCAGATCAAGGACGGCACGGATGCCTTTACCTACTGTTCCTGCGGCGATGGGGCTACGTCCCAGGGTGACTTCCACGAGGCCCTGAACTGGGCAGCGCGGGAAAAGGCACCGGTTCTTTTTGTAGTGCAGGACAACGGATACGCCATCTCGGTCCCGGTCGCTCAGCAGACAGCAGGAGGATCCGCGTTCAAATTGGCCCGCGGCTACGAGGGACTCAGCCGCGCCCTGGTTGACGGCACCGATTTTTTCGCCACCTACGCGGTGGCGAAGGCGGCCATCGCGCACCTTCGCGCCGGAAAAGGGCCGGTTTGCCTGGTGGCTCAGACGGTGCGGCTCATGCCCCACTCGTCATCCGATAACCACACCAAGTACCGAACGCCCGAAGAGTTGGCGGCGGACAAGGAAGTGGATCCGATCCGGCTGTTCGAACAACGCCTTCTTGGAGCTGGCCTTCTGACGGCGAAATTGGTCGCGTCCATGAAGGCCGAAGTCCAGAAGGCAGTCGACAAGGCCGCGGTCTGGGCGGCCGCGCAGGAGGACCCGGATCCGGCCACTGCCATGGACCATGTCTATTACGATGGACCTCAGCAATTGGCTTTTGAAACCACCAAACCCTCCGGCGAGCCTGTGGTCCTGGTGGACGCCATCAACCACGCACTCCACGAAGAGATGGCCCGCAACCCGCGGATGCTGGTCTACGGAGAGGACGTTGCCGGCGGCAAAGGCGGTGTTTTTACCGCCACCCGGGAGTTGACGGCCAAATTTGGCTCGGACCGCTGCTTCAATAGCCCACTTGCCGAGGCCAGCATCATTGGAACCGCCGTTGGCTTCTCCGCCTTAGGCTTCAAGCCTGTCGTCGAGATCCAGTTTGGCGACTATATCTGGCCGGCTCTCCAGCAAATCAGAAATCAGGTCTCCACATTCCGCTACCGTTCAAACGGGCAGTGGGGTTGTCCGATGGTTATCCGGGTCCCGATTGGTGGGTACATCCACGGCGGGCTTTGCCATTCGCAGAATATCGAGGCCTTCTTCGGCCACATGCCCGGCCTTAGGGTGGTCATGCCTTCCAACGCGGCCGATGCAAAGGGCCTTCTCAAGGCGGCCATTCGCGGCGAGGACCCTGTTCTCTTCCTGGAGCACAAGGCCCTGTACCGCGCGGCATCCGCAAGACGGCCCGAACCAGACGCTGACTACCTGCTGGACTTTGGCAGGGCTTCGATCGTTCGGGAGGGGAAGGACCTCACCATTATCACTTACGGTGCCATGGTGGCCCGATCCATGAATGCGGCCCGGCAACTAGAAGCCGAGGGGATCGACGCCGAGATCATCGACCTTAGGACCATCGTGCCTCTCGACATGGAGACCGTTCTCTCTTCGGTGATCAAGACGAGCCGGGCACTGATCGTCCACGAGGATTACGAATTCCTGGGGTTGGGCGCGGAAATATCCGCTCAATTGGCGGACAAGGCCTTTGGCCATTTGGATGCGCCCGTGCGCAGGGTTGCCGGACGGTTTGCACCCATTGCGTTTGCAGATCCTCTTGAGCGCGCGCTCCTCCCGAACGACGAGGACATCTTGGTTGCGGCGCGCGACTTGGTCGAATACTAGAAGGCTGTGGACCCGGGACCGATCCTTAAGGGGATGGCTTCCACGTGTTTGTTTGCTTCCGTTGCCGCTCTGGCGCTCCTGGTGCCAGGAACGGCTTCCGGTCAGGCGTGGACGCAACCTGCCGGACACGCCTACCTGAAGGTCTCTTCCCAGCAGACCGCGGCCAACGAGCAGTTCCGGCAGGATGGGTCCCTGGCGCCGTACGCGCCCGGAGTGGAATCAAACGGATTTGAGGATAGCAGCAGGTATCTCTATGCAGAATACGGCCTGCGGGATGGCCTGACCGTCATTGCGCTCCTCCCTTGGAAGCGCATTACCGTTAGCAGTCCTCATCCTCAAGCCGCTTCAGGTCTTCCTGGTACGGACCGGCCCATCACGGCGAGCGCGTCTGGCTTTGAACGCCTCAAGGTGGCCCTCCGGATGGACGTCTCAGAGAGAATCGGACTCCGCGCGGACGGTCGCCACAGGTCAGCTCTCAATGTGAGCGCTCATCTTCCGCTGGGATACGATCGAGACGCGATGCCGGGATTGGGTCCGGGCCAGGTTGACCTGGACGCCATGTTGTTTTTTGGGACGAGTTTTTGGCCGGTGCCGGCTTATGCCCAGCTGGGGGCCGGCTTTCGGGTGAGGACGGGGCTTTTCGGGCTCTCGCGCGGGGACTCCCCGGAGCCTGATTACGGCAACGAGTGGTTGGTGCACGCCGAGGCGGGACTGAACCTGGGTAAACAGGTGCTCCTGCAGGGACTCGTCCTCGGGGCCATCTCCAATGAGTCCCCGCAAGTGGCCTTTGATCCGCAGAACCCCATTCCGACGCACCAGCGGTATCTGAAGACCGGTCTGGGAGCCACCTTCTCTCCGATCCCGCTTCTGGGACTGTCGTTTCAGATTTTTTCGACGGCGAGCGGTGCGAACACCGTCCGGTCCACCGACATCTTCTTCGGCCTCGAAGCCAGGCTTTAGGAGCCCAGCGCGTCTTCCAGGTCCGACAGCAGGTCGTCACAATCCTCGACGCCAACAGAGAGCCTTATGAGACTGTCCTCGAGGCCGGCTGCAATGCGTTCCTCGCGGGGAATAGAGCCATGTGTCATGGTCGCGGGGTGATTTATCAGACTCTCGACACCCCCAAGGCTTTCGGCCAGCGTAAAGACCGAAGTCCCCGAGAGCACTTTCAGTGCCGCTGGCATCGACGTGTCTTTAAGAAGAAAGCTCACCATTCCGCCAAAACCAGACATTTGACGGGAGGCCAACTCGTGCGTGGGATGTGATTTCAAGCCCGGATAGTAGACCCGTCCCACGGCCGGATGGTCTTCCAGGTACAGGGCAACCCTGCCTGCATTCTCGCAATGACGCTGCATGCGAAGGTGAAGCGTTTTGGTGCCTCGCAGCGTCAGGAAACAGTCCATGGGGCCGGGTACCGCGCCGGCACTCTTGACGAGAAAACGGAGTTTTTCATTCCACTGCTCGCTCCCGGTACAGACGGCGCCACCAATCACGTCGGAATGCCCGCCGAGATACTTGGTTGTCGAATGCACCACAAGGTCCGCGCCCAACGAGAGCGGACGCTGGAGATACGGCGTGGCGAAGGTATTGTCTACCGCAACTGCGATGCCTCGCGCCCTGGCGCGTTCTGCCAGCCCAGCAATGTCCACTACCCGGACGAGCGGGTTCGTTGGCGTCTCGATCCAAAGAAGTCGGGTGGCCGGCCGAAACGCGGCCTCGACCGCGTCCAGGTTGGACATGTCCACGAAGTCGGACTCGATGCCGAACGGACCAAAGACCTCTCGCATCAGGCGATAGGTCCCGCCGTAGAGGTCGTTTGATGCCACGATGTGATCGCCCGGCCGGAGACACCGCACGACGGCGTCCGTGGCAGCGACGCCTGATGAAAACGCGATCCCGTGGCGTGCACCCTCCAGGGCGGCCAGATTCTCCTCCAGGGCGCTTCGCGTCGGGTTGGTCACCCGCGCATACTCGTGTCCCAGATTCTCACCCGGGGCAATCTGCGCGTACGTAGACGTTTGGTAGATGGGCGTCATGACGGCACCCGACGTCGGATCCGGCGCCTGTCCTGCATGAACGGCCATCGTCCCAAACCCTGCCTTTTTATTGTTCTTCAACCGGCTAAACCCCGCTTCCCTACAAATGGACAAAACAGGATGGGCCCGGATTCTGCGAATCCGAGCCCATCCCAAATGCTTAATGTGTCACAGATCAGCTATCTGCTGTGCCTGCACATACAGAGACTTCTTCGGCCTTGTCCAAAAGGTTGTTCTGGACATAGGACTGGAAGAGCGCCAGACAAACGCCAGTGGCGTCCTCTCCGTTTGCTTCGAAGAGCGTCCGGGCCGCCTCAAGTGGCCCAATTGCGGAGCCGAAAAGTTCGCGCCTCGTGTTCGCCAGATCATCGATCTCCGTCTCTCGCGTTGCGATTTCCTCCTGCGACAGGTTCGAGCGCTGTTCGCGGAGGTCATCATCCTTCGAATTGATCTGATCGTTCACCGCGACTGCCTTGTTGATAAAGGCTGCCCCAAGGTTGTACTGGGCATTGCCATAGTCCGGGTCGATCCTGACCGCCTCGATCAACTGTGTGATCGCATCGTCGTAACGCTCCACGGATACAAGCAAAGATCCGTAGTTGTACCGGAAGAGCTTGTTGTCCGGACTGTTCGTCACTGCCAATGCGTACGTGTCGAGCGCCTGCTCAATCTGGCCAGACACCTGGTAGGCGTTGAGCAATTCTGCTTGTACGTCGATGTTCTCCGGGTAATTCCCCGAAGCGGTCTCGAGCATCTTGACGGCATCCTCCTGACGATCATTGTTGAGATAGATCCGCGAGAGGAATCTATAGGTCTCCACGTCGGTGTCCCCAAGCTCCAGGGCCATCTCGAACGGCTCAGCGGCTGCGAGCTCAGAGCCTCCATTGAGGTAGGCGTACGCCTGGTTGATGTACGCTCCGGAAGAGTCCGGCTGGATATGGGCCGCGGTTCCGAAATACGAAGCCGCCTCCAGATACTGCGCACTATCGTTGGAGCCGCGATTGAAGGCCTGAATTCCCCGCTCAAATTCGCGGACGTAGGCAATAGCCATGTTCCGATTCACATTGCCCAAAAGGAGCGGGTCGATCGTAGCTGCCCGATTGAAGGCTTCCACCATCTGGTGAATGAGCGCGCTATGCTCGTCGGCATCAGCGGTTTCAAACGCTTTCTCGGTGAGAACCCGGCCCTTCAGCTCGAGTGCTTCCGCATTGTCCGGGTTTGTCGTCAGTGCGCTCTCAAGGTTGGAGAGCGCGCGGTCGTAGTCTTTGTTGCGCAGGTCGAGCTTGGCGCCTTCAACATTCGGGTCGCTTGAGCAACCGTCAGCACCCATGAGAAGGAGCCCACCAAGGATGAGGCACAGAAGGCCTGGAATGCGCTTCATGTCGCGTTTTTTCTGTCTGATTAGGGTCGTTTGTCCGAGAGGTGCCAGGAAGCACTGCCCGTGTGGGAGCACCTGGAAACCGCTTCTGAAAGGTACTGAGGCACATGCTGGCCGCCAATATGTTAGTCCAGACTTCTTTTTAGGTTTCGTATCCTCGGCAGCAGAGATTTCGCCCACATTTACGCTCACCAAACGCCACCCCATGCGACATCCCTTGTTGGAGCAATTGGTAGACTACGCGGGGCTCTTTCCTCCCGCTATACTGCCTATGGCAAACGCTGTGCGGGAGTACGCGGGACACCTGACCCAGTCAGAGTCATGGATGTTGGCGCGATTCATCTGTCCGGCCGGACGGCTGTCCGAATTGATCCCGTTTGCACCCCTTTTCAGCACGGACAGGCCGCTGCGCCTTTCGATCCTGCCCCGGCCAAACGCGGACCTCACGGCCGGTATACGTCAGGCTGTCGCCGAGTCGCAGGCGTTTACGGAGAGCTTCGGGGCTCCTGCCTTTGTAGAGATATTTGAGGCCAGGGCGGGCAGCCTGTGTCTTCCATGGAAGACGCTGCACGAGGCTGCGCTGGCCGCAAATGGCCGCGAGCTCTACCTGGAATGGCCACCGGCTCAGGATGACCTCGAGCATTGCCTGGACGAAGTCGCGAACGCCCGGGCCCATGATTCGAGCAACCTCGGCGCCAAAATCCGGTGCGGTGGCACGGAGCCGAAGGCCTTTCCGACTGTGGAAACGGTTGCGCATTTCGTGCATGCCTGCTCTCAACGCGGTATTCCCTTTAAGGCCACTGCCGGCCTCCATCACCCGGTGCGACACGAACGTGACGGGGTGATGATGCACGGCTTCCTCAATGTGTTTGGCGCGGCCGTCCTGGACGCCAGTCTCGACCTGGATCTCGAAGCCGTCACCAGCATAATTTCTGAAACGAATCCTGGCGCGTTCCGCCTCTCAGGCGCTGGTTTCTCCTGGCGCGACCTGTCTGCGTCAAGGGAGTCGGTCGCGGACAGTCGACGCCTGGCGCGCGGGTATGGGAGTTGCAGTTTTACAGAACCCGTCGATGACTTGAGCCGCCTCGGTTGGTTCGACTCTGAAGCCCCAAAACCATAATGTCCATGACGATGCGGTCCTTTATACCCGTCCCGGCAGATCACGATTTTCCGATCCAGAATCTTCCCTACGCGGTTTTCCAGCCTGCGGGCCAAACCCCGAGATGTGGCGTTGGCATCGGTGATTTTGTGGTCGACCTTGCCGCGTTGGTCAACGCCGGCCTGCTTCGAAGCCGGGACCTGGACCTCGGCCTCGCTTTTGAATCGCCGTCGCTCAACTACTTCATGTCGGCCGGCAAAACGGTTTGGAGCACCGTGCGGCACCGGCTGCAGGAGCTGCTGAACGAGCACGCGGCCGTGCTCCGGGACGATCCTGCTCTCCGTTCATCGGCGTTCCACCGGCAGGATCAGGTTCGTTTTTTGGTCCCTGCGGAAATCGGTGACTTCACTGATTTCTATTCCTCACGCGAACACGCTACCAATGTGGGTACCATGTTTCGCGACCCCGCCAACGCCTTGCTGCCCAACTGGCTGCATATTCCGGTCGGTTACCACGGTCGGTCCAGTTCTGTGGTCGTCAGCGGCACCCCGGTCAGGCGCCCAAACGGACAGACGCAGGCTGGAGACGGACCGCCGGTGTTTGGGCCTTCTCGGCTGTTGGACTTTGAGCTCGAGATGGGATTTTATACGGGCCCCGGCAACCCCCTGGGTACTCCCATTGAAATCGGCCACGCTCCCGACCACATTTTTGGCGTTTCGCTCGTCAACGACTGGAGCGCGCGTGACATCCAAAAATGGGAGTACGTACCCCTCGGGCCATTCCTGGCCAAGAGTTTCTCCACGACCGTTTCTCCGTGGGTCGTTCCGCTGGAAGCGCTGGAGCCGTTCTCGAAACCTGCGGCGCCCAAGGACCCGGAAGTCCTGCCCTATCTCCAGAATGATCCCATGGGGCTCTACGACATCCATCTGGAGGTGGCCATCCGAGGTCCGAAGATGAAAGTGCCTCATGTGGTCAGCCGCTCCAACATGAAACACCTCTACTGGTCCATGGCCCAGCAGCTGACCCATCATACCGTGAGCGGCTGCAACGTCCGGCCCGGCGACCTGATGGCCTCGGGCACCATTTCAGGGACGGACCCCGAGAGTTACGGGAGCATGCTTGAACTGGCCTGGCGGGGTACAAAGCCGGTTTCGATGCCGGACGGTTCCGAGCGCAAGTTCTTGTTGGACGGCGACTCGGTCATCATGCGCGCCTATGCCCAGGGCGACGGTTACCGAATCGGCTTCGGTGAGGCAGAAGGCACCATCCTGCCGGCGCACCAGCCTTAGCCTGCCGTTTTTTCCGCCGGTGTGAAAGTTCGTCAGTCGGAAGGTGGCATGTGCCTGACAGGCCTTGGTCAGCACTTGCCAACCTGTCCGGGCTAGGCCCGGCTGTCGGTCACTCTGGCGTAGATGTGCGGCTTGGCACGGCCGTTGTTGGTAGTACCCCTAGAGGCAGCGCTCCTCTAACCCTATCGATAACAAAGCCTTACATACTACGATGACTAAAATTCGCTTCTCGCCCGCCGTCGATTCCCGCCACTTCCAGAATGAATTTGAGCGCCTCTTCGACGGCTTCTTCCCCCCTGCCAATCGCGCTCCGGGAACGGCCGCCTGGGCGCCGCGAACCGATTTCGCAGAGCTCCCGGATTCCTTTGAGATCCTGATGGACGCTCCTGGCCTCACCAAAGATGACTTCAACATTGATTTCAGTGACGGCGCGCTGACCATTAGCGGTGAGCGTGTGATCAAGGAACGCGGTGAGTCTGATGTGGCCCTTCGTTCCGAGCGCCGCTTCGGGAAGTTCACGAGGACCTTTGCCCTTCCGCGGACCGTCAATGAAGAGAAGATTTCGGCCGCCTACCTGGACGGTGTGCTCACGGTGTACGTGCCCAAGTCCGAGGATCTCAAGCCACGGCGGATCAAGATTTCCTGATTGCCTGGCGGCGAGAAGGCTCCGAAATCCGGAGGTCGGTGTTCGGCCGCTATCGGGTGAAACTGGCCCACTCTTCCTGCCCGTGGGCGGGCGGAGTGGTCCTTTTTCCTGGATATCAGGTCCGCTCCTCCATCGGCAGGATCAAGGTGAAAACCGCTCCTCCTTCCGGCGAGTTGGCGGCAGACAGGTCTCCTCCGTGGGCCACTGCGGCAGCCCGGGATATGGCCAGACCCAACCCGGTACCCTCGCTGGAACGCGTTCTGGCATCCGTGCCCCGATAGTACCGCTCAAAGAGTTCCTCCGGATTCTCGGCCTCCAGACCGCTTCCCGAGTCTGTCACGGATATCTGCAACTGCTCAGGCGAAAGCCCGGAGCGCCTGGCCACCACCCCGACCAGGCCGTTGTCCGGAGTATGTCGTTCCGCGTTCGAGAGCAAGTTGTTTATGAGCCGGAGAAGGCGGACCCCGTCCGCTTCCAGTAGCGGCAAATCGGCCTCCACCGAGACCTCCAATCGAATCCCCCGCTGTACAAGGCGCTCCCGGTGCTGCTCGGCAGCGTCCTCTATCAATTCTGCGATCGGGATAGGCTCTTGCCTGAGCGTAGGGCTGGGGGAATCCAGGATGGACAATTCGAAGAGGTCATCGACCAATCGCTTGAGATACACGGCTTGTCTGCTGGCCTTCTGCAGATGCCCGGTGGCGTCCGACGTCCTTCCTTCGCCCAGAACCCGGTTTGCTTCATCGACGCGTCCAAGCAGCGCCGTCAGGGGCGTCCGGAGGTCGTGCCCCACGTTTGCCACCAATTCCCGACGCATGCGATCAGTTGCACGAAGCTCCTGGATGCTCCGTGCGATCTGCCCGGCCATGTTGTTTATGGTGTCGGCAAGCCGGCCCATCTCGTCCATACTGGTGACCTCCAGACGCTGGTCGTAGTCCCCGTTTCCGATGGCCTCGACACGCCGCGTCATCTGCCTCAGCGGGCCAACCAATCGGAGGGTGACCGCGGCCGCCAGAACCAGGGCCAGAACAAGCACCACGACTGCGGAGGCTCCCAGCGCCCGGAAGAGAGCACTCCGCGCAGGCTGAAGCTCCCGCTGGAGGGAATTACTGATGGGCTGCACCACAACACCACCAGACAGGAAACCGACATCATCATAAATGGGCGCAGCCATCCAGCCTTCCTCCCTGGACGTCTGGATGAGGCCCGTGGTCAGAGAGGCGACAAGATCTGCCGGCAACCTCAGCGTCGATGTGACCGTGTCGATCTGCCCGCCCGGTCGGGCTACAAAAATGGCTCGCCCCGACGCGTCGACAACCACCACGGGGTCCGGAAAGCGTGCCGAGAGGTCGCGAAGCAACGGAACCGACAGATCGCGGAGTCCATCCTGACCCCAGTCTGCGCGCCCCTCGACGTCCTCTGCCAGTGCATCCAGGCGCAAACGAAGGCCCTCTGCCGCCAAATCCAGGGCGCGATCGTAGGCTGCCGTGGCGGACATCGTGAAGGCGACAGCTACAGCGAAAAGCTGAACGCCCAGAAGCAGACCCGCCACGCGCCAGAAAGCGGAATGGCGCCAATCCTGCTGCCGCCAGACCTCAATGACGCGTTGGACGCCTGGACTCAATCGGGTTCCTCGGAAGAAAGTTTGTAGCCAACGCCCCAAACCGTGCGGATGAATCTGGGCCGTGCAGGATCCTCCTCAATCTTGGCCCTGAGGCGCTGAACATGCGAGTCCACGGTGCGGTCATACCCCTCGTAATGAATATCCCAGACGTCTGCCAGTAGCTTCAGCCGCGTAAACGGCCTGTCTGGCTGCCGGGCCAGGAACAGCAACAAGTCGAACTCGCGAACGGTGAGGTGAACCTGCTGGTCGTGGACCTTCACCTCCCGGCGGATCGGGTCGATATCCATATGGGCGATATGGATCTGACGCTCTTCCGAGGGACCTGGCTCGGCCGACATGGCCACACGACGCAGAGCCGACCGCACCCTGGCAAGCAGTTCCTCCAGACTGAATGGTTTCGTTACATAGTCGTCTGCTCCAACCTCGAGGCCAACCACGCGATCGATCTCACTGGTTTTTGCCGTCATCATGATGACATAAAGCGTCGGGTGCGATGACCTCAGCTTTCTGCAGACCTCCAGCCCGTCCATTTTGGGGAGCATCAGATCGAGCAGAACCAGATCCGGCGCCGAATCGGCGACAGACGCCACCGCCGCCTCACCATCCGCGCAGTGCGTTACCCGGTAGCCCGCGTCTCTCAGCCGATGACCTACCAGATCAGCCAATTCCGCGTCATCTTCGACCAACAAGATGTCTGCCATATCTTTTATTCTCAGCCCAATCCATTGTTACCGGTTCTCCGGGTCCCCTGCAGGCCGAAAACCCAAACACCTGACCCGAGTATACGAAAGTCAATCGGCGACTTATGCGACACGTTCTTCTCCTATCGATGCTTCTTCTGGCGCTCCCTGTGCGGGCTCAGACGGCAGAAACATGGATAAGGCGGTGGCGGGTGGAGCAAGGCGAGGCGGCCGTCACATTGGCCCGGCTACGCCTGAAGGAGGTAGCGGACTATTCGATGGAAGGCGGTTTTGGCGCCAAGAACATGCAGATTGCCTCGGAGGTCGTGATCGACAGGGCTCATGCCACCACGTCTCGCGCTCCAACGCACATTACCATAGGAGGCGAGACCTTTGAGCCGCAAGAGGGACGCGGTCGCCGAAGGCTGCAGTCGCCGGTCCGCCGCGACCTGCTGGCAGCCATCGACGTGCTCCTCTTCCCGGAGCGGCTCTTGGGCGAACAGGCCCCCTCGGCCCCCCTCGATACCGAGCGGGTAGACGGGCACAACCTGCTGCGTCTTCAAACAATCGCTTCAGATCCCGAGAGTCCCATCGAGCGGGTGACCTGGCTTTTCGGTCGGCGCAGCGGAAGGTTGGTTCGAACCCGTTCCGTTGTCCACGGCGATGACCGGGGCACGCTGGTCGTGGTCGTGAACTACCAGCGCTCAGGAGGACTGGACCTGCCGATATCTCGCGAGTTCGAGGGGTCCTTTGCGACGCACCGACGAACCCGGTCCTTTACCGTGCTGATCAAGTCAACCGCCACCTTCCAACTCTTGGCCCTGGAGAGCCTGTAGGTTTGGCGGACAACGCTGCGTTTCCCGAACTCATGCGGGATCGTCTTTGCGGCCGGCTTCCGGGCCGGGATGCTCAAGCCAAGATGTCGCCCAGGGGGCGTCCCGGCAAGACCGATATCAAGGATTTCCCCTGCCGCGAGGCCGCAGTACTGGCGCTCCTGCACCAAACAGCGGCGGGTCCGGCGGTCGTCCTGATAGAACGGCCCGCTCATCTAAGGAAACACCCGGGACAGATTGCCTTTCCCGGTGGTCGAAGGGAGGAGGGCGAAACCAGGCTTCAGGCGGCCGTCCGGGAAACCCATGAGGAAGTCGGCGTTCCGGAGGACAGATTTGAGGTTTTGGGAGCCCTGACGCCGCTTTACATCCCGCCGTCTGGCTTCTGCGTGTTTCCTTTCGTGGGGTGGGCGACCGACTTGCCGGAGTTTGTACTTGACCCGGGCGAGGTGGCCGCGGCGTTCTCTGCTCCGCTGGCGGCGTTTGTGGACGGCCCCAGAGACCTCATCGACATCCCCAAGCTTGAGCGAATGGTACCGGCGTTCCTTTTCGAAGGCCGGCGCGTCTGGGGCGCGACCGCCATGATGCTGTCGGAGCTCGCGGAACTGTCGGAAGCGCTCCTGCCCTAGACCCCGAGTTGAGCGACGGCGTCTTCGACCATCTTCCGCGCTTCGTCCTGGGTAGGCGCTTCGGCGTAGATGCGCAGAACGGGCTCCGTGCCCGACGGCCGCACCAGAAGCCAGCCTGAATCCGTGCGGTGTTTGTATCCGTCCAGATCCTCGAAACTGGTGACCGTCTGCCCGGCGATCTGCTTCAAGCCCCCTTTGACGCCAAGGGTTTCGAGGGCGGCGCGCTTCCGCTCCTCTGATGTGTGGGCGTCGATGCGGTAGTAGGCGTGGGGGCCGAACCGCTCGAAGAGCATGTCAACGAGTTCGGAGAGCTTCCGTCCCGACTTGACGATCATTTCCATGATGAGCAGCCCGACAAAAATGCCGTCCCGCTCGGGCAGATGGCCACTGACAGCGATGCCTCCGCTTTCCTCCCCTCCCACAATCACATTACCGTTCAGGAAGTACTCGCAAACGTATTTGAACCCGATCGGGGTGGTGTGGAGCTGCAGACCGTAGTGGTCGGTCATCCGATCCAGCATGTCGGTCGTGGAAAACGTCTTCACGACGCATCCGGTCTTCCCTTGTACCTCGTGCAGGTACCAGAGCAGCAGCGCCAGCAGCCGATGGGAATCCACGAACCGTCCGCGGTCATCCACCATTCCGATCCGATCCGCATCGCCGTCGTTCGCTATGGCGGCGGCGGCACCGTGAGCCAGGACCGCTGCCGGAAGGTCTGCCAGATTGCGCTCAATGGGTTCGGGAGGTACGCCGGCGAATGACGGATTGAAATCAGCCCTGACGGCCAGGACCTGATCCGGGCCCAGCACAGAGACCAACATGCCCTGCCCGGCCCCATACATGGCGTCGTGCACAATTTTGATGCCCGACTTGCGGATGGCCGCGATGTCCACCACGGACTCCAGCATGGCCAGATAGTCTCCTTTGACGTCTCGCAGCTCGATGGCCGGATGATTGAAGTCGGGGATTTCGACCGAAACGTAGTCCGGGATTCGGGCCTCTACCTCCGCAATTTGACTGGGCACCGCAGGGCCGCCATTGTCGGCCTTGATCTTGAAGCCGTTCCAGGCAGGTGGATTGTGTGAGGCCGTAAGGACAATCCCCGCTTGACACCCGTATGCCTTCGTGCCCCAGCTGATGGCCGGGGTGGCAGTAAAGTCCGATGCGAATATCACCCCGATGCCGCATCCCGCCAGGACACGCGCCGCGTACTCGGCAAACGCCCTTCCCTCAAAACGGGTGTCGTGGCCCAAAACGACCTTGGGAGTCCCCCCATATGTCTCGTGTAACCACGTGGCCGTAGCCTCCGCCACGCGACCGACGTTTTCGAATGTATACGTGTCGCCAATGATGGCGCGCCAGCCATCGGTTCCAAACTTGAGGACAGGAGGAGTCATGCGAACAAACTGAGTTAAAGGGCCGGTCCTACCGCATGTGCCACGATCAGCTCGCGCGCGCTCTCGATCGCGGCGTCCGTCACTTCAGACCCACTGATGAGGCTGGCCACTTCCGCGATTCGTTCTTCCTGGGACAGGTGCCGCATGCTGGTTCTTGTCCGGCCATCCTCGACCACCTTCTCCACCCGGTAGTGTGCTTCGCCTTGGGCCGCAACCTGAGGCAGGTGGGTGATGGTGATGATCTGATGGTACCGGCCAAGGTCGCGCATGCGCGCGCCGACCGCGGCGGCGATGCTGCCTGACACGCCTACGTCAATCTCATCAAAGACCAACATCGGCAGGCGGTCACTCTTTGCCAGAATCGACTTCATTGCCAGCATAATTCGGCTGACTTCCCCTCCCGAGGCGACCCGCGCAAGAGGGCGCGGCGGTTCACCCGGGTTTGTGGAGATGAAAAACTCCACCCGGTCTACTCCGTCGGCGTGGGCAGTCACTCGTTGACCCCGCTCGTCGGTGACAAGGCCCTGCGGGCTTTCCTCGGCGTGAAACGCCACCTCAAACCTGCTGGCAGCCATACCCAGACCGTCCAGCTCGGCCACAACGGCCTCTTCTATCTTGACGGCAATCTCCTTGCGCTTGCGCGATAGCCTTATCGCGGCGGCACTGAGTTCCGCGCAGGCAGTCGTTACCTCCGCGGCCATTCGGGCCAGGGCGCCGGTAAAATCTCGGGCCAACTCAGTCTGTGCGGCAATCTCCGCCCGAAAGTCCAGAACGGCCTGAAGAGAGCCGCCATAACGACGCTTCAGTCGCTCCAACTCGCCGAGCCGACTCCGGATGGATTCCAGGCGATTCGGGTTCGCCTCGATGCGGGCATTGTAGTCCTGGAGGAAGGCTGCGATTTCGGACACGGTTATTTGGGCCGACTCGATCTCTGCTGCCGACGCCTGGAACGATGGGTCGATACGAGCCAGCTCCCGGAGCTCGTTCCGCGCCCGTGTCAGACTATCGTAGACGGCGGCGTCAGACTCGTACAGTATCTCGAAGAGGTTCTTGGTAGCCTCGTGGAGGCCCTCCGCATTCTCGAGCACACGGCCTTCGCCCTGCAGCCGCTCTTCCTCACCCTCTTCGGGGCCGACGCCATCGATGTCTGCGAGTTGGAACTCCCACTGCTCTCGCTGTCGGCTCAGATCCGCCTCGCGGGCAGCGAGGGCGTCGCGTTCGTGGACTATTTTCCTTACTTGAGCAAGCTCCTGCTGGTACGCGCCTCTCAATCCTGCGAGACCGCCGTAGCCATCCAGCATCACCACGTGGGTCTCCGTCCTGAGCAAGGACTGATGCTCATGCTGGCCGTGGAGATCGACCAGGTGGCTGGCGACCTCCTTCAACACCTGTACCGTGGCCGGCGAGTCGTTGATGAACGCGCGGCTCTGAGACCCCGTGATTTCACGCCTGAGGATCAGTTGGGGCGTCCATTCCAAGCCAGCCTCTTCCAGAATGGGCCGTAACACATCGGGATCGACCCCCTCGAATATCCCCTCTACCACGGCCTTGCGGGCGCCGGTCCGGACGACCTCCATGGACGCGCGCTCCCCGAGAATCATTTTGAGGGCACCAACAACGATCGACTTGCCCGCTCCGGTCTCCCCGGTCACCACATTCAGGCCACGCTCGAAGTCTACTTCGAGGGACTCGATCAGCGCGTAGTCACGTATTGAGAGGGTGCGGAGCAATCCTTGGGGTCTCGAACTGTGCTGTCATAGAGATGTGTTGCCCGGAGCGTGCAACATCGGCAGCCCAAAATAGGCCCTGCGTCAGTCGTACACGCAGGCCGTGTTGTCCACATGCTCGTACCACCAACGAAAATTCGTGGCGTCCGGGTCCATGCAACCGGACAGGTTCAACAACTCGACTCGCTTGAACTCGACAGGATGACTTTCGCTCTGCAGGGAAATGGTACCGCCCGTGAGCGGAGCGCCGTCGCGCTTGACGGCAGGATCGTGGCCACTCACCGCGCCTCCGCCGATCTGCGGCTTGTTGTAGGCCAGGACAAGTTCGCCCTCGACGGCGTGTGCAATCAGGGAGTCGCCCAAAACTATGACCTCAACCTGCACCCATTGGTCGCCGTGGTAGGTGGCTGATTCGGACTGCATGCAATGGCTGGTTTCCAGGGCACCATCCATTTCCACGTTCGTGCCCGGCGTGCACAAATTGGCCGTTGAGCGATCGTCTGCTCCATTACCGCCCAGGAGCTGAACCTCAATGGATATCGGAAAATCCTGCTCGAGGCCCATCGACTCCGCACTCTGGCCATGAAGCATCAGGCCCGAGTTGCGGTAGGCCCAGCCCGGACCGTCGGGAAGCTGCTCTCCGGTAAACCGGTAGAGCACGCTGAGGCGGTAGTGGCTGAACGGGGTCTCGAAGAAAATATGGCCGAAGCGCTCTTCAAAGACTTCGTAGTTCGAGTAATCCACCTTCAGCACACCGTCTTCCACCCGGAAGGTGTTTCGCGAATCCTTCCCTGCCTCCTCGCCGCGGATCTTCGGCACCCATCCCTTCAGGTCTTTGCCGTTGAATAACTGCTCCCACTTCTCGGTCTCGCCGTCGTCAGGGAGCAGTATCTGGCGCGACTCGCATCCCGCAACCAGAATCAGGGCAATCAGGAGACCGGTGAGCTTTCTCATTTTCCGTGGCAGTGCTTGTATTTCTTTCCGGAGCCGCAGGGACACACATCGTTGCGGCCCACACGGTCGGCCACGGTTATAGGCTCAGCCTTGGCTGTTGGATCCTTGCTGGCCGCCCCACCGCCAGAACCGGCAGCTACGCCATAACCAGAGCCGGCCGCCTCGTGCGTGGTTTTTGCACGTCGCGGATCGAGTCTGGCCTTCTGCTGACGGCCGGGTGCCCGACCGCCTTCAGAGCGAGATACCATGGGACCACTCCGCATGACGAAGGAAACCACATCCTCATCGACCGTCTCAACCATCTCCTTGAAGAGCTTGAAGGCGTCCATCTTGTATTCGATGACCGGATCCCGCTGACCATACGCGCGCAGGCCGATTCCCTCCTTGAGCTCGTCCAGCTTTCGGAGGTGTTCGGTCCAGGCGGCATCGATCATGGACAGTACCGTGACCCGCTCCAGGGCGTCATTAACATCCTGCCCTTCCGTCTCGAGAGCCTCTTCGATCCGTACAGTAGCGCGCAACGCGCGGCGGCCGTCCGAGAAGTCCACGTACACCTTCTCGGGCTTGTTTTCCTGATCTGAAGCCATGACCTGCTTCATGCTCTCGAAGAACGGACGCGCCAGCGCCTCCCGCTTGCGGTTGTAGAATGCAAACGCTGCGTCGTAGGCTCGGTCCGCCACGCCTTCCTCTCCGAGTTTGACGAACGTATCGCGGTCAAGCGTAAAGTCTACCGCGAACTTCCGAAGCATGTCCTCCCTGAGCACGTCCAGGGCGCCTTCGCCGTAGTGCTGTTCGACAATCCGGTCGGATGTCTGACGAAGCGCGTCCAGGATATCCCCGCGGAGGCGCTCGCCCTTCAATGCATGTACCCGGCGGTCGTAAATCACGTGGCGCTGCGCGTTAAGCACATCGTCGTATTCCAGCTGCCGCTTACGAATGCCAAAGTTGTTCTGCTCGACCTTCTTCTGCGCGCGCTCGATGGACTTGTTGACCCAGGGATGAGTAATGACCTCACCCTCCTCCATCTTGAGCCGATCCATGACCTTGGCGACCCGGTCACCGGCGAAGAGGCGCATCAGGTTGTCGTCCAACGAAATGAAGAACTGACTCTCCCCCGGATCTCCCTGACGGCCTGAGCGGCCACGGAGCTGAAGATCGATCCGCCTGGACTCGTGTCGCTCCGTCCCCAAAATGGCCAGACCGCCGAGCTCCACGACGCCCTCGGCCAGCTTGATGTCCGTGCCTCGACCGGCCATATTGGTTGCGATTGTGACGGCGCCCTTGTGGCCCGCTTCCTTCACAATCAGCGCTTCCGCCTTCGCACGATCACGCCGCGCATTCAGCACGTTGTGTGGAATGCCAGCCCGTGTCAGCATCCGCGACATGGTCTCGGAAACCTCCACCGTCGTGGTACCCACCAGCACGGGTTGCCCCCGCTCGTGGTACTCCCGAATTTTCTCCAGCGCCGCGTTAAATTTCTCGCGCTTGGTCCGGAAGACGTGGTCATCCAGGTCCTTCCTGTCAATGGGCCTATTGGTGGGGACGACCACCACCTCCATCTGGTAGGTCTTGAAGAACTCTTCCGCCTCGGTCTCCGCCGTTCCGGTCATACCGGCCAGCTTGTGATACATGCGGAAATAATTCTGCAGCGTAATCGTGGCGTACGTCTGGGTAGACGCCTGGATTTTCACGCCCTCCTTGGCCTCGATGGCCTGATGCAGACCCTCCGAGTACCGGCGACCTTCCAGCACACGACCGGTGTGCTCGTCCACGATCATGATCTTGCCGTCCTGGACGATGTACTCGGTGTCCTTTTCGAACAGCATGTAGGCCTTCTGAAGCTGCTCGATGGCGTGCAGCCTGGCGGCCCGGTCGGAATAGGTCGTGTAGAGATTGCGCTTGCGGTCCTCCAACTCGTTGCGGAGTACGCGGTGATCATTCTCCCGCTTGGCCTCCCGCTTCTCTTCCGTCAGCGACGTGTCCGCGTCCAATTTCTTGTCCAGATCCGCGACGAACCCCTCGTAGTCGCGCTCAAACTGGGCTATATCCTCTCCCAAGTCCGGGAGCACGAAGAGGTCCTCGCTCTGGCCTGACGCTTTCGCGATGAACTGCCGCCCCTGCTCCGTCATTTCCAGGGCGCGCTGCTTTTCGTCGTATGCGAAGTGGAGGACGTCATCCACGAAGGGCATGTTCTTCCCGTTGTCCTGGAGGTAGAAGAACTCCGACTTCAGTTTCAGCGCCTCAAGCCCTGGCTCCTGGAGCATCTTGCGAAGGCGCTTGCTCTTGGGGTAACCCCGAAACGCCCGAAGGAGGGCGAGCCCGGCATCGGTTTCGGCCTCATTGGCGCGCTTGTTCTCTCCCTTGGCCAGCCAATCATCGCGCCTGGCAACAAGCTTCTCAGCTTCGGAGACCAGTGCCGCAACCATTTTCTGCTGGGAATAGACCAGACGCTCAACGGGCCCCTTCAGCTCTTCAAACTGCGATTCGTCAGAGTCCGGGACCGGACCCGAAATGATCAGCGGTGTCCTGGCCTCGTCGATCAGGACGGAATCCACCTCATCCACGATGGTGAAGTGATGGTCCCGCTGCATCAACTGGGCGGCATCCACGACGAAGGAGTTGTCCCGCAGATAATCGAACCCGAACTCGTTGTTTGTGCCGTACGTGACATCCGCTTCGTAGGCAGCCTTGCGACCGGGAGAATGAGGTTCGTGGCGGTCAATGACGTCTACGGTGAGTCCCAGGAATTCGTAGACTTTGCCCATCCACTCGGAGTCACGCTGCGCCAGGTAAGGATTCACCGTCACCAGATGCACGCCACGTCCTACGAGCGCGTTCAGGTAGACCGGAGCCACGGCAACGAGGGTCTTACCCTCTCCCGTCTTCATTTCCGCGATGTCGCCGTTGTGGAGTGCGATGCCTCCCAGCAATTGGACATCGTAGGGAATCATCTCCCAAACTATTTCCTGCCCACCTGCAACCCATGACTTGCCGGACATGCGCCGACAGGCGTCCTTGGCGACGGCAAAGGCCTCCGGAAGAATGTCGGCGAGTGTGTCTTCGACCGTTTTGTACCACTCGTCGTGGAGGTCATCCAACTCTTCGTAGAGTTTCTGGCGCTCGGAGAGCGTCATTTCGCGCATCGCACCGGGTTGACTGTCTCCGCCCACTTCATTATCCGGAATGAGGCCGGCCTTGAGTTGCGCCTGGATGTCGGCCTGGTCCCCCTCGATGTCAGCGACCGCGTCGCGGATCTTCTGCTTGAATTCGGGGGTCTTTGCCTGCAGTTCCTCATCGCTGAGGAAATGCATATCCTTGTAGGCCTTGTTGATCTGGGCTACGATGGGCCAAATTTTCTTGAGGTTGCGGTCGTTCTTGTCGCCGAAAACCTTCTTGATCAGGTCGAGCATTCGTCTCGATGGACGGCGGACGGGCCGCGCGCGATATGTAGATGGGATGACCGACTCTCGTCATCCTGATTGCCAGTAGGAAAAGCCGCACGAGGCGACCGTTATGCAAGGGGCAATCTGCGTGCCGATTACAGCTTTCTGACACGCTGTCAGGCCTTCAATCGTTCCCAGAGGGCACCCCTGACGAGGGGTGTCAGAGATTGCCCATCTCCGAGAGAACCGGCAGACCAAAGGGCCCGTAGAAGTCTCCGCTTCCGGACAATCTGTATCGAACGAACTCGACGCCTACCGACTGCATGCACCTGAAATCGGCCTGTTTCTTCTTGCTGGTGCTTTCCCTGGGATCTCCGGCTGCCGCACAGCCCATCGATGCCACGGTCTTTTCGGTCACGACCCTGGATCCGACGGCCCGAGGCGCTGCCTTGGGAGGCGCAGCAGCCGCCCTTCCGTCGGCTGGCATACTAGCGTTTCTGGAAAACCCTGCGCATTTGACGCCAGACGTCCACAATGAGTTTGGGATCTCCCTGCTCAACCATGTTTCGTCACTCAAGACGGGCACCTTTGCCTTCGGGCGGAACTACGAGTCGGCGGGGTCCTTCGGTGTGGCGGTCCGGTTTCTGGGGTGGGGTGACCTCACGCGAGCCGATGCTTCCGGGCAGGAGCTCGGGACGTTTTCTGCGGGCGAGTTTGCCATGAGTCTGGGCGGCTCCCGCCCACTCACCGCGCTGTCCCGTTACGGAGCTTCCATCCACTGGCTCAGGAGCGGAATTGACGGGCAGTCCGCAAACGCTCTGGCGTTGGACCTTGGCGTGTTTCGTTACAATCCTGATCAGCGGCTTGGACTGAGCGCGTCCATACACCAACTGGGCTTCGTGGCGTCATCCATTGGTCAAACCGATGACAAGCTGCCGCTGGACGTCAGGCTGGGCGTGAGCAAGCGACTGAGGCATCTTCCGCTCCTCGTGTCCGTCACCGCATGGGACCTGACTGATTTCAGTAGCGACTCCGAGACGGACACCGTTCTGGACAACCTGTTATATCACCTCAAGCTGGGTGGAGAATTTCAGTTCAGCGATAGCTTCCAGGTGCGTTTTGGATATGATCACCGGCGCCACGCGGCGCTCAAGACAAAGACGCGTCTGGACCTGGCAGGGGCCTCGTTCGGGCTCGGTATCAAGGTGAAGCGGGTCGTAGTCGATTATGCCTTCAGCTCCTGGAGCTCGCAGGGCGGACTACACCGGTTCACCGTCTCCACCAAGATCTGACGCGCCGGGTGCCCTGCGCTCAGCGGGCTGGCACGTAATCCGGATTGGCCTGGGTCGGAATAAAGGCATCTGTCGCAGATAACCACGCTGCCAGTTCACCCTCCAGAAGACGTTGGACATCAGGGTCTTGTAGGAGCGTCTGCTCCCCGGGCTCCGCGCTTAAGTCATACAACTCCGTCGTTCCGGTCTCATAGAACCGCAACAGCTTGTGCGATCCGCGTCTGATCGACGAGGCCGGTGTCGTCCGCCACAATTCCTCCATGTCCCCCGTAGCCTCCAGGTAGGCCGGAAAATGCCAGAAGAGGCTTCTTTCCACCACCGGCTCCCCGGCCGAGATGAGCCGGGCCAGAGAAAGGCCATCCGTCCAGGCCGGCTTGGAGTACCCGGCCCACTCCAGAAACGTGGGATAGAGGTCCATCCCGATCACAGGCGTATCGTCCAGTCTGGGCTTGACGCCGGGGCCGGTCACAATCATCGGGACGCGGACACCGCCCTCGTAGAGCATTCCCTTAGCGCCCCTGAGCGGCAGCATGTCGGTGATGGGTCCGAAACCCCCGTTGTCCGAGGCGAGGACGATGTAGGTGTTGTGCGCCACACCCATCTCGACCAGCGCGTCCCTGATTCTTCCGAGTCCGTCGTCCACACCCGCGATCATGGATGCATACGCATCGCTCTGGTGCCCCCCAACGGGCCGTCGGTCCCGAAATCGTCCGACGCGGCTGGAGTCCGCCTGTATGGGCGTATGCACGGCATAGTGCGAAAGCATGACAAAAAACGGCCCTTCCGTCTGGTGCATGAAGTCGAGCGCCTCGTCAACGAGTCGATCTGTCAGGTGCTCTCCGGCTCTCCCCTCCTCGGCCAAGCCCGGTAGCGACAACCTGCCGCGCTGATACGGCCAGTAGTATCCCGGCGGAGAACCCGCTTCCGACCAGCCCTCCGCCCGATCAAACCCCTGGTCCGTGGGTCCAAATCCTTCCGCCCCCAGATGCCACTTTCCGAAAAACCCGTTGGTGTATCCGGCTGCGGATAGACCTTCCGCCAGCGTTACGAAGGACGTGTCCAGCACCGTCCGGTTCTTGACCGGGATCAAGGCCCGATTCCTGGACGCGCCCCGCTCTGAACTACCGACCGTGTAGACTCCGTGACGCGGACCGTATCGGCCCGACAAAAGACTCGCCCGGCTCGGCGCGCAATTCGGCGCGTTTGAATACGCTTGTCTGAACCGCACCCCCTCCGACGCCAACTGGTCCATGTGCGGGGTCAGGTAGTAATCGCTCCCCTGCACCGCCATGTCCCGCCATCCCATGTCGTCTACATAGACAAGGACGATGTTGGGGCGGGCAGCCGGGGACTCGCCGGAGCCGCATCCAAAGAGGACCAGGGCGGCAGCCGCTGCGAAAAGAACGCGCTCAGCCAGCCTCGCCATCCTCTTTGACCGTCAGCAGACCCTGCTGCCGTTGATAGATCATGGTCGTATCGAGCGTGCCGTGGCGCATCCGAAGTTTGACCTCGTCGATTGGCATCCCATCGTTGAGCCAGATCAGCGCCGCCGTGTGCGTCAGGCTGTGCGGCGTGATTCCCTGGCGCTTGGCCCCGGCCGCCTTCAACAGTTCGTTTATCCGGCTTCGCACCGACCGTGTATTCAGCCTGTCTCCGTGACTTCTGTGGCCGTGAGACACAAACAGTGGTTCTTCCGGCCGAATACGGCCCCGGGCATCCAGGTAAAGCCGCATGGCGTCCATGACCTGCGGATCGATTGGCACGTGCTGGTCTTTGGAAGTTCGGCCTTTACTCTGAACGCGCAGATACCATCCCATGAGCGTCTGCTCCAGATCCTGTACGTCTGCCCTGACGATTTCGATTTCCGACAGACCCGCGAAGAGCATCGCATAAACGACCGCCCGGTCCCTCCGCGTGATTTCATCGGCGTCAGAAAGCACGCCCAGGAGGGCCTGGACTTCGTCTTGAGTCAGCACCTTCCTTGAGTGCGTACCAGGACGACGATTGCCTTTTACGCCTTTGGCAGGGTTCTCCGGTAAGAGGCCGATGTCGGTCAGGTACTGGCAAAAGCGCCTCAGCGCGGTCAGATAGGTCGAAACCGAGACCTGATGGAGTTCGCGTTCCTCCATGAGATACCGTTTGTAGGCCTCCACGTCCTTCGGCCGGAAACGAAAGGCGCCCTTCTCTCGGACAAACCAGCGCTCAAACTCGTTCAGCGATCTACGGTAGGTCCCAACGGTCTCAGGGCTCCGTTCCTTCAGGTACTCCCGCAGGAATTCCTGAATGCGGAGCCTCAATTCCGGGAGCGACAGCGATAAACCGAGGGCCTGCGCAAGGGCATCTCTTACGGGAGGTTGTTTGTCGACTGGGTCCACCATGGGGTTGTGCTGACGGCAGGGTTCCGCATAACGGGGTTGCGCGGCCCGAGTGCAAAGAAACGCCATTTTGGCGGATTGTCAATAACGGACGTAAAGATCGGGCGCGATCCATGACCGTCGCCCGCCCCCGCCGTGGACCGACCAGCGCTCAGGCCCCTGCCGAACCCGCCTCGATTTCCGCCCCGATGTCCCCAATATTCTGGCCCGCCAGTTCAGGACTAAAAAGATCGATTCGGTCCAGGGCGGATTCCGTAGTCTCTGCGTAAGCGACGGGCTTCCCCAATCAGGGCGATCCTCCGCAGTTCGTCCGCATCGGGCAGATCCCCTCCTTCATCCAGAAACTCCAGAATGGCCGAAGGCCTCGTGAATGCCGCGCACCGTGCGTGATACCAGAAGGTGGTTTCCCGATCCATCCTGGGGTTCATCATGGTCTCCCCGAACCTAAGTCCTCCCTTGACCAATGGGAGGTCGCCGCCTCGACATTTTGCGCGTCCGGATGACGCGATCTCCGTGGAATAAGTAGCCATGGGTTCGGTTTCAAGCGAAGAGGCAAACTTACGAAACGGAATCCCCGGGGACCGGAAGGCCTTCTGCCGCCATGATTTTCAGGGCATTTGTTGTGGGACACGGTCCCGGATGAAGCAGGTAATCAAAGACCATGCGTCCACCGGTCACTTCTTCCCGAAAATGCCAATTCCGAAATCCCGCCGACTCATCGGACAGCGATACCAGTTCCAGATCGTGGGTCGCAACCAGCCCGACGCTACGCGTTTTGACCAGGGATTGCAGGAGCGCCCGACTTCCAATCAGCCGCTCCCGGTTGTTGGTGCCGCGGAAGATTTCGTCGATCAGAACCATGGAGGGCTCCGAAGAACCTGTTACCTGCCGGTTCATCCGGCCCAGACGCCGCACCTCCGCATAGAAGAATGAAATGCCGTCGTTGACCGAATCGTGGATGCCCATGCTGCTGAACAGACGGAAGGGAATCGATGCATGGGAACGGGCGTCCACAGGCCCTCCAGCCGATGCCATCACATGACTGATGCCGACGGCGCGCAAGAACGTGCTCTTGCCCGACATGTTTGAGCCTGTGATCAGCGCCACGTGGCCGCAAGCGTCAACCCTATAGTCATTGCGTATGACGGCTTCCCTCGGGATGAGCGGGTGCCCCAACTCCCTGGCGTCGAAAACCACATCAGGCGCCGGCGCTCCGGAAAAACACGCGTCCGGATTCAGGACGGCATAGGTGGCCAGCGATCCGGCAGCCTCGAGGGTGTACACCCGATCCAGCCAGACCGGCAATCGGGATCGGAGCTCATCCTTCAGCCTGGAGAGACGATATGCAAACAGGAGGTCCCAGGGGATGACGAGGTTGAGTGCCACGCGGAGCAGTTCACTCTTTTGGGCGCTGGCTGCCATCGCGAGCCACATCACACGCCTGAGAACCGTGGAGGGCCTGGCGCCCGGAGCCTGAAAAGGCAGAAGATGTTGCGCCAGCTGGCTCCCCTTCTTGAAGCGAAAACCCTCCAGCCGCTCCACCACTGGTCGGAATCGCTCCATTTGGTAGTGCAGGTGTTCCGCCTCGTCGAACAGGTGCGAGTACAGCTTGCCGTTCAGAAGGTAGACCGACGCATATATGACCAGATTCAGGATCCACCAGGGGCCCATCATACCCGCCAGGTTCAACACCACCAGTAACGCCGTGAGGGCCGCAAGGCCAAACAACGCCAACAGCATCGGACGAATGCGCGCGTCGTCTTCCTGGCGTTTGAGCCACGCCAACAGGACTTCCCCTTCGAACGGCTCGCCCGCCGCCTTGCCGCCCACAGAACGCTCGCCCAGAGGCGGCGCCCCACCCACATCCATACTCAGGAGCGAGATTCGGTCCCGGAGCGGCGTCAGGGAGACCAGTTCTTTGACGAGCCCCTGGCGCCACACCGACGCTTCGGGATCCGGCACCTCCTGGGTCAGCCACTCGGCGAGCCGATGGCTCCCACCATCGGAGAAAGACGTGTCGATGAGATGGTGGAGACTTCTTGGGCCGAGAATGTCCAGATCTTGCGCAAAGGGATGGTCCTCGGATGCAAGCCCCCCTTTGGCCGGAATGAGTCCCTCCCAGTCCCGATCCATCCGGGCCAAATGGGATTTCTTGATCCACCGGTAGACCCGATGCCGCCGCAGGCTGTTCAGAACCCGGTCATGACGGCGGGTAAGGCCTACAAAAACTGCCACTCCGACCAACGGAACGAGCCACTCCAGCGCGCCTTCCGAGTATTGGACAGCGGCTATCCAAACCGCGACCGCCGTTAGAAACCAACCGAGCCGAACGCGTGAGAAGCTACGGTCATGGTCCTCGAGGCGGGAGATCGCCAGGTCCAGCCTTTCAACAAACCGCGTCAGCGAGCGGCGACTGGGGTTGGGCATATTCTTGGGTTGAGAAAAGAGTGCGTTTGGCCCTGGCAAAATACATATCCCACGCGCGTCCGTTATCTTATCAAAGAAAGAGCGCTGATGAAGGACCGATTAGAAATTGCGCGCGACTGGCTGCCCCGGTACACCGGCATGCCCCTGGACGGGTTCGGGAATTATATCCTCTTGACGAACTTCCAGAACTACGTCGAGATGTTCGCGGAAAAGTTCGGCTGCGACATTTATGGAGAGGGCCGGCCGATGCAGGCCGCCACCAACTCCAAGGGCCTGTCTATCATTAATTTCGGCATCGGCTCGCCCAATGCGGCCACCATAATGGACTTGCTGGAGGCCCGGGCGCCGGAGGGGGTGCTGTTCCTTGGGAAATGCGGGGGGTTGAAGCACTCCACGGAGATTGGCCACTTCATCCTGCCCATCGCCGCAATCCGGGGCGAAGGCACGAGCGACGACTACATGCTGCCCCAGGTACCCGCATTGCCGTCGTTTAAACTCCACAAGTTCGTCTCCGAGAAGATTATTTCCCGCGGGCTTGAGTACCGGACGGGCGTGGTCTACACGGCCAACCGTCGCCTCTGGGAGCACGATGAACCGTTTCTCGACAAACTGAAGGCGATGCGCACCATCGCCATCGATATGGAGACCGCGACCATCTTCATTGTGGGTCACCACAACAACATTTCCCGGGGCGCACTCCTATTGGTCTCCGACGTCCCGCTCACGCCGGAGGGTGTCAAGACCGAAAAATCCGATGTGGAAGTCACAAAGAACTGGGCAGAGACCCACCTCGAGATCGGGATCGAGTCCATGACGGACATCGACCACATGGGCGAACCCATTCGGCATCTGACGTACTAGCGCTCTACCACGAGCGTCCGGGTGAAGGGCCCAGAGGACTCCTCCTGGGGTAGAACGCGCACGACGTAGAGACCCGC
Source organism: Rhodothermales bacterium (assembly GCA_047619685.1). GTDB lineage: Bacteria > Bacteroidota > Rhodothermia > Rhodothermales > UBA10348 > JABDJZ01. Next base: position 84,043 of record JBLHLC010000004.1, read on the forward strand.
GGCCAGGCCCTTCGTCGGGATCGAGACGTGTTGCGTGCCACCAACCAGCATCGTGCTGGCCAGCCAGACGGGGCGGCCCAGCATGTCGAACAGCTCGATACGCGCTTGCCCGGTACCAGAGGAAGTCAGCTGCAGGGTCGTCTCCCCGACCGCAGGATTGGGATACAACCCGTCCAGCGAGAACGGCTCGGGCTGTCCGTCTGCCTCGACCGCCACGCCAGAGGCTCGGGTGAACGCGACCACATTCAGATTGAATCCTCCCGTGCGGCCAACGGCCACCCTCATGGTGTGCTGGCCCGCTTCGAGATCCATGCCCGGAGCGGTCACCGTCGTCCACGATTGCCATCCGCCCGTTTGCGGAATGTTCAGGTTCGCGGTCGCCCCATCAATACTGAGTTGCAGACTTCCCCCACCGCCCGGACTGGCAACCCGGACGGCGGCGTCGTATGTGCCGGCCTCATCCACAGTAACCGTGTACTCCATCCACTCGAACGACTCAAGCCAGCCCACGTTTAACGGGTATCCCTGAGGGTCCGTGGAGGCCTCGATGTCCACGCCGTCGTTGCGGTAGATCCCACCGGAATTCCCGCCGCCGGGTGACCCCGTCACCGCCCAGGGGCTGTTGTCGGAGTACGTCACCCCCTGGTTGCCCATATCATAGTGAACCGCCGGGATGACGCCCGGAATGTGAAGGTCGGCAAACGGACGACGATTGGTGCCAAAGTCAGGGTCGAGGAGTGCTTCCAGGACGCCGGAGCGGACCTCGACCGAGTCAAACTTCAGTGACTCAACCATTTCGAACAGTGCGTCGGCAGCAAACTGTTCGCTCGGTTTTGATGCGCTTCCACCCCAGTAGTCCAACAGCAGCTGAAAGCCCGGCCGGATATAGGCCGTCGTGGGTGGCGCCGTTGAACTCAGTTGCTTGTGCGTCCAGAAATTCCAGCCGATCCCGTTGGATTCGGCCAGTTTTACTACCTGGTGAAACCAGGGGTTGCTGTTCTCACCCGTCTCTCCGAGCCACAGCGGCGCCCCGTGATCCGTGCGGAGATTGATGATGTACTGAATCGTCCCGATGGTTGTCGCGCTCCAGTATTTATGGAATGCGTAGACCATGTTGTCATCGAACGGGGGCGTCAGCTTGTCGAAGGTCGTGGCGAAGTAGTTGCCCTCGATATACAATATGTGGTTCGTATCGATGGCGCGGATGGCGTTGGTCAAACGCACGTACATGTCTCGCAAGGCCTGCGCGCCATCAGGGACTGAAGTGGGAGTGACGGGCTCATTGAGCAAGTCATAGCCTATGATCAGCGTCTCGTCCTTGTAACGGCGCGCTATTTCCTCCCAGATCAGTACGGTCAAGTCCTGATACGGATCGGGTTCTGTCCACAGCCGGGCCACCCCGTCGGCGTCCGCAATGGCGCCATCGCTCTGCCCGCCGGGTGCGGCGTGCATGTCCAGAATCACCGGCATGTCGTAGGTACGGCACCACCCTAGGAATTCGTCCAGCAGAGCGAAGCCCTCTTCTTCAAACTGGCCCGTCTCGAGGTTGTAGAAGATTTCGTAGTGGAAGGGCAAACGGATATGATCGAAGCCCCACCCAGCCAGTGCCGCGATGTCCTTCTCGGCCACGTAATTCTCTCTATACAGGTCCCAAACCTGCGCGGCGGTGGTCGCATCCACGACGCGCAACACCTTTCGCTGCATGTCGGTCCAACTGCCGCCCATTTTGAGCATGTAGCCTTCTGGCATCAGCCATCCCCCCAGGCCCATCCCACGAATCACAGTGGGCTGGCCGTCCGGATCCAGCACCTGACCTCCCGCCGTGTAATAGAACTGGGCGCTAGCCTGCGCAGCCGCCACAAGCAAAACCAAGGTGAGCAGGAACGGGCGAACGAACTGGCGAAATAGACTTTCCGACATCGGATTGAGCGGCTATGAAAACGTTTTCACGTGCTTTCAAACCACCACCCGCAATCGGTGTTTCTACCTAACCCCTAAAGTTCGAACCCCGGCGTGTAGGCGTCGAACGACTGCCGGTAGCGGCGAAGGAAGCTGGCCGCCATGGCACCATCGATGATCCGGTGATCGTAGGATAGCGACACGTACATCATGCTGCGAATGCCGATGACGTCGCCCAATTCGGGGTCCTCAATTACGACGGCACGCTTGGTGATCGCGCCCGGAGCCAATATGGCCACCTGCGGCTGATTGATGATCGGAGTGCCCATAATGGAGCCCAGCGAGCCGACATTGGTCACCGTGAAGGTGCCTCCTTGCAGCTCGTCTGGCTGAAGCTTCTTCGTACGCGCTCGCGTGGCCAGGTCGGCAGCAGCGTGGGCCAGACCCGCAATGTTCTTCTGGCCGGCGAAACGAAGGACGGGAGCTACCAGTCCGCCGACACCGATGGCAACGGCAATTCCGATGTGGTAGTCCTTGTGGATGACGATCTCATGTCCCTGGACCGACCCGTTCATCATCGGATGCTCCTTGAGCGCGTCGATGGCCGCGTGAACAAAGAACGGCGTGTAGGTCAGCTTGACGCCTTCCCGCGCCAGGAAGCCTGCCTTCTCAGACTCGCGCAAACGCACCAGGTTTGTGACGTCGATCTCGGCAAATGACGTCACATGGGCTGACGTCGCCTTGGACCGGACCATGTGACCGGCAATGATCTGCCGCATCCGGTCCATCTTGACGATCTCGACCCTGCCGTCGGCAGACGCCACAACATGCGCGGGCGCCGCGGCCGGCCGCGGGGCGACAGGTGCCACGGCTGGGGCGGCCACAGGCGCGGCACCACGGGTACTCAAGTAGGCCATGAGGTCGGCCTTGGTAATTCTGCCTTCACGACCCGATCCCGAGATGGCTCTCAGTTCACCAATGGAGACCCCCTCTGCCTCGGCAATGGATCGTACCAGTGGCGTGTAAAAGCTCCCATCCTCGTCGTGACGCGGGATCGGACCAGCGGCGCCAAGGGGCGCCGCTGCCATGCTGGGCACCGGAGCGACGGGCGCTGCTGCCATCTGTGCGGGCGCTGCTGCCATCTGTGCGGGCGCTGCTGCACCTGCGCTTGCTCCCGAGGCAATGATGGCGATGACTTCGCCCACTTGGACAACGGCACCTTCCTCGTGCAGAAGCTGCACGACAATTCCCGCTGCAGGAGACGGGACCTCGGTGTCCACCTTGTCTGTGGCGATGTCCAGAAGCGTTTCGTCCAAGGCGATGGCATCTCCGGGTTTCTTGGCCCAGGAGACGATGGTTCCCTCCATGATGGACTCGCCCATCTTGGGCATGACCACCTGTACGGGCGACGCGGCGGCCATGCTGGCGACCGCTGTCGGTGCCGAAGGGACGGGTGCGGGTGCCGCCGGCGCAGAAACGGTGGCTACAGCGGGAGCCGAGACCGGCGCGGTGGTGGCGGCAGGCGCGGCAGGCGCAGGCGCGGGCGCGGTAACACCTACCGAAGCGTCCGTCTCCAGACGAGCAATCACGGTACCCACATCTACTGTAGCGCCCTCCTCGACCAGAATCTCCGCAAGAATTCCGGCCACGGGTGAGGGCACTTCCGTGTCGACCTTGTCTGTCCCAATCTCCAGGAGAGGTTCGTCCAGCGCAATTTCATCGCCCGGCTGTTTCAGCCACACAATTACGGTCCCTTCCGTAATCGACTCGCCCATTTTGGGCATGGATACATCGATCTTCGCCATGACGCAGGTCTCTCGTAAATCAGTGCCCTGAGGGTACGAAGCTCCGCGCTTCGAGTTCAGAAAATGGCAGCCCGTCCCCGGGGCCTATTCCCGGGGACGGGTTGCCATCACAGGATAAGATCAGGCAATCAGCGGCGCGATGACCAGGGCAACGACCGCGATCAGCTTGATCAGAATATTCAGGCTCGGACCACTGGTGTCCTTGAGGGGATCGCCAACCGTATCACCCACAACCGAGGCCTTGTGCGCCTCGGAGCCCTTTGCGTACGTCACACCGTTGACCATGAGCCCGGACTCGATGGTCTTCTTGGCATTGTCCCAAGCGCCGCCCGCGTTGGACTGGAAGATCGCAAACAGCACACCAGAAACGGTTACGCCGGCCAGAAGGCCTCCCAGCATGCTCTTGTCGATGAACCCAATGACAACCGGAACAGTCACGGCAAGAAGACCCGGAAGGATCATCTCACGAATCGCGGCCTTCGTCGAGATCTCCACACACCGGTTGGAATCCGCTTTGGCGGTGCCCTCGCGAAGGCCGGGGATCTCAGCAAACTGGCGACCCACTTCCTTGATCATTTCGGCCGCTGCGCGTCCCACTGCACCCATCGCCATCGCCGAGAAGACGTAGGGCAACATCGCGCCCAGCAGGAGACCTGCCAGAATTTTGGGGTTCGCTACGTCAATGTTTGGTACCTGAGCCTGCTGCATGAAGGCAGCAAACAGACCGAGCGCGGTCAGCGCGGCAGACCCAATCGCAAATCCCTTCCCGATGGCAGCCGTTGTGTTACCCACGGCGTCAAGCTTGTCGGTACGCTCGCGGACCTCGGCGGGCAATTTTGCCATTTCGGCAATACCACCGGCGTTGTCCGAGATGGGGCCGTAGGCGTCCACAGCAAGCTGGATTCCAGTGACCGAGAGCATTCCGACTGCGGCGATGGCAATGCCGTACAAACCGGCGAATTCATGCGCACCGATGATGGCCAGTGCCAGCACAATGGCCGGAAGACCGGTGGAATACATACCCACACCGAGACCGGCGATGATGTTTGTCGCTGAACCTGTGAGACTCTGACTCACGATGCCGTTGACCGGGCCCTTCCCTGTTGCCGTGTAGTACTCCGTGATCAGGCCGATGGCCGTTCCAGAGACGAGGCCGATCACTACTGCCCAGAAGACACCAAGGCTGGTGTAGTCCACTATGGTCCCCGCCATGTTGGCGGCGGACCAGGCCTCGGGCAGGATCTCTCCAATAATGAAATAGGACAACACAGCCATCAGGCCGGCGGCACCAAACTCGCCGATGTTCAGGGCGTGCTGCGGACTGCCGCCCTCCTTCACCTTGACGAAGAGGGAGCCTGCAATGGATACCAGAATGCCGACTCCGGCCAGCGCCAGAGGCAGGATGATGGCTGAGAGTTCTCCGTATGCCGAAGACGACATCGCATCCAGGAAGGCCGTTCCAAGAACCATCGTACCGATGATGGATCCGACGTAGCTCTCAAAGAGGTCGGCGCCCATTCCTGCTACGTCGCCCACGTTGTCACCAACGTTGTCTGCAATCGTGGCCGGGTTGCGCGGGTCATCCTCCGGGATGCCTTCGTAAACCTTGCCGGCCAGGTCAGCGCCCACATCGGCAGCCTTGGTATAGATGCCGCCGCCCACGCGGGCAAACAGCGCGATGCTCGATGCGCCCAACGAGAAACCGGAGATTACCGAGATGACCTTGACGGTGGTCCACCCGTCGATTCCGCTGAAGATGATAAACAACGTCCCCAGACCGATAACACCCAAACCGACCACGGAGAGGCCCATGACCAGCCCCCCGGAAAACGCGACATTCAGCGCGGGGCCCAGTCCGATGCGAGCCGCTTGGGTCGTACGCACGTTGGCTTTGGTGGCCACATTCATGCCGATGAATCCAGCCAGGCCCGAGCAAAACGCTCCGACCACGAAGGACACGGCAATCATCCAGGAGGAGTTGGCCTGGCCCATATTGGCGAACGCCAGTAGCGCAGCAACCACCACGACAAACACAAGCAGGACGCGGTATTCCTGGCGAAGGAACGCGCGCGCGCCGTCCGCAATCGCCTGAGAAATTTCCTGCATGGCATCGGTGCCTGCGTCCTGTTTGCCCACCCATTGGGCGCGCGTGTAGGCGTAGAGCAGCGCGAGAACGCCGGATAACGGGACGAGATAGGTAATCAGCTTAGCATCCATGGACACTTCTCGGGAGATAATCAGAAAATATTGGGTCAGCCCCGGACGCGATAAACCCGCTTGAGGGGCTTCAATGGCGCATTTGGGACCACGGCTACGGAAGTATCCGCAGATTCACGAATTTAGGCTGTAATGCCTCGAATCACACCCGTTAACGCATAATTCGAACGTTCTCGCCCTCGCTGCGAAAAGCGCTTCCATAACGCCTGGCCGCGTTGCCCCTTCGACGGGGTTTTGTAGGTTGGATTTTTTTAGCCCCACCGCCATGCGCACGCTCTTACTTCTCGTCGGAACCGTCCTCGCCGCCTCTTCCGCAGCCGCCCAGGACCCGGTTCGTCCGGTGAACGGGCCGGGGGTCCGGCTCGTGCCTGGCATGGTCATTACAGAGTCCACGCATGTTGTCCCGGGCCGGTATCGGCTGCCCGGTGATTCCGTCGGAGTGATCCGTGTTTCGGGAGACAACATCACGGTAGACTTCAGCGGCGCCATACTCGTCGGCACCGAAAACCCGGATCGGCCTGACACCTTCCACGGCGTGGGAATCCGGGTGGAAGGCACCGGTGTCACCATCACGGGCGCGTCCGTGCACGGATACAAGACGGCGCTTCTCGCGCGCGACACGCCCGGTCTTGTGGTCAAGGACTCCAATTTCAGCTACAACTGGCGCCAGCGGCTCAAGTCAACCATCGAACGTGAGCACAACGACGACTGGATGAGCTATCACACCAACGAGAACGACGAATGGCTCCGGTTCGGGGCCGCCGTCTACCTTCGAAATTGTCAGGGTTGCCGGGTGGAGGGGGTGACGGTGACCGGGGGACAGAACGGAATCCTGCTCTCGCAGGTAAACGAAAGCGTCATCCAGGGCAACACCATCACGTTCAACTCCTCCCTGGGCGTCGGGCTGTACCGGAGTTCTCGGAACCGCGTGATACACAACACGCTGGACTTCAACGTCCGGGGATACAGCCACGGGGTTTACAACCGCGGACAGGACTCGGCGGCCATTCTCGTATATGAACAGTCCAACGACAACGAGTTCTCCTACAACTCGGCTACTCATTCGGGCGACGGCTTCTTCCTCTGGGCGGGGCAATCCACCATGGACACGGGCCAGGGCGGGTGCAACGGCAACCTGATCTACCGGAACGACTTCTCGTTTGCGCCCACCAACGGCATCGAGATCACCTTCAGCAGCAACATCGTGCGGGAGAACTACATCGAAGGCTGCTGGCACGGCATCTGGGGTGGGTACTCCTTCGACACCGAGATAGAAGGAAACATGTTCGTTGACAACGAAGAGCACATCGCCATTGAACACGGCCAGGACATCCGCGTGGAGCGCAATGTGTTTGTGGGCGGGGACATCGGCCTGAAGCTCTGGGAGCGGGACAGTCAACCGGCAGACTGGGGGTACTCGGAGGCAAGAGATGTCCGTAGCCGCGACTACGATCTGGCGGATAACGCCTTCCTGGGGGTCGGCGTTGCGATTGACGCCCAGCGCACGGAAGGCCTGAGGTCGGACCAGGCGGAGCAGCAAGAAGCGCCCTGGACACGGGGCGGAGTCGACAGGCACCACCCCATGGACCGTTCCTACATCCTGGTTGACGAATGGGGACCGCACGATTTCCGCTCGCCGGCCTTGTGGCCGCGGTCTCCGCGCAAGAACCGCGCGCAGTGGTTCGAGGTGGTGGGACCCCACGGCGAATGGACGATTACTTCGGTCAGTGGGATCGACAGTGTCTCGGCGTGGTCGGGAGCCGTGGGCGACTCCATCATGGTCTGGCGCTCGGATTCCGGGACCGTGGACATGTCCATCCAGGCGCGTTTTATGGGCGGCCCGGTGACCGATCGGTTTGGGCGAAAAACGCCGGCCGGTGAGCCGTTTGAATTTAATTACGCCTACTTCTTCGTGCCGATTGACTGGACCGTGGACTTCTTCGAGTGGGACGCTGCCACGAGTGATCCCCGCGAGAAACCGGAGGCATTCGGCGCCATCCTGGACGGACCTCCAGTCCACAGCCTCCGCACGGAAGACCTGGGGTTTGGGTGGTCCCGCTCGCCGGCCGGCGGGGTGACGGCAGACTACTTCGCGACGCGCTCCGAAGGCCGTGTGGACGTACCGCCGGGCGCCTACATCCTGGACCTGACTTCAGACGATGGTGTTCGCGTCTGGCTTGACGACGTCCTGGTTCACGATGACTGGACGTATCACGCGCCCAAGCAGGAAGCCATCGCACTGACCCTGGACGGCGTCCACACCATCCGCATCCAGCACTTTGAAATCAACGGTTATGCGACACTGGTCGCGAGCCTGAGCCGGGTCGAATAAGCCCGGGAGATCATTCCTGCCCGGCCAGAACAACAACGCTCGAGGCGACGCGTGCTCCGGAAACTACCCGGATGGCATACGCGCCCCTCGGTGCGTTTCGTGGGGCCCAGACCACTTCGTAGGTCCCGGCTGCACGCTCGCCCTCAAACAAACGCTGGACGTGTCGTCCCAACATGTCGTAGACGTCGATCGAGACAGACCCTCTTTCTGGAACGGAGTAGGCCACGGTAGCTCTGCCCTGGAATGGATTCGGGTAGGCCTGGGTGGCCAAAATGTCCGCTGGCAGTTCAGGCGGTGCCTGGGTCGAAGTCGCCATGGGGTCGATCACCAGAAACTGGCCCATCATCCCACCGTCTTCGTGGCCCAACAGATGACAGTGGTACATGTACGGCACCACGGGGTCTGCGAAGTCCTCGAACACGGTGAGGAAACGCACGGTCTGATCTGGTTCCACCAGCACAACGTCCTTCAGCCCCTGCTCGTTGGCGGCCGGCGGCACACCGTCCCGATCCAGAATGAAGAACTGGATGTCGTGGATGTGGAAAGGGTGCGCGACCGGGGTGTCATTGGTAATCTCCCAGATCTCGGTGTCCCCCAGGTTCACCGATTCATTGATGACCTCCAGGTTCATCGTGAGGCCGTTGATAGAGAACGGGGTGCCGGGGCCACCGCCCCCGAGAAGTATGGGACGGGTCCTGTCCGCATCGGCCTCGTTCAACCGGGTGAGCGTGACCAGGGTCGTGGGGACCGTCAGAATCGCGGCCGCCCCTGTCGTCCCCACCCGGATTTCCATGAGGTCGAAGTCTGTCCCGTCCAGCGTAGACCCACCCGGACCGCCGGGGCCTGCACCGCCGGGCTCGCCGTTTGTCAACTCGGACGAATAGCTCATCAGATCGAGCGTCGAGCCGCCATCGCTGGACAGGTCGAAGAGGAGCTCGGCCCGCTCGCCCGGCGCCAGGCGCACCCGGTTGAGTTGCACGGGCGCCTCAAAGAGTCCGCCATCTGATCCTATCTGGTAGAACGTGCGGTTGTCACCAAAACCCAGGTTGTAAACGCGGGACCCAGAGCCGTTCAGGGCACGGAAGCGGACAACCTGCGCGCCCACCTCCAGGTAGGGCTCGATTGTGCCATTCAGGACAATCGTGTCGCCGCCCGCTCCCGGCCCTCCTTGATCAAAATTGAGTTGGGTACCGTTGAAATCGCGGTCCTGGATGATCAGCGGGATGTCGTCAACGCCGTAGGTCCGCGGAAGCGTGAGGGCCGCCTCTTCCTCATCGCGGACAATGATCATTCCTGCCAGGCCACGATACACCTGTTCGTTGGTGTGTTCGTGCAGGTGGGGGTGGTACCAGAACGTAGTCGCGTGGTCCAGTACCGTAAAATCGGGAGACCAGGTCGCGTTGGCGGCTATGGTCGTATGCGGCCCGCCGTCGTCCATGGGCGCAACGTGCATCCCATGCCAGTGAACCGTGGTGGTCTCGCCCAAGAGATTCAGCACGTTCATCTGAATGTCTTCACCCGCGTTGAGGATCAGTGTCGGTCCCAGGTAGGTGCCGTTGAACGCGTACGTGTCTGTCTGAGAGCCATCGAAGAACTCGTGGCTGGTCCGGTGCATCTCGAGATTGTAGGTCGGACCCTCGAGAGTAGGCGGAATCAGAAGAGAATTGGTCTGAGCAATCGCCGGGCTGACCAGCAGGGCGGCCAGCAGGGCGGCCAGCACGACGCAGGGGAGAATGCGATGCATGGGGAAACGCTTGTTTTGGGGTTGCCCAAGGTACACGGCAGCCCGGCACACGCCCCCAACACAGTCACGAGGAAAAAGCGGATCCCCCGCTCCTAGCCACAACCCAGATCTCTCCGCGCTGCGGAATCGTTGGCTGGGAAGCAGTTGCCGGAAGGCAGGCTCCCTGGAACGTAGCGGTTGAGGTCCCGGTCTCGAAGCGCCCCCCCGATAAACGCCGTTAGGTCCATGACCTGCTGTTCCGAAAGCTGGAGGGGCACAAAGCGTGACTCCAACCTTCCTGGTGGCAAAACCACCGCAGGTTCTCCCTGGTTGTGGCACCGGACCACGGCTTCCACAGAAGTGAACGTCCCACCGTGACCCAGGAAGGGCGAATCCGCCAGATTGTACAACTGGGGTACCTTGAATTTGCGATCCTGCTCGGTGTCCTCGACAAACGCTCCCCTACCCCTGAACACCGGTGTCCCGAGGACCCCGGGGCCTTCGAGGTCCGGCATGCCCAGGGCATAAAACCCGGGTCCGCTCAGCGCCGGCCCCGTGTGACATGTTTCGCAGCCAACGTCAGGATTAAAAAAGACCAGTGCCCCCCTCTTTTCAGGTTGGGTCATGGCCGCCTCCTCTCCGCGCAACCAGCGCTGAAACGGAGATTGACTGGCGAAAAGGGTCCGCTCATACGCCGCAATCGCGAGCCCGACCAGGTCCAGGGACACAGCCTCGCCCGGAAACGCTGCCTCCCACAGGCTTACATAGCTCGGATTGGTTTCGAGAATGGACCCCTCGAAACGGCTCATTCGGTGGGTCGACAGCGCAACGATGGCCTGCGACTCCAGACCGTCGAATCCTTTCTGGTTTGCCGCCATCGGAGTCCCTGGCAACCAATGCGATTCGGTGCCCTGATTCTGCCCGAGGGCCCCGAGACTTCCGTCCCACATCCAGAAGACCTGGGTATCCAGAGGAAGGTGGTCCTTGCCGTGTTCGGGGGCCGTGGGCTGGACTTTTTCGGGCATTCGCGCCTCGCTGTCCACGCGAAGGGATCGTTCCCTTCGACCACTCTTCTGTGCCCGATTCGGTCACCCCCGCGACCCGCCACTGGTACCGGATTCCGATCTCAAGCCCCCGGATGACATGCTCCGGGATCGAGACGATCACGTCTTCGACGATCTCCTCGGAATCTCCGGGGTGGTAGCTCCTCCTTCAGACGCCCACAGCTGAAACCGGTAACTGGAGAGGCCTTCCACCGCGGACCACGAAAAGGCCACCGCGTTTGGAACTGCCACACCGTCGACGGGGCTCTCCAACTCGGGAACCATGGACTCTGAGGTTCCAGGGGCCACGGAGTCGCAGCCCGTGACCATAAATAACGTCAGAACGAGGACTAGTCGCATGACCACGCCTGATAGATGGAGTCTACTTGCTGTTGAACCTGTTCATTGCAAGGTTTATGTCGTCCGACACAAACGTGAGCGCAGCGTTCATGGACTGCTTGATTACATCAGCAAGAACGACCTGCTCTTCCGCGTCGAACGGGGAGAGCACAAAGTCTGACTGGCTCCCTTCCGTGAACTCCTTCCCCACTCCGATGCGAAGGCGGGCGAAGCCATTGGTATCGAGCCAATCGATGATATCCTGGATTCCGTTGTGGCCACCGGCGCCGCCTTTGGGGCGTATACGGATCTTGCCAAGGGGCAGGTGGATGTCGTCTACGATCACCAGAATCTCGGACGGATCGAGCTTGTAGCGACGCAGAAAAAGCTCCAGGGCCGTTCCGCTTCGGTTCATGAACGTCTGGGGCATGGCCAGACCAATCTCGCGCCCGCGCCACTTGCCCCAACCGAACACCATCTCGTCGCGCTTGCGGGAGACCTCGGTCCGCGCCCGTTCAGCAAGCGCGTCAATCACCATAAACCCGACGTTGTGCCGGGTCGACGCGTATTCGGAACCCGGATTGCCCAGGCCAACGAGTAGTCGCTTTTCCACGTCAGAAAACAGCAAGTCCGGGCGTCCAGTTGAATCCAACTGGACGCCCGGAGTGCCTTATTCGGTCTCTTCTTCTTCTTCCGGATCGGCCGCGGCGCCGACGGTATCGACCCCGAGCTCGTCTTCCTCTTCCACTTCCTCAAGACGCGCTGCCTGGATGGCGAACAACGTCGAGTCCATGGGAAGAGCAAAGGCGAAGCGGTCGTCGGCGAGATCGCTCAACTGGATGGACCCGCCTACGTCAATGTCCGTGATGTCCAGCACAAAGTGATCTGGAATGTCCTTGGGCAGGCACGTGATTTCCAATTCGTGGTGGTAAACCTGCGGCGTGCCACCTTCCCGCTGGCCGAGGGAGAGCCCCACGGTCTGGACGGGTACGGTGAGCGTAATCACCTGACCGGCTGTCAACACCTGGAAGTCAGCGTGCATGGGACGATCACTCACGGGGTGAAAGTCCAGTGACTTCAGGATACAGTCGTAGCTTTCGCCGCCGTCAACTGTGATCTCGACACGATGAAACTCGTCCGTGTAGATGAGCGGACGCATGTCCAACTCGACCAACTGGAGCGTCACTGGCTCCTGGCTGTTGCCGTACAAAACACAGGGGACTTCGAGAGCCCTGCGCGCCGCGCGGGAGGGGCCTTTACCCGGAGTTCGGGATTTTGCGGCCAGTTTAATTACTTCCATTAGAGTCGGTAGGCTGTCAACGAGTTGTGAGCCTGCTTACGGGATAAAGAGCGTGGAGACAGACTCGTCAGTTTCGATACGTCGGATGGCATCTGCGAAATGATCCGCGGTACTGACCACGGTCACCTTCGAGGAGAGCCGCCGCAGAGGAATCGTATCAGTAACGATTACCTCCGTCAGCGCAGACGCCTCGATCCGCTCGTACGCAGCCCCCGAAAGAAGGGCATGTGTACACGCTGCGCGGACTTCGAGGGCGCCCGCTGCTCTCAACGCATTGGCTGCGCTGGTCAACGTCCCCGCCGTATCAATCATGTCGTCAATGAGCAGGACATTTTTGCCCTCTACATCACCGATGATGTGCATCACCTCGGCAACATTCTGCTCCGGCCTTCGCTTGTCGATAAGCGCCAAGTCGGCACTCATACGCTTCGCGTGAGCTCTCGCCATCTTGATGCCGCCCGCATCCGGGGCGACCACAACCAGGTTGGAGAGATCCAGCTTTTGCAGATAGCTGATGAACACGGCTGATCCATACAGATGATCCACCGGGACATCGAAGAATCCCTGAATCTGCGATGCATGCAGATCCATGGTCAGGACTCGGTCAACCCCTGCCGTGGTCAGCAGGTTGGCCATCAACTTGGCCGCGATCGAGACGCGAGGTTGGTCTTTCCTCTCCTGACGGGCATACCCAAAATACGGAATTACAGCCGTTATTCGATTTGCCGAAGCCCTTTTTGCAGCATCTATCAGGAGCAACAGCTCCATGATATTGTCTGAATTAGGCTGTGTGGACTGGATCAGAAAGACGTTGCCACCACGAATGGACTCCTCGTAGTGAACGTAAATCTCGCCGTCAGAGAAGTTTTTGATTTCCAGCTGCCCAAGACCCTGCCCGTACGATTTTGCAATCGCGGAGGCCAACTGTGGGTTGGACCTGCCTGCAAATAACCTAACGGGGCTTTTCATGGGAGTGAAGTAGCTGGAGCGGGTGTTGCCCGAGGAGGATTTGAACCTCCACCGACGGCTTCAAAGGCCGCTGTCCTGCCATTAGACGATCGGGCATGGTAAAGACCAGTTAATTTAAGCCGTCCGGATGAGGATCGGCAATTTAGATTGGCCAGCTTGCCCCTCTTCACGCCGCATTCAGACGGACAGGCCTATCTACCGAAACGTCTGAGTACTTTTTGGACTGCCTCAAGGTCTATGGCCTCGATGGTGCCTCGATGCCCGGTCACTGTCGTCGCCTGGAATAGCGCGTTGTAGATGGCCTCTTCCGCCGCCTCGACGGTGGCCTGAAAAAGAGGAGACATCCGATCATTCGGGAGCTGTTCGATGAAGCCCGCCACGGATCGTCGTGCCGGCGTCCGGCGCACTGACTCCGCCGTCGAGAACGCCACCGCGTAGTCCCCACTCCCGTTTGTGGCCGGTGACCCTGTACGGGCGATGGCCATGAGGGCACGTCCGGCCAATCGCTCCAGATTTCGGTCCGACAGCGGGGCATCGGTGGCCACCACCAGGATGATGGAGCCGTCCGCATCGCCGGAGTCCACCACATCCTTCAGGTAGTACCTGCCCAGTTCCTTTCCCATTGGCACGCCGGCCACGTCCAGAATGCCACCATAGTTGGTTTGGACGAGTACGCCTACGGTGAACGCGCCGAGGCGCTCGGGCAAGACCCGAGAACTCGTCCCGATCCCGCCTTTCCAGCCAAAGCTGATCGTCCCTGTCCCGGCTCCCACCGACCCCTCCTCCACGGGTCCTGAGGCCGCCGCATCGATGGCCTTCTCGACCATCGCAGGCGTGACCGCGCGAGTACGTATGTCGTTCAGAAACCCGTCGTTGGTTTCGCCCACGACCGCGTTGACGCTTCGTGCGTCTTCGTTCCCGGGTTGGCGCAGCGTCCAACCCACGACTCCGGACGCCCCCTCGGGGACCGAGAGCGTGTTGGTCAACACAATGGGCGTCTCGATTTCGCCCAGTTCAACAATCTGGGTGCTCCCGGCGAACTTGCCAAATGCGTTGGCTGCCAAAAACCCTGCCGGCACCTTGTCCTGGTACACGTTCCCCCCATGCGGGCGAATCGCCGTCACGCCGGTCCTGATGGAGTCTCCCAGCATCAGGGTTACGTGCCCCACCATCACGCCGGCAACGTCTGTGATGGCGTTCCATTCCCCTGTTTGAAAGACGCCAGGGGCCACGCCCAGATCACGGGCACGCGCCCGGTCCAATCCAGTCTGGGCCGAGGCATCAGGAAGAAGCAGGAAGAGCGAGACCAGAAGAAAGATTCGCATAATTGACCGCGGACAGGCTAGGTTAATTGTCCTAATATATTCGCATGCAAACGCCAACCATCGGAATCATCGGCGGCATGGGGCCGCAAGCCGGAGTCTATCTGGCGGACCGCATCGTCGCGAATACCCTCGCTTCGGGTGATGCGGATCACATTCCTTTCCTTCTGGCCTCCCGGCCGGGCAATATTCCAGACCGTTCGGCCTTTTTGCTGGACGCCAGCGCTCCGAATCCGGCCCACGAAATTCTGGAAACCGCAGACATTCTGGTTCGAGGCGGATGTACGGTACTCGGGATGCCCTGTAACACAGCGCACGCTCCCTCCATTCTTTCCGAGGTGCTTTCTGGCCTTGCGACCAGGCACGCCAGCGTCCAGTTCCTGAATCTGATTGAGGAGACGGCCGCGTTCTGTAATGCAACTTTGCCTGCCGCTTCCCGTATTGGCCTCCTGGCCACGCTAGGAACGTACCGTTCTGGTATATACGAAGCGGCCTTAAACGCTCGCGGTCTCGAAGCACTTGCACCAGACCCCGAGGTCCAACGCGATCTGGTGCACAGATCGCTTTACGATGACTCCTTCGGAATTAAGACACACAGTAATCCGGTTCGGGAAGAAGCAGTAGAACTGCTCTCCCTCGCAACAGAACATTTGCGAGAAGCCGGGGCCCAGGCAGTAATTCTCGGGTGTACCGAGTTGCCTCTGGCCGTCCGAGGACGCACTTTCGCGGGCCTTCCCGTCATTGACTCAACAACCGCACTAGCGCGTGCACTTATCCGCGCAGTAGCACCCGACAGACTGAGATCTCTCAGCTAAATGCCCAGAAACACAAGAAAGTCCACAAACAGGACTCCGAAGACCGATTGGTCTAAACAATTCCTCCAGAAGAGAATCCTGAAGCTCCTGGAGAACCACGGCGATCGAACGTATCGCGCAAAAGAAGTAGCCAAAAAGCTGGACATCACGGACCGCATGGAATTCGTTTCCTGCCGCGCCCTGCTGGAAGAACTGGCCGATTCAGGAAAACTATCCAAACAAGGGAATCGATTCGGATTCCGCCCCCCTGCCGACATTACGTCTGGCGTGATCAGAGTCCACGCGGACGGATTCGGGTTCGTTACCGACGACAAAGGCGAAGAATATTTCGTTGGCTCCCGACGCATGGGTGTCGCCCTCGACCTGGACCGGGTTGAAGTCGGCCTGGACCCTGTTCCCGACGACGGCAGGCGGCGCGAGGCCTCCGTGGTTCGCGTCCTTGAACGCGGCCGCCTCACCACAGTGGGTTCCTTCCACAAGCACGGCCATTTTGCGTCCGTTCGTTCGGACGACAAGCGCATGTCCAAGGACGTGCACGTCCCCAGGGACGACTGGGGCGGAGCCAACGAAGGCGACAAGGTCCTTGTCTCCATCGACAGATATGAGGACCCGAAAGTCTCGCCGGAAGGGCGTGTACTCAATGTCATAGGCAGCTCCGAAGACCCGGCCATCCGGGTCCTGGCCCTGGCCATGAGCGTCGGCATCGATGCAGACTTTCCGGAAGAGGCCCTCGCGGAAGCAGAAGCGGCCCGCCGAAAGATATCGAAGGCCGATCTGGAGGGACGCGAGGACTTCCGCAACCACTTCGTCTTCACCATTGACCCCGTGGATGCCAAGGACTTCGATGATGCCCTGCACATCCGGGAGTTGGGCAATGACCGCTTCGAAGTAGGTGTTCACATTGCCGATGTGGGCCACTTCGTCCAGGAGGGCACGGAACTGGACAAGGCCGCCTACAAGCGCGGCACGAGTACGTATCTGGTGGACCGCGTCATCCCGATGCTGCCCAACAGGCTTTCCGGGGACCTCTGCTCACTTCGCCCGCATGAGGACCGCCTCACCTATTCCTGCGTGTTTGAGCTGAATGGGAGGGCCGAGGTCCTCAAGTATCGGATCACGCCCAGCGTTATCCATTCCCATTCCCGACTGTCCTACGAAGAGGCGCAGGAGGTCGTTGATGGCGTGGAACCGACGCCGGGCGCGCCAAATGCATCCCCAGAGGTGAGGCAATCCATCAAGAGCCTGTGGACGCTTGCCGAACACCTCATCAGACGGCGTTTCCAGAATGGATCCATCGACTTCGACTTGCCTGAAGTTCGTGTGGTGTTGGATAGTGCAGGGATTGTGACCGAGCTCGTCCGTAAGGATCGCATGCCCGCCAACCGGCTTATCGAGGAGTTCATGCTCCTGGCCAACAGAACGGTGGCTGAGCACGCCATCAAGGCCAAGCCTGCCCGGGTCTCCCTCTTTCGGTCTCACGACAATCCGGACAAAGAGAAAATCAAGGCGCTTGCCGAGTACGTCCGCGGTTTTGGGTACACGGTGGAGTCTCGCGACGGCGTCATTGAGCCCGCTGAACTGAACCGCCTGATCCGGAGTGCCGAAGGCAAACCCGAACAGCCGGTTATCCAGAACGCGGCCCTCCG
Source organism: Rhodothermales bacterium (assembly GCA_047619685.1). GTDB lineage: Bacteria > Bacteroidota > Rhodothermia > Rhodothermales > UBA10348 > JABDJZ01. Next base: position 101,453 of record JBLHLC010000004.1, read on the forward strand.
CTCCATGTCAAAGGCCAAGTACACCCCTGAAGAAGGCGGACACTTTGGTCTTGGATTCAAGCATTACACCCACTTCACCAGCCCGATCCGGCGTTACCCGGACTTGATTGTCCACCGTCATCTGCGCAGTCAGGCCGCGGGAGAAGGCAGCCCGGAATTTGGCCCCGTCAAAGCCCAGTGCGACCATCTGTCCGAGCGTGAACGCGCTTCAGACGAGGCACAGCGCGAGTCCATCAAACTGAAGAAGGTCGAATACATGCAGCAGCACCTCGGAGACACCTTCACGGGTGTCATCTCGGGTGTCATGCGATTTGGTCTCTTTGTCGAATTGGATTCACTTCTGGTGGAAGGCCTGGTTCATGTTCGCGAGCTTCCGGACGATTACTATGAGTATGACGAATCGGCGTTTATGCTGGTGGGTCGGAACTCAGGGAAGCGATTCAAGCTCGGTGGCTCGGTGAAGGTTGTTGTTGCGGCAGCCAATACGGAGACGCGGGAGATAGATTTCGTGCTTGCCTGACCGAACCGCCGCGCGCCATGGCCCATCCAGATGCGCAAGCTGCCCGGCGTTCCTTCACTGCTTTTCCTGCTGATCCGTCAGCAGGTGCGGTTTCGAGCGCGCACATTCAAGGTGCGCGGAAACAAGGTGTCGCTGATCGTGCTGTCGCTCTTCGGGGCGTACATGGCGTTCACCCTCTTCACGTTGGGAGCCTTCCTTCCGGTCTTTGTGTCCCAGATGGGCCCGGACATGGACGCTCTATTGTTGGTGGACCGGCACGTCATCTCCACCCTCGTCGGCTTCTTCTTCCTTCGGTTTCTGCTCCAGAAGACGCCCAAGATGCAGGTGGAGACCTTCCTTCACCTGCCGATTCCCCGCTGGCTCCTGGTGGCTTTTTTTTGCGGGGCGTCGGTGTTGTCGGCCCACAACCTGTTCCCGCTGATCTTTGCGATTCCCTACGCAGTGACCCAACTGGCTCCCGTAGATGGCGCACTCGGCGCCGCGCAATGGGTGGGTGCCATCGTCACCCTTCTGCTGGTGTCCAACTTCGCCAACATCTTCATCCGGGCGCAGCTGAACCGTCATGAACGGAAGGTCCTGGCCGGCATGGGCGTTTTGTTGGTCATCACCCTGGCGGATGAATTTGTGGGCGCCGGCGTCCTGGGGAAGGTTTCCAGTGCGCTCTTCGCCGATATGCATGCGCCCAGCATCCTGCTTGTGATTTCGATGTCTGGAGTCGTTCTGGGGACGACTCTTCTGGCAATTGGCGCACTGCTTGATGCCCTTCGGCGCGAAGAACCATCGGCAGAGCCATCAGCACGGACCGGACGACTTCACGAAATCGCGGAAAGATGGGACCTGGCCGGCCACCTGGTCTGGCTTGAGCTTCGGCTCATGTGGCGAAACCAGCGCCCCAGGCACTACATGATCGTGTCGCTCATGTTTTCCACCGTCTACCTGGTGTTCTTCCTGGCATGGCCCGGCCTCTTCGAAGGGCCGGCACTGGGTGCGGTCATCGGACTGTTTGCTTCCGGCGGTTTCGTACTCAATTACGGGCAACTCATGTTCGCCTGGGACAGCTCCTACATGGACGGCATGTTGTCCCGCGCCATTCGCCTGCGCGTTCTGACACGCGCCAAGACCATCGTCCTCCAAGCCTCCTGCCTACTTCTTTTTGTGGTCTCGCTGCCCGTTTTCCTGTGGCTCAGGCCCGACCTCGTGCCTCTTCACGTGGCGTTTCTCTTCTACAATGCTGGCATCACGACCCAGATCATTCTGGAGCTGGCTACCCGCAACAGCGATGCAATTGATCTCGGACGCGGCGGAGGCTTCTTCAACTACGAAGGGTTCTCCGCCAAGCACTGGATCTGGTTTCTTCCCACGGCCCTCCCCCCAACCATTCTCCTCTTTGTGCTCCGGGATACCCCCCAGGTAGCCTGGACCGCATTGGCCGGATTGGGGCTGTTTGGGCTGCTGACTACGGAATTGTGGACCCGACGCCACGCCAGGCGCGTTCAGGCGCGAAAACACGTCATGTTGGCAGGATTCTCGGGACAGGCATGATTCGCATCGAACAAATCAGCAAGCGTTACGGCGGACGGACGGTACTCGAGATACCCCTCTGGACGGTCAACAAGGGCGAAATTATTGGGCTCGTCGGCTCAAACGGTGCCGGCAAGACCACCCTTCTACGGCTACTGCTGGATCTGATTGAGCCTGACACGGGTGAGATCCAATTGGGTGGCAAACCCGTGGCCGGGTCCGATTGGAAGGAATTTACCGGCTCCTATCTGGACGAGCGGTTTCTGATCGAATATCTGTCTGGCGAGGAATTCCTGGACTTTGTGCGAACCACCTACGGGTTGACACGCCAGGATGCCCAGCAGGCACTCGAACCGTACAGGACCTTCCTGCCCACCAACGGCGACGCGAACAAATACCTGAGAGACCTCTCAACCGGCAACGCCAAGAAAGTGGGCATTACGGCCGCGATGTTCTTTTCGCCCGGGCTCCTGATCCTGGACGAACCCTTCGCCAATCTGGACCCACCGTCTCAATTGAGACTGAAGCAGTTGTTGAGAGAACTGCACGCCAAGACCGGTACCACCATGCTGATCTCGAGCCATGACCTTGTCCACGTGACCGACCTCTGCGACCGGATCACGCTGCTGGATCACGGGCGCGTGGTCACGGACGCCGCAACCAGCAAAGAGACACTGGAAGAGCTTCGAACCTACTTCGCGGAGACCAGCATTTGACGATTCTAGAGTACACACCCTCGCAGGACGAGATCCTGGACTTCATTGACCAGGGCATGCAACAGCTTGTGGCGTCGGGAAGCGAGGCGCGGTACATCCTCATGGGCCCGGATGCCTTCAGCCTGTTCCGACAGGCGGTTGCCATAAAACTCAGCCGGAAGCCCAAGGACTTTGGGACGTACAACTATATACCTGTTGTGGTTGACCCCTTTCGCGGGAGTCGGGTTTGTGTTTTGCCGGAGCCGCGGGAATTAGCGGACGGTGTGCAGGCGGTCACCATTCCGGCTTAGCCTTGCTTCAACTCCCTGCCCGTCCTGATTCCGGGGGTTGTGCCGGGGTTCGGGCGGGTGTCCTCCCGGGCTGGAGGAACGGCAAATAGAACTGAGGTCGTTCGGGCTTCTGGGGGCTGGTTCCTAAGACGCCCGGGAGAACACCCGCCCGAACCTCAACGAAAGCTCGGCCGCGTCGAGCAACGCGCGAGCGAATACAGCAGGCCCGATGGGCCGCGAGAACGCGGGATGCGCTGGACCCGCTGCTCAGCAGTCCAGAACAAGGGATTCGCTGGACGCATGTCTCTGCGGTCTCGGACGCGGAATGTGATGGACGCCTGCCCCTGTCGTCCCGGGCGCGACTTGCGCTGGACGCCCGTCTCTGTCGTCGCGGGCGCGCCCTGCCCGGGGAATGTTGCGCGTGCCGTTTGCTACGCCACCGACCCAATCGGGGTCTCGCGGATAACCCACCTCCCTCGTTCGGGGCTTGTTTGGGGCGCCCCCCGGGCCATTGGAGCCCGTCCAACCCAACTAATCAGTGAATCCAGCACATGGCTACGCGGGGCCCGGGGGGCGCTCCAAACAAGCCTTGGCACAGGTTCGGTGGTCGAATCCAGCACATGGCTACGCGGGGCCCGGGGGGCGCCCCAAACAAGCCAAGGCACCAGTTCGGCGGTAGAATCCAGCACATGGCTACGCGGGGCCCGGGGCGCCCCAAACAAGCCTTGGCACCAGTTCAGCGCTTCGTCAACTCTCTACACCACGACGGCCAAGTAGCAGGCAGCGGCGCCGTATAGCTGACCTTCTCCTTGAGCGTAGGATGATCCAGCTCCAGCTTGAAAGCGTGCAAAGCCAGATTCCGCCCGTCAAACTTGGTCTTGGCGCCATACCTGAGATCGCCAACAAGGGGCCAGCCGCGGCTCGACATCTGTACGCGGATCTGGTGGGAGCGGCCGGTTTCCAACTTCACAGAAATCAACGCTTGGTCACTGTGATATCCTATCACTTTCCAATTCAGCACCGCATGCTGGGCCTCCGGATGCGTTTCCCTCACGACCCGCACCTGTCGCTTCAGTTTGGCCAGATAGTCCTCGGCTTTGCCCTCCTCGTCTGGCATGCCTTCGACCAGCGCCATGTACTCCTTCTCCACCTTGCGGTCGGCAAAGGCCTTCGCCAGCCGACCCGCCCCTTTGGTCGTCCGCGCTAGAATCATGACGCCACTCGCCGGCCGATCCAGTCTGTGAACAAGGCCACAGAACACGTTTCCCGGCTTGTTGAATTTTTCCTTGAGGTAGGCCTTCCCCCACTGGACAACGTCTTGATCTCCGGTCTCGTCGGACTGCGAAAGCATGCCCGCGGGTTTCGAAATGACCAGCAGGTGGTTGTCCAGATGAATGATGTCAGGCGTCACGACAGGTATTCCGGTTCGAGTGCAGAAAAAAGCGGCTCCTGAGCCTTCTTGGGCATGCCCGCGACAACAAGGTGCCACGAATGAACGATGAGCTCCTTGAGAAGCGGACCGGGGACATCGTCGCCCAGTGCCACGGTATTCCAGTGCTTCTTGTTCATGTGCCAGCCGGGAATCACTCCGTCGTATTCGGCCCGGAGTTCAACGGCCCGCTCTGGATCACATTTCAGATTCACCTTCAGCGGAAGGGCATCCACGCTCATCAGTGCAAAGATCTTCCCGCTCACACGCAGCACCAGCACTTCGGGACCGAAAGGAAAGTCCTCGGTCACGGCGGGTAGCGAGTGGACAAATCGATGGAAGGATTCCAGGGTCACGTCGGGGGAAGTATGCACGCAGGTTTCAAGTCAAACCCGCCCCGGCGGTATGGTTTCCAGCGAGTTGGGGCTTCTCAACGAAGAAGCGTCATCGATCGAACCTGGACGGAAGACCCCGTCTCAAGCCGGTACAGGTAGATTCCGGAGGCGGCCTCCACTCCGGTTGCGTTCCTTCCGTCCCAAGCAGCAGTGTGCGCACCGGCCGGGAACGCGCGGTTGGCCAGCACCCTGACCTGGCGGCCGAGCAGGTCGAAGACGGCAAGACGCGCCGATCCGGCCTGTTCCAACTCAAAATTAATCAGGGTTGACGGGTTGAACGGATTGGGATAGTTCTGGGCCAGGCGTACGGTCGAGGGAACCTCGGGACCCGCCGCCGCGCCGGTGCTCACGCTTCTTGTCAGTGTGACCCGGATTACGTCCTGGACGGCTGGATACGTAAACGAGTCACTCACGACCCGCACTTCCGATACAGCGTCCCCCGCACCCGTATCCGCACCCGATTGTCTCGGAGCCTGATCAGCGCCCGCTCCGGGCTCCTGGTTCATCTCCGTGCCAGCATCCCAGAGCATGATTTCCGACGTCAAGTCCCCCAGACGCAAGCTTCCGGACGCATCCCATAGAGCCAAACCGTTCCCCTCTGGGGCATAGAAGAGGTCGTTGGATTGAACAAACATGGTTGCAAAAGACAGCGACGACCCTGCGGCCGCATCGAAAGAGAAACTGTACGATGCGCCCGGCAACAGAGGACCCGGCCCCGATCCACCGTCGGGTGTGTTGAAGACGCCCGAACTCACACCGGCCTGTGCAGACAGGCTCCCTCCAAGAGTTGCGGGATTTCCATCTTCCGCGAGGGCCTCGAGCCCGCGACCACGGTCAGCAGAACCACCGGAAAAAAACGGTGCGCCACTGGTGTGCACCGCCCAGACGCCGGGAGCGAGCGGGGCAGCGGCCCCACCGCCGGTGGACAGGGCCAGCGTCAGGTCGGTCGAGAGGTTATCGATGCTTAGCGTCAGACTTTCGGCCTCCAGCGGCACAATCGTTACCGTCGCGATCGCTCCTGGCGCCGGGCCGGCCGCGGCCCGCACCGTTGCGTCCGGATCAACTGGGCCGGTGTTTCCGCCGCTCTGCCGTGGCGCCTGATTGGGCCCGGCTCCCAGCACCTCGTCGGCCTCGGTGCCCGCGTCCCATAGTGTCAGGAGCCCGGTCACGTCTCCGAAAATCGCTGTTGACCCCTCGAATAGCGCGAGCCCGTCGGCGCCAGCGCCCAGGAAGAAATCGTTTGACTGGACAAACATGGCGGCCAGAGAGAGCCGGTCTCCAGGCGTTCCATATACCACGAACTCGTAGGCCAGACTCGGGAGCAATGGACCCGCCGAATCGCCGCCAACGGGGACGGAAGCTACGCCCGCGCTCATCAGGCCGTCCGCCGCCAGCGAGGCCTGAAGCGGCGCCGGATTGCCATCCTCGGCGAGGTCTTCGAGGCCATTTGCCGGCGTAGCTGACCCAACCTCGAAAATGGGTGAAACCCCTTCGCGGTGGACGGCCCATACAACCGGCGCGAATATCGTGGGTACTCCCGTATCGGCGGCCAGCGCAGACCCAAGATCGGCTGCAGAGCCATCCTCGGCCAGTGCCTCAAGGCCGTGCCCCTGGTCCGTGGCGCCCGCTGAAAAGAGCGGCTCGGCATCGGAGGCGTGTACCACAAAAACGCCAGGCGCCAGGGGCACAGCAACCGACCCGCCCGTCACGACCAGGGTCGCCTCGGTCGAAACGTTGGTGATGGTGACCTGGAAACGGGTTCCCGACACATGGGCCAGCGACGCCTGGACGACATCACTCACGGCCGGATAGACAAAACCGTCATTCACGACGCGAATGGCCGTGTCTGTGTCGGCTACGCCGGTATTTGCCCCCGCCTGACGAGGCGCCTGGTTCACGCCTTCTCCGGGCGCCTCATTCAACTCGGTACCCGCATCCCAGAGCATCAACTCTCCTGAAATGTCACCTGCTCTCGGAGCCCCCGAGGCGTCGTAAAGCGGAATTCCGGTCGGCGCTGGTGCGTAGAAAAGATCGTTGGACTGCACAAACATGGTCGCGAACGACACGTGCTGTCCCACCGCGGCATCGAAGGAAAACTGCCACGAGTTGCCGGGAAGGAGCGCACCGGGAGAGGAAGCACCCACCGGTGTATCAAATGCTCCGCTGGCCAAATTGGGGTAGAGCCTGCCGGTGTTCTCCACCCGCACTTTGAAAAAGGATTGGGCGTTGGCCAGGGGCGCGCTGACAAGCAGTGCCACGGCAAGAAGTAGTCCGCTTCGCATGGATATGGGGTTGCTGATTTATCGGGTTCTGGTCCCACAAACTGCCCAGATCACATCCCGAATCAGTCACGTACTCTCACGGAAGTATCACGCGGGGTTAACGTTTGGCGAGAACGTTCAGGCAGACAGCGAAAAAGACATAGTGCTGCCCCGCCGTGGTTCGCTTTCGATTTCCAATCGGCTGCCGTGCAGATTGAGAATCATCTCAGAAATGGCCAACCCGAGCCCCAGGCCGGCTGTGCCGGATGTACGGCTTTTATCCACCCGGTAGAACCGGCTGGTAACCAGCGGGATCTCGTCAGGCGCCATTCCGCACCCGGTATCGTGAACCAGGACGCGGTAGTGATCTTCCTGGTGCCTGACTTCGACGATCACCTCCCCGCCCGACTCTGTGTATTGGATGGCGTTGCGAACCAGATTGGCCAGAACCCGCTCCAGAAGGCCCACGTCTCCGGCCACCTGAGGATTTGTCCCGGTCAGTCTGGTGATCAAACTGATTCCCGATCCCGTGGCAAGCGGCGCAAAGGCCAGCGTTGCATCCTGGACCAGTTCCTCCAGATAGAAAGACTCGATGGTTGGCTGATTGGTCGGCGATTCCAGGCGAGCCAAATCGCCCAGTTCCGAAATCATGCGATTCAGGGTTATGGCGTTGTCCCTGATTACATCCAGATACCGATCGCGCTCCTCGGCGGTCAACTCCGACTCCCTCATCTGGATGGTCTCGACGTAACCCAGAATCGAGGAAAGGGGGGTCTTCAGGTCGTGGGATATATTGGCAACCTGCTCCCGGCGGTTGTTGTCACGCAGTCTGAGTTCGCTCAGAGCGGACTCCAGGGTCTCCGCCATGTCGTCGAAGGCCTGGGACAGTTCGCCGATCTCATCCCCACCTGAAATCTGGGCACGCGCTGTGTGATCGCCCGCCGCAAACCGCCTCACTACACTCCGAAGCCTGCGAAACCGGGTGGCGTAGCCCACAAACAGGGCGATCCCGATCAGGATCGAAGCCAGGAACACCATGACCATCGCACGGACGAAAAGGCCATTGATGTGGGTCATCTTGGCGGCTGCCAGGCTGGTATCCACCAGTTCGCCCCCAAGAATCACATAGAGGTAACCCTGCCGGTTTCCCAGGTCTATGGGCGAAACGGAGAAAGGCTTCCGCCCCTCAAGCGCCCTCGGGTCATCCCCCATGAGTGGGAGTTCGGCCCCGGCCAGGAGTTCCCTGATCGGCCCCACCGAGACGCGCTTCCTCAGGACCTTCTCCGGGTCAGAAAAGAAGGACAACACCGTTCCGGACGTGTCCAGCACGTAGATCTCGATTCGCGGATTGTAGACCATCAGATTGTGGATGGTCTCCTCAACCCGCGGGTAGTCGGGCATACCCTGAAGGAATGGCGAAAATTCCTGGGCCAGATTGGCCGCCAAGCCCACGTGCATCTTTTGGTCTGCCTCGAGGGCATAGTCCCCTTGTGCCCGCAGTGCAATTCGCACAATGACGAAGGACATCAGCAGCATGATGACCACGTATGCCGCGGCCATTCGCCCGAACATGCTCTTGAGAATCGTCTTCACGGTCCAAATTCCTCCGCTTCGGCGAATCGGTAGCCGACTCCCCAAACCGTCTTGATGAACACCGGAGCGCGGGGGTCGTCCTCGATTTTGCCTCTCAGCCGATTGATGTGAGAGTTTACTGTGTGGTCGTAGCCGTCAAACTGATAGTCCCAGACGCTATCGAGCAGGGCACGGCGCGTGTACGCACGGCCGGGGTTCCGGGCGAACAACGCCAGCAGGTCGAACTCCTTGGCGGTCAGATCCACGTTCTCCCCGTTCAGCGTAACCAACCGCTTGATAAAACGAATCTCAAGGGGACCAAATACGCTTAGATCGGACTCAGAGTTGGCCAGCCCCACGGCGAGATTCGTTTCCATCCGGCGACGGATTGCCTTGATGCGCGCCACCAATTCCCTGACCGAGAACGGCTTTGTGAGGTAGTCGTCTGCGCCCATTTCAAGGCCGAGAACACGGTCTAATTCGTCAGACTTTGCCGTCAGCATGATGATGGGGGTGAACCGGTTGACCTGGCGAAACTCCCGACAAAATTCCAGGCCGTTCAGACCCGGAAGCATCAGATCCAGCACGATCAACTCATGTACCCCCGTCCGCGCGGCGTGAAGCGCGTCGCGCCCATTGGCGTGATGCACCACGTCAAACCCCTCGGCGGAGAGGTTTATGCGAATCAACTCGGCGATGTCTCGGTCGTCTTCGACCAGAAGGATACTGGGGGTCATACAACTCGGGTTTCCATGCGGAAAGAAACCTTCCGGACGTCTGGAATGCATCACAAAAGAATCACGGGGGTCTACGGATAATCTCACCGTGCAAGCGCCCAAAATGGACGTCTGGGGGCTAACTTCCGGTATGACCTCAGATTCTCTTTCTTACTCGGGCGAAGTGTCCCGAAAGGCACTCCACGTCGTCGCCATGCTGATTCCCGCGGGGATGCTGGCTATCGACCGTGAGCTGGGCCTGGCCATCCTTGTCCCCCTGGCTCTCGCGGCCATTTGGCTGGACCGGTACCGGACCAGAAACGAAGCTGTTCGGGATTGGCTCGACACCCATGTGGGGTTCATGATGCGGGATAAGGAACGCGGAGACCACCCGGAAACCGTCTTCAACGGAGCGACGTGGGTCATGATCACGGCCGCGCTTCTCCTGGCGGTATTCCCGGCGGAGTATGCCGCTCCGGGAATGGTCATTGCCATGCTTGGCGATGCCGGGGCCGCCCTGGTGGGACGCAAATGGGGAAGCCATCAGTGGCCCGGCACCCGCCGGACCGTCGAAGGGACGCTGGCCTTTATGCTCACCGGAGTCGCCACGGCCGCGCTCTTCTGGTACCTCCCCTGGGGTCATCGCCTGGCTGCGGTCGGACTCGCGGGCATCGCCGAAATACCGCCCTTGCGCATCAACGACAATCTCCTCCTACCGTTTGTTACGGCGACGGTACTCTGGGGGCTCGCTGGAACGCCCCCTCTCTGGTAGCATGGCTGGCACGATTCCCGTCAAGAAAGCGACCGCATCCGGAACGGTCTCCCAGTTCGGCAAGCAGACCTTTCGTCGATTGGCCGGGCGCGTGGTGTTTCCACAGCCCGCGGTCATCAGCCTGCAGAATCCTGTGGTGATGATGCATGGGTTCGGCCTGCTTGCGTCGCTGCGGGGCGGGGGCCACATGCACGCCGAGGCCATGCACCTCAGACAACGGGGCGTCCTGGCGTACGCACCAAACGTATCGCCTTATCACACCATCCCTTTCCGGGCGGCAGCCTGGGCGGAAATCGTTGGACAGATCCTGGAGGAGACGGGCGCCAACAAGGTCAACCTGATCGCCCATTCCATGGGTGGCCTGGACGCGCGATACCTCATTTCCAGACTCGGATTCCATGACAGGGTGGCGTGCCTGGTGACGGTGGCCAGCCCCCACAGAGGCTCGGCCCTGGCCAATATCGTTCTGGAGTCACCGGAGCGCATGCAGGGTTGGATGACCGATGCCGCCAAGTGGGTGAGCGACGCGACAATGGCTGGTACGCCGTCGGACTTTCACCGCGCGGTCTCTGATCTCGCGCCCGAGTACGTCATAGGCACGTTCAACCCCGAGGTGCCGGATCATCCGGACGTGAGGTACTGGTCGTATGCTGCCCACGCCGGAAGGGGCACCGCGGTCTCGATCAATCCCCTGCTGGCGCCGCTGAATCTGATGCTTTTCCCTCGACAGGGACCCAACGACGGATTTGTGGCCGCCTCGAGTGCCGTCTGGGGCGAGTGTCTGGGAACGCTGGAGGCCGATCACGCGCAGCAGATCGGAATCGGACGGTCCATCGGCAGCAAATTCGACTCGTTCGGGTTCTTCGCCGACGTGTCCAGGATGATGGCGGCGAACGGTTTTTGACGGGCGCCGGTCAGTCCGGGGCGCCGGTCCGTCCGGAGCTAAACCTCGCCGACCCGGATGTCTCCGTAGGAAATCAGATTGCCGATCCGATCCAGGACAAAAACTCGTATCAGACCCGTTTGGGCCAAAATGGCGGGAGCAAACTGAAAGATGTAGCCACCGGGGTTTGCCGCGTCCGGGATATCGTCCACCGCCACCAGACGTCCGGTACCGTCCCGCGCCCGCAGGACCAGCCCGCCCTGAACGGCATTAAATTCCAGCACCGTAACGGGCACGGTCACGACACCCGACGGCACGGGGTTCGGGTAGGCGGGATCGACCCTGACCTTGCCAAAAAAAAGCGGCGAGGTTCGCCAATCATCATCGTCGCTCGTCAGGATAATGCCGTCCCGATCGGTCTTGGTATATCCAACCGGAACCAGGGCAGCCTCTTCCTCGAACTCATTGATGGCTTTCTGGGTGTCGCACCCGCCGATGAGCAAAAAGAGTGTCGCGATATACAGGATTCTCATAACGTCACCGAGAACATGGCTCAACCGACCCCGTTCCCCAAGTCTTCCGCTCTCCGTAGAATGCCCTGCCTTTGACTGCCCTTTCCGTATCTGGACTTTCGGTCTCCCTGTCTGACAAACAGGTCTTGACCGCCCTGGATTTCCAGGTGCCCGTGGGAAGCTGGCTGGGTATTCTTGGACCAAATGGTTCAGGAAAAACCACGCTGATCCGAGCGGTGGCCGGGATGATCCCGTTTGAGGGCCAGGTAGACCTGATGGATCGCCCTGTGCAGAACTGGTCTGCGCGGGAACGTGCCAAAGAAGTGGCCCTGGTTTCCCAGACGGTTCCGATGTACTTCGATTTCCGCGTCGCGGACCTTGTACTCCTGGGCCGAGCCCCTCATAAGAACTGGCTTTCGCCGTACAACGCGGCCGATCGCAAGGTGGCTCAGGCCGCGCTGGCCGAAGTCGATCTCTGTGGGTTTGAGGATCGGTCCGTGCTCACGCTCTCCGGGGGTGAACAGCGACGGGTACTCCTTGCGCAGGCACTCGCCCAGGAAGCCAGACTTCTGGTGCTGGACGAGCCCACTTCGCATCTGGATGTCCATCATCAGTACGAGTTCATGGACCACGTGCGGTCTCTGGTAGACTCGGGTCGGACGGCGATTGCCGTTTTCCATGACCTGGAGCTTGCCGGGCGTTATGCGGACCACCTCCTGGTTCTCGAGAACGGGCGGAAAGCGGCCGAAGGGATCCCCTCTGATGTGCTTACATCCGAGGTCATCAAGCGCGTATTCAGAATGAGCGCAGAGGTCAGGACCGAGAACGGACTACGCATCGATTTCAGTAGCCCATCCTAAGTAGATTTCCCCCATGAAGGTATACACAAAAACAGGCGACGACGGCACTACGGGCCTTTTTGGCGGCGACCGGGTCCGAAAGGATCACGTTCGAATCGCGGCCTACGGCACAGTCGACGAAGCCAATGCCGCCATCGGCGTGGGGCGTTCTGAGGGCCCCGAGGACCTCCTCCACGCCATGCTGGAGCGGGTCCAGGGCGAACTTTTTGTGGTTGGCGCAGATTTGGCCACGCCGACGTCGGCAAAACCCTCCGTGCCCAGGATTTCGCCGGACGAAATTGCGGGCCTTGAGGCGGACATCGACCGTCTGGAGGAGGACCTGCCGCCGCTCAAGACATTCGTCCTCCCCGGAGGCACCAAGCGGGCGGCGGCGCTTCACACGGGCAGGACCGTCTCGCGCCGGGCCGAACGGCAGATTTTTTCTGCGATGGACACCGAAACCATAGACCCCAATGTGGCCATCTACATGAACCGGTTGTCGGATTTCCTCTTTGTTGCCGCCCGGTGGGCCAACCATGCTGCCGGCGTCCCGGACACCCCCTGGCTACCGTGAGCCCCGCTACGCCTGGCGGCAGCACCCGGGAAACCCGTGCGGGAAGGCGCGTGGCCTTTACCGTTGCCATGGCGGCGCTACCTCTCGCCTTTTTTGTGCTCCTCGAGATTGGGCTTCGTCTGGCTGGTTTCGGGGCCTCCCTCCCCCTTTTCGTCCCCGTCCCGGGCGCGCCGGAATACTCCACCCAGAACAGGGACGTCGCTCACCGCTATTTCTCGCAACAGGCACGCGTGCCCACGTCAATCGGGGACGCCTTTCTGACGGACAAGACGCCGGAGACGTACCGCATTTTTGTGCAGGGTGGTTCTTCGGCAGCAGGGTACCCGTTTTACTACGGAGGCAGCTTTTCCCGCATGTTGCAGCAACGGCTGCAGCAGACCTTCCCTGAGCGGCGGATCCAGGTCGTGAACACGGCGATGGCCGCGGTAAACTCGTACACACTTCTGGACTTCGCCCCCGAAATCGTGGCGCAACGGCCGGATGCCGTACTGATTTACGCCGGCCACAACGAGTTTTACGGAGCGCTCGGAGTCGGTTCGGCCGAGTCGCTCGGCAAAAGCCGGTGGGTGGTACGCGCGTATCTCCGGCTACAGCGGTGGCGGACGGTGCAACTGCTGAGGGCCGGGCTGTCCAAACTGGCTGGTGTCGTCAGTGGCCGAGGCGCCGGCGCGGCGCCAGGCGTGACGCTGATGGAGCGCATGGTGGGCGAGCAGGAGATCGCCCTCGGGAGCCCCGTCTACGCCGCGGGCATCGCCCAATTCCGAAGTAACCTCCGCGAACTACTCGAGACCTATACAAAGGCCGGAATACGCGTGTTTGTGGGCACTGTGGCCAGCAATGAACGCGATCATCCCCCCTTTCTCTCCGCGCCGCAGGACGGAACGTCTTCGGATGACTGGTCGCGCAGCCTCGGCCAGGCCCAGGCTGCATCTGACCCGGTCCGGGCCCTCGAGGATCTTTTGGTCGCCGACACGCTGGCGGCCGACGCGCCTTTTTTTTTGGGCAGAGCCCTGGACGCCCAGAGTCGTTTCCCGGAGGCCGCAGCGGCTTACATAAAGGCCAAGGATCGCGACCGGCTGCGGTTTCGGGCATCCGAAGACATCAACCGCGTCGTGCGGGAAGAGGCGGGTGCAGTCGGGGCAACGGTGGTGGACGTTCGCGTCGCCATGTCGGCTGCGTCTCCAGGGGGTGTCATTGACGGGACGCTCATGCTCGAGCACCTGCACCCCAACCTGGATGGCTATTTCTTGATGGCCGACGTGTTTTACGAGGCGCTGCGCGCCCAGGAGGTACTGACGCCGTGGGACCCCATTTCCAGGGAAGACGCACGCGGTGAAGTCCTGCTCACCGCCGTGGACTCACTCTTCGGAGCATACCGTGTCCTCCAGTTGAAGGGAAGCTGGCCCTTCGGCCCCCCGGGCACTACGTGGACCGACACCCTCAAGGCCCGCACGCCGCTGGAGGCCATTACCATCCGCCTTTTCCGCAAGGAAATCTCCTGGTTTGAGGCTACAAACCTTCTGATCCAGATCCAGGAAGGCGGCGGAGATCACATGGGCATGCTACAGACGGCCTTGGCCCAGATCCAGCAATACCCATTCCTGCCCGGTCCCTACGCGACGGCAGGACAGGCCATGCTTCGTCAGGGACGCCCGGACGAGGCCATGGTGTACTTCGGTGTGGCCCTCGATATCGAAGAGTCGGGCGCGGTCCGGGAAGTGATGGGCGATGTCCACGCCGCACTTGGGCGACACGCGGAGGCCAGGGATTCCTATCTCCAGGCCACACGGATCGACGCCGAAAACCCCGAATACGTGCTCAAACTGGGCCGGTCGCACGCAATCCTCGGGGATACCCTGGCCGCCCACACTGTCCTCCAGCAGTACCTGGCACGCAAGCCTGAGGACGCCCGGGTGGCGCGGGTCCTTGCCGCGCTGGACCAGGCCAGGCAGTAGTGCCCTCCCGACCGGGGAGCCTGGGCGTGAACTCCGCGTTTAGCAGGTTTCGCCAGCTTCCGGACTGCGTGCAAAAGTCTCGATACATGCCCCGCCCGCCTACACTGCGCGACCTGGTGGTGATCATGTTGTTGGGTCTCGGAGGCGCCCTCTGGCCGGTTGGGCCCAGTGCGTCCAGTGCGTCCAGTGCGTCAGCCCAGACGCTGAGATTCGAAGATGCCACCCAGAGCGCCGGCATGACACTGACCTCGCGCGGTCATGGCGTGGCGGTGCGCGACTATGACAAGGACGGGTGGCCCGACCTCTTTGTGGTGTCGTCGAATGGGCCCGGCGCTCTCTTTCGAAATCAGCGCGACGGCACATTCCAGGAAGCCATCGGGACGGGAATCGACGTAAATGGCCGCTACGCGGCTCCGGCGTGGGCTGACATAAACAACGACGGATGGGCTGATCTGATCGTGGTCGGCCAGAATGCCCCGAACAAGATCTACCTGGCGCAGGGAGACGGCACCTTCGAAGACGTCTCGGCAGACAGCGGCATCGACCTTGATGCCCGCAGTGCGCTTGCCGTGTTTGGGGACTACGACACGGATGGGCTGGTGGATCTCTTCATCGCCGTGGACGACGCCGCAGACCAGCTCTACCACAATCTTGGGGGCGGCCGGTTTGAAGACGTGTCGGTAGCCGCAGGAATAACCGGTCCGGATCACGCCGTTCCCATGCAGGCCATGTGGTTCGACTATGACCACAACGGCACGCAGGACCTTTTTGCGGTGCATGACGGGTTTGAGGACAGCCGCCTCCATCGAAACATGGGATACCTGCCGCTCATCGATCAGGCCAGGGCCACCGGCTTCGACGACGTCGGCGCGGGCAACAGCATGGGACAGGCCTGGGCGGATGTGGACGGCGATGGGTGGGAAGACGTCTACGTGAGTCGCCTTGGAGAGGCGGGCCTCTACATGAATCAGCAAGGAAATGGCTTCCTGCAGATTGAAGACGCGCTCGGGGCGTGGCGTAACGGGATGGCCTGGGGCACGGTCTTCGCCGACTTCGACAACGATCTGGATCCAGACATCTTTGTGGTCAACACCTCGGGATACGACGGCACCAAGACGCTGCTTTATGAGAACCGGGATTCCTGGTTCTACGACAGATCGCAGTCCGCAGGCGTGTCGCTTCGCACGGAAACGCAGGGACTCGCGACGTTCGATTATGACCTTGATGGCCTGGTAGACCTTGTTTTTCCCGATCACGACGGACGCGTCCGTGTGCTTCGCGGAACGTCAGAAATGCCCGGCAACTGGTTGCGAATCCAGCTCGAGGGGCTCACGGCAAACCGGGACGCCATCGGGGCGCGCGTTGAACTTCGTGCAGGAGGCCAAGTCCTCACGCGATTCGTTTCAGGAGGCGACAGCTACTGCTCGCAGAGTGAGCCGGTGATGCACTTCGGGCTTGGAGCCGCCTCTTCCGTGGACGCTGTGGTCGTCCACTGGGGCGGAGATAATACCGAGGCTTTTGGCTCGCTGACTGCCGGCAGCTACACCCTGAGGCAAGGCTCGGGTACCGCGGTGGGGGTAGCCGCGCAGCCGGTGCCTGAAATCCCGGCCTCCGAGACCCTCGTGGAGGCTTTTCCCAACCCCTTCTCTGCCGATACCAGTATCAGGGTTCACCTTCCGCTGGCCCAACAGGCACGGATTTCCGTGTTTGACGTGCGCGGGCGAGAGGTGGCCATCCTGGCCCAGGGCAGCATGCCCGCAGGTTGGAACGCAATCAATCTGCAAGCTGAGGACCTGGTAACCGGCATTTACTTCATAAGACTGGAAACCCAATCGGGAATTAGGACTATCGCCGTGGCACGCACCCGATAATCGCCAAACTCTGACCTCGCGCTCACGCATGAGATTCCTTGCTCCGCTTTCCTTTCTCCTCATGGGAGCCGCGCTGGCCTACATCGGCCTGAAGCCCCCTGTGGCCGCGCCCCCGGTAATGCCGGTTGTCCCGGTTGCTACGACCGACCACTTCGGGGTGGAGACGGACCGCTATTTCGTCCAGGTCGAGTCCATCCGATCCGGGGACACGTTTTCGGATCTGCTTGCCCCATACAGCGTGTCTGCCGAGGCCATTGCGGAGATAGTTGAGAAGGCAAAGGCGGTTTTTGACATACGCAAGCTGCAGCCGAATCACGATCTGCACGTCTACTACTCCCCCGATTCCCTGCGCGAAGTGAAATTGGCCATCTACGAGGCCGACCCCACCCGCTACGTCGTATTTGATTTCGCCGACAGCCTGAGCGCCCGCATCGTGGAGCGCGATGTGCGGACCTCTACCAGGTCTATTTCAGGAGTCGTGGAGCGGTCGCTCTACGAAACCCTGGAAGACCTTCGTGTGGATCCCTTCCTTGCCGTCCGAATGTCAGAGGTCTACGCCTGGCAGATTGACTTTGGGCGTCTTCAGGTGGGCGACCGGTTTACGGTAGCCTTCGAAGAGCGGTACGTGGGTAGCGAGCGTATTGGTTTGGGCCAGGTGTTGGCCGCCACCTTTGTACATGGCACCCGGGAATTCGAAGCGTTTCACTACGCGGAAGGCGAGCGAGAGGAGTACTTCGACGGGGACGGCAACAGTCTTCGAAAGGCGTTCCTGATTGCGCCGGTCGAGTACAAGCGAATCAGTTCGCGCTACTCCGGTCGCAGATTCCATCCGGTCCAGAAGCGCTACAAGGCCCATCTGGGGACAGACTACGCCGCCAACCCAGGCACGCCGATTCATGCGACCGGCGACGGTACAGTGACCGATGCTCGGTACGGAAACGCCAACGGCAACTTCGTCAAGATCAAGCACAACGGGACCTACTCGACGCAGTACCTGCACATGCAGAAGATCAAGTCCGGAATCCGTCCCGGCGTGGCTGTCAGGCAGGGAGACGTCATTGGCTACGTGGGCTCCACGGGACTTGCGCGGGGGCCCCACGTCTGCTACCGTTTCTGGAAGAACGGCCGGCAGGTGGACCATCTGCGCCAGGACCTTCCTTCGGTGGATCCTCTTCCGGCAGCAGCACTCGCCGACTTCGAAGTTCAGCGAGATCGCTGGCGGGCCCACCTTGCTGCGCAGGCCCCGGTCATGACCCGCACGCCCGTCGGTACGCAGGCCGCGTCATTGGCTCCTGGACTCTAGTCCGCCAGGTAGCTCTTGAGCGAATCTGATCCCAGGTAGCGTCCCTCGGCGTTCGTGAACCAGTGTATGGACTGGGTCAGGTTCATGCCCTCCGCCTCGACGATGCCCTGGAAGTCGATGTACTCGCCATCATTCGCGGCCTCATCGTGATAGAACCTGCTTCCGACAAGGCGGGCCGTGTCGGCGTCGAAATAGAAGTACCACACGTCGGAGCCCACGGCAGGGTCATACATGACCTTGATACGCTGGACGTCCTTGCCCATGAACGTGGTATCCAGAACGGCCGGCTGAACCAGCGTACCCTCATCGACCAGCTTCATGGGAAGACCGTGCATGAACGCATAGTATTCCCGCCACCACGCCAGGCCATCGGGGCACTCCAGCCGGTAGCGTGCGCCCTGCGTAGAATCCGGCACGACGCCATTGACCGAAGCGGCGCAGTTCTCGGCATCAAAGTAGGCTTCGACCATGTCCTCGCCACGGTTCTGCCGCATGCCGAAAGAGCCGGCCAGCGGATCCAGCCGCATGCTGGTCTCCCGCACAAACCCGTCGGGTCGGCGCTCCGCCAGGTCAATCCGGTGCGGACGCCCGTACCAGGCGCCGGCCGGGTCGTGAAAGCGAATGCTTCGTGCAACGAGGGCTTCGGCATCGGAAAGGCCCTCGTCCTGCCCCGGCTCCCCGCACGCGCCGATCAATAACGCGGCGAATATCAACACGAATGGGAGAACGCGCCGGGCTGGTACCGGTAGTATCCGCTGAACTTTCTGCATCTTTGTCTTTGTTGAGCCCGCAGAATATCGGGTAGACCCGCGCCAAGTGTCCATGTCAAGACCGGTTTTGATTCATAGCGTGGAGACTCGGGTGCCCCCAAACGCCTACAGGCAGGAGGAAATCGGAGGTGTTCTGAGCCGCGACCTGGAGCCGGGCGGCCGGGGCGACAAACTCTCACAACGCATCTACAGGCACTCCGGGATCGAGACGCGGCACTCCGTGATTGCTGGATATCATGCGGGCCAGGGCGATGGGCTCTTCTTCGATGGGGCCTCCGGAAGTTTCCTTTCTCCTACTACCGGGGAGCGGAATGACAAATATATTGCCGAGGCCAAGCCGCTCTTCGTGGAAACGGCTCGCCAGGCCCTGGATGCGTCCCCCTTCGGCCCATCGGATGTCACGCATGTCGTCACCGTGTCCTGCACAGGCTTTTTTGCCCCCGGCCCGGACTACTACATTCTACGCGATCTGGGACTGCCGGCCAGCACGCAGCGCTACCACGTGGGGTTTATGGGCTGCTTCGCTGCATTCCCTGCCCTTCGCATGGCGGCGGCGTTCTGCAAAAGCGACCCCGAGGCCGTAGTTCTTGTGGTGTGCCTGGAACTCTGCACGTTGCATCTGGAACCCTCCGAGGTCATAGACAACATCATCGCCTGCTCCGTTTTTGCGGACGGCGCGGCTGGCGTTGTGGTGAGCAGCCGGACGGCTGCGTCCGGGGCAGCGTCGTCCGGAGCTGCCTCCACGTCCGGGCCATCTGCGGCGCTGGAGTTTGTGGACTCCGTCACGCGACTCGCGCCTGACTCAGAAGATGACATGGCCTGGCGGATCGGCGATCGCGGATTTGAGATGGTTCTTTCCACGTACGTTCCCAAGATTATCGGCGCCCAGGTCGGAGGCATCGTCGATGAAATGCTTGACGAAACCGGCAGAGACCGCGCCGACGTGTCGCACTGGTGGATCCACCCCGGCGGAAGAGCCATCCTGGATCACGTCCAGGCGGGGCTCGATCTGGCTCCGGACGCCCTGGATCCTTCGCGGGCTGTTCTGGCCCAAAACGGAAACATGAGCAGTGCGACCATCCTCTTCGTGCTGAAGGAGGCCCTCAGCAGAGGTGTGGCTCCGGGAGAGTTGGCATACGCGATGGCCTTTGGGCCCGGCCTCACCGTTGAAAGTGCATTGCTGCGGGGAGTCTGATGTCCACCTACTTCCTCGGAGAGAGACAGCAAGAACTGGTCGAACTGATGGACGACCCGGCGTGCGACCTGCGGCTGCTGGACAACACCTACGCTCATTTTGCCACGCTCAACCGCCTGATTGCCGGCTGGACCTCCGTCTATCGGAGGTGGATTCGGCCTCGCCTCCGACGCGGTCCGGCCACCGTGCTGGACATAGGTTGCGGTGGCGGCGATGTACTGCGTCTGCTGGCCGGACTCGCAAACCGCGACGGTCTGGTCCTGCTCGGGACAGGGATAGACCCCGATGAGCGGGCAATTGCTTTCGCGTCGCGAACGAACGCGGCCAAGGCCTCTGGGATAGAGCTCCTTCCGCATCACAGCAAGGACCTGGTCCGGGAGGGCCGCACCTTCGACTTTGTGATCTCCAACCATGTGCTGCATCATCTGGATGCCGACGCCATGACACAGTTTCTTGCCGATTCCGAGGCGCTCGCGACAGTTGCAGCGGTGCACAACGACATTCGTCGGCACGACCTGGGCTACGCGGGGTTTGAGATCCTGAGTCTTGCATTCATGGATTCGTTCATTCGGCCGGACGGCAAAACTTCCATTCGGCGAAGTTATTCGCGGGATGAACTCGCTGCGGTCCTGCCCGACGACTGGACGGCCCGCACGCTTTTTCCGTTCAGGTTGTTGGCCGTTCACGTCGCCACGTGAGCCCCGTAGATGTCATAATCGTCGGTGCCGGTCCGGTCGGACTGGATCTTGCCAATCGGCTGCTGTTGGATGGGCGAACGGTGGCGCTGCTGGAATCGCGGACCTTGCGGGGGGGCTACTCAAGGTCCATTGGCATCCATGCGCCCTCACTCGAACTGCTGACCGACACGGGAGTGACGGATGCGCTCGTTGCCGCCGGCATTCCGATTACGGAGGGCGTCGGGTTTATCGACTCGAAACCCATCGGGACGCTTCGCCTGGACGACGGCCCGCCGCCCTTTCAGTTCGTCCTGGCCATCCCGCAGAACCGCACCGAGGAGATCATGGAGGAACGCCTTCGATCCCTGTCACCAGACGCGCTTCGCCTGGGCGTGCGTGTACAGTCCGTAACGCTTGCGGAGCATGGAGTCAGCGTGCACACGGCCGAGGACGACACCATCCGCGGCCGCTTCCTGGTAGGCTGTGACGGCATGCGCAGCACGATCCGCGAGTCTCTCGGAATCTCATGGACCGGCGGTGCCTACACGGATAGCTATGCGATGGCTGACTTCCGAGATGACTCTGACCTGGATTCACGTGCTGCAATATTCCTGACACGGCCCGGCTTGGTGGAGTCATTTCCTTTGCCGGACGGTCAGCGCCGATGGGTCGTGCGTACGGAGACCCTGCGAAAGACCCCGTCTCCTGAGGCCCTCGCCTTTCTTGTGTCGGAGCGTACCGGATTGGAGCTTGACCCCGGGACCGCGTCCGGCGTGATGGGGTTTGGCGTTAATCGCTTCCTGGCAGGATCCATGGCAAAAGGGCGAGCGCTTCTGGCGGGCGATGCCGCCCACGTGATCAGCCCGATCGGCGGCCAAGGCATGAACATCGGCTGGATGGACAGTCAACACGCGTCGCTCGTCCTGGGTGCGGCGCTGAGCCAGCGGTCCGGATATGAGGAGGCGTTTGCTGCCTATTGGGCCAGGCAGCGTCAAATAGCCACGCGCGCCGCCCGGCGGGCGGAATTCAATATGGCGTTCGGGCGTCCGGGGCCCTGGGCTCCGTTCGTGCGAACGGCGGCCAGACTCATGCTGAAACCGCCGTTCCGGAAGTACTTCACTCGTCAGTTCACGATGCGCGGGCTATAGGAAGCCGCGGCATCGCGCTACTTTATGCCAGGCGCTGGCTTGGGATCGCCAAAACGCCGTCCCCCGCCCCGGGCCTCAGTGATCTTCAACGCACCGGTTGAGGTAGCCCCGCCGGCGGTGATCTCGACTTTGTATTCGCCGGTTGTCAGGTAGGTCTTGCCGTTGTCGGCTTCCTCTGGTTCACCGGGAAGACCAGCCGGACTGGTCGCGGACAGGTCGTAGGTCAGGTAGTTGAGGCCTCGATCCAGCGTAATGGCATCCTCGTAGACCGCCTCCCCTTCCTCGCTGCGTATTCGAAGCGTCCCTGCCCTTCCCGAACCTGCCCACAATCCGAATTCCGTTGACGGCTCGTTGGCCGGTGAGAACCGTGAGAACTGCCGCCCCCAGTTTGCGGATTGGGACACGTCTGCCAGCGTGAACAGGTGGAGTTCGGACTCTCTGATCTCCGGCGTCAGCTCCTGGAGTTCAGCAACGGAGCCGATATAGACCGATCGTCCGTGGGTACCCACCACAAGATCCTTCGCCTCCTGGTGGACCTTGAGGTCATGAACCGGTGCGCCTGGCAGCCCGCCTGCGAACGCGTCCCATGTCGCACCCCCGTCCAGACTGACGTAGAGCCCCTGATCGGTACCCACATACAGCAGGTCCTCGACCTCGGGGTCTTCGACAATCACGTTGACAGGCTCTCCGGGAAGGCCACCATCAATGCGGGTCCAGGTGGCCCCAAAGTCCTCGGAGACGTAGACGTAGGCGTCAAAATGGTCCCATCTGTAGCCGTTGAGTGTAACGAAGACCCTCGCCACCTTGTGATTGGAGGCCTCCACGCGTGACACCCAGAGATCCTGTGGAAGATCGTCCGAGATGCGGGTCCACGAGGTACCCCCATCGCGCGAAACATGGACGTATCCATCGTCGCTGCCCGTGTACAAGAGCCCGAACTGGAGCGGCGACTCGTCAATGGTAGCCAGCGTGCCGAAGGGCACATCTCCCTTGCGACCGCCCTTGGTCAGGTCGGGTGAGATGGCTTTCATGTCTGCCCCCTGCTGCATGGACCGGTGCAACTGGTTCGAACCGTAGTAGAGAATGTCCTGGTTGTGGCGTGACAGGTGAATCGGCACCTGCCAATTGAACCGGAGCCGCGGCTCGCCGAGCTTGTTGGGTGGGCGAACGCTTAGGCGGCCACCGGCTTCCGTATTTATGCGAGAGTAGGCGCCGAACTGCGAGCCGGTGTACACGGTGGTGTTGTCGCGGGTGTCCACTTCCACCTGCATGCCGTCTCCGCCTGCAATGCTGCGATACGGATACTGGCCACGCCCGTACCACCCGCTGTTGGCGGTGTAGCTGCTCGGGCCAAACCAGACGCCGTTGTCTTGCAGACCGCCGTAGACGTTGTAGGGCTCGGCCGCATCGATCTGGACGGAATAAAACTGACCGACGGGCGGCGTATTGAGCTTGAGCCAGTTCTCGCCGTCGTCCCAACTGACATTCAGTCCCCCATCATTTCCGTTGATGATGTGGCCCACGCGGTTCGGATTGACCCACATGGCCTGATGATCCGAATGCACGCCACCGCCGCCAATGTTGCTCCAACTGGCTCCGGCGTCCTCAGACTTCAGGATCGGCACGCCCATGATGTAGATCCGGTCGGGCGTGTCGGGGGCTACCCTGATCTCTCCGAAATAGTAGCCATAGGAACTGTAGAGGCCGTCCAGGTAGTCCTCGTGGGTCCGCGTCCATGTGGCCCCCGCATCGTTGGACCGATACACCTGGGCCCCAATCACATTCGTTTCGAAGAGGAGCGAATTTGCGTCCTCGACAAACTCTACAAGGGCAACCGGCTCGATTTCCCCGTCCCGCACCATGCCACGGACCCGGCGCAGGTTGTACTCGCGGGGGAAGTTGTTGCTGTCGAGATACATCTCGATATCCGCCTCGTCCAACGCCAGGAAGTCCTTGCTGGACATGGTGCGGAGCGCGTCGCGCGTGAGGCCTTCCTCTTCGTCCCCGTCCACGGGGCGACGGAAATAGTTGTCCAGCAGCGCATACATGATGCTGGGGTCATCGTTGTAGATGGCCAGGCCGATGCGCCCGACACCCTTTCCATCGGGGAAACCGCTGCCTTCGCCGGTGATCTTCGCCCAGGAATCGCCGCCATCATCTGTGCGATAGATGCCGGAGCCACCGCCGCCCTCGACGAAATTCCATGAGCGGCGCTCTCTGTGCCAGGTGGCCGCATACATCACATCCGGATTGCCGGGATCTGCCACGAGATCAATCACACCCGTGTTGGCATCCACAAACAGGGTCTTCTGCCAGGTCTCCCCACCGTCGGTCGTCTTGTAGAAACCGCGGTCATCACTGGCGTGGTAGAGGGGGCCCAGCGCCCCGACATACACCGTGTTCGGATCTGTAGGATGCAACAGAATGCGCCCCGTCCGCTGCGTGCCGTCCAGTCCGTGGTGGGTCCAGGTGCCGCCGCCATCGGTCGAACTATAGACACCGTTTCCCGCGTAGGAGCTTCTGCTGGAATTGTTTTCACCAGTCCCCACCCAGACCGTGGGTTCGTGCTGGGGGTAGGCACTCCAATCGACGGCGATGTCGCCGATTGTCATGACGTCCTGGTTGTCAAACACAGGGTCGAATGAAACGCCATTGTTGCGGGTCCGCCAGAGACCGCCCGACGCGTAGGCGACAAAAAAGTGTGTCGGGTCCTGTGCCCAGGCGTCGATGTCCACAACCCGCCCGCTCATCACGGTCGGGCCAATATTGCGGAAGGGCACGTTCTTTACGACCGAGGAAGCGTCCATCGCTGCGCTT
Source organism: Rhodothermales bacterium (assembly GCA_047619685.1). GTDB lineage: Bacteria > Bacteroidota > Rhodothermia > Rhodothermales > UBA10348 > JABDJZ01. The sequence goes on from JBLHLC010000004.1 coordinate 126,168, forward strand.
CTGGCTGCCGAAGCCGCACGCACCATGGGCGAGGTGGCGACCACGTCGGAGGTCATTTGTTGGGCATTCGCCGGCAGGGCCGTCAGGGCGACGACTACGAGGGACAGAATCGAGCGGATCATCGAAATCGGTCGGTAAAAATGGTCGAAACCCCGGAAGTTCGGACATTCCCGGTTGAGGGCCAACCTCCTCCTAGCTCAGGATTCGCTTGAGCGTCTCGATCCCAATATTTCGGCCGGAAATTACGACTACGGTTTCTCCTTCAACCTCGATCCCAGGATCCAGACACGCGGCAATCGGGACGGCAGAGGACGGCTCAATCAGAAAACGGTGCTCCGCCAGCATCCATCGGACCGCGTGCTTGAGCGCGGGCTCCGAGACTTGTACCACCTGAGAGACTGAACCGCGGAGTGCCGCGAACCCTGTTTCGCCGATTCCGCCCTCCAACCCTCCGGCCAGGGTATCGGCGGCTTTCAGCCGTGTCACGGCCTTGCCCCTCTCCAACGAGAGTGCGAGCGCCGGGCTTGCCGCCGTTTGCGCCGCGACCAGGCGGCTTGGGGCGGCGTCGGAGAGTGCTATTCCTCCAGACATGCCTCCCCCTCCGACGGGAACGACCACCGTGTGGAGCCCCGGCACCTGCCGCCGCATTTCTCTCATGAGGGTTCCGCCGTTGCCTGCCAGCACCACTTCATCATCATAAGCGCTGACAAACGGTAACCCGTCCCGGCTGATCTGATCCATTGCCCACAGCTCCGTTTCGTCGAAGCCATCCAAGGCAGACTTAACCACGTCTGCCCCCAGTGATTCGAGTAGCATCACCTTTGCTGGATCAACCTCCCGCGGTACGTAGATCTGGACACGCATACCCAGCGCGCGGGCTGCGTACGCCATTCCGACGCCGTGATTCCCCGCAGAACAGGTCGCGGCCGTCCTCACTCCGGCCTGGTTGAGCCGGGCCAGCGCGAAGTAGGCGCCGCGGATCTTGAAGGAGCCAGTGACCTGCAAGAACTCCAACTTGAGCCAAACGGGTACGCCCAGACGGCTGGATAACGTTGGACACGGCTCGACGGGAGTCGTGCGGATGATCGGCTCGAGGAAGCGTTCGGCCTGATCTACTAGGTCATGGAATGTGGGCATGGGCCGTCGGATAGGGATGGCCTCCACAACGCCGCCTGTACCGGGCGGTTCAGGGGCGAATCACGCCAACTCAGACAGCTCTTTGCTTTCCACGTTCTGCGCGCAGAATGGCGTCCTGCAGATCTTCGGCGCGCACGGGTTTGTTCAAATGATCGTCGGCGCCGGCGCGTCTGCACGGCTCACGATCGATGGCAGCGGTCAGCGCGACAATCCACGGCTGGCGAGACGAGGCGATGTTTTTTCGAATAAACCGCGTCGCTTCGATACCATCCATCTCGGGCATCTGGATGTCCATGAAGATCAGATCGAAGTCGTTGCTCTCAACGGCCTCGCAGGCCTCGCGTCCATTGCCGGCCGTCTGGACGTTGTGTCCCAGTTTCTCCAGGAGACGGGTTATGACACGCCGATTGATCCGGTTGTCCTCCACCAGGAGGAGGCGCCTTCCGGCCTTCTGCAGCCCCTTGGCGGCGGCCGAGTCATCCAGCTTTTCCCATGCTTGGTCCAAAGCCGAGTTCGACGCATCACGGCGAACGCCGTTGGGCAGGTCAATCAGATCATCAACCAGCGCCAACACGGCGTCTGAAAGGGCGCGAATCGTGTTGACGTATTCCACCTGGGAATCGTCCAGCGGCGTCGATGCCAGCAGCCCAGCCACGCCGACCACGGAGTTCATTGACGTCCGAATCTCATGACTCAGGCGGTCTAGTTCCTCGCGTTGATTTGACTCGCCTATCTGAGACATTTGCAGGCTGGAGGGGAGAAAGGTGCTTCTTCTTGGTATCGGCCCGTCAGGGCCACTTCTAAACCCTTTCACTCGGGTCAGGATTGTGCGCGCCGCGGGGCCGGGGAGGGACCAGAAGGGCGGGTTTGTGGTTATCTCGACTCTATCCACCGCCCCATCTTCCGCCACAGCTATGCCCCTGTTGCCCCAGTCTGTTCTGGACGAGCGCTTGATGGCGCAGATGCTCGGCGGCGCCGGCCGCTTGCGCGCGGAGGGCGCCGGTCAGCGGATCGCGAGACTGAAGCGCCTGAGGCGTGCCGTCTCTGACCACCGAAGAGAACTGCAGCAGGCGTTTGCCGCCGACCTGGGGAAGTCCGAGGAGGCCGTGGACATGGCGGACATTCTCCCGATAGCACTTGAGATCAGCCACGCGGTGCGTCATCTGCGATCCTGGATGCGGCCGCGCCGAGTCGGACGGCCGTTGGCGTTTCTCGGGACACGCAACGAGGTCCACGTACAGCCCAAAGGTGTCGGACTCGTCATTTCGGCCTGGAATTACCCGTTCTCATTGACCATTGGTCCACTGGTCAGTGCGGTCGCGGCAGGATGTGCGGTTGTCGTCAAACCCTCCGAATTCGCCCCAAACGTCGCCCGGGTCGTCCGAAGCATTGTGGAATCGTGTTTTGCGGCCGATGAAGTCCGCATGGTCGAAGGGGGCGAGGACGTCTCCCGCGCCTTGACGGCCCTGCCCTTTGCCCACGTCTTTTTCACCGGCAGCACCCGCGTCGGCCGGTTCGTGATGAAGGCCGCGGCCCAGAACCTGGCATCCGTCACCCTTGAACTAGGCGGCAAGTCCCCCACCGTGGTCGATGCGTCGGCGGACGTGAGCGAAGCCGCGAAACGCATCGCGTTTGGCAAGTTTTCGAACGCCGGACAAACCTGCACGGCGCCCGATTATGTGTTCGTGCATGAGAGCATCCAACGGGAGTTTCTGGCCGAACTCCAGCGCCACCTGAAGGCGTTTTTCCCGGATGGTCAGAAGTCCCGGGAGTATGGCCGGTTGATTCACGAGGGCCATCATGCCCGTCTGTCCAGCTTGTGCGCGGATGCCCTGGATCGCGGGGCCAACATTCTGGGCGGCGAAACCGACCGCTCTGATCTGTTTCTTGGACCAACCATCCTTACGGACGTGGACCCGGAGTCGGCCTTGATGCAAGAGGAAATTTTCGGCCCCGTCCTCCCGATCATCCCGTTTTCCGACCTCGATGAGGTCATCGGCCGCATCAACGCACGCCCCCCTCCGCTCGCGCTGTACGTCTTCTCCCGCACCGGCTCCGACATTGACCGTCTTCTGGCGGGCACAAGGACCGGTGGCGTCGTCGTGAACGACACCATCATCCAGTTCGCAAACCCTGAACTGCCCTTCGGGGGCCTGGGCGAAAGCGGCATGGGGCGCGGACACGGGCACGCCGGCTTCATGGAGTTCTCCAACCGACGCGCCGTCATGCACCAACGACGCGGACTGGCCACCACCCGGCTTTTCTTCCCGCCGTTCAACGGCCTGAAACGGCGGTCTCTGGACCTGGTGCTCAGGATGTACGGGATCCGCTAGTTACCTGGCCCTTCCGGGCGCACTCCTGCCTTCGGTTCGATATCGCTGGAGCAAGGCAGACAGGCCCGAAACGATCTCCGGATGGTCCAGGTAGATGTTCATACCCCTTCTCGCGCAGCATCGAGGCGATCGTGGGGCGATCCGCATCTATGAGGGCCGGATCGTCCGTCCAGAGCACGCCGCTCTTCATGCGTGTGCGCCACGCATATCGGCCGGTGAAAAGCCTACCGGGGCCCCATACGGATCGCGCCGTCCAGCCGGATCACTTCCCCGTTCAGCATCCGATTCTCCACGATGTGTTGGGCCAGAAATGCGTAATCCTCTGGTGTCCCAAGCCGGGAGGGAAACGGAATCTGGGCGGCCAATGACTCCTGAACCTCCGGCGGCATGCCGGATACCATGGGAGTAAGCATCACGCCCGGCGCGATGGTCATCACCCGAATGCCGGTCGCTGCCAAGTCCCTGGCGATCGGAAGCGTCATCCCGACGACTCCGCCCTTCGAAGCCGAGTAGGCGGCCTGGCCAATTTGGCCGTCGTAGGCGGCGATCGAGGCCGTGTTGATGATCACCCCACGCTCTCCATCCTCCCCTGGCTCATTCTTGGCCATGGCAGCAGCCGCGAGCCTGATCACGTTGAACGTGCCCACCAGATTGACGGTAATCATCCGCGCGAAGCTCTCCAGATCGTGAGGCCCTCTCTTGCTGAGCGTGCGGCGGCCAATCAGGATGCCGGCGCAATTGACCACACCGTGAAGTCCTCCGAACGATGCCTCGGCGGCATCAACCGCGGCCTGCACCGAGTCGGAATCCGTGACGTCGGTCCTGACGAAACGACCACCTATGCGTTTGGCGTGCTCGGCGCCAGCCTCCTCATTGATGTCTGCGACGACCACATTCGCCCCAAACTCGCGGAAACGGGCGGCCGTACCCGCGCCGAGCCCCGATCCACCGCCTGAAATCAGAAACGTCCTGCCTTTGAGTTCCATGTCACATCCTCCGGTTATGCTCGAAGCTATAGCGTAGGGTCGTCAAGCGGGGCACATTGTCGTGAAGCAGGGGCGAAAATCTGCCGGAACCCACGGCGGCGCCAGGCATTTTTCGCCAATGAGATTTTCTGTACCCCTGCTGCTGACCGCTATCGTCCTCGTTGCCGCCTGTGATTCTGGCACGACCAGCGTTGTCGATGGCCCCGAAAGCACCTGGGATATTATCCAGACCCGCATTTTCCAGCCCAAATGTACGGAGGCCTGCCACTCGGCCGGCACCTCCGTGGCAGCGCAGTCTGGCCTGCTGTTGACCGAGGACGTGGCGTACCAGAACCTGGTAGGAGAGTCACCAACCAATGACGCGGCCGCCCAAGAGGGCTTGCTGCGGGTCCACAACACGGTTTCTACCGACCTGCACAGCAGCTTCCTGTGGGAGAAAATCAACGCTCCCAGTCAAGACCATCTCTTCGATGAGCACCCTGAGTTCGGCGCCATCATGCCGCTGGGCGCGGACCCGCTCACCTACGGTGAACTGAGTTTCATCCGCCGATGGATTCTGGCGGGTGCCCCGGAGGAGGGCGTCGTCGCCGACCCGATCATCCTTCAGGACACCGCCGTTTTTCGAGCCAGTTCCTTCGAGCCATTGCCTATGCTGGCACCCGACGAGGGCCTTTCCGTCCGCCTGGGTCCGTTCGATGTGCCGGCGCAGTTCGAGCGCGAATTCTTTGTCAGGGAGGGTGCCCCGGTTTCCGAGACCCGGTTGATCCGGCGCTCGACTATATCAATGACCGGTGGAAGTCATCACTTCCTTTTGTACAGCTTCGACCGCAATACGCCTTCAAGCGCGATTCCGCTTCTGGGAGTGACCCGTGAGCTGCGCCAGCCCAACGGCAATCTGGTCGGCGCGACCCTCCGGTCCATGGGCTACCACATCTTTTTCAGCGGGACCCAGTGGCCCAGGATGGACTACTCGTTTCCGCCCGGCGTGGCGCTTGAAATGGAAGCGGGCACCATTCTCGACCTCAATCCGCACTTTGTGAATCGTACCGACGAAGTGCGAACCGGAGAGGTCCATGTCAACCTGGAGTACGCCGACCCTTCGAGCGTTGATCACGTGGCTCGGGTCCTGAATCTGAACTATACCGAGTTTGTGCTCCCGCCGAACCGCGTCACCACGATCGAGAAGACCTACATCATGAACGAGCGAGTTCATGTCTTCCAGCTATTCAGTCATGCGCACGAGCACATGCTGGATTTCCAGGTTCGGTTGTCGGGTGGCCCGCGTGACGGAGAAACCATCTACCTGGCCACCGACTACGAACATCCTCCTATCCTCGAGGTGGATCCACCGCTCGTTTTGGAGGCCGGCCAAGGCTTCAAGCTCGTCACCAGCTACAACAACTGGACGAACGACTTTCTGAGCTTTGGCTTCCGGTCCGAGGACGAAATGATGATCCTCTTCGGGTACTACTACTCAGATTCGGGCAACAAGGTGGCGCCGAAGATGGTGGACTGATGGTGGGCTTAGGCCACGTTCTCCAGGAACCACTTGTACGTGCGTTCCACCCCATCGCGCAGCTGTACCTCCGCCTTCCACCCCAACGCGTGCAGTCTGCGCACGTCCACCAGCTTGCGCGGCGTCCCATCGGGCTTGGAGAGATCGTGCTCGAGTTCGCCCTCGTAGCCGACGACGTCCGCCACAAGGTGCGCCAACTCGCGGATCTCGATGTCGTCCCCAACTCCGATGTTCAGCAGTCCGCCCGGCGCGGCCTGGTGTAGTTCGTCCTCAGGCGTCCCGAGGACATGCATGACGGCGCTGGCCACGTCGTCCACGTAGAGAAACTCCCGCCGGGGTGTCCCGGTCCCCCACATCACGACGCGCCCACCCGTAGTGCGCGCCTCGTGAAACTTGCGGATCAGCGCGGGCAAGACGTGGCTGGATTTCAGGTCAAAGTTGTCGCCCGGCCCGTATAGGTTGGTCGGCATCAGGCTCACAAAATCGGCGCCGTGCTGCTTCCGAAGGGCTTCGCAGTATTTGACGCCCGCGATCTTGGCGATGGCGTACCACTCGTTGGTGGGCTCCAGCGGCGCCGTGAGCAGGTATTCTTCCCTCAGCGGCTGGGGCGCCAGTTTGGGGTAGATGCAGGTAGACCCCAGGAAAACCAGCCGCTTCACCCCGTGTTGGTGGGCTTCCCGAATGACGTTGGTCTGAATGGCCAGGTTGTCGTAGAGAAAGTCGGCCGGGAACGTGTCGTTGGCTAAAATGCCCCCGACTTTTGCGGCGGCGACCACGACGAACTCCGGCCTTTCGCTGTCGAAGAACGCTCGGACCGCCCCGGAATCGCGCAGATCCAGGTCCGCGCTGGTCCGGGTCAGGATGTTGGTGTACCCGCCAGCCGCCAACGCACGCGTAACAGCGCCGCCGACCAGTCCCCGGTGCCCAGCGACATAGACCTTCGAATCCCCCGACGTCAGATTCATGCCCGCGAGGCCGCTTCGGCCCTGGCATCAGAAAGATCGTGCGCTACCATCTCTTCCACCATGCTCTCGAGCGTGTAGGTATGGACCCAGCCCAGCTTCTCCTTGGCCTTGGCGGGATCTCCGATCAGCAATTCTACTTCGGCTGGTCGGTAGTACCGGGGATCTACAGAAATAAGCTCTCGGCCGGTGGCCTTGTCGAAGCCGCGCTCGTCCTCGCCTTCCCCTCTGAATTCGATCTCTATTCCGACGGCCTTGAACGCCATCGAGACAAAATCGCGCACCCTGGCCATACGGCCGGTGGCGAGGACAAAATCGTCGGGTTCGGGCTGCTGGAGCATGCGCCACATCCCTTCGACATAGTCCTTGGCATGTCCCCAGTCGCGCTGGGCGTCCATATTGCCCAGGTAGAGTTTGTCCTCGAGGCCCGCGGCAATCCGGGCCGCGGCGCGCGTGATCTTGCGCGTCACGAAGGTCTCGCCACGCCGGGGGCTCTCGTGGTTGAAGAGAATACCGTTGCAGGCGTACATGCCGTAGGACTCGCGGTAGTTGACCGTGATCCAATACCCGTAGAGCTTGGCGACAGCGTACGGGCTTCGGGGGTAGAATGGGGTCCGCTCCGTTTGCGGGATCTCCTGCACCAAACCGTAGAGTTCGGAGGTGGACGCCTGATAGAAGCGCGTCTTGTCCGTCAGCCCCAGAATCCTGATGGCCTCAAGGAGTCGCAGCACGCCCATGGCATCGGTCTGTCCCGTGTATTCAGGCGTGTCGAAGGACACCTGCACGTGGCTCTGGGCACCCAGGTTGTAGATCTCATCCGGCTGGACTTCCTGGACGATCCTGATCAGGTTGGTCGCGTCGGTCAGGTCTCCGTAGTGGAGGTGAAATTTGGAATTCTCCGTGTGCGGATCCAGATACAGGTGGTCTATGCGCTGCGTGTTGAACTGACTCGCCCGGCGTTTGATACCGTGAACGTCGTAGCCCTTCTCCAGAAGGAGTTCTGAGAGGTAAGCGCCATCCTGTCCGGTGACGCCCGTAATGAGAGCAACCTTGCTCATTCGTTTCCTGGTTTAATATGTGGGCGACCCACTGACAAATACGTGTACCCCATCTCGGCCATGCGGGCCGGTTTGTACAGGTTTCGCCCGTCGAAAATGGTTTTGGTCTTGAGTACCTTGCCCATGCGGTCCCACTCGGGGCGCCTGAATTCGTGCCATTCGGTACAGATGACCAGCGCGTCGGCACCTTCAAGCGCTTCATACATGCCGGCCGCGTATTCGATGGCATCACCGAGTTCGCGCTTGGTGTTGTCTATCGCCTCTGGATCAAAGGCGGAGATGGTAGCCCCTTTCGCCAAGAGGGCGCGGACCACAACCAGGGCCGGCGACTCGCGAATATCGTCCGTCTTGGCCTTGAACGCCAGGCCCCAGACGGCAAACCGCTGACCCGTCAGATCCTCGCCGTACTTGGCCGTGATCCAGTCCGGGAGTTTGGCGTGCTGGCGCCGATTCACGTTCAGGACGGCGTCCAGCGTTTCGAAGCGGTATCCAGCATTCTCGGACGTGAGTTTGAGTGCCTGGACGTCCTTGGGGAAACAACTACCGCCGAATCCCAGACCGGGATACAAGAACTTGTTGCCCACCCGACTGTCGTGGCCGATGCCGACGCGCACCTCGTCCACATTGGCGCCCAACACTTCGCAGAGATTCGCGATTTCGTTGATAAAGGACACCTTCATGGCCAGGAAGGAGTTCGCGGCGTATTTGGTCATCTCGGACGACCGCTCATCCATCACGAGAATCGGGTTGCCCTGGCGCACGAACGGCTCGTATATGGAACGCATGATCCCCGCGGCGCGCTCGCTGGACGTGCCCACCACGACCCGCTCGGGTTTCATGAAGTCCGTTACGGCGACGCCCTCGCGCAGGAATTCCGGATTGGAGACCACGTCGAAGTCCTCGCCGGCAATGAGACCGTGTTTCTCCAGTGCCTTGCTGACCCTGGCGGCCGTTCCTACGGGCACCGTGGACTTGTTGACCACCACCCGGTAGCGTTTGGTGGGCTGGGCGGCCCAATAGGCCCCCAAGTCGTCGGCCACCTTGAGCACGTACGAAAGGTCAGCCGACCCATCGGCGCCAGGAGGAGTCGGAAGCGCCAAGAACAGCACCTCGGCCATTTCGGCGGCATCGGGAAGGCTGGTTGTAAACGTCAGACGGTGCTCGCGAACCGATCGCTGCAGGAGGCCCTCAAGACCAGCCTCGTAGATCGTGGGCTCGCCCGCTCGAAGCTTCCGGATTTTTTCCTCGTCGATGTCCACACAGGTGACGCGGAATCCGGTGTCGGCAAAACAAGTCCCGGTTACTAGCCCTACGTAACCGGTGCCTATGACGGCAATATGCATGGGAGTGGATGGCTAGTGATTACTGATGACGACGCCGTACAAAGAATCTATAGAATGAATCGACCGAATGGGAAGATTCTTGAAACCTCACGCACTTTGCACAGGGAGGCGGGAGCGTAAGAGGCCCTGAGTTCATTTGAGTGCGCTCCCTACCTTGTGTCCGCCCCGCGCCGACTAGCTCAAATCTTCCCCCAATGGCCTACGCAGTAAAAGAGATCTACTACACCTTGCAGGGTGAGGGCGTGCATTCCGGGAGAGCCGCGGTGTTCCTGCGGTTTTCCGGCTGCAATCTCTGGTCCGGCCGGGAGAAGGACCGCGCGCAGGCCGTATGTCAGTTTTGCGATACGGATTTCTTCGGCACGGACGGCCCCGGCGGTGGCCGCTACGAGACCCCGCAGGCCCTCGCAGACGCAGTTTCAGGCGTTTGGGACCGCCGCGAGGCGCCGGAAATGATTCCCGTAGCCGCACCGGCCAGTCGAGACATGCCCTGGCCCGCGCGGCCATTTGTGGTCTGCACCGGTGGTGAACCCCTGCTTCAACTCGATCTGGACCTGCTCGCTTCCTTCAGAGCGCGTGGATTTGAGGTGGCCGTCGAGACAAATGGTACGCTGCCCGTCCCCAAGGGAATCGACTGGATATGTGTCAGCCCAAAGGCCGGCGCACAGGTCGTGGTATCCAAAGGCAACGAATTGAAGCTCGTTTATCCGCAGGTCGGACAGATGCCCGACCAGTTTTCTGACCTCGCGTTCGACCATTTTTCTCTCCAGCCGCTGGACGACGCCAACCGGCAGTCCAATACTGCGGCCGCCGTTGCGTATTGTCTCGCCCACCCACACTGGCGTTTGAGTCTGCAGACCCACAAATTGATCGGCCTGCCCTAGCCCCCAGGGCCCCCGCGGCGGCCGCTAACCCACTCAGAACCCATGACTCGACTCTTTCCTCTTCTTGCACTGCTTGCCGTGATTGGCGTCTCCGCCTGTACGGCCCCGGAGGCGGGGACCGTCCGTTTCCTCACGATCAACATTGAGGACATTCGTACAGACGACCTCCTCAACCCCCATCACCCCAGGCTGAAGGCCATCGCCGCCCAGATTCAGCTTCTCAAGCCTGATGTCGTCCTCGTCAACGAGATGGCCTTCGACATGCCCGGGGTCCCGGGATTTGTGGAAGGCGAGAGTCCTGGCCTGAACGCCGAACGTTTTGCCAGCACGTTTCTGTCCGTTCCCCAAACACCGACTGGGCAGGGCATCGAGTACGTGTCGTTCATGGCCCCCAGCAATACGGGCATCAACAGCGGTTTTGATCTGAATCACAACGGCCAAGCCGTGACGTCGTATCCGGAGCCCCCGTCAGCCGCGCCGGACGGCACACCCGCCTCGCAAACTCCTGATGGCCGGGCGTACGGCGACGACAGTTGGGGATTTGGCACGTTCCCGGGTCAGTACGCGATGGCCCTCTTGGTCCGACCGGACCGCGTCGAACTGTTGGGTGCCCAAGCCAGAACCTTCCGGCGCTACCCCTGGGCCGGGCTGCCTGACGCCAAGAGGCCCATTGACCCCGAGACCGGGGAATCCTGGTATCCCCAGGAGGTGTGGGAGCGATTCCCCCTCTCATCCAAGACGCATTGGGACGTGCCGGTCAGGCTTTCGGACGGCCGCGTGGTCCATGTCCTGGCCAGCCATCCGACGCCTGCCGCGTTTGACGGCGACGAGATGCGCAACAAGATGCGCAACCACGACGAGATCCGATTCTGGGGTGAGTACATCACCGGCCAACCCTACATGATGGACGACACCGAGACCCGCGGCGGCCTGCCCGCTGGCGCAGAGTTTGTGATCATGGGTGACCTCAATGCCGATCCGGACGAGGGCAGCGCGATAGGCGACCCGATAGGGACCTGGCTGTTGAGCAACCCGCGTGTCAATGGCGACTTCGTGCCACTGGCGGATGAGGCAGGTCTGGCGGCTTTCCCGGATCTGGATCCCGATGACACCGCGCGGTGGGGCCTTCGCGTCGACTACGTGCTCCCTTCTCTGGGATTGGACGTGGTTAGAGGTGGCATCTTTCGCCCGGCGGTCGACGCGGCCGTGACCAGTGATCACTTCCCGGTCTGGATTGACGTGGCCTTGCAGCCCGCGGCCAAGGACTAGGGTCTCAGAGTACCTGCCGGAAGATCATGACACCCAGCGGAGGCAGCGTCAGCAGCGCGTAGGCGGCGCTGGCTGGTTCCGCGCTGGCTGTCTCGGCGGGTACGGCCGAAACCACGCGCTGGCCAGAGGAAACCCCGCTGCCGCCAAACGCCTGGTCGTCGCTGTTCAGGACCATTTCCCATTCGCCTGCCGGCAGGTGCACGCCGTACTCGGTGCGGGGCACGGGCGTGAAGTTGAGCACGAATGCCAACTCAGGAGCAGCACCTGCCCCGGACGCCTTCCGCCGGTACGAAATCACGCAGTTCTCCCAGTCGGAGAGATCGATCCACTCGAAGCCACCGGCCTCTTCGTTCCAGAGCGCCGGCTCCTCCGCATAAAGCTTGTTCAGGGCCCGAACCCAATCGCTGACCCCGCGATGCAGCGGATCGTCGCCAAGGTACCAGTCCAGTTCGCGGTCGTGGCTCCACTCCCGCTCCTGCCCAAACTCCCCGCCCATGAAGAGCACCTTCTTGCCGGGGTGCCCCCACATGTGCCCGTAGAGCAGCCTCAGGTTCGCGGCCTTTTGCCAGGCATCGCCGGGCATCTTGTTCCAGAGCGACCCCTTGCCGTGCACCACTTCATCGTGCGAAAGCGTGAGCGCGTAGTGTTCCGAATAGGCGTAAACCAGCGGAAAAGTCAGGCTGTTGAAGTGATACTTACGATTGATGGGGTCCTGTCGCATGAACTCCAGCGTGTCATGCATCCACCCCATGTTCCACTTGTACAGGAAACCAAGCCCCCCATCGTAGGTCGGCGCGGAAACGCCGGGCCACGCGGTGGACTCCTCGGCAATCATCATCACGGAAGGGAATCGCGAGAAGGCCTCCTCGTTGGTCGTCTTCAGAAGGTCGATGGCCTCCAGATTTTCCCGCCCGCCATGACGGTTTGGCGTCCACTGGTCGCGCGAGTAGTCCCGGTAGATCATCGAGGCCACGGCGTCGAACCGAAGCCCGTCGATGTGAAACTCGTCCAGCCAATAACACGCGTTGGCAACCAGGAAATTGCGGACGCCGGGCTTGTTGTAGTCGAAAACGAACGTGCCCCAATCGGGGTGATGCCGCATCGCCGGATCCGTGTATTCATAGAGCGGAGACCCATCGAAACAGGAGAGTCCCTGCGCATCGGTGGCAAAGTGGGCCGGGACCCAGTCCAGGATGACACCCACTCCCCGGCTGTGCAGATAATCCACCAGGTACCTGAAATCATCCGGCGATCCATACCTGTGGGTCGGTGCGTAATACCCCACTACCTGGTACCCCCAGGACGGGTAGTAGGGATGCTCCTGCACCGGCATCAGTTCGACATGCGTGAATCCCATGTCGAGCACATGGTCGGCCAGCGGCTCCGCGATGGAGCGGTAGGTGGCGGACTTCCCACGCCACGAACCCAGATGGACCTCGTAGATAGAAACCGGGTCCTTCATGGACTCCGGGCCCCGCCGATTGTCCATCCAGTGCTGATCTGACCACGAAAAATCGCTGGATTCCACCACGGAGGACAGGCCCGCCAGCGGATTCCCGTTCTCGACGGGTGGTTCCAGGTGTCGGGCGTAGGGATCCGTCTTGTCGGCCGCAAAATCGCCGCGACGGATGCGGAATTTATACTTCTCGCCTGGTTTCACGCCGCGGACATACCCCTCCCAAAGTCCGGCGCCCACCCAGTTCAATGCATGAGATTTCGGGTCCCAGCCGTTGAAGTCGCCGATGACGTTGACGTATTCGGCGTGCGGCGCCCACACCGCAAACCAGCAGCCGGCTCTGTTTGGGTGTGCGCCCAACTTTCGGTAGGCATCAAAGTGCCGACCCTCCTCCCACAGCGAGACGTCTTCTTTTGTCAACCAGGGCATATCGGGCGGGCAGAGAGATTGTGAACAGCAAGATACATGAGAGCTTCCCCCCCATTGAGTGATGGCTCGGGTATATTCGCAAGCTTTGGCGCAAAACATCCCCGTGTGTCCGCATGCCTGCTTACGATTCCAGACCCCGTCCAGGAAGCCCCTACCCGCTGGGCGCCACCTACGACGGAAAAGGCATCAACTTCGCGCTCTACAGCCAGAACGCGGATGAGGTAGAGGTCGTCCTGTTTGACTCGCCGGTGGATTCGGAACCGACCGCCACGTTCTCGCTTCCCGAGCGAACGGGACCGGTCTGGCATGGCTACATCCCGGATCTGGTTCCGGGTCAGCTTTACGGTTACCGCGTCCACGGTCCCTACGAGCCCAACAATGGCCATCGTTTCAACCCGAACAAGGTCCTCCTGGACCCCTACGCGCGTGCCATCGGGCGGCCCATGGTTCTGAACGAGACGGTGTTTGGCTACAAGCGGGACTCGCCTGAGAAGGACGCCTCCTTCAACCCGCGCGACAGCGCAGCCTCCGCGCCACTGGGCGGCGTGACGCGGGACGAGTACGACTGGACAGGCGAAATCAGGCCCAAAATCCCGTGGGACCAGACGGTTATCTACGAAACCCACATCAAGGGACTGACCAAACTCCACCCGGATGTCCCTTTCCATGAGCAGGGGACGTACCGCGGGCTCGCCCATCCGTCGGTCATTGCGCACCTGAAACGTCTGGGCGTCACCACGGTGCAGCTCCTGCCGGTGCATGCCAAGACCGTCGAGTCCCACCTCCAGGACCTCGGCCTGAGCAACTACTGGGGCTACGGCACACTGAGCTACTTCGCCCCCGAACCGGACTACGCCGCGGACCCCGACATGGCGGTCACCGAGTTCAGGGAGATGGTCCACCGGCTCCACAATGAAGGCCTGGAGGTCATCATTGACGTGGTCTACAACCATACTGGCGAAGGAAACCGCCTGGGCCCGACCCTTTCGTTCCGTGGGATAGACAACCGCGCATACTACAAGGAGAACCCGTCCAACCCTCGTTATCTGCTGGACTACACCGGCACGGGCAACACGCTGGACGCCGGCAATCCGCACGTCCTGCAACTGATCACGGACAGCCTGCGGTACTGGGTCCAGGAGATGCACGTGGACGGATTCCGTTTCGACCTGGCGGCCACCCTGGCCCGGGATCTCTTCGACATCGACATGCTATCGGCCTTCTTCAAGGTCATCCAGCAGGATCCCGTGCTGAGTCAGGTGAAACTGATTGCCGAGCCGTGGGATGTGGGCCCTGGAGGCTACCAGGTGGGTTCATTCCCCTGGCAGTGGGCCGAATGGAACGGTCAGTATCGCGATACCGTCCGTCGTTTTTGGAGCGGGGACGGGGCCGTGCTCGGCGATTTTGCCACGCGCATCTCGGGCTCCAGTGACCTCTACAACAACTCTGGGCGCCGCCCTTTCGCCTCGATAAACTTCATCACCGCCCACGACGGTTTTACGCTTCGGGATCTGGTGACCTACGAGCGGAAGGCCAATGAGGCCAATGGCGAAAACAACCGGGACGGCACCGACGCCAACTACAGCACCAACTGCGGCGTGGAAGGCCCGTCGGACGATCCGATTGTGCTGGGTTGTCGCCGGGACCGGATGCGGGCCCTTGCCGCGACGCTTTTCCTGTCCCAGGGCGTCCCCATGTTTCTTGGGGGCGACGAGTTGCGGCGTACCCAGGGTGGCAACAACAACGCGTACTGCCAGGACAACGAGATCAGCTGGTTTGACTGGGCCGCCGGCGACCGCGACTTCATCAAGCTTATTACCCAATTGACTGCCTTCCGGGCAGCGCACCCGACGTTTCGGCGGCATCGGTTCCTGACCGGCCAGCCCGACGACTCCGGGCATCGCGACGTGACGTGGTGGCATCCGACGGGTCGTTTCATGCAGCCCGACGACTGGGATCTCCCCGATGCGCAAACCATCGGAATGCTCCTCAGGGGGGACATCATGGAGGACCGAGATCCGGAGGGCCGCACGATCACCGACGACTCTTTCCTTATCTGTTACAACGCGAGTCTCCGCCCCGTGGAGTTTGCGATGCCGCCGCCCAAGGGCGGACGCCCCTCTACCTGGGAGGTGGTTCTCAGCTCGAACGCCTCTCCTGCTTCCGGCGTATTCGGACCGGCGGAGCGCCTGCGACTACCCGGCCTCGGTGTCACCGTGCTCCTGGCCAGAGATTAGGCGCCGCGTCCGAAGAGGTCCGTCATGGCCTTCAGGCGGGAAGTATGCTCAGGCTGGATGGCCCCCGGCAACATGCGCCAACCCCAATTGCCCGCCGCGACGCCTGGCGTATTGACGCGCGCCTCGCTCCCTAGGCCCAGGAGATCCTGCATGGGCGTGACCACAATTCTGGCCACAGAACCCATGAGTGAACGGACGGCGCGCCAGTGTACATCGGCATCGTCCGTCACTTCCAGATACTCCCGGCAGTACGTGATGGCCCGCGCCGTGACCTCGGCGTCCTGGGTGCTTTGCGTGTTCATCCACCAGCCGGCGAACGTGTCGTTGTCGTGCGTCCCCGTATAGGCCACCAGGTCTTCCTCGTAGTTGTGCGGCAGGAACGCGTTGTCGGCGCCGCTATCGAAAGCGAACTCCAGGATGGCCATGCCGGGATATTCGAAGCGCTTCATCAACTTGGTCACGCCTTCGGTAATCACGCCTAGATTCTCGGCGATCACCGGCAACGGGCCCAGGTGCTCGGTGAGCGCATGGAAAAGTTCTGCCCCAGGGCCCTTGACCCACTGCCCTTTCACGGCCGTGGCCTCTGACGCAGGGACTTCCCAGAAGGCCTCGAAGCCCCTGAAATGGTCCAGCCGCACCAGATCGACCTGTTCCAGGATGCGAGCCATCCGCCGTTTCCACCAGTCGAAGCCGCTCTCTTCCATTCGATCCCATCGGTAGATCGGGTTGCCCCAGCGCTGACCGGTTTCGCTGAAATAGTCGGGGGGCACACCGGCCACGACCGTGGCCTTGCCGTCCACGTCCAGGTGGAAGAGCTCCGGCTGGGCCCAGACGTCCGCACTGTCCTGGGCCACGTAGATGGGAAGGTCACCAAAAATCCTGATGCCGCGCTGGTTGCAGTAGCGTTTCAGCGCCGACCACTGGCGCTCGAAAAGGAACTGCCAGAAGCGCCTGGCATCCACTCCCGCCCGGTTGTCCTCCAGGAATTTGGCTACCGCGTCCGGCTCACGCATGGCCAGCGGACGGGGCCAAGAAGTCCATTCCACACCACCGTTTGCCTCCTTGATGGCGTCGAAAAGTGCGTAATCGGCCAACCAGGCTGCATGCCGACGGCAATAGACTTCGTAGTCCGCGTGCAAAATCGCAGACTTGCCCTCCAGAAACCGGGCGTAGGCCTTGTGCAGAAGCGCCGTCTTGAAGGCGGTGACATTCGCAAAGTCCACCTGTTCTTCCGGGAAGGCCGGCACGCCTGCCAGATCGTCTTGGGCCAGCAGCCCATCCCGAACCAGGAGTTCGGGGCTGATCAGCATCACGTTGCCAGCGAACGTGGAGGGACTCGCGTAGGGCGACTCGCCGTACCCAGTGGGGACCACGGGAAGTACCTGCCAGAGCGTTTGGCCGGAGGCCACAAGGAAATCTGCGAACTCATACGCCTTCGATCCCAAATCCCCAATCCCGAAAGGCCCTGGAAGAGAAGTGATATGAAGGAGAATGCCGCTTTGCCGCCGTTCACTCATCGCGCTGATATCTACTTGAATTTTCTGGCCGTCGAAGTTAGGGCTCATCCGTAACAACCTCTGCGAGGGGGCGTAGCAAAGCAGAAGATCATTGGTGAATAACGCTTATGCAGGACGTACTTGCTGTTCTAGACCCCGCTGACTATCGCTTTCTTGTCGGAGTAGTGGAGAGCAACGTCAATCTGGCCGACGATACGACCCTTCGACGGCTCGTAGACGTAGTCGAGGCAGACGATACGCCGGAGCATCGCGGGGCCTTTGCGGACGCGTTCGAATCCCATTTTCGCTATCTGGGAAGCTCCGATGTGATGTGGGGGTTTCGCTACGCCACCGGTCAAGAGCCCGGTGTGTCGTTCAACGAGATCATCAACGACTCCGCGGGCGCACTCAAGGTAGCGAGGCCCAAGTTGGGCACGTCCAGGGAGCGCCTGGAGGAACTCGTCCACGAATACGCTACCAAACAGTTCGAAGACCTCTCGCCTGAGGAACAGCAGCAAATGTTGGAAGACCTTGGCGTGGAAAGGGACAAAGCCGCCGCGTTTCTGGCGCGTTCCGCGGGTAAACTGGCGCTGCCCCTGGCCTTCGAGGCGTTCAACTTTGTCATCGTCGAGGGCCTCATCAAGACCATCATCTTTGGGACCATCGCGAAGATTATTGGTCGGCAACTGACGGCGAAGCTGTTTTCCTTCCTTGTGGGCCGCCTTCCCTGGTGGATTACCTGGATTGGCCCGGCTGCCTGGACACTGTCCATCGGATGGACGGCCCTGGACATCCAGGGTCCCGCCATGCGGAAGACTATCCCGGTTGTCCTGTACCTGGGACTGGCGTCATTGCGCGAGCGGAATCGGCAGACCCAGCCCGCATAATCTCCTGAAACCGGGCGTAGGCCCTCTCCAGAATGGCGCTGGCTATTTCTTCGGGCAGGTCGACCACTTCCGCCGGCCTGATTGAACTCGCGCCAGCGGCGTCCAGGTAAAGAGACGCCAAACGCAGCCTTCGCTGAAACACAGACGCCGTTTGGTAGAACACCTGACTCCTCTCGAGCGGGAGCAGCCACAGGTGCTGGTTTATGACCCCGCGCCGCACGTAGAGCCAGTGTTCGTCCTCGCCGTACCCCAGGTGTTTGTACCGGAGCACAGCGGCCACCAGCCCGAGCGGAAGTAGCGCCAGCAACCAGCCGCCCGGCGTCCAGAAGTACCACAGGCCTCCCGCCGCGACACTGATGACCACCGAGTAGCGTATGAATGCGCGGCGGATGGTGAGTATGGAAACGGGCTCGGTCTCAGGGATTCGGACTCCCAATGGGTCGGGATTTGGGAGACCCAACTGGATCACGTTTGCTGCCCGCAGAACATCTTCCAGACGGCCAAAAGGCACTGCAACCTTGTGCCCGCGCTCTTTCACGTCGAACCCCATGGTCTGGACTTCCAGCCGATACCAGCCGAAATAGCGCATCACCGGGTTCGTCCGGATGATGAACGCCTGGACCTTACGGAGCGGAATGGTGCCCGTGTGCCTCGACAACAACCCTTGCCGATGGTGCAGCTTGGAGCCCTCCGCCGTCAGCGTGAATCCGTAGTACTTGTTCAGGTTGACCGCAATCCCGCTCACCCATGCAAACAGGAAGGCGATGCTGACCGTGAGTCCGATGGCCAGCGCGGGCGAATCGGCGGCTGCTGCCCGGAGTCCATCGAACCTTCCCCGCGCCAACCAATTGATCATGGCCTCCGGGTCCGGCTCAACGTATTGGACGAGCGTGTAGAAGATCGCGATGTAGACTAGCGAGAACCGGAATACGCCGGAAAGGATGACCCGCGTGAGGTTCATCGCGAAGAGGGGCGCGGCCTTGGTCTCTGGGGCTGCCTCCGGCCCCGCAGCTGCCTCCGGCCCCGCGGCCGCGGCACCCTGCAGCCGCCGGATGGAGTCCCTGACCCTGTGCGCCTCCGCGAGGGACACCACCTCCAGCACACCCTCCGCCGACGAAGACCCCGCCGTAAAAATGCTCACGCGTGCCGTGCCCGTCAGGCGTTGCAGGACGCTCTGCTCCACCTCGATATTCTGCACCCGATCGACCGGGATATTGCGCCGATTTACGGTCGTCACCCCGCTCCTGATTCTGATTTCGGTCGGCGAGATCGCGTACCGGAAGCGCATGTAGCGCACGATGGTCCACGGAAAAACCAGGACGCCGTAGACAATGGCTATTGAAAGGTTAAACCACGCGATCCCGTCGTCGGAATTGATGACCGGCAGGAGCAGCAAGAACATGGCGGGCAACGCCACCGTCAGGCGCTGCAACACCGTCCAGGGGTGGAGCCGACGCTCCTCAGCCGATGATCCGTCAGCCTCCGTCACACCGGTTCGTCGGTGATGTAGAGCTTGATGCGGTCGCGCAGTTGCTGTGCCTCGTCGAAACGGAGGCCGGGGAGCAACACCTGGCTGCTCCGTGTGCCCGCCGTGTGGACAATGAGATTGCCGAGCTCAAACTCACGCTCGATGATGTCCTGCGAGACGTCCATGTGCTGCACCCGGCGCAGCGGCACGATGGTCGTTACCCGGTTGAAGATGCCCCGCACCAGGCGAAGCTCCTCGTCATCCAACCGAAACGCCCAGAACCGGTACCGAAGGCCAGGGAGCAGCCATGTGGACAGCCCGAACACCAGCAGGACCAACCCCGTGGCCAGACCGAGCGGCAGGAAGCGCCCGTCGTCAAACAGGTTCGTCACATCGTAGGCCGCCGCGACAAGCGTCGCGACGGCCCCGGTGATGAGTAGTCTTATCCGCCAGACCTTCTGAATGGCAGGATCAAGCTTTCTGAGATCTGTCTGTTCGATGCGCCTAGGAGCCGTTTTGGAGCTTGAAGACCACGGCTGCAGCTGCGCCGCCGGCAAATGGGCCGACCAGGTAGAGCCATGCGCCGGCGATGTGGCTTCCGTCGCCCACGATGAGATCCACAATAGCGGGGCCCACGCCAACTGCCGGATTGAAGGCGCCGCCGGAAATGTCACCGGCCGCAAAGGCGCCAACCATCAGGGTGAATCCAATGGCGAGTCCGAAGTAGGAATTACCCGCGGTGGTGTCTGCTGTGGCCGTGTTCAGGACGACCAGGGCCAGTGCAAATGTGAACAGGAACTCGGCGATCAGAGCGGCGACCATGTTTCCTCCGGCCGGCGCAGGAACGACAAGGTGTCCACCAGTCAGGTGCATCGCGACAAAAGAAGCCACAATGGCCCCAAGAAGCTGGACGCCGATGTACTTGACCAGTTCGCTGGAATCCATTTTGCCACGCATGAACACGGCCAAAGAAACGGCCGGGTTGTAGTGCGCGCCGGAAATATGACCTCCCATGTAAACCATCACCATCAGGGCGCCACCGATCGCGATCGGTGCGAGCAGCGTGCCCGCGTGGACTACAAGGCCAATCGTGAGCATCCAGAAGAACGTTCCGATGAACTCGGTAATGAGCTTATTCATTGCTGGTCGAGGAAGTTGTTGGGAGGGATCATGGCATCATACGCGCGGGCCTGCTGAAACGCCAGAAGTCAGACCGCGCGCTCCAGAAGCATGTCGGAATAGCTGCGATCCACCAGGTCACCCGGCTGGATCCCAAACAAGGCCATGAACTCCCTGCACTGTGCGTGCAGCCGATCCTCCGTGATCGAGCCGTCGGTGTCGATGGCCTCGATTTCCACGAACCGGCCTAGCGTTTCGACCTCGTCCAGGTGGACTTTTACGTTTCCGGCAAACCAGATCTGCCGGGACTTGTCCACTACTACCAGGACGTCAAGACCGGCACGCAGGACTGCACCCAGTCCCGCGTCTGCCGGGACCTTCGCCAGCGTCACCTCAGAACGCTTGGGGCCTTCCTGATCCGGGCGACAATAATGAATGAGGGAATTTTCGATGGTCCCCTCACGCAGTTTCAGTCTTCCTTCCCTGGTGTGGAAGTACGTATCGATTTGGCGATCCGTACCCACGCAGCGGGCCCCTGTGGTTTCAAGGGCCTGCAGCACCGGCGCGTGATCCACGCACCGAGCCTTGATTTCAATATTCAGCGGCATGGGCGGACTACCGCCCGAGTTCGCGGTCCAAAACGGCGCGGATGAAGGGCGTATTGCGGTACGCACTCGCCTTCCGGCCGTTGATCCAGATCGTTGGTGTCTGATTCAGCCCCGTCTTCTGACCGGCTTCGACGTCAGACACTACCCGTGCGCGCGTTTCCGGCGCGGCCAGGCAGGCCTCAAACTCGTCCATTGGGTAACCCAGGTCCTCGGCTACGCTCCGGAAGAGCGACGGGCCCAACTGCACCTGTTGGCGAAAGAGTTCGTCGTGATATTCCCAGAAATCGCCGAACTGCTGCGAGCAGACGGCAGCCGCTGCGGCAGGTCCCGCCTGGCCGTGCAGCTGGCTCTGCATATTGTCGTTGTAGTTGATGTCCAGCGGGTAGTTCATGTACCGGAGCGAGACCACGTCCCGGTACTCGAAGAGCGCCGTGCGGAGGTGGAATGCCGATTCCCGACACGCCGGGCACTGGAAATCCGCAAACTCCACGATCTGGACGGCCGCGTCGGGATTGCCCCAGACCGCTGCATTCTGGTCCGTGTCGATTTCGATGGGCGTCTGCCTGAAGTGGGCGGTCATGGCCAACTCCTGATTCCAGTTCGCGTCAACCCCGGCGAGAGTGTCGGCCTGGCGCTTCATGCCCAGCCATCCGAGACCGAACACCACCACAAACAGGAGTCCCCATAGCTTGATATTCGGGTCGAACTTGAGCGTGGATTCCTTGCCCATCACCCCGTTCAGCCAGCCGCTGATCAAACCGCCCCATTTGCCTGGGCTACCGAATCCGATGGACGCGGGGAGAGCGAACAGCAGGCCGAGATTGGCTACGTACATGCCGACGCACACCAGACATAACACGCCCAATTGGGTCAGATGGTAGGCCTTCACGAGGGAAAACACCACCGAGCCCAGTGCCAGCAGGAAGGAAAGACTTATCCAGCCAGATGCGGACACACGATCCTTCGCCATCGTGCCCCACAGCGCGGACAGGCCCGCGAAGGCGTAAAACAAGAACCCCCACCAGGCCACCGGGATGCCGAACAGGTTGGCGTAGCTGGAGGAGTGCGCCAAGTCGCAATTGACGAAATCGTTGATCGAACAGCCGCTGGCCTCGACGATCCCCGCCGTCTGGATCTTGAACGTGAGCCTGGTGGCGTAAGCCGCGAGGGCCAAACCTACCCCGGAAAAGGCTACGGCGATCCAGAGAGCCGTTCTGTTGAACTCGGGTTGCTCGACGCGTGCAGAGCGGCGACGCTGGGATTTCTGGGCCATTGTTAGTTGGTCGTTTCGGTCAAAGGGTAAAGGCGCTTGATCCGCGGCCAACCCGAGGTCTGCGGGGAGGTTTCCTTGCGGTCAGAGCTGCAGGGTCGCCCTTGCCGATTGCACCGAGCGAACAGGGTCCAGGCCGGTCCAGGCAAAAACGAGGTCATTGCCGACTTTCACCATGCGAGGATAGCCGCTGGACCGGGACGTGCTGGTCGGTATCACAACCACAGGATCGCTGGTGCGACCGTCCGCGGAGACGCGGCGGGCCATGATACCCGCTTCGACGGCTGGCGGGCGGCGGCGCCCTTGGGGCGCATCGGCCGGAGGGGTCTCCACCGCGCTACTGCTGGCCTGGATCCAGGACACAACCGCCGTCCCATCCTCGAGCATTACGATGTCGACGCGTCCCGTGGGCGGCCCGGTATCCATGCGGATCGGGGCGCCAAAGGACTCGCCTCCGTCTTCGGAGAACGCCACGTTTACCTGGGGGGCATCTTCCGGGGCAGTAAACCAGGCAATGGCCACGCGGCCGTCGGCGGACGCCAAGGCAGGGCCGTTCACCGGGCAGGCTGCGATCTGCCATCCATCCTCGTGGACCGCCTTCGGTTCCTGCCAGGCCCCGTCTGCGTAACGGATTACGTGGATGTCGCGCACCTCGTCCGCTGAGCGGTTTCGATAGGCCGCAACCAGCCCGTCGTCGCCCACGGCCACGATGTCGTTGGGGCAACAGTCGCAGGTGCGTTCGTCCAGAAGCGTGTCTGCACCGAATCCGGCTCCGTCGCTCCCGAGCGAACGCGTGCGCACGCTCATTTGCGGGTTCTCCGGTCCCTGCCGGCCGTCCAGCCAGACCGCGTGCACCTCGTTTCCAATGGCCGTCATTGCGCCAAACCCGTGTTCGACCGGGGCCTCATCATCGTGAAGCCAGGTCGGTGTGGTCCAGGTATCGCCCCCGTCATCGGAGGAGGATACGCGGACGCCGTAGGAGTAGCGGCCGTCGCCGTTGTATTCCAGCCAGTGTGCCCACATGGTCCCACCGGCGATGGCGATAGACGGCACATCGGCCCAGTTGACGAACCAATTGTCGCCTGAAGCGATTGCATGCGGCGGGTTCCAGCCGCCCTCGCCCAGAGACGCGAACCGCATCGCCGCCCCTGTTTCTGTTTTATCCATCCAGGACAACGCTACTTCGCCGCCCGACGAAACCAGGTACGGCTCTCCGCTGAGAGAGTCCGTGGGGACGGCCATCTGCTCAAGCGTCAGCCCGAGGGGAAGGGGGCCGGACTCAGTGCCACAGGACGTGAGCAGTAACCCCAAGGTTGAAGCCAAAACCAAACTTCTCATCTGCGTTCCAGTTCTTGTTCATTGCTGGGGTTAATGTACTGGCCGCGGCACTCACCCTCACCCTCCCAAGACATGGCCTTCAAATGGTGGCAGACCGGCGTGGTCTACCAGATCTACCCTCGCAGTTTTCAGGACTCGAATGGCGATGGAATTGGAGACCTTGAAGGCATCATCTCGCGGATGGAGTATATCGCAGATCTGGGCGTGGATGCCATCTGGGTGTCGCCATTTTTTACGTCGCCCATGGCGGATTTCGGGTATGACGTCGCCGATTATTGCGATGTGGACCCTATTTTCGGCACATTGGCGGATGCCGATCGGCTGATTCAGAGTGCCCATGCCCACGGCCTGAAGGTGCTGCTGGACTACATCCCGAACCACTGCTCGGACAGGCACGAATGGTTTCAGGAAGCGCTGTCGTCACGCGATAGTCCGCGACGAGATTGGTTTGTCTGGCGAGACCCCAAACCCGATGGCACCCCACCGAACAATTGGCTCTCCGTCTTCGGCGGCCCTGGATGGACCCTGGACCAAGCGACCGGGCAGTATTTTCGGCACTCGTTTCTGAAGGAGCAGCCCGACCTGGACTGGCGAAACCCCGAGGTCGTCGAGGCCATGCACGACGTCCTCCGATTCTGGCTGGACCGCGGCGTGGATGGATTCCGGCTGGATGCGATTCTTTTCGCGATGAGGGATCCGAATCATCGGGACAACCCTGCATCCCCCAAGGACGCTCCCGGATCCATACACAAGGAAATGGGCGCTTGGGACAAGCAATTGCACATCCATGACTCGGGCCACGAGGACATCCATGGTGTGTTCGCGGGCTGGCGCCGGGTAGTTGATGCGCATGTGCCTCCTGGTTTCGGCCCCGGCGACCCACTCCCCGACCGCGTCCTCATCGGAGAAATCCACGAGTTCGACGTGGAGAAGTGGGCGGCGTATTACGGCGAAGCAGGGCAAGGTTTGCACATGCCGTTCAACTTCGGCCTCTTGAAAGCTCCCTGGACCGCGGCGGGAGTTCGGCACCACGTGGAGTCCATCGAAAAGGCCTCGCACGGCAAAGGCTGGCCCAACTACGTCCTCGGCAACCACGACGACAAGCGCCTCGCCACGCGCCTGGGTCCGGAGTCCACACATCTGGCGGCCATGCTCCTATTGACCCTGCGAGGTACTCCGACCCTCTATTATGGCGACGAGTTGGGCATGGAGGAGGCAGAGATCCCGGCCGCCATGCGCCAGGACCCCTGGGGAATCAACGTGCCCGGACTGGGCCGGGATGGCTGCCGGACGCCCATGCAGTGGCAAGCGGGCCAGACCGGTGGGTTCACGACCGGCGTGCCGTGGTTGCCGGTGAGTTCGGACGGCGCGTTCCGAAACGTGCTCCTGCAAACCGACGAGCCAGACTCCCTGCTGAATCTCTATCGCCGGCTGCTGAGACTTCGCCGGAAGCACCCGTCTCTGCACCGGGGGACGTTTACCTCAGTCGATGCCGGTGACGATGATTGTTTCTGTTTTCTGCGGGAGGCGCCTGACGCGCCGGGGCATTTCAAGCGGATGTTTGTGGCGCTGAACTTCGGGGATAGCGCGGCCCACGTGGTTATTCCCGGGCCTTCGCGGGTCGTGCTGTGGTCCCATTCTCCGGCGGAAGACACGAACCTTGTGGAGTTGCTTCGGCTGGGTCCGAAGGAAGGGGCGATTGCGGTTTTGTTTGGGTAGGGGTGGTGCCGGAGGGCCCGGACTGATGTAGCAGGACCCTGTCAAGGTATGATGGGCGAATCAGGTCATTTTTGTTTAGAATAGGGTGCCTCCAGGAGCAGGACCGGACATTTTCGACGATGGATCATTCTGATGTACGCGAGT
>JBLHLC010000005.1:0-140150 GCA_047619685.1 Rhodothermales bacterium
TGAGCTTCACCCCGCAGACCGACGCCACCGGCACGGCCACCGTCACGGCAACCGCGGTGGACGACGGCGGCACGGCAAACGGGGGCTCCGACACCTCGGCAAGCGCCACGTTTACCATCGAGGTGACCGGCGCCACCGCCATAACAGGTACGGTCACATTCTCGGTAGACATGACTCGCGAACTGGCCCTTGGCAATGCGTTTCTGACTGACGAGTTTGGGGTGCGCGGCAATACGGCGCCCCTGAGTTGGGAGAACTCTCTCGTGATGACGGATGCCGCGGGTTCGGGTGTCTACTCTGCTGGCGCATCGTTTACACTGGCGCCTTTCTCGCGGCTCGAATACAAGTTTGTCTATCGGGATCCAGCGACGAACGAGGTGTTCTTTGAAGGAAGCGTAGGCACGGGCGATTCTGGAAACCGGGTTCTCGAGTTCAGCGGCGACCAGGAAGTGCCGACTGCGTTCTACAACAATGTCTCGGGGGTGAGCACAGAACCGACCGTAATCCCCGATGCCTTCAGGCTTGGCGGCAATTATCCGAATCCGTTCAATCCCACGACGACACTTCTTATAGATCTGCCAGAAGCAGGTCGCATAGAGGTTCGGGTGACTGACGTACTTGGCCGGGAAGTTCTCGTGCTCCTACAGTCAGGCATGTCCGCCGGAACCGCTCAACCCGTCGTGCTGGATGCTTCCGAGTTGCCATCGGGTGTTTACGTGTATCGCGTGCTCCTTATGGGCGCTACGGAGTCCCATTCCGGGGTCGGACTGATGACTTTACACAAATAGACTACAGGAAGGCCCCTGCGTCTCGCGGCGCCGGGGCCTTTGTCCGGAGGGCCTGAAGGCCCTGGAAATGTATCCCGGGGGAGGTACACACGTCCGAGGTCTCGGTCAGACGGAATTTCACGGAGTCCGCGGCGGCAGCGTGCAGCAGACGCTGGAAAGGACACGAAGGCCTGGGTCTAAGCCCGTCCAAGGCTATTTCACGTACACCGTCTTGGCGTTTACGAACTCCTTGATGCCAAACTCCGATAGCTCACGCCCATAGCCGCTCTCACCAATCCCGCCGAAGGGCAGGCGCGGATCTGACTTGACGAGCGAGTTAACAAAACAGCAGCCCGCGTTGAGTTCGGTCGCCGCAATCCGCTCTCCACGCGCAACGTCGCGGGTAAACACAGCCGCGCCGAGGCCAAACCGGCTGTCGTTGGCTATGGCAATGGCGCCGGCCTCGTCCTTGGCAGCGATAATGGCCGCCACGGGCCCAAAGAGCTCGTCGTGGTACGCCGGCATTCCTGGCTTGACGTCCTTCAAAATGGTAGGAGGGTACCAGGCGCCTGCTCCCTCTGGGATCTCACCCCCCAGAAGGCAGGTTGCTCCTTTCTTGATGCTCTCGGTGACCTGCTCGTGCAGCTCGTCGCGCAGGTCGGTGCGGGCTTGGGGTCCGACGTCCGTCCCTTCCTCCAACGGATCGCCCATTTTCTTGTTGGACATGAGGGCCACGCACTTGTCCTGGAAGGCATCCTGGACGGACGCGACAACGATGAAGCGTTTGGCGGCAATGCAACTCTGGCCGCTGTTGATCAGGCGGCTGTTGACGCAAGCCGCGGCCGCCAAGTCCAGGTCCGCGTCCTCCAGGATTACGTAGGGATCGCTCCCGCCAAGCTCGAGGACCGTCTTCTTCAGCGATGCCCCGGCGGTCTTGGCCACAGCGCGGCCCGCGCCAACGCTACCCGTGAGGGTGACGGCCTTGACGGCCGGATTCTCGATGACCCGGGCCACCTTCTTGCTACCAATCTTGAGCGTGCGAAACAGGTTGCCGGGGAAACCTGCCAAATGAAAAATCTCCTCGATGGCCAGTGCACAGCCGGTGACGTTGGATGCGTGCTTGAGCACGCCGCCGTTGCCCGCCATGAGCGTGGGCGCCGCAAACCGAAAGACCTGCCAGAGGGGGAAATTCCATGGCATGACAGCCAGCACGACTCCCAACGGCTGGAACGTGACAAAGCTGCGCGAGGCGTCGGTTTCAATTACCTCTTCGGCCAGAAAGGCCTCCGCGTTCTCGGCGTAGTACTCGCACACCCACGCGCACTTCTCTACTTCCGCGCGGCCGCCTGTGATCGGTTTCCCCATCTCCACGGCCATCAGTTCGGCCAGGCGCTCCTTCTGACGGCGCAGCGCCTCAGCCGCCGCATTCATGAGCCGAGCCCGCTCCGCAAAACCGGTGTGCTTCCAAGCCTCGGCTTCCTTTTGGACCTGAAGCAGAATCTGGTCGACCTGCTGGTCGGTGTGCTCGGGATACTCGGTGATCAGTTCGTTGGTGGCGGGATTCAGGGATATTAGCATTAGTTATGACTCCAGTATGCAGACAGCTTTTCAGTGAGTTGGTCATTCACGGCGGGATTGATGGGGATCTCCACCAACCGCAGTTGTCCGGACGAAATACTGTCTTCGAGAGTGGTCGCCAGATCGGGTACACTAGTGGGGCGGAATGCCTTGATCCCAAAGCTTTCCGCCAATCGAACAAAGTCGGGATTGGTGAGGCGGGTTCCGGTGGACTCACCCGTGTGCATGCGTTGTTTCCAACTGATCAGGCCGTAATCATTGTCGTTGAACACCACGATGGTGAAGCCCACGCCAAGACGCGTTGCCGTTTCGAGCTCCTGGACATTCATCATGAAACCTCCGTCACCCATAGCGGCCACAACAGGCCTACCCGGGTCGGCCAGGCAGGCTGCAATACCTCCGGGAAGCGCAATGCCCATGGTGGCCAGCCCATTTGACATGAGGCATCCACCGGGACAATGGGTGAGAAAATTCCGGGCGATCCACATTTTGTGGCTACCCACATCGCTGATCAGGAGGCCGTGGTCCGGGAGGGCGTCGCGAATCAGATTCAAGCCTCCGGGGATCGTAAAGTCATCGCCCTTTGCCAGGTCGTACCCGCGGATGTCTTCGACGATGCGCGTGCGAATGTCCGCGGCCCAGCCGTCTTCGAAGGCGCAGGCGCGCTCCTTCATGGCACGGTTCAGCTCCCAGAGCGTAGCGGAAATATCGCATACCACTTCTGTCTGAGGGCGATAGTGCGTGTCGACCTCGGCGGGGTCAAAGTCGATGTGGACGACGGGCTTGCTGTTATTGGGGTTCCAGGCTTCGGGCGAGTACTCAGCAATGTCGTAGCCCACGGTCAGGATGAGGTCTGCCCGCTCGACGGCCTCCAAGACGTAGTCCTTGAAGCCAAGGCCGATGGACAGAAGCGAGAGCGGATTCTCGTCCGAGACCGCGCCCTTGCCCATGAAGGTGTGCGCCACCGGAATCCGGAACGCGTTCACAAGGTCCGAGAGGTGCTTAGAGGCGCGCTTGCGGATGGCCCCGTTCCCCGCAATGATGAGCGGCCGCTTGGCCTTTTCCAGTAGGTCCAGGGTCTCGTTGAGCGCCTTGTAGTCGGGCCCGGGTCGACGGACTCTCCGGCGCGGAATGAGGTCCGTGACTTGGGTGTCCGAGGCCGCCACATCCTCAGACAATTCGATATGGGTGGCTCCCGGCTTCTCGAATTCGGCCAGCTTGAACGCCTTTCGAACCACCTCCGGAACAACGTCCGGGGTGGCGATGGCGGTGTTCCACTTGGTGACGGGCCTGAACATGCTGACGACGTCCAGATTCTGGTGACTGCTGTTGTGGAGGCGCTCCAGGTCTCCCTGGCCCGTTATCGCAACGAGGGGGCTCTTGTCCAACTGGGCGTCGGCCACACCCGTCAGCAAATTGGTGGCGCCTGGGCCGAGTGTGGCCAGGCACACGCCGGCGTCCCCGGTGATGCGTCCCCAGACATCGGCCATGAATGCCGCGCCCTGTTCGTGGCGCGTGGGGACGAACTCAATAGGAGAGTCTTCCAGCGAAAACAGGAGGTCCTCATTCTCTTCTCCGGGCACACCAAAAACGTAGCGTACCCCCTCGTTTTCCAGGGCTTTGACGAAGAGATCGGAGACTTTCATGGGCTAGCTCGAGGTAGGTGCAAAGCCGAGCAATGGCTAGAAGCCTGTTGAACAAGTGGCGCACGCCATTCTACGGCGGCGGAACGCCCTCTGCGGTGTTGCCCCTCCTCGCAATGGCGGTGCCATTACTCTTCAGGACGCCTTACATCTGGCATTCCGGCGCTCGCAGCCTGGCATACTCCTTATTCAGCAGGCTTCTAGACAACTGCCTGTATCCCTGCCGGTTCGCCGCCGAAGGAAACGAATGACATTCGATCGGCGAGACGTGCACGACCCCCTCCGGTCGGATGAACAGACTTGGGACGAGGCGACTAGCTTGTGCTCTCGCTGAGCAGATCGACGCCGTAGAGGTGCTGCCATTAATCACACGAGATCATAGACATGCGAGAGGACAATCAATTTGACCTGGTGGTAGTCGGCGGTGGAACTGGTGGACTGGGCGTCGCACGCCCCTGCATCAAGGCGGGATGGAAGGTCGCCATCGTGGATTGCTACCCCTTCGGCGGTACATGCATGCTTCGTGGATGCGATCCCAAGAAGATGCTTGTGGCTGTCACAGAAGCTCTCGATTCGGCCAATCGCTTGAGTGACCAAGGGCTCCAGGGCCGCAAGCAGTCCATCAACTGGGCCGGAATGATGGCCTTCAAACGGTCCTGGACAGACGTCATGCCGGGGCGCCTGGAGAAGGGCCTGGAGAAACTCGGCGCCGAACTGATTCACGGGGTCGCCCGGTTCCTGTCGCCGGAGATCCTGCAGGTAGGCGATAGGGAGCTTCATGCTCGACACTTTCATATCGCGACCGGCGCACGCCCCGTGACGCTTGACATACCGGGCGAAGAACTCGTCACGACGAGCACGGACTTCCTCGAACTTCAGGCTCTGCCGGCGCGGGTGGCGTTTATCGGCGGCGGGTTCATCGCATTCGAATTCGCGCACATTGCAAGCCGAGCAGGCGCGTCCGAGGTCGTTGTCTTGCAGAGCGGAAAGCGCCCGTTGGTCCACTTCGACCCAGAGATCGTTGCAGTCCAAATGGAGCGCACCCGAGAACTTGGCATCGACGTTCGCTGCGAATCCCGTGTGGAGGCGGTCCGGAGCATCGGAGACGGCCTGCAGGTCGAATTCGCAACACCGCAGGGCCGCGAGACCATTGTCTGCGATCTCGTTGTCCACGGAGCGGGGCGTGTCCCGAATGTCGACGGGCTCAACCTGGAGGCTGCTCAGGTCGAAGTAGGGCGCCGTGGAATCCGCGTGAATGAGTTCATGCGCAGCGTCTCGAACCCGTCGGTATTCTCGGTCGGGGATTGCGCTGACACGGGGGCGCCGAACCTGACACCCATCTCGGCGAACGAAGCTCGGATTGCCGCGAAGAACCTGCTTGCGGGAGAGGACGTCCGCCCCATGAAGTATCCACCGATACCGAGCGTTGTATTTACTCTGCCTCCGGTGGCTCGTGTTGGCCTCTTGGAGGAGGAGGCACGGCAACAAGGCCTTGAGTTTGACGTCCGGTTCCAGAAGACGAAGAACTGGTATTCATCCCTCCGGGTCCGCGAACAGTACTCCGCGTGCAAGGTGTTGGTGGAAAGGAGCACAGGCAAAATTCTCGGCGCACACCTTACAGGTCCCGGAGCGGAGGAGCAGATCAATCTCTTCGCGATGGCGATGGGCGTTGGCATGACCGCGAACCAGCTCAAGGGCGTCATCTTTGCCTATCCGAGCTACGCTTCGGATCTGGGCTCAATGCTGTAGATGCGTCTCTGCGTCTGCGAGAATATATCTCATGGTCCGTGTGGGATCTGTGACGACGCCAGTCTTGACCTCAGCTAGATGAGCGCGTTGCGTTTCATGAAATTGACGATACCCACGACTGTCTCCTTGAGCGACGGATCGGGTATTCCGTAAGGGCTGGAGTTGCGGGCCGCCTGATACTCCGAGCTCTCGTACCGTTTGAACTCCATCGCCGAGATGTTGTCCACGGAGCCGGTCAGAAAATCGAGCAATGGAAAGAGCAGGTCGTCTCGTGTGCAACGCCTGATCACCTCGGGTATGAAATCTCGAAGCCCGAAATGTTCGAATCGTTGTCCCGCGAGCTCGGTAATTATGTCCGTGATGTCCGACATGTTGGAGTAGTCATCACGCGTGACGTGGAAGGTGCCTCCGACAGTATCGGGCAGATTCGCGATGCTGACGATATTGTTCGCCGTTACATCGGCCGGCAAGAAACTCACCTGATTGAGCGCATCGACTCCTATCCCGTACTTGATCATGAAGGCCAGAAGCCTCATGGTAATATCGAAGTTGTCGCCGCCGCCGCCCTCCGTGGGAGTGATGAGCGCTGGC
This sequence comes from Rhodothermales bacterium, assembly GCA_047619685.1. Taxonomy (GTDB): domain Bacteria; phylum Bacteroidota; class Rhodothermia; order Rhodothermales; family UBA10348; genus JABDJZ01. Next base: position 6,329 of record JBLHLC010000005.1, read on the forward strand.
CGGAAGACGCGTGTACTGAGGCCAGACCGGGCAGCTTCTGCCACAACTTGCTCGGAGACCCACTTGGACTGGCTGTAGCCAAAGTCCAGTAGCTCCATGTCCGGGTTGTTGTCGGCTTCTGACAACCGCAGTTTCGTCGCCCAGCCGAAGATGAACGTCGTGGAGACATGGTTGAAGAGCTTCGATTGTCGGCTGAAGGCCAGTCGGAGCAGTTCGTTGGTACCGGTGACGTTGGCAGCGCGCATGCCTGCATAAGTGAGCAGATAGTTGACGATCGCGCCGTTGTGATAGATCGTGTCCACCTCCTCGGCAAGCTGGTCCCAAGTTGCGGCGTCCAAGCCCAGAGAAGGTCTCGCCAGGTCACCGCAGACTGCCACGACCCGCTGCTCGAATTGCTCAATCAGTTTTGGATCGGTCTCGGCCGCATTCAAGGCAGACCGCAAGCGCTCAAGTCCCGCCTCGGGGGTAGCCGCGCGCACCAGCACGTGGACGGCCGCGTCCGTCTGTTCCAGCAGGCTACGCAACAGAAACGGCCCAAGAAAGCCGGTGCCGCCCGTCAGCAGGATTGAGCGAGGCGATTCCAGGGATGGTGCGGGCAGAACCGGATTCGGAGGCGAAAAAGTGAGCGACCGGTCTTTGATCATTAGCGCTCGTTCCTCCGCGACCTGCGTAGCCTGGAAGGATTGGAGCAGGCTCTGGAACTGCACGATGGCCTGGTCGGGCGCTTCTTCGAAATACGTAACAAGGCGGAATAGATCGGCGATGCTGAGGTGCAGAACCAGCCGGATGTCAATCTTCTCAGCCAGCGCCGGAGCGCCCTGTGCCAGAAGCATCTCCTTCAGGTCGTGCATCAACATCACGAGGTCGATGGAGTCGATACCAACGTCCACCAGGGACTCCTTTTCATCGCCCGTGAACCCATAGCGATGCCTCAGATCTGCCAGGGGCGATTGGCTATTTCCCGCCGGGGTCTGGTCCCGGTTGGTCTCGTAGTCGAACTGCTCCAGGACCTGGAACTCACCGTTCAGCAACATCTCCTGGGCCCGGTGGCGCATGATCTTGCCCGAGCTGGTTTTGGGTACGGACTTGGACGGTACGAAGGCCAGCAGGCCAACCTCCACGTTGAGGTAGCTTCTGACCGCGGCCGTTATGGCGCGAGCATCCGGCTTGGATTTCGGATTGGATACCTCGGCCACTACGCCGACCGTAACCTCTTGACTACCATTCTCGCCCTGAAGTTCGAATGCCGCAACACAACCGTTGCGTATCAGAGGTGAGGCTTGTTCGACTATGGTCTCGATGTCTTGCGGATAGTAGTTCTGACCGCGGACGATAATCAGGTCCTTTCGGCGCCCGCACACGTAAAGCTCGCCCTCATGGAGAAAGCCCATGTCGCCAGTCCGCAGGTACTCGGCAGGATCCGTGGAATCGCTGTTGATCCGGGCGCGGAATGCGTGTTCCGTCAGATCAGCGTCATTCCAATAGCCGAGGCATTTGCTGCTGCCTGTCACCCAAATTTCGCCAACCTGGCTCTTTTCGAGAACGGCCCGCGTCTCCGGTTCGACAATCCGGATCGATACGTCGCCAATTGGCCGCCCACAACTCATTAGGTGAATTGCTCCTGAGACTTCGGAGACCGCTTGCGTCGTCTGTACAAGTCCTCGGTTCAGTCTTCGCCTGTTTAGCGAGAGCGCCTTCGTTCCGTAGCTGGTGACAGCCAGTGTGTTTTCGGCAAGCCCATAGGCTACGTAGAAGCTCTCGGGATTCAGTCCATACGGTTCGAACTTGTGCAGGAACTGGCGATAGGTGTCCGGCCTAATGGGTTCGGCAGCGGCCATCAGGACGCGGAGCGAACTGAGATCTATCTCCTCGAGAGTTGCATCGGATATGCGTCCCGGTCGGAGGCAGAAGTCGTAGGCGAAGTTCGGGGCGGAAGATGCCGTGCCGCCGTATTTCGTAATGGTCTTGAGCCAAAGGGCGGGCCGCTGCAAGAAGGAAGTAGGCGAGAACCCATGGGTCGTCCCGCCCATGAGCAAAATGTAGATGTAGTAGCCCAGAAGCCCCATGTCGTGGTGCTGCGGCAACCAGGATACCGCAACGGGAGCCGGGTGGTCGACCACCATTTCACAGTTGCGCAGGATGTTCTCCTGGGTCACGATCACGCCCTTCGGGCTGGTGGTCGAGCCAGAAGTGTACTGCAAGAAAAAGACTTCCGATGGTGGGGGGGTGGGAACGGGGCCGGCCGTCTCCAACAACTCTTCCGTGATGATCCACTCCAGATCGCGAATGGCTCGTCTTCCTGGAGCGATGCCGTTGCCGGTGGTCTGACCCAGACTCCGGTGCAAGAGATCCGTGCTTTCTCGACTGGTCAGAAGGGCCGCTGCCGCGCAGTCTCGGGCAATGTGCTCCATGCGATAGAGTGCCGCTCCCGAGCCGTACGCTGATGGTGGGGAGGTGGGCACCGGGATGATTCCAGCACGCGCGCACGCGAACAGCACACATATCATCTCCAGGCCGGGCGGATAGACCAACAGTACACGGTCTCCAGCCTTGAGTCCTGGCCTCCGAGTGAGGTGGCTGGCGATCAAGTTGGACCGATCCAGGAATGACTGGTACGAATGCTCCTCTAGAACATCGCCACGAGCGTCCAGAAAGGAGAACAGCAGCTTGTCAGGCTGATGCTCGACCCAGTGCTCTAGTCTGTCGAAAACTGCGGACATGTAAGTAGTATCCTTGGGGGGCTATTAATACGGAAAGGCGGATCTGGCGAACATGGGCGGAGTCTCTGGCCGCAAAGTAGTTGATGTGGCAAGGGAACGCCATGACCTGATCGCCAGGCACGCCGGAGCTGTATGAAGTTCGGATCGATCTCCAAAACGCCGCACGTCGCCCGGATCACGGCCTTCCTCGACGCCATTCGGGCTACCGCGTCTTTGGAGACTTGCAGCGGGTTCTCCAGGTCGAGGCGCTGCCGGAAAACGGTCTGTCGGTCTTCGTCGGGGGCATGATGACGGCCACATTATTCATCGGTCTCTTCCTCGCGCTCTCGACGAGCCCAAATACGCCAGACCAACCGCCAAACATCCTCTTCCTCAGGAGAGCGCGAACCTTTGGAGTACGCTGCAAGCGAAGTTTCCCGTGTATCCAGACCTGCCTTGAGGAGGCTGGCTACTCCGCAGGGTTCGCCAGAAAAGGCTGGGGGCCGGGACGGTTTGCGCCGGGTGGACGGACGCGAAATCCTGCGGGCGAGGAGTATGACGATTTCGATATTTTTCTTGCGGAGCGTCCGCCAGATCGCCCCTTCACCTTTTGGTTTGGGAGTTACGATCCTCACCGGGGCTACGAGGAGGATGCCGGACAAGCGGCCGGCATGGATCTGGATGCCATGGCACTTGCTGAGCATTTTCCCGACAGCGAGGAAGTGCGCGGCGATGTGGCTGACTACTACTTCGAGGTTCAGCGTTTCGACCGCGAGGTGGGCGAGCTTCTTGCTGCCTTGGAGGAGGCCGGCGAGATCGAGAAAACGGTAGTGGTGATGACAGGAGATCACGGCATGCCCTTCCCGCGCTGCAAAGGCAGGCAGGAGCTTGATGTCGCTTCTCCTGGCATCAGGCTCGGGCCAGCTAGACGACGGGCGAAACCAGGTCATCACCGGCAAAGAACGCCACGTCCAAGCTCAGGAAGCGCCCGGCCCAGGACATCAGCGTCTCGTCGAGGACAGCGGCCGGCCTACCGAATCAGAACAAGGTTGGTAGACGCGACCTGTCCCGAGGCCTCGAGCCTAACCAGATAGATTCCGGCAGGGAACGATTCGCCTTCGAAAACAGCCTCATGACGACCAGGCTGCATCATGCCGTCTGCCAGCACAACGACCAAGCGCCCCGCTACGTCGAATACCGACATTCGGACGTGACCCGGTTCGACCAGGTCGAAGTTGATCTTTGCGTGGCGGTAGAACGGGTTGGGGTACGGACTGAACAGCTGGAATGATGCGGGTGGCAGGTCTTGTCCAGCGGGTGGTTCGACACGGACCGCTGTTGCGCCGATGAACTCCCAGACATCGTTGTAGGGATTGGGATCGAACGTCGACGTGACGCTTGCCAGGTTTCCTGTCAGTCCAGGCGTTGACGCGGTCGCGTCAATGCGGACTACAACGCTATCGCCGACAGCGAGCGAGGCGAGGGCACAGGAAATGACCTGGTTAACGGTGCTGCACGAGCCGGAAGAGGCGGACACAGCGCCGGGAGAGAGCCAGAAGCCGAGCGTATCCACGATGACAATATCGGTCGCTTCGTTCGGACCGTGGTTGATCGCAGTGAGTGTGTACGTGACCGATTCCGCTCCGGGATCGCTTCCGTCCAGCCGGAGCGACATGTCGGCGAAATCGCCTTCGCAGGCATCCCCGATTCCATCGTTGTCCTCATCTTCCTGCTCCGGATTCGCAATACTGGGGCAGTTGTCGTCGGCGTTGGAAAATGCGTCCCGGTCGTAGTCAGCCGTTTGAGCCGCCTCCAGCACTTCCTCTTCTGTGGGCTCGAGAACGGACGGCGGATCGGTTGCGCCCTGAGATGCAAAGCTGTCGAACAGACGGAAGTTTGAATCCATCAGGCTCCAGTCGTCATGTCCGGTGAGGGTACTGTCCAAGCCGGCACCTTGGCACCAGTCCCTGAGATTGTTGACGTCCACCCGGACACTGGCCTCAAGCGTTCTGTCATCGTCCCAATCCACCGTACGCAGGGTGGTGGGGATGAAATAGGTACTGGCGCCGGATTGAAACAACGACTGACGATTGGCGGCTCCTCGGAGCCCGGAGGTTTCGCTCAGAGCGGTCTCGTTCAGATTGGGCAGGCGCTCACGTGAATAGTCCATCACCCGTCCCGGGATCAGGCTCGGGAATTGCAGCGAGTAGCTCATGATGCTGGCGTAGTTGGGTTTGCAGTTGTCATCCGAAAACCCCCCGTGGCGCATACCAAGTGTATGGCCAAGTTCATGCATAAACGTTGAGGCCTGGATGATGCGTTTTGCTGCTGCAATCGGCGCCCCAGCGCCCAGGCCAGAATTGCTACGGATGCTGTTGTCCGACCACGTGCCAACCGTAACCAGAAAGTTGTTACCAAAAAGCGTCGCGACTCCACTGGATCGCGGTGCACTGGCGTATCTGGCTGCGAACAGGTTGTAGCGAAATACCAGACGCCTGGCTCCGAGCCGCGCGCCACAGTTATCGGCCGCGCGATCCGCCGCCGGCCCAAAATGTCCATCAGTAGCCCCCGACCCGCACGGCTTCTCTGGCTTGCCGTACCGAATGTCGCGTAGCGTTCCCGCTTCGCCTGCTACGGGCCGCGACCCAAAACGAAGCGGATCAATGAGGGGCACCTGCTCGTCTTTGAATACGTGCAGGCCTATCGGTTTCGGAGCGGCCAGGAAGGCGGCCTTAACGTCGTCGAGTGCGCCGGCAACCGGTTCGTAGCCGGCCATCCAGTCCACTTCCACAAAAATATCGCGCCGGTCCAAACGGGGCCCAAACGTGGAGAGCGTCAGGTCAACCGTACCGTCACCGTCGTAGTCTATACCGCCGGTTTCCCAATCGTCGCAAACGCCATCTTTGTCGAAATCGACGCTGTTGTTGTTGTCCGTATCGAGACAGATCCACGACACCTCGGAGGTGTTGCCATCCAGATCGGTCGCCGTGGCGCTGAGCAGAAGATGGGGCACCTGCGCAGCGGTGATGTGCTTGCGGATCACCCCCTTCGAAGATGCACGAGTTGTATCGACAAATACCTGGCTGACACCGAAGCGGGTATTGCCCTTTTTGACGGGCCCTTCCTTTTCGGAACTGTATATCTCAATAATCAGCTGATTCGGATTGGGCGCATCCACGACGCCAGATATGATGAGACCGGCGCCGTCAAACGGATCGATCTGAAGCATCAGGGCGACCGGGTAATTCATAAGTCGATTGGGCCCGGAATCATCGTCCTCATCGCCGATGCCGGTACCGGGATCGTTCGGCGTCGGGCCGTCGGCTCCCAGATCAATCGGTATTCCTTTGTTCTCGAATATCAGATTCCTTCGGATCGTATTGCGCTCGCTCTGTATCGCAGTGACGACCACCCCGGTGGAGTCGTTGAAGACTATGGTGTTTCCGTCTTCGGCATCGCTGCCTCCGATCGTATTGCCCGAACCCTCGATGCTCACCCCGGGCCCGTGATTGCCAGCCGCGGGAGGGATGTCGTCAATCGCACCAATCAGATTGCCACGAACAATGTTGTCGTCGCCTTCGATCATGATTGCGCCGTCAGGACCATTAGCGACGAACCAGTTGCCCGGGGCGTCGCCGGGAGTCTCGGATATGCCGCCAACGGCGTTGTGGTCACCTCCGGATACGCGAATACCCCCCCGTAAATTGCCGGACGGAGATTGCCCAGTTGACTCCATCCCGATCCAGTTACCGAGAACCATATTTTGACTGCCGTCGATGATTTCGATCCCAAACCGGGCGTTGGTATAGAGGTAGTTGCGGTCCGCTTCTGACTGTCCGCCGATGGTGTTCTCCCGCCCTCCATCTATCAGAATGCCGGACGAGCTGTTGTTGGTGAGTTCGCACCGCGTAACAGTGACCGACGATGTCTCAATTACAATCCCGTTCAGAAAGTCGGTGATCAATAGCCCCTCGATTTGCGAGCCGGCACCGCTTTCGCTAACCACCAGGCCGTTCATGATTGCGCCGGACGCCCGGATCATAAACTCAGGTCTCGAGGCCGCCGTTTTGCCGGCTGAACCGGGGCCGGTGATGGACATTGGGACGTCCATGGACGGAAGGAGTTTTGTCACCACGAGAACGTGAGGGGTGGGGCCCGGATCGGCTACATCGAATGTGATGTTGGAGCGACCACCAGCATTTGCCTCTTCAATCGCTGCCCGCAGCGTGCACTTGGGTTCCTCGCGAACTCCGCGACTCACGTTGCCGCCGGTATCGCAATGACCGTCGCCCGGGATAAAGTCACTTCCGTCATCAGCCGTGTTGACGTCATCGGGGGTGACGCGAATCACGATTTCCCGACCGCCTGATTCTCGAGTGTCTTCCGTGCAGTGGCCCTCATCCATCCCGACATGCTCGCCGGTCCACTGGATCACGATGGTTGTAACACCCGCGTCCTCATATGCCTGAACTATGAATTCAACCTCGATGCCATCCCCAGACATCGGAGTAAATGTTGCTACGGACGGGTCGTCAACTCGGTCGATCCATACCGTTGCACTACAATCGGCAGCGTCGCGAACGAAGAAGTTGATCGACTGGCCAATGTTTACTCGGACCGTGTCGGGATACTCATGTGCCTGCACGGGCTGTGATGCGCTGAGAAGAACCGTACACGCGATGAACAGGTAACGGAGGAATTGTCGCATTAAATCGGCCCGTAAAGTGATGGTAAGCGGCAAGGCTCGATCAGTCGTGACTAAGGATTAGGGAATCGCGACGAGCAAGTCAACCGTGTCGGCCAGTTCTGGTCAGCAACGGCCTGTTAGACGAAGCCATCCCAGTTGATCCGTTCCAGAACCTCTCGACTCATCTCGAGCTGCATGACAACCTCCTGAGACGAGTTGGCATTACCGCCCAATTCGTTCGGTCCAAGAGACTGGAATTGGAGGACGAACTGGTGACCGGTCGGGCGAGGAGGATTTGAGAAAACGTTCGCGGGGTCTCCGACTTGGGGTGAGTCGAGCTATTTCCATTACCTTTGGCCGATGAGACTGACCTCCGCAAGCTGAAGAAGAAGTACGATGAGTGATTCAATCGGCATGGTACTGGGCGGCCTGATCGTGGTGCTCCCGGTTTTTCTGTTCATCTGGCTTTACGTCAAGGACCGCAGGGCGCGCGAGAGTGACTGCTGACCGCAACTGACTTCCCGATCGGCCAATTTCAGTTCGAGTAGGCTGCCCTTGCCTCGCCTACTCGCAGGTCGAGACATTGTCGCCGGTCGTTTGTGGACTCAATGCGCTTCCGAAGCCCGCTCGGATCGTTCCCACAGCGAAATTTAGGGAGGCCCAGAGGATGTCGGGTTAACGAATGCCGGTAGGCATTCAACCTCAGGCGACAGCGCTCGGTTTTAATGCGGGCCTTAAGCCCGACAAAAGCCGCACTATATCGGCCTCTACGGAAATCAGCCGAAATCAAATATGTACCCCGGGGGGGACCGCTGGGCGTAGGCCTGCGTACGGATACGTCCGTTTTCGTCCCCCAGGGAGTTTTTTAGCGGCGGATATGCGACGAGTTTCCGGGTGCTTCCGGGTGCTTCGTGATACGTCAGCCTACAAATGAGCCTACACGCCGGCGGCCTCAGGGCCGCGGGCAACACGGTTGACAGCCGGCAGTCTCTCGCACGACCACGAGTCTCGCTGGAGGTTCTGTTCTCCAGCTGGAGCCTGTCGCCCCTTCATTCGTGCGCCGGATACAGGTGCCGCGTTGGCATATTCTTGGAGGCGGCGCGCGCGGCACTCCAAGCTGGTGGCGGACGACGAGGTATCCGTACGGGTGCCAAACGCTGCGGCTCGTCTGGCCGGCATCACCGATCCCTGGCTTTGTGGGTGGAGCATGCCAGAGTAATCGCTATGCTCCGCAGACCCACACGCTATGCCATCAGTCCTGATTCGAAAACCCCTGATACTCGCAGCCTTGATGGCAGCGTCGGCAGGTGCCCCCGGCGCGGCCCAGTCAACTGATTCGACTTCGGTCTCGGCTTGCGAAACGGGCACGGCCAACGCCTACCTTGAGGTCGGCAACGTGAGGGCGTTCATTTCGAACAACGGAACCCTGTTCCGGCCACCTCCTGGTCAGGGGGACGTTGGGTACGAGGTCCCCAAGGGGGGAGGTGTGCAAACCATGTACGTGGCGTCCCTCTGGGTAGGCGGGTACATTGGAGAGCAACTCCACATGGCGGGCGTCCACCCCGGCCCACTTACATACGAATTCTGGCCAGGACCTCTTGACGAGGCCGGGCAGGCGCTCCCGGACTGTTCGCGTTTCGACCGGATCTGGTCAGTGGGCCGGGAGGATGTCGAGGACTACGAGCGCACGGGGAGGGCCTGGAGGGACCTCGCAGATTGGCCAACTGGGTTGGGTGCTCCTACGTTGGATGCAGCCGGGAGGGTTCTAAACTTGAGCGGACTTCCGCTTTCACAAAGGGTTGGCCGAATTATTGATCTCGCTGCCGGCGAAAGGCCACTCATCTCCGGGGAGACGATGTTCTGGTGGATCATGAACGACGCCGGCGGCCAGCACGAGTTTTCAGGCACTCCGCCCATTGGGCTGGAAGTACACATGTCGGCGTTCGCCTACCAGGGAGTAGGGGCACTGCCCAATACCACGTTCTACAAACTCCGGATGCGGAAACCCGCAGGTCCTCCTCTCGAAGATTCGTTCTTTGGCGTATCCGTAGATGCCGACCTCGGGAACTTTACCGACGACTTAATCGGATCCGACACGCTCCTGGGTCTCGCCTACACCTACAACTCTGACAACGACGACGAGGGGGGGGCAGGCACATACGGAGAAGCCCCCCCCGCTGTGGGACTGGACTTCTTCCGAGGACCCGTCTCCTCCGGCTGGCTCCAACCCCCTCCGAGGCATCGTGAGGAGGAGCCCTGCGGGAATTTGGCAGGCGGTGAGGACTTTGGGATGACCTCCTTCGGCACATTCAACACGCACAGCCCCTCTGTAGCAGGAACACCAACAACAGCTCAGGACTTGTACTACTACATGACCGGACGCTGGAAAGACGGTCAGCGTTTCACTGTCGGCGGGAATGGGCGCGACGGCGCTAACGATCCGACCTGCTTCCTGTATCCTGGAGAGCCTCCGGGGTTTTGGTCGGAGTTCAGCGGGAGTCCTGTCTTGACCGGCGACAGGACCTTCTTCACGTCCAGCGGACCATTTCGCGTCACACGAGACGAGCCCCAGGAGGTCCTCTTCGGCATCATAACCTCCTTCGGATCCGACAACCTGGATTCCATCCGCCAACTCAAGGAGGATGACCGTTTCGTTCAGAACCTCGTGGACACCGGTATCATCGACGGGCCCGCCCCGACGCCGAAGGAACCCCCTCTCGAGTTGGCTGACAATGGCGAACTGGCGGCATCTTTCTACCCAAATCCGGCTTCAGACGTGGTGAATCTCGGCCTTCGTCTGCCGGAGGCGCTCGAGGCTTCGGTTACCATCAGCGATCTCGTTGGACGACACCAGGCTACCATCCTGTCCGGCCTGCTGGAGGCGGGATCTTACGAGAAGGCGGTTGACGTCTCCGGCTGGCCAACAGGAGTGTACCTGGCGCGAATCAAAGTCGGCCCGCGATCCTACAGCCGGCACATCGTGGTGGCTCGGTGATGAGAGGAGTGGGAGGACAAATGCGCAAAAGGATTATGCGGGCCGCCACGGGCGCGGCATGGGTCCTTCTTGCGGGGCTGACGTCCTGCAATCAATCGCCGATCAGTCCGAAGCTCTGTACCCAGGTCGGCTGCGAAGATGGGGTGGTGGTTCGATTGGTGGGGGACATTCCAGAGTCGCTGACTCTTAGTGTATCCGGTCCGGGAATGGAGGCGCGCACCTTCGAATTGGATTGCTTGATTTATCCGTGCAAAGATGTCGATGTGGCCTTCCTGCCCGGGGAGACTCCAAGTGAGATAGTTGTGAGCATATCGTCAGGCGAACGGCAGTACACAAAGACCTTTCGGCCTCAGTATGAAGAGTTCTGGCCAAACGGGTCAGGCTGTCCGTCTCCCTGTCTTGTCGCGCGAGTTGAAATCGTTCTGTAACAACGGGCCTACAATCGGCAGTTTCTCCGCCACAAGCCTGCCTGTGGCGCAATGACTTATGACTCTATTCAAGTCGTTAGCAATGTACCCCGGGGGGGACTCGAACCCCCACGTCCTCACGGACATACGATTTTGAGTCGCATGCGTCTACCAATTCCGCCACCGGGGCAGGTGGATGACTCTGTTTGGCTCAGGCCAAACAAAATCCAATCAGGCTCAATCTCAGATGACCAATACAGTAACAGTTGCTGCCGCGGCAGCCGTCTGAAGAACAAGCTAACACCAAACGTGGGAAACCGCGCGGCCATCTGTTACCGTAGAGGGTCGTTTACGAACGCATGCACACATTCTTCCCATCGCAGGCGATTCGTGTCCCTCGCTCAAGTAGGCACCGGGTGCTCCAGTTGGGGCTATCCGCAGCATAGCGCCCTTCGGCAAGCTCTACTTTCTTTCAAGGGCGAGGATTTCGACTTTGGCGGCCCTTCCTTTGAGTGCCAACTCACCAACCGGATTCAGCAAGTAAGAGGTGTTGTCGGCTAATCTCTGGATGACGGATTTCGAGGCCAGGAAGTCATGCCCCAGATCATTGCACATGCCTTGAATGCGAGCGGCCGTATTGATGGTGTCTCCGTGAAACGCGATCTCTCGTTTGATATCTCCCACTTCTGCAGTCGTCACCATGCCGACGTTCATTCCAGCCTTGAACTCAGGCAGGAGGCCGTAATTCGCAATGTAATGGGCTCTTCTGGATTCCAGTTGATCACGGAATGCAAAGTAGGCGTTCACACAATTGTTATCGTCAAAGGCGATCTGACCCTCCCACGTGAGAACAGCCTCGTCTCCGACATATTGGTAGACCTGGCCTCCGTGATCTGCGATGACGCTTATGTCTCTGAAGCAATCCTGGACCAAGCGACTGTACTTGATATGTCCCAACTTCTCCGCGATCGCAGTTGACGAACGCATGTCGAGGAACATGAGCAACCGCTCCTCCTCAACGGGGTGATAATAGGTGCCCTTGAGCATCTTCCAGAGATTACCCGGCCCGAACTTGAGGTCGACCTCCTGGAAAAACTCTATCAAGAATCCGACTATGAAACAGTAGAGGATCAGGACACGGTGGTTACCACTTTCTGCGAAGGCCCTCAGGTCTGCCCTTCCCAAGCTGGAATCGATCCACGTACTCGTCAACGAGAATCCGATCAGGATCAGGCAAAGAATGATCAGCACATATCCGACACTGCTGATCAGCACCGTCCGACCGAAGGAGAATTTTCGCGACAGGAATTTGTCGATGAGGAAAGCGTAGCTACCGAATAGTATCCCTGCTGTCGTCCCAAGAATGAGTTGGAAGCTGGCACTCTCTATGGTCGTGAAACGCTGAGAGAGACCGCCCTCCACAACTTGCCCATATTCCCTCAAGAACCTGAACAGCCAGAAGGCGATCGTCCAGATCACTATGTGCCTCACCACTCTTTTGAGGTAGGGTTGGACGTTCGTCATAACGAGTTTTGGTTGTGACCGCCAGACGGACTCACGCTGGAAACGAGGCGTCCAGTTGGTACATCCGCTGAGCAGTTCCACCCCAAAGCGCAGCCTGTTCGTCCGCGCTCAGGCGTATCGCCATCTCCTCAACCGCACGCACCCACGCGGCATGCCCCGCGCGAAGAAGACACACCGGCCAGTCTGAACCAAACATGACCCGGTCTGCGCCGAACGCCTCAAGCACCGTTTCGAAGTAAGGGCGGAGGGTGGCCACGTCCCAGGCGTCGTCCCGAACCTCGGTGACCATCCCGGACAGCTTGCAGGTCACGTGAGGGCGTTTGGCCAGTTCGCGTATTCCGGAAGCCCACTCCGCGTCGAAAGCGTCGCGCCGGATGCGCGGCTTGGCGATGTGATCAACCACAAACGCCTGCTCGGGATGCCGATCCACGAAAGTGATGGTCTGTGGCAGGTGTTTCTCGAAAATGAGTATGTCGTAGACGAGGCCGTAGTTGAGCATGCGCCGGACGCCTTCGCCAAAATCAGTGCGGAGGATGAAGTCGTCATCGGGCTCGTCATGAACCACGTGTCGGACGCCTACCAGCTTGGAATGGCCGGCAAATTCCTCCAGGAAGGGTTCGCCTGCGCTCTCCAAAAGAGGCACCCAACCCACAACGCCGCGGATCTGGTCGTACGTCTCACTGAGACGGAGCAGCCACGCGGTTTCGGCCACCATCTGGCGGGCCTGCACGGCTACACATCCGTCAATCCGGCTGTCGGCAAGCAGGGGCACCAAGTCCTTCGGCAGGAAGTCCCGCCGGATCACGTCGTGGACGTCGGTCATCCAGACGTAGTCCGTGTCGTTGATGGCCCAGAAGTGTTGGTGCGAGTCAATTCTCATGAGGAGCCAGCCTTCATGCGATCGATGCCAGCGTCAAAGTCCCATTGTTTGTCGATCACGGGTGCCAGGATGGTGCGGACCTCAGCCAACAAATCCTGGTCGATGGGCTCAGCATGCCACGCCACGTTCCGCAACACAGATTCAGACCGCGCCGTGCTGAACATGGTGGTCGGAAAGAACGTGTTCTGCGACGAGAACTGCAGTGCCAGTTTGGCGATGGACGTCCCGTGCTCCACGCAGAACCGCGCGGCCAGGGTAGCCACGGCGCGCACCTGCTCGTTAGCCGGGTGCCACGCTGGCGGACTACCTCCGGTCAGCAGCCCGCACCCAAATGGGGAGGCGCTGATGATGCCGATATCCTTGGCCCGGCAGTCGGTAACCAGTTCCAGCCCACGCGTGTCGATCAGGCTGTAGTGGTTGTGGACCATGATGGCGTCCACGGGCACTTCCTGGACGACCCGCTGCCACAGGTCCATCGGATAGATGCCCGCGCTCACAGAACCTATCAGGCCTTCGTTCTTCAGCGCAGACAGGGCCGGAAAGCCCTCGGAGAATGCGAGTTCAGTCTTGGAGAAACCCTGGTATTCAAAATCATGCAGGTGCAGAATGTCCACGTAGTCCGTTCCGAGCCGCCGCATGCTCTCCTGGAGCTCCGCACGGATGCGTCTCTCGGTGTAGTCCAGGTCGTCCTCCCCATACGCCCCCGGAGCCGTGTATTTGCCAGCCTTGGTGGACAGGTAATAACGGTCACGCGAGACATCCCGCAGCGCCTTCCCCAGCACGGTTTCAGCCACAGTGCCACCGTAAGCCGGCGCAACGTCGAAGTAGTTGATGCCCGCGTCAAGCGCCGCATGGACGGCGCGGATGCCTTCTGCCTCGTCGATGGGTCGGAACACGTTCCCCAGCGAGGAAGCCCCAAAGCTGAGAGACGAAACGTTCAGGCCAGTCTTGCCCAGTACGTTGTAATCCATGGCGTCAGTCGAGCTCGATCTGCACCTTGACGGACGTCTCGCCGTGGCGCGCCTCGTGAAACGCCTGCCTCAGTTGATCGAAAGGGAAGGTATGGGTGATCAGAGGCCGTGGGTCAATCTGGCCCGAGGACACCAGCGCAATCACGCGCTCAAACACATTGGCGAATCGCCACGATCCGACGTAACTCAGTTCTTTGGTGAGGAGCGCATTGGCCGGAATGGCCACACCGTCCTCCAGAGTCCCGACCTGCACGACGGTGGCACCGCGAGCGGCGAGCCGGATGGCCTGGTCCAGGGCGGGAGCCGCGCCGGACGCCTCAAAGACCACCTCAAAGCCACCTGGCGCAAGAACGGAGGCCCGCTTCGAGACCTCGGAATCTGACGGATCCAATGTGTTGGCACCACCACTCGATTCGGCGAAAGCGCGAGCCGAGGGTCTGGGATCCGAGACGGTAATGCTACTGGCCCCATACGCCCGCGCAATAATCAGAATCATCTGCCCAATGGTGCCGCCTCCGGTAATCAGGACACTTTTCCCCGCCACGCCGCCACTGCGTTGCAACGCGTGCGCCGCCACACTCAGGGGCTCCAGAAGCGCCCCCCAGGACAATTCGAATCCGTCAGGAAGCACGGCACAGTTGCGAACCGGGGAAAGGGCATATTCGGCAAAACACCCGGCGCTTGGCGGATCCACACTCGCCGACCCGAAATAGACCATTTCCGGGCACAGGTTGTAGAGGCCCTGCCGGCAGAGGGAGCAGCGCCCGCACGGCCGGGAAGGATCGACGGCAACCGCCGTGCCCACCGGGGGACCATCGACACCCTCGCCCAATGCCGCCACTTCGCCCGCAAATTCGTGCCCGAGTATGAAGGGGCGGCTGGGCACAAAATTGCCGCACCGGCCATCCTTCAGATAGTGAAGGTCACTCCCGCAGATGCCTGCCGTGCGGACGCGCACGAGGACTTCGCCGGGGCCGGGAACGGGGCGGGGGACGGTCTCCAGTCTTATGTCGTCGGCGCCGTGGAGTACCCAGGCCTGCATGTTTGAAGTGGTCATCCGAGGAACAGGTACAGCACTACCATCAACGTGAATAGAATGAGGGCCACAGATCTGGGATCACTCCAGCCAGCCAGCCGGCCTTGAAGCGCCTTGGCGGGACTGCCCCAGCACGCGTTCTCCAGTTGGTGGGCGGGCGGCGGCGGAGTGGCAAATGACACGCCCACGTACGTCACCACGCACAACGCGCAGAGAATGGGACCGACAATCATGAAGGGTATCCCCAGGCCGTGGACCGGGTCGGTCACCAGTCCCGAGAACCCTTCCGGAGCCCCTCCGAGCAAGACTGCCCCGACCGCCTTCATGTCCACGATGAAGTAGACCAGGCCCACAAAACACCCCACGGCAAACGTGGTGAGGGCCGCCTCGTTGGTCCCGCGCCTCCAAAAGACCCCGAGCACCAAAACGGCGGTGACAGCCGGGGCAAAGATCATGGGGATCTTGTTGATGGCCTCGAAGATGTTGGCAAACTGATCCCCCTGGGTCGACCACAGCATCGCGAGCACCATCACCACGCCCGCACTGATACGGCCGATCCGGACTTCCTTCTGGTCAGACATGTCCGGCTTCAGGCGCTTTACGATGTCGACCGAAATCAGCGTGGCGCAGCTGTTCAGCGCGGCGGCGATCGTGCTCATGAGCGCGGCAAGAAGGCCGGCTGCCAGAAGCCCCTTGAGGCCTTCGGGAATCAGGAGGTTGATCAGGTTCGGCAGCGTCGAGTTAAAATCCGTTGATCCGTCCGCCAGCGTCCCGAGGGAAATCGCACCGTTCTTGACCAGAACAAGAGCAATCACGCCCGGAAAAACCATCAGGAAAACCGGGAGGATCTTCAGGAAGCCAGCAAAGAGAGCCCCCCGTTGGCCGTCGTATTCGGTTCTGGCGCCAAGGACACGCTGGACAATGGTCTGATCGGAACACCAGTACCAGACGCCCAGAACGGGATACCCGAGCAGGATGGCAAGCCACGAATACGGGTTGAGGTTGCCGGCGGTGTCCCGGATCGGGTGGATCATGCTCAGCTGGTCCGAACCAACTTGACCCTGAAAATCGGCCAGGGAGTTCACGCCCACCTTTGGCAGATATTGGATTCCGAGCACGGTGATGAGGACGGCACCACCCAGGAGTAGAAACGTCTGAATGGTCTCGGTGACAACCACCGCCTTGAGGCCGCCAAGCACCGTGTATATCACCGTCACGAGCGAGATCAACACGATCGACCACAGGATCGGCACACCCAGGAAGGCCTCGAATAGCTTGGCCCCGGCGAACAGGCTGATGCCGATGTGCAGGAGGAGCGCGCCGAAGATGGCTATGGCTGCCAGAAAGGTGCGGGCCGACGGACTGTAGCGTCGCTCCAGGAATTCCGGCAGGGTGGAGATCCCACTCCGGAAGTAGAACGGAGCAAAGAAGAGAGCCAGGGCAATCAGGCAGAACGAGGCCATCCACTCGAAATTCCCCATCACCAGCCCGACATCGGCGCCCGCTGCCGCCAGTCCGACCAGGTGGATTGTCGAGATGTTGGACGCGAAAAGGGCCCCGCCAATCGTGAACCACCCCAGGGATTTGCCCGCAAGGAAGTACTCGCTGCTCGTGCTGTTCTTTCGGTAGCCCGCCCAGATTCCGATGCCGGTGATACCGATCAGGTAGATCGCGATTACAACGAGGTCCAGCGTCGAAATGGTCATGTGCGTTTGCGTATTCAGGCGCCGGAAGTTAGACAACCTCATGGGGAAAACAGGCGAAACCCGGCCAACCTCTTGAAGACCATCGTGTACTTTGTGTACCCAACCCTCCCTACCTCATGCCATCTTCCCCCCAACGACGCCGGCAGTTGATGCTGGCCGTAGCCGCCGGAGGATCGGTTCTCTTGATTGTAGCCGTGTTTCTCGGTGGGGACGCTCTGCAGACCACAGACATGGGAGGCACGATGGGAGCCAGTTCTGCGCTGGCTCTGGGGGAGATTGGTGCCGGATGGCAAGGGGGGCTGAAGGGAGACCTCGAGGGCCGGCTGGATGATTCCTTCGCCATCGAATTTGACGTCTTCAATCGCTCGGGGGACGTTCGCGAAGCCAGGTACAGCCTCTATTTCTCCCGAGACGGGGAATTCAGCGCTGACAATGATTGCCTGGTCGGAGAAAGCAGCCTTCAAATACCAGCCAGCAACAAGGCGGCGGTGTCATTCCGCACCACCGCGCACCTCGTGAATTGCCTGGACGCAGGGCCGTGGCGTGCCGCTGTATTGGATGAAGCGGCGGGCACGTGGACAGAACTCGATGAGCCGTACACCATCCAGGGAGGCCAGGCGCAGATGACGCTGGCAGCCTTTCCTCCGCAGGTGGGGCACCGAGCGGGAATCAAACTGGACGTGGATGTTTCCAGAGAGGCTGGTTCGATTGGCGCCATGGGACTGTGGCAGCACCCTGTTGACGTCTGGCTGCGGAACGAGGACGAACTGTGCCTAGTGGAATTGGCGCCGGTTGACCTTCAACGAGATCCCGTCCGCGGCGGTGATGGCGCGTGGAAAACCAGCCGCATCCAGGTGGATGTTGCGCTGAAGGAGGCCGTCCGGGTTTCATCCCTCGGAGGTTATGCCGACCCGTTTGAGGAAGGCGCGCTTCTCGAAGAACGCCGGGATTGCGATGGTTGCCGTGCGCCAGAACTGGCGGGTCGGTGCAGTCTTGAAGAGGGGGAGTGGGACGTCTCCGTGGGACCGACCGTCCCGGCATGGCATACAATCAAGACCGTGTATCTGCATGCTCCGCCGGTGACCATAGATCCGACCCTGATGCAGATCACGCTTTCCGAGGGCGAGGTCGGTTCGTTTGAGCGCATGGCCTATAACCCCGGTCAGGGGGCGGTCAGCTGGACGTCCGCGGCATCAGACCGGTTCGCCGGTGACTGGATGGTCGGCATGACGGATCAGAGCCTTACGGGGCGCAAGCCTGGACCGGTCCAATTCACCGTCTCTGCCCGTGACCTCGCTCCGGGATTGTATACGGGCGACTTCGTTTTCGTGGCGGCCGACTTCTACGGAACGGAGATCAAGATTCCCGTCGAGTTGACGGTCGAAGCGGCGCGAAGGGGCCCAGACTCGTCGGTGGCCCAGGAATTCGCGGTCAGCAATTACCCCAACCCATTCAACGGTCGCACCACGCTGCAGCTCGAAATCCAGGCCGAGGGTCGGTTCAAGTTGACGGTCTTCGATATCCAGGGACGCGAAGTGCGTCTTCTCCTGGACGAATGGCTTTCGGTGGGGACACAAGAAGTACCGTTTGACGCCCAGGACCTGCCGAGTGGTACCTACCTGTACAGGCTCACTGGCGAAGGAACGACCATCTCGGGCACAATGTCGCTGGTCAAGTAGCCTGAAAGGCCGTCTAGGGCCGGGCGCGAACGACCTTCAGTTTCGTATACAGATCTTCTTCCCAGTACGGGGATCTCAGGTGTTCCACGAGGTCCATCCGATAACGATCGTCTCCGGATCGCATGGCGAGAATGACGCGTGCGGGGCCGGTGCCTCGAATCCAGGTCTCGGACAGCGCAGACTCTTCGCCAATCATGGACGGGACGGGCGCCGAATAGGCCAGTTCGATCCGCGTGGCACGTAGCGAATCGCCCCAGGCTTCATCCTGGACCGACGTAGCCTGGACCGCCACGACGGAGCCGTGGTGGGTTAGCACCGAGAACGACACGGGCCGCTGAATGGCGCGAACAAGTACCGGAATCGCCGAGGCCGGAAAAACGCCGCCGCCGACACGCCACGACTCAGACGCGTTGCCGTAGTCGTCACTTCGGTAAAGATGATCGACGCGGCCGTTTCCATCGAAGGAGAACTCGCGGTACTGATTGGAGCACCAATCAAAACTGGAGAACGAGGCCTTGATGGGGGACAGGTCTGCCTGGGCGAGGTTGGCCACCCAACTCCTCTTGTATTCGTAGGACCGGCTCTCGAACTCGTAAAAGAGCGCGTACTTGAAGGCCGACACCGGATTGGCGGCCTGTGAGGTTGCCTTGGACGCGGTTGCCCTGTCAAAGTCG
Source organism: Rhodothermales bacterium (assembly GCA_047619685.1). Taxonomy (GTDB): domain Bacteria; phylum Bacteroidota; class Rhodothermia; order Rhodothermales; family UBA10348; genus JABDJZ01. The sequence goes on from JBLHLC010000005.1 coordinate 25,587, forward strand.
TGTTTGACCAGGTACGTGCCGGCAAGGAACGACTGCTCCCGCTCCCGTCCGTACTGGTCTCTGGACCGCTTGATTTGGTAGAAAGCCACCTCCGCCTGGCCGTCATTCCAGATGTCGGCGGTCAGGAAATCGGCGTCCAGGTCGAGGCCCGAATCATTGGAAGCGGGGGCAGCGCACGCACCAAGGAGCACACTGGCCGACAAGATGAGGGTGCGGAGTTGCATGGTTAGTCAGCGCTCCAGCGCCTTTGAATGTGTCCCGATGTCGTCCTCAAAAGTACTCGGACGAAGCCATCGACGCGAAGCAGAGGCGTTCGTTTTATGAAACATCATGAAAACCTTTTCATAACGCCGCGGCTGCACTAGAATGGCAATCCCCTCTACGCAAGCTGGTTGTACACCATGCAGTTCGTTCAGACGTCCACTCGTTCTCTTTCAATTCTTGCCCTGGTGCTCCTTATGGGTTGTCAACCCCACGCTGAGATGGCCATCGCCCCGATGGAAGGGCAGATCGATTCTCTCATGGAGCAAATGACGCTTCAGGAAAAGGTCGACATGCTCCACGCGAATTCGGCCTTCACGAGCGGAGGAGTGGCTCGCCTTGGTATTCCCGAGATCGTGATGTCGGACGGGCCCCATGGTGTGCGCCACGAGCACACCCGCTACTACGACAAAGCTGTTGGAGCACGCGATAGCAGCACGTATCTCCCGGTTGGGACGGCGCTGGCGGCCACGTGGAATCCGGACCTTGGGCATCAGTTCGGCTACGTTCTTGGCCGGGAATCGGCCTTCCGTGGCAAAGACATCATTCTTGGCCCTGGCCTGAACATCATCCGGGACCCGCGCAACGGCCGCAACTTCGAGTACATGACGGAGGACCCGTTCCTGAACGGCCGCATGGCGGTGGGCTACATCAAAGGCGTGCAGGAGCAGGGCGTAGCGGTGAGCGCCAAACACTACATCGCCAACAGCCTCGAGTACAAGCGCCAGCTCGTGAACGTCGAGATGGACGAGCGCACCCTCCGGGAGATTTACCTGCCCGGGTTCAAGGCGGCCGTTCAGGAGGGCGGCGCGCTAACCGTCATGGCGGCCTACAACAAGTTCAGGGGACATTGGTCAGCTCAGAGCAAGTTTCTCTTGAACGAGGTTCTCAAGGCTGAATTCGGCTTTCAGGGGCTGGTCATGAGCGACTGGGATGCCGTGAACAACACCATGGCTGCGGTCGAGGCCGGCATTGACATCGAGATGGGCACCGATCTGAGCCAAGAGTGGCAAAACCCGGACTACGGTGGATTCAACATGGGTGACACCCTGGTGGGGCTCGTGGAGAACGGCAGCGTGGACGTGGCGCTGATCGACGACAAGGTCCGGCGCATTCTTCGGGTCATGCATTCGATCCACATGTTCAGCGGCGATCGCCCGGCCGGTGCATACAGTACCCCCGAGCACCAGCAGATTGCACGAGACATCGCGGACGAAGCCATTGTTCTCCTGAAGAACGACGGAGTTCTTCCGCTGAAGCAGGAAGGGATCAAGACGCTGGCCGTCATTGGTGCAAACGCCGATCGCAAGCACGCGGGCGGAGGCGGTAGCTCTCAGGTCAAAGCCTTCTATGAAGTGACGGCTTTGGAGGGACTCCAGAATCTGCTCGGCGACAACGTGGCCATCACATACGCGCCGGGATACGAGATTACCCGAGACGCCAAGGCGAACGCTGGCCTGATTCAACAAGCCGTTTCAGCCGCGACCGGCGCGGACGCTGTCATTTACGTGGGCGGCCTGATCCATGGGTACACCGACGCGTGGGAGGACAACGCCTATGACGCGGAGGTCCTCGACAAGCCTGACATGATGCTGCCGTTCGGCCAGGAGGAACTCATCCAGGCGGTTCTGGCAGCGAATCCGAACACGGTGGTCGTTTTCCAAAGCGGCGGGCCGGTTGACATGCGCGCCTGGATTGACGACGCCAAGGCTATCGTCCAGGCCTGGTACGCGGGCATGGAGGGCGGAAATGCCCTGGCAGATATCCTCTTTGGCCGCGTCAATCCTTCGGGCAAATTGCCCATGACTTTTCCAAAGAAGCTTGACGATAGTCCGGCACACGCACTGGCAACCTACCCGGACGAGAACCTCCTGATAGAGCATACCGAGGGGCTCTATGTGGGGTACCGCTACTTCGATTCCTACGATGTTGAGCCGGCTTTCGCTTTTGGCCATGGTCTGTCGTACACGACCTTCGACTACTCCGACCTTTCAGTCCAGAAGAGGGGTGACAAGGTTGAGGTGAGCGTGACGGTGACCAATTCCGGACAAGTGGCGGGATCAGAGGTGCTTCAGGTTTACGTACACGACGATGTGTCCTCCCTGGAGCGACCGGCAAAAGAGCTAAAGGGATTCGCAAAACTCCAGCTGGATCCCGGTGCTTCCGACACGGTGACCGTGGAGTTGGGCGAGGATGCGTTCAGTTTCTACGACCCGGAGCAGGCTTCTTGGGTGCTGGAGCCCGGTGACTTCACCATTCTTGTAGGGAATTCGTCGCGGGACATCCGCGCCCAGGGGCGCGTAACCTGGTAGTACTGGCGGCGGAACCGGCCGTCTCCGACGCGGTCCTGGGCCGCAATCAACCGCCGATTCTCCGTGGCCCGCATTGTCGTCAAAATTGGTACGTCCGTCCTGACCGGAGGCGGCCCGGTCCTGGACCGTGAGCATATTGGCACACTCGCGCGGCAATGTGCTGCCCTGCACGCGGAGGGCCACGAGATCATCATCTGCAGTTCCGGCGCGATCACCGCCGGAAGGGGACGAATGGGGCTGGAGCATGTGCCGGCCGGTCTCCCTGAGCGGCAGATGCTCGCCGCCGTCGGTCAGTCCCGGCTGATGCGCGTCTGGGAGGAGGCCTTCGACCCGTTGAGCATTGTGGTAGGGCAGGTGCTCCTGACGCGGGCGGACGTCGAGGACCGGAACCGCTACCTGAATGGCCGCGACGCAATCCAGACCATGATCGACAACCGGGTTATCCCGGTCGTGAACGAAAACGATGCGGTTGCGACAGCTGAAATCCGGGTCGGAGACAACGACAACCTCTCGGCCCTTCTGTGCCTGTTGGTGGAAGCGGACCTGCTGCTGATGCTCACCGACCAGCCGGGGCTCTTTACGGCCGATCCGCGCCTTGACCCGAACGCGGAGTTGCTCTCCGACATTGCCGAGATTGATGACGCCGTGCGGGCCACCGCTACAGGAACCGCCACCGGGCTCGGGACGGGCGGTATGGCTACCAAGCTCCAGGCCGCGGAAATAGCGCGGAGGGCAGGAACCGCTGTTGTGATTGCCTCCGGTCACCGGCCGGACGTGATCGTGTTGGCCGCGCACGGCGTGGCCGTGGGGACGCGTTTTGCACCGGCAGGGTCAACACTGGAGCACCGCAAACGGTGGATTCTGGCAGGGAGTGTCCCGCAGGGGTCCGTGGAGATCGATACGGGAGCCGCGAGCGCCCTGACGCGAGACGGCCGCAGCTTGCTTCCGGCCGGCATCACCGCAGTCAACGGCCCATTTCTGCGTGGCGATTCCGTTTCGATTCTCGGGATGGGCAAGACTGTCATCGCCCGCGGAATTGTCCGATATGATTCTGAAGAGTTGGCACAGATCCAGGGCCTTCGCTCGGCCGATGTACCCCGGAAACTCGGGTACACACGCGGGGCCGCGGCCATTCACCGAAACGATCTGGTACTGGCATGATGCTCCCTGATATCCAAAGAATGGGCCGGGAGGCCTCGGATGCCAGCGTGCTGCTGGCTCGGACGAGTTCCGATGCCAGGGCGCGGGCCGTTCGCGCGCTGGCCGACGCCCTGCACGGAGCACGAGCAGAAATACTTGAGGCCAACGAGCGCGACGTAGCCGCTGCGATCGTCAAGGGCACCAGTGCCGCGCTCATAGACCGGTTGCGTCTGGATGCGGGTAGGCTGGAGCGGCTGATCGGCGACACCCGAGCCGTCGCCGACCTCCCGGATCCCGTCGGGGAGACCATGGAAGAACGGACGCTTCCCAGCGGCCTCCGGCTCTCCCGCCGCCGCGTCCCGCTGGGCGTGATAGGCGTGATCTACGAGGCCCGGCCCAACGTGACCATGGACATTTCAGCCCTCTGCGTTCGCAGCGGCAACGCGAGCATCCTTCGTGGCGGTAGCGAGACGCTGGAGAGCAACAGGGCGCTTGTGCGGGCCATTCACGCCGGGCTCAGGGCAGTCAGTTTTCCCGAGGCAGCAGTCCAGTTCATCGACTCCCGCGAAAGACGCTACACGACCGAACTCGTCCAGCTTGACGAGTATGTGGACATGATCATCCCGCGGGGCGGGGCCGGCCTCCACCGAATGTGCGTGGAAAAGGGCACGGTTCCTGTTATTACAGGCGGCATCGGAATCTGCCACGTCTATGTGGAGGCCACGGCAGATCTGGAAAGCGCGCTGGCCATCATCGAGAATGCCAAAGTGCAGCGCCCGAGTGTCTGCAACGCGCTTGATACGGTGCTCGTGGACAAGTCAATATCAGCGGAGCTTCTGCCCGCCCTGGCGCGCAGGCTCCTGCCTCTTGGTGTGGACCTGCGCGCGACGGCGGAGGCGCTTGAGGCCATCGGCCAGGGCGCCCCGGGCCCGCCTGGTCAGGACACTCCCGGACGGGTCGGACGCGTGACGCTGGCCGGCCCCGACGATTTTGACCACGAGTGGCTCTCGCTGGTCCTGGGAATTCGGGTGGTGGACGGTATCGACGCCGCCCTCGCCCACATTAGGGCACACGGATCGGGTCATTCAGACGCCATCGTGACAACCTCCAAGATCAACGCAGATCGGTTCGTGATGGAGGTGGACTCCGCAGCCGTCTACGTGAACGCCAGCACCCGTTTTACAGATGGCGGAGAGTTTGGGCTGGGAGCAGAGGTGGCGGTCAGCACCCAGAAGCTCCATGCACGCGGGCCGATGGGCCTGGAGGCCCTCACCACCTACAAGTGGATAGGCATCGGGGACGGACTGGTGCGCTCGTGAAGGAGCCGCTATGCGGCGATCTCGACGTACGCGGATGCACTGGACGGCTTCGGAATGGGAAGACCCTCCAGACGCAAACCGTCCAGATGAAAGGAGAGGGCCTCGCTCATGTTTGCCTCTACCTCCTGGATCGTAGGCCCTGTGGAGACGCAGCCGTCGACGTCCGGGGAGTAGGCGGAAAAACCGGTACTCGTGGGTTCGATTACGATTAGGTACTTCATCGCTCTAGTCCTGCCTGCTTGAGGATACTCTTGAGTGTCTTCGGAGATATTTCGTCTCCCGGTTTCCCAGGGACCGTCACAAGACCCTTCTTCCAAGAGTGCTTGTACTGGTGATGACTCCCGCGGGTTCGCACATGGTACCAGCCGTCGGTGCTTAGCAGTTTCACGACGCTCCGTATTTTCATTTTCCTCTCAGCTTGCAGTAGCTCAGAGAGGCTCAGATGGCGCCGTGCAACGAACCGTTGTACTATCCAGGGTCCACCAACCGCATCAAGACCCATGGATCGCCGCGCCTTCCTGACCAGGGCCCCCGCCGCAGCAGCGCTCGGGCTGGCGCCCGGCCTCGTCCCACACAACGAGACGCTCCGGCTACTGGGGCAGGTGGATCCGTCGGTAACCAGGCGCCTCGATGCCCTGGGTCAGGCATCCAGGACGCTTCCTGACGATGAGTTCTGGAAGGCCGTGCGGACCGAGTTCATGCTCAATCCTGGCGTGGCACATTTCAACTGCGCCACACTTGGAGCCACGCCGCACGTGATTCTGGATGCCATTGCCGCCGCGATGCGCGAGATCGAAGGCAGTCCGGCTGTTAATGTCTTTGGCCCGGTGGGCGCAAGGATGGTGGAGGTGAAGCGGCAGGCGGCCGCCTTTCTGGGATCAAAGCCAGACGAGACCGTTCTGACGCGCAACACCACGGAGGGGATGAACATGGTCGCGGAGGGAATCGACTTCCAACCCGGCGACGAAGTCCTGACCACAACCCACGAACACCATGGCGGACTGGTGGGTTGGGAGCACGCGGAGAAATACCGGGGTATCCGAATAATCAAGGTCCCGATACCGGCGCCCGCCCGCGATGCCGGGCAGATCGTCCAGGCTATCCGCGATGGAATTACGGACCGGACCCGGGTCATCTCGGTCAGCCACGTCTGCACGATCACCGGGATCCGGATGCCGCTGGCACAGATTGCTGCGCTTGCCCGGCCTCGAGGGATCCTGCTCGTCTGCGATGGTGCCCAGGCTCCAGGCATGCTGGAGATCGACGTGAAGGCGCTGGGCGTAGACACCTATGCGTCAAGCAGCCACAAGTGGATGCTGGCGTCCAAAGGAACGGGTCTGCTCTACATCAGGAAGGAAATCCAGGAGCGCGTCCATCCCATCTTCCTCTTCTCCGGATACAGTCCTTATACCGCCTCCAGCGGGACGAGGAATGTCGCCCAGATTCTGGGCCACGGCGTTGCCATGGCATTCCACCAACGCATCGGTGTGGCCAAGGTTGAGCAGCGGTGCCTTTCGCTTGCGGCGTTGCTCAGGGATCAACTTGCGGCCCTCGAAGGACTTCATTTCCTGACGTCATCGGACCCCGAACTTGCCTCCGGCATCGTCTCCGTCGGGTTGGATCGAGCCCGAAACGGTGAGGTGGCGACGGCCTTGCGCAGCCAGGACATCATCGTCAAAGTCATCCCGATTCCCGACTACAACGGGCTGCGTTTCTCTACACACATTTACAACTCTGAACGAGACGTGGAGCGGCTGGTGACTGCGCTGCAGAAGTTGCTGTGACGCTTCTTTCCGCATGGGGCGCCAACGTATTCTGTCAACGAACCAATCGAACCTGGAGAAGGATAATGAGACAGACGAGCACCCTGAATAGGACGGGAAGTTGGATAAGCTTCCTGGCATGTCTCCTGGTTCTCTCCGCGTGTGCGCCGCCGAAGCCCGCTCCGCTGGAACCAGGACCGGAAGCGGAACTGCAGGCCTTGCTGGACGCAGGCATTGAGAAGGGTATTCCTGGGCTTTCCGCGGTAGTAGCCACCAGCGAGGGCGTCGTGTGGTCGGGCGTCTCCGGCATGGCCAATCTGCAGACCGGTGCCCCGGTGAGACCAGATATGCTCTTTGGCATCGGGAGCATAACCAAGACGTTCGTGGCGGTCGTGGTGCTTCAACTGGTGGAGGAGGGGCTTTTGGATGTGAGCGCAACCTCGGCCGATGTCCTGGGTGCGGCGGTGGACGGGATTCCCAACGCAGACCAGGCCACGATCGGTGAGCTACTCAATCACACCGGCGGCGTGCCGAGTTGGGAGGATGACCCCATCTGGATCAGGGAGGGACGGGGCGCCGACTTGAAACCTGATCACATATGGGGCAAGGCCGAAACGCTCCCCTACATCCACGGACACGAGCCGCTGGCGGGCCACGGCGAGGCATACAGCTACGCCAATACCAACTACACGCTGCTGGGCTTGATCATCGAAAAAGTTACGGGAAACGAGGCGGTGGACGAGATCCACCGGCGCATCCTCGACCCGCTCGAACTCACCAATATCCGACTCGAGGGGTTCGAGGACGTCCCGTCGGAGCAGCTTCCGCAGCGATACCACTGGGCGACGCCGGATTTCGCAGAGAGTGCCGGGGTGAACGCCGCGTTCAGCGAGGTGCGTCCGGGCCTGGTCGATGCCAGTGCGTCTAACCTGTCGGTCGAGTGGACTGCGGGCGGAATGGTCGCCAGCGCGCGCGACCTTGCGCTCTATGCGGTGGCTCTTCGCGATGGGCGACTATTGAAGCCCGAGAGCATGGAATTCCTGACCGACTGGTTCCCCATAGACGACCGCACAAAGGTTGGGCACAACGTGTTCCGCAACGAATATCCCGATGGTCTGGCGGTGATTGGTCACTCTGGAGCTGTTCTCGGGTTCACCGGCTCACTGTTCTGGCTGGAAGAGGGCGACGTAGTGGTTGCCGTGGTGAGCAACGTTGGCACCATGCATTCCGGGCGGAATCCGGGCTCTGCGGGGTCGGTAGCCAGAGCGAGGGAATTCATTGACGCGGCGATTCGGCTGGCCGCTGAGCAAAATCTGGTCGCTCCGGAATCAAGACCATAAAGGGCGAAGAGCCCAACGCCTGGTTCACTGCTCGTTTTGGATGGAATCCCGCAGGTCAAGTGCACCGGTCATCCATTCAAGTTGATCGACGCGTGTCCGAAAAGAATCAAGTTGGTGTTGCCCCAGCTCGACCCCTCAACTGGTGCCCATCCCATATTGGTAGGTGAGACCAGCGGATTCCAGTTCCGCGTCCCGAAATACCATCCACGGTCGCTGAGCCTCACGGACCGGCTTTTCCTGTTCTTCGTCCAAAAGGGTCAGGAGCTCCTGGTAAACCCTGTTCATTTCGGCATCCCAGGACCTGGTGGTCTTGTCGAGGCAGACGTTCACGCCCTGGGTGGTCCAGTTTTCTGCTTCTTGGCAGATCTGGAGCTGCTTGTCGATCGGATGGGCTTGCTGCTCAGAGACGGCCGCCACGGGATCGGCGGGCTGCACAACTACCGATTCCACTGACGCAGGGCGCTCAGCCGGGTCGAGTTCGTGGCGGTCAGTACCACCGGCACAACCCGCCAGCAGAGCGAAGCAAAAAACTGGGATTCTGAGATTCATGAGATCGGGGTTTTGAGACTCTGAAGCTTTCATTCCACTTGAACCCACTGGGCTTCCCATACTGCAAAGTCGAAGTCCGTCGATCCCCTGGCGAGTTCAGCCACCTGGCGCGCCACCATGGCTTCCAGATCCTCATTGACGGCCCCTCCGATCATTAAATCCAGATCGGTCCCGCCCATTCCTTCTTCAACGAGGGCGCTCTCATGGTACGCGCGACGCTCATTGAGGTAGTCAGTCAGATGGGCTTCCAGTCCCTCCTCTCCGAAGTGTCCATCGGGATAGAAGGCGGCGGTTCGGACCACCGTGGCTACCAAAAACTCCGACAGGATCTGATTGCCCGCCGCCATTTGCCGGGCAATGCCTGTGTTCCAGTATTCGTGTGCCAGTCTGTTTGCGTCGGCTAAAGACGCGGGCAGGGCCTTGATATAGACCATGTTCTCCGCGACACCAATCCAGGCGGGTGCGTCCTCCGGTTTTTCGTCCTCAGAGGTATCGGGCGTACACCCCTGGATGAGGGCCGATGCAGTCACCAGGAGAATCATGAACCGGACGCGGCTGAAAAACCGGCCAGCCGCCGGAGTCCAGGAATCAAGCATACAGTCGGGAAAATTCATTGCTCAGGGGCAGGTCACATCCGGCCCAATATGCACGTGTATCTTGAGTCTGACAAATGTCCTAAAGCCTCAATTAGTTCGGTCAATTCATGATCTACGGCGGTCGCATTCTCGCTCTGCTCCTTCTATTCGTAAATGCTCCCATGGACCCGCCATACAGTGGTACCGTGTGGATCGATCCGGACATTATCACGGCGGAGGATGCGTCCAGTTAAGCTGGCTTCAGCTATTCGGGGCGTGGGGTTCGCACAGTGTTCGATCGTCGTCCGGCAGCATGGGTTCAGGTCGACGGTTATCTCTTCGAGGTCAGTTTCGACGACGGGACGACCTCTGAGTTTATTGTAAATCCTGAGTTCGGAAGCGTCGCAGCCGCCCAGGGGCATGTGGAGCGCTACGCCCGCCCCATCGGCCAGCTCTCGACTACGCTGCGCCGGGATATGCGAGAGGTCTGGTTGACATACTCCCCGCGCTGAAGCGCGAGGATTCTTCCATCAAACGACAGGCGCTTGAGCCCTTCCTGTCTACGAAACTGGGGAATGCCCTCCCCAGAATGTTGATCGCAGCATTGACGTCTGCGTGTTGTTCGTGTCCACAGCTAGTACAGACGAACTCCGCTTGACTCTTGCGATTCTGCTTATCACAGTGGCCGCAGAGGCTACACGTTTGGCTCGTGTATGCAGGGTTGACCTTCCTGAGAACGACGCCTCGCTTGAGGCACACGTACTCCAGGGTCTTGACGAACTCGCCCCACGCGATATCGCTCGTCTTACGGCCGTACATCTTGACCATACCGCGCAGCTCCAGGTCCTCGATGCCGACTGTCTCCCGGATCCAATCAGGTAACGTGGGACGGTAGGGATGCGGCCGGCGTCCCGGTAGCGAGTGGCGTCTATTTGATCGCGGTTGTCGACGCCCACGGCCTAGTCGGAGCCGGAAAAACGCAGTCTGTCACCGTCGTTCGGTAGCCAAGGCAACGGCCGAAAGAGCGGTGCTCTCGGACCAGCCTAACCCAGCGTCTTCTTGTCGACATAGCACCAGCCCCAGGTCTCTCCCGGTTCCATGGAGCGCATCACCGGGTGATCGGTGTCCCGGAAATGGGCGGTGGCATGTTTGTTCTTGGAACTGTCGCAGCACCCCACATATCCGCAGGTCATGCAAACCCGCAAATGAACCCACTTGTCCCCGGCCTCCAGGCAGTCTCGACACACGCCCACGGCTGTTGGCTGGACCGCAGAGAGCCCCTCCGTGTGGGCGCACCCGACGCCCGCGGCGAGGCTGACGGGCGTGACGGACCTTGAATATCCCGGTGTGGATTCCCCGGAAGAGGCCGGAGTGTCGTCGTCCAGGACCTCCAGATAGTCGTGGCCCCGGATTTCGTCGGTGAGGGCGGCGATCTGGTCCGCGCTTCGGCCCTGGTCTTTCAATAGTTGACCGAAGACCTGAACGATGCTCTCCAATTCGTCGGCAATGACGCAGTCCACACCTTGCGCGTGGAGCCCGGCTATTTCTGAAGCCTGGCGGGTCCGGACCACAATATGGACAGTTTCGCTAATGCCCCGCGCGATAGCGGCCACGCGGTGGGCCATTTGGGGGTCGTCGTCGGCAATGACCAGCGTCTTCGCCCGGTGGACACCCGCCATCTCCAGCGTGCGTCTTCGGGCATAGTTGGCGCGCAACACGGGAAGCCCAAGCGCTTCGGCCTCGTTCGCGCCGTCGGGACTGAGCGTCAGTATAACAAAGGGAATGTCCACGGTCCGGAGAACACGCACCAGCCGGCGCGCACCCTGGCCGAATCCGGCGATGACGATGTGGTTCTCGAGGTCAGGAAGGGGGCCGTGCGCTTCTACCTCGCCATCGGCCGGCATTTCTTCTGAGTCCTTCTGGAGCTTCAGCCTGATGCGGGCGCCCAGCGTATTGAGCGCCGGCGTGAGGATCATCACCAATACGGTGGCGGCTATGAAGGTCTGAGACCCCGTGCCCTCCAGACCCGCCGGAAACAGACCGGCTTCGCGGCCGCTGCGCTCAAGCACAAACGAGAACTCGCCGATCTGAGCCAGCATGAGGCCCGCTGCAGCTGCAATGGGCATGGGGTATCCCAAGGCCCGAACGCTGAGAGCCGTAGTCAGGATTTTGATCAGCAGAACGGCGGTTACCACCGCAAGCACCAGCGGAAGGTTGGTCACCAGGAAGCTCAGGTCCAGCAACATGCCCACCGAGACAAAAAACGTGGCACTGAACAGGATCTGCAGGGGCATAATTTCGCCCATCGCGTGGTCGCTGAATCGCGTTTCGCTGACGATAAGCCCCGCCAAAAATGCTCCCAGCGAGAGGCTCACACCGGCCAGGCTGGTCAGCCAGGCTGTACCAAAGCAAATGCCGATGACCGTCAGAAGGAAGAGCTCTGGAGAACACGTCTTGGCGACGGCCTCCAGGAACACGGGCATGACACGACGGGCCACGACAATCACAAGGACGATAATGCCAGCAGCCTTCGCCAGGGCCCAAACCACGTCCAGGATGGAACCGCCCGTCCCGGAAAGTGGCGGAACCAGGAGCACCATGACGATAATCGCCAGGTCTTGAAAAATGAGCAGCCCAAGGCCCACTTGACCGTGGGGCTCGTCCATTTCGCTTCGATCACCCAGCAACTTCAAGACGATGGCCGTCGAAGAGAGGGCCACAAGAAACCCGGTGAAGAGCGCGGCTTGCCAAGACACCCCGAACGCGACCAACGCGAGCATGGTGAGTCCGGTAGACAACCCTACCTGAAGGCCACCCCCCAGAAAGATCAACCGCTGGATTTTCGCCAGCTTCTTGAGGCTGAATTCGATGCCGATGGTGAACAGGAGGAGCAGCACACCCACCTCGGCGGCTGCATTCACCAACTCGGGCTCGTAGACCAGGCCGAGGGCTTTGGGCCCGATGAGGACGCCGGCAATCAGGAATCCGACAATGGGCACAATACCTAGTCTGTGGCAGACGTAGGCAATGCCCGCGCTGGCAAGAACCAGCAACGCGATTTCGACAAAGAAGGGCGGGGCGGCGCCGGCCGCAAGAATGGGCATTCGGGTAGGGGTCAGCTCTCGGCGCTGTACCGTGCAGTGGAACAGCGGTTCGTGGTCATGGTCAGAATTACCAGAGGAAACCAACCAATTTGGCGAGTTGCTCCCGAGACTGTAAAGCGCGAGATTTCGGACCCGTCGAACCTCCTTCTTATATGCGCATATTTCTGCCGGTCGCCCTGCTGTTTTTGGCAGCATGCGCGTCGTCATCACCACAGACACCCGCCGAACCAAGCCCCGTCGAGGGGAGCTGGCAATGGGTTGAAACGTCCGGGGGGAAGATGGGGAGCACCCGCGGTCCCGATTCCGAACAGTACGAGCTGATTGCCCGTTTTGGGCCTGAGGGTCAGTTTGAGATAACCAAAGGTGGCGTTTCCTGGGTGTCCGGGAGTTATGCGCTTGCGGACTCGGAGCGAGGCGCCGTGGTGGAATATGCGCTGGACGCTCCACCTCCCTCCTCAACTGTGTTTTCCTTTTCCGGCCTCGGAGATCCTCCCAGGCATATGTTCAGCATCAACGCTGACAGCATCCTCGTTCTGGACGAAGGTTGTTGTGACCGCTACCAACATGTTTTCCAGAGGGCGAAATGAGGCACGTATTCCTGTTTGGCGTGCTTCTGTTCGGCGCCACTTCGGTCGTTGGCCAAGTGCGTGAACTGCGGCCCGACGATCACCCGGAATCCATTTACACCGCGTCGTCGCGGGTGCTGGAGGCATCGGGTGTCCCTGCTGTGAGCTACGGGACGGACTACCGGGCCGCACCCGGATCCCCCGAGGAGATGGCCCGGGAGTTCCTCCGCGTCCGCGGTCCGAACATGGGAATTGACGAGGCGGCCCTGCGCCATGTGGCCTCCCGCGAGACACCCGGCGGATCCCGAGCGCGGTTTGTTCAAATGGTGTCTGGCTATCCGGTTTTTGAATCCGACGTGGTGATCACGCTCGCCCCTGACGGGCGTGTGGCTTTTGTCGTCAACGGGTTCACGCCGGGTCTTCAACTGCGCGACTCCGCCTCCAAGACCGGCGGTGCATCGGCCGTGGCGGCAGCCCGCGAGTATCTCGGTGTCTTTGGGACGCCCAATTTTGAGCGGTCGGCCCTGGTAGTGTACCAGCAGCGTGGCGTGGCCCGGCTGGTCCACAAGGTTGAGTTGAGTGTCCGGAGGGAAGTGGCCGGGGACTGGCAACTGCTGGTGGACGCAGCGTCCGGAGAAGTTATTCGCGCCGTGAACCTGGCAACCGGGCATAAGGGCGAGACCCATTCGGCGGCCCGCCCGGGCAGACTGGAGAGTCCCGCCTCCGCTCCGGCGGCGAACAGCCCGGCCTCCGCTCCAACAGGGAACAGCCCCGCCGTCCACGTCAATCGGGTGGCTATGACGCGTGTGGACGCTACTGGCTGGGTATTCGACCCGGACCCGTTGTCTACGGCGGGGGCCACATACGGCGTTGGGGTCGAGGATGCCGATGACGCAGACTCACAGATTCTCACAGACCAGCTTGTACAGGTCACGCTACCGGATGTGTCATTTGACGGCACGACCTACCTGCTGGAGGGACCATACATCAGGATAACGGACGTCGAAGCCCCCAATGATGGTGTCTTCGGTCACGACACCCCCGAGTTTCATTTTACCCGGGCGGATTCGTCGTTCGAAGCGGTCAACGCGTACTACCATGTCGACAAGTCCCTGCGATATGTCAATGAAACGCTCGGATTTCCGCTGAAACCCTATCAGTACGACGAAGGGTTATTGGTTGACCCGCACGGATGGTCCGGCGAGGACAACTCGTCCTACTCGTCCTTCGCGGGGCTGCTCAGCTTTGGAGAGGGTGGGGTGGATGACGCCGAAGACTCCGACGTGATTCTGCACGAGTTGGGCCACGGAATGCATGATTGGCTTACAAACGGTGGGCTGTCCCAAGTGGACGGTCTGAGTGAAGGCAGCGGCGACTACTGGACGAACTCGTATAATCGAAGCCTTGGACTGTGGGGCACGGCCGAGGAACGCGCCTGGGTGTTCCACTGGGATGGGCACAATGAGTTTTGGGACGGGCGGACGACGGCCTACGACGCGCACTATCCCGACGAGCTCAGCGGCTCGATCCATACCGATGGTCAGATCTGGGCGTCCTCTCTGATGGAAATCTGGGAGCAATTGGGCCGGGAGACAACGGACCTGTTGTTCCTGGAAGCTTTGTCCATGACCGGCCCCTCGACTTCTCAGTCCGATGCCGCCTTCGCGTTTATGCAGGCGGACACGCTGCTGAACGCCGGGGCGAACTCGGATGTCATCAGGGATGTATTCCTGCGTAGAGGATATCTGTTGAGAGCCAATTTTGACGCCTCGAAACGGGCGGGGGTGCCGCCTCTCTTGGTGGACTTTTCCGACGCCTCCTTCGCCGCCGGTGCCGGGATTGAGACCTGGGCCTGGGATCTTGATGGAGACGGCACGACCGACGCTACCGGTCAGACGCCCAGCTACACGTACGAAGATCCCGGCCTGTATACGGTGTCACTCACCGTCACGGCCAATGGCGCGGAGACGTCAATAACCTTATTGGATTACGTTTCGGTCAACGAAGGAGTATATCTCTGGCAGGGAGGCGACGATCAGTTTGATCGAAGCGGCACCTACATCCGAAACCATCTCCTGCTCAGAAAACTCCCGAACGCCTACTCCAAGTCAGCGAGCATCCACTCTCCACTGACAGGGTATGACGCCGTGTTCGTGTCCCTGGGTTCGTACGCGACGGGTGCGACGCCGCTGGAGGGCGGCAATGTCGAGGCACTGAGGGCCTACATCCAGGGTGGCGGAAGTGTATTCCTGGATGGATCGGAAGCTCTGGGGTTTGACCAGGCGGAAGATGACGCGTTTCTGGCCCTGTTCGGAATCAGCGAGTCGGAAGACGGGACCTCGGATGACGTGCCCGTGCAGAACCTGACCGGTCACCCGCTGGCACTGACCGCGGGTATGACGTTTACGGGGACAACCCAGATCGGACTGAACTACATAGACCGGTTTACGCCCGAGCCGCCCGCGCTCGCCGCGTTTGTCGAGACGGGGTACGGCACGGTTGGCGTTCAGAACGAACTCCCGGGTGGGGGGAAGACGTTTGCCATGTCCTACGCGCTGGGGCTATTGGACGACGGGGATCACCCGAGCACGCGCACGGCCTTGCTGGATCGGATCCTTCAGTTCTTCGAGGTCGGGTTGTTCGTCGGAACGGATTCGGAAGACCTGCCCGAAGCGTTTGGCCTGGACCCGATCTATCCGAATCCGTTCTCGTCGGCGGCGACCGTGCGCTTCAGGCTGTCAACGGCGTCCGAGGTTACGCTGTCCGTCTATAACACGCTGGGACAGCGTGTTATAGAGCGGGCAGAGTTTCTGACTGCCGGTGAGCATACGCGCACCCTGGAAGGAGACGCGCTCCCCAGCGGCACCTACTTCGTGAGGCTTTCCGCTGGGGAGCGCGTCTCCCGCCAGACTGTGACGGTGGTGCGGTAGACCGCAGGCCTTCGGCCCGCGGTATCCCTAGTTCTGCTGGGCCTCGATCTTGGTCCGGTACTCCTCGGTGGCGTAGATGGCGATTTCCACGCGCCGGTTCTGCGCACGGCCAGCCGCAGTGTCGTTTTCCGTCACGGGCTGAGCTTCGCCATACCCCACGGTCGAGAGGCGTTGGGCTGGGACAGCTTGCTGCAGCAGGTAGTTGGCTGCTGCCTGCGCACGTCGTTCGGAGAGGGCCTGATTGTAGTCCGCGGCTCCGCTGGCGTCGGTGTGTCCGGCGACTACGACTTCGGTGCCTTCATATTGCTTCAGGCTGGTCGCAAGACTGGCCAGCGAAGTCTTGGACGCGTCGGACATCTCGGACGAGTTGACGGCAAACAGGATGGCGGAGTCGAAAGTCACCAAGATGCCTTCGCCGACACGTTCTACATTCGCGCCTTCGAGCGACTGCTCCAGTTCCTCGGCCTGCTTGTCCATTTGACGCCCGATGACGGCACCGACAACGCCGCCGGCGGCCGCACCAATGATGGCACCAGTGACCGGCTTGTCAGCGGACTTCTTGCCAATGAGGCCGCCTATGGCTGCGCCGGCAGCTGCGCCGATGGCCGCACCGCGCTCGGTCTTGTTCAGGGTGGAACAGGCTCCTATCGACAAAGCCAAAAAAACTATCAGGAGAGACTTCATTTGAGGTGAGGTGTGGGTACTGTGGGAGATCAGCGTTTGTAACAGTCGGAGACGGCCGCCAACGTACCGTTGTCCCAGTAGTTCTAGCCAGTTATCCCTGAAAGCATGAATCCCGACACCCAAGTAGAGTGGCACCGCGTCCTTGAACCAGGGGAACTGCCCGAGGGGCGGGTGAAGGCCGTCAATTGTGGACTCGTGACCGTCTGCATGACGCGCTTCAAGGGGAAGTTCGGCGCGCTGGACAACCGCTGTCCACATCAGGGTGGTCCCCTCGGCGAGGGCTCCATCGAAAACGGGCTACTTCGATGTCCCTGGCATGGCTGGGACTACGATCCACTATCCGGCAAGGCGCCAGGCTTCGATGACGGCGTAGAGGCCTATCCTGTGGAGGAGCGAGCCGACGGTGTCTACATCGCGCTGCCCAAGCCAAAACCACACACGCGGACAATCTCCGACGTCATGGCCGAGTCGCTTACCAACTGGGGCGTGCGGTCTATCTGGGGTATGGTGGGGCATTCCAATTTGGGCTTGGCGGACGGACTCCGCCGTCAAGCCGAGAAAGGGAATCTGTCCTTTTATGGCATCCGCCATGAGGGCGCGGCAGCGTTTGCGGCATCTGCCTACGGCAAGCTGACCGGCCGACCGGCGGCCTGCCTGGCCATTGCGGGCCCGGGCGCCACCAATCTGCTGACGGGGTTATGGGACGCCAACGTTGACCGGGCACCGGTCATCGCCCTGACAGGACAGGTAAACACGCAGGTACTTGGTCCAGGGGCCTTCCAGGAAGTGGACCTTCGCTCCGCGTATGGGGGCGTGGCGCAGTGGAGCCAAACCGTACTCGGGACGAGTCGTCATGGGGAGTTGGTCAATCTGGCCTGCCGCACGGCGATTCTCAATCGCGGTGTTTCGCATCTGATATTTCCTGACGAAGTCCAGACGCTACCGGCCGACGAAGACGCACCGGTCGGGAGTCCGGAAGGCAGGATTCCGGATCGGGCCATCGCGCCTGCCGAGGCCGCGCTGGCCAATGCCATTGCCAGAATCCGAGCCGCCAAGAGGCCGACCATCATCGTAGGCCATGGCGCACGGTTCGAGATGGACGGAATAATCGCACTGGCGGAACACTTGTCGTGTCCTGTACTGACAACCTTTAAAGGCAAGGGTCTTATTTCTGATAAACATCCGCTCGGTTGCGGTGTGCTCGGAAAGTCTGGAACGCCCATCGCCAGCTACTTCATGAACGAAGCCGACCTCTTGGTGGTGTTTGGCGCTTCGTTCAGCAATCACACCGGCATCACCAGCAAGATTCCCACCATCCAGGTGGACTACGACCCCATGGCGTTGGCGCGTTTCCACGCCATCGACGTTCCGCTTTTGGGAGAGATCGGGCGTACCTGCGGGCTGATCGAGGAAGCGTTGAAGCAGGGCAACTTGAGTGCGGAGGATCAAACCCCCGCGATAGCTGCCCGGTGGAAAATCTGGAGGACCGAGAAAGCCAAACGCCTGCTCGAGGAGCGAGGTCAGGGGATCAGTTCTGCCGCGGTGTTCGAGGCGCTTGCCAACACCCTGGAGCAGGACGCCATCATCGCCGTCGATGTGGGCAACAATACCTACTCTTTTGGCCGATACTTTGAGGCGTCGGGACAGGCCGTTCTCATGTCCGGCTACCTGGGTTCGATCGGCTTTGGTTTACCGGCGGCCATGGGCGCTTGGGCGGCCACGCAGGAACCCGATTCGGAATTTGCGGGACGGCAGGTCGTCTCGATCTCTGGCGATGGCGGATTGGGTCAGTATCTGGCCGAAATCACTACGCTGGTCCACCATGACATGAATGTCACCCACATCGTGCTCAACAACGGTGAATTGGGGAAAATATCCAAGGAGCAGCGCGCCGGGTCCTGGGACGTCTGGAAGACCGGATTGACCAACCCTAGTTTCGCCAAATTTGCCCATCAGTGTGGGGCCATGGGGATTCAGGTGACAGATCGGGGGGACCTTGAGGTCAAACTTCGCGCCGCGCTGGACCACGAGGGTCCGGCACTGGTGGAGATAATGACGGACGCCCTGCTTATTTGACGGCCCAGCGTGACGAACGGCCCCCCGGCCGCCGGGACCGCCCGGACCACAGCAAGTGAGAGAGGACAGATTATGAGTTGGCAGCGGGTAGGAGACACGCACCCACGGCAGTTGGCAGCAGCCCGGGACGAGGTTCACTGGCTTAGCCAGTGTGCAGCCCTCTATGCCCTGCGGGCCCTGGACGCTAAACCGGACTGGAGTCACTATTCACTTCGTTGGGAGGCGGATCGGGGAGTCATGCAGACTGTGGACGGCGTCGTGGCCATAAGGCCCGCGGACGCCATGATTCTGGTGGGCGATTCGGCGCTGGACCCGCGCGGCCTTACGTTGGTCGAGGTGCTGGCATGGGTCGGTCGAGAGACGGGGTTCGAAGACCTGGCGATGGCCGATCTGCCACACCAGATGCCCGCGCACCCACTCGAGTCGGGTGCGACGTTCTTGCTTGGGAATGCCGAAGCGCTACTGGAACTCGGACGTTGGTATGCCAATGCTGCCAGTGCGCTCAGCCGGTTTGGAGACCTCCAGGTCTGGACGCATCATTTTGACATCGCTACGGTGGCCTATCGCGGCGCCGGAGAGGAGCAGATTGGCTGCGGAATGACGCCCGGCGAAGGCGCGGATGGCAAACCGTATTTCTACATCACCCCCTGGCCCTATCCTTCGGTCGAATCGCTGCCGGCCCTGCAGTTGGGTGCATGGCACACGGAGGGGTGGACCGGGGCCGTACTTACGGCGGACGATCTGAGCCGCACGGATATGGCCCAGTCCGAGCACGTAGACCGGTTTCTGTCGGCGGCGGTTGACGCGGCCCGCCAACTCCTTTCCGCCGCTTGATCAGGGTCATCACCCCCACGGGACCAGCCGGGAGGCTTGAAGTCTGACCGAAAGGGTAAACCAGGCCTAAAGGCTGGCCCGAATATTCTCCATCAGGGGGCCAGAGCGCGTAACGCCGAGCGCATTCAGGGCCAGAAGAAGCGCCCCGCCGACGGGCGGGACCTGCGGCTCCTGGAGCCGAAGACCACGAATTGCGGCCCTCAGGGCGGCTTCCAATCCCGGCCGGAAGTCGGACGAGGTTGCCAGACCGCCCGTCAGAATCACGTCCGGAGCCGACAGATCAGTCTGGCGCGCCGCCGTAGCTGCCATATGCGCCAGAGCCGCATATGCCTGCCCGACGATGGGCGCAGCCCCCAAATCTCCATACCTCGCAAGCCCGACCACACGCGGGCATAACGTCGCCAATTGCGGCGTGCTGAGATCTGCCTCTCGCAAGGCCTCCACCAGATGCTCGGCCGTGGTTATCCCCAGAAAGTCCATGACCACCTCCGCAAGCGCGGTGCGAGGCTCACGGCCGTCCATCTGTTTCACCGCTTTGCGCAGCGCTCTGTGGGCCACCCAGTAGGCGCTCCCCGAATCGCCCGCAAGGGCGCCTTTGCCGCCAACTATGACACGATGACCCGACGGCCCCGGGCAAAAGAAGCCGACCCTGTTCCGGCGATCAACACGACACCGGCGCCGGATCCAAGTCCGCCGGTCAACGCAATTTCCAGGTCGTGCGTAACGCAGGTTCGGCTGTCCGGGTCGCCTTCGAGGTCTGCCGAGCCGTCGGCCGCGACAAGGCCGAGACGGGTGATCTCGGTTCGAACCAAGGTCACTTCGGCGCCGGTAACCAGGCCCGCAATGCCCACCCCTGCCGCCGCTACAGGCGCCCGGGTACGTTTCGCGGACGCCCAAGCCGCCGAAACGGCCTCGTCTATTGCAACCGCGCACTGTTCCACACCCATGCTGACCGGGTTGGATGCCCCGGACGTCCCGTGTCCGAGCACGTGCCCGGACACGTCCGCCAGCACCGCGCGCGTGGTGGACCCACCGCCATCAATCCCCAGAACGATCATGTCTCACTCTTTCCTGGTCCAGCGAACTCACAGCTGGTGTGACGTGTACTGGTGCCACAATACGAAATCCATCGGGTAGGGCTGGCATGAAACAAGGTATCAATCTTTGGCTACTGATCCTGGTAGTCGCCACGCTTCCGGCCTGCGAGTTGGTCTCGTCGGGCACTAGCAATGAGCCGGGCCATCAGCAGGGGCTCGTTCTACCTGAAGCAACGGGTGCCTACACGGTAGGGACCGCGTCGTTTGTGGTTGTGGACGCGGATAGAGACGACGAATACACACCGGAGGTGGACTCTCGCGAGCTCAACGTGAAGCTCTGGTATCCGGCGGATCAGGAGGGTCAGGGAACGGTGTCGTATATGAACGCGCTCGTGACGGACCTCTTTTCTGTCACGCAGGATTACCTCCCTGCAGACGAAATGACGTCGACGCTGGCCACTCTGGATTCCCGTACAAGGTCGGGTGCCCCTATCACCTCAAGCATCGCCCAACTCCCGGTGGTGTTTTGGTCGCACGGGCTGGGCGGCGTCAACAGTCTGTACACCACGTTCGGCTCCGAACTGGCCAGCCACGGGTTTCTGGTTGTGGCCATAGACCACACGTACGGGGCGTTCGCGACGGTCTTTCCCGACGGGACGATCCGGTCCATACGAACGGGGAGCGCCGCGCCGGAATTCCCTGCGATGGTTCGGATCTGGGCGAAGGACATGGCCTCCGTGTTGGACGAACTCGAACTCAGGAACGTCAATGACCCGGACGGTCTCCTGACCGGGCGGATTGACCTCACCCGGGTAGGTGCCACCGGGCACTCCACGGGAGGCTCCGCCGCCGCGGATGTCCATACCTTCGACCCCCGGTTCACCGCCGCCGTAACGCTGGACGCTCCCGAAGTGGGAGAGGCAGCTGAGGGGGTGGGCGTTGACGATCCGATGATGATATTTTTTGCGGAAGGGTCTGAATATGCGTCCAACGCAGTGGCTGACCGGCTGATGGCTCCAGGGTATATGCTGACGGTAAGCGAGACCTCGCACTACACGTTCACGGACCTGCCCGTCCTGTTGGAACTGGCCGGCGTGCCGGTAGCCGCCCGAAACGCCAGCGGAAGGCCTCCCGGGACGCTGGATGCATATCGGAGCAACCAGATCATCAGCGCTTGGTCGTTGGCATTCTTCGACCGGTATCTCCGCGGCGGTCCGGGAGAGCTCTTGGACAATACACAAGGCCAATACCCGGAGGTCGTTGCTCGGCGAGTCGGTCTGTTCGGCGGGATAGTGCCCTAAATGTCCTGTCCCAGGGCGTGCAGGGTCACTTCGTCCAGGACGAGATTGCCCGGCTGCTGGACGAGTTGGAGGCGTGCCTGGGCGACTTCTTCAGGCTTCATGGACCAGTGATGATCTCTGGATCCCGGCGCGGTGCCCCCAAAATGGGTGTCGATTATACCCGGCAGCAGGACGGTGACCTTGATGCCGTACTCGCGCACCTCGCGATACAGGGATCCGGAGAATCCGACCACGCCGTGTTTGGCAGCCACGTAGGGCGCCATATTGGAAATGGCCCGGCGGCCCACGTCGGACGCCACGTTCAAGATGTACCCATTATTTCGGGATACCATCTTAGGTAGCATGGCATGGCAGGTGTGTATGTACCCTTGAGATTTACGTCCAGAACTTCTTCGATCTCCTGAGTGGTCCACTCCACAAAAGGCATCTAGTGACTGAAGCCCGCATTGTTGACGAGCACGTCAATCGGGCCGAGTTCATTCTCGACATCCTCGATGAATTGGACCATGGCGGCCAAATCCCTGACGTCCAGCACGCCGCGCATCGCCTGACCACCGACGTCCTTGATGCCGCGGACAACCTCGTCCAGGTCTTCAGCCGTGCGGCCGCAGATAGCTATCCGGTGGCCGGCATCGGCAAACGCCAGCGCCGTGTGCCGACCAAGCCCACCGCCCGTGATGAGTACTGTGCCTGTCATTCGCTGGAGCCGTAGATGTCCAGGAAACGAATTACTGCCTGAATGCCTTCCTGGAAGCGATCAAGCCCGAAGCATTCATTGGGTGAGTGGATGGCGTCCGTGTCCAGACCGAATCCCATGAGCACCGTATCAAGGTTCAGGATCTTCTTGAAGTCCGCCACCACCGGAATACTCCCCCCGCCGCGGACGAAATGGGGCTGCATGCCATAGACACCCTCCAGGGCCTCGCGCGCGGCCTTCATGGCCGTACTCTTGGTGTCAACCAGCACGCCGTGCCCCCCGTGAAGGTCACGAAAGGTCAGGTGCATGGTGTCTGGGGTGTTCGCCTCGAAGTGCGCGCGGATCTTCTGGGTGATCTCGTGCGGCGTCTGATCGGGTACGAGCCGCATGGAAATTTTTGCGGTCGCCTGGCCGGGAAGGACGGTCTTGGCACCCTCTCCTGTGTACCCGCCCCAGATGCCGTTGCAGTCCAGGGTGGGTCTGGCGGTTGCAGCCTCCAATGGTGAGTAGCCGTCTTCCGTACGCATGACGTCTACGCCTACTTCTTTGGCCCACGCGGCCGCATCGAACGGGAGGGCGGCAAATCCGTCGCGCTCCTCGGTGGTGAGTGGCCGCACGTTGTCGTAGAAGCCCTCAATGGTCACGCGGTGCATGTCGTCATGCAGTGCGGCAATCATGCTGGCCAGGGCATTGATGGGGTTTTCCACGGCCCCGCCATATATCCCGGAATGGAGGTCCCGGTCCGGTCCGGTCAGCGTAACCTCGACGTAAGCCAGGCCTCGAAGGCCGTAACAGATGGAAGGGACTCCAGGCCCGAAGAGGGCGGTATCCGATACCAGAACTACGTCAGCCTTGAGTCGCTCGGAATTCTCTGTGATGAACCCCGGGAGGTTGGTTGATCCGCTCTCTTCCTCGCCCTCAATCAGGTACTTGAGATTGACGGGGAGGGGGGTGTCCGTCTTGAGGTAGGCCTCTACGGCCTTGAGATGCATAAAGACCTGCCCCTTGTCGTCGCAGGTACCGCGTCCGTAGATCAGGTTGCCTTTTCGCACCGGATCGAACGGCGGGGAATCCCAGAGTTCGAGCGGATCGGCCGGCTGCACATCGTAGTGGCCGTATACCAGGACGGTCGGCAACGATTCGTCGACCAGCATTTCTGCGTAGACGATGGGATGTCCGCTGGTGTCAATCGCTTCGGCCGTTTCAAAGCCAAGCGCCTTGAAGTGGTCCACGAGCCAGATAGCGGCTCGACGGACCTCGCCAGCGTACTCTGGATCAGTGCTCACGGAGGGGATCCGAAGGAAATCCTCCAACTCGGAGACAAACGTTTCGTGGTTGGAGAGCGCGTATCCGAGAGCCTGGTCCATAGTGTTTTAGTCGAGTGAAGGGGGCAAAGGCTAATCTACACCTCAAGTTGGCAAATGGGCAGCGGGGATTTCCCCACATCTGCCCTCAACACCGCTGTTAGAATTCGCTCTCGTCTCGCCAGCGGAGAAGCTTCCACGAGCGGGTAGAATCGGCCCGACCCAGCAGGAAGTTGACGTTTCCATCGCCCCGGAAAACGTCCCCTTGCTCCAGTGTAATCGTAAGGTTGAACGACCTGACCACCCGCTCCTGCCTGGTGGAGTCGAACACATCCTGGGACAGAATCTGATTCCACTGCAGTCGAATCAAGCTGGCGTTCGCAAACAGCCGTCGGGTGGTTTCCAGATCCTCTGCAAACCCCCACTCACGGTCTACCTGTGCATCAAAATCTCGCCAGACAAAAACGAATGCCGAGTCCAGCAGGGGCTCGTAGAGGGAGAGGTCGCGTAGTTCGTAGGCATTCTTGAAGTTGAGAAAGAAGCCGTCAACGGTGGCGGGGTCGCCAAGCAGGTCTCCGAATGCCGAGCCCTCCTCCAGGGCGGGTGCAAAGGGGTTGCAAGCGGCCACAACCGTTGCTGTGGCGCAGAGCAGCGCGATACGGGTCCAGGACCTGGCTGGAGATTGCTGCGCAAAGGGACGGGGTCGGCTCACTTGAGGAACTCCGCTTTCAGGTCGCTCCAGGTTGGGGCCCCGGCCAACTCTTGGTCCGTCCATTCGGCCAATTCCCAGAGTCCGTCGCTACGCTGGACCAGCACCCATATCAACCGGCCCTGGACTCTGGTGGATGCGTCTGGTCGGCGGTGGTTCACGATCAGGACGTAGGTGGCATCCAACTGAAAACGGGTGGCGTCCACTACCGTGAGAGACTGGTCATTCAGAACCAGGGAGTGCCCGTCGGTGGCGGCTGCTGCGGCCACGAGCGTCGAAAAGTACTGATCTTCCTCGGATCGACTCCAATTGGCCCAAACGGCATCCCGCGCTTCTGCCGTCGCTGTGGGGCGGAAGTCAAGATCTTCGGCCAGGGATCGGCGGTAGTTGAGCGTGTTCAGTTCCGCAATCGCGTTCTCAATGTTCGCGATGACTTGCTCCGGCGCGTCAGGCTGCGCGTACGTGCCTGACTGTGTTTCCGGCGGCTCTGGCTCGCGTGTAGAGAACAGGCTGCAGCCCGCCAGCGTCAGACAGAACAGGCCTGTCAGCCATGTCGTGCTGACGGATGGCTTCATCCCGTCCTGCGCGAAAACAGGATGGTTCTGGGCGAAGATGGTCCGTGCGGCCCGCCCGCGTAATCACCTACCACAGACTCCAACTGAAGACCAGCGGCGGCGTAAAACCGCTCAAAGTCTGCCAACTCCAGTAGGGCCACGCTCTCCTCAAAGCTGTGCGTGCTTCGTCCCTTCAGGAATTCAATGCGCTTGCGAATCCGTCCGTTCTCAATCCGGCGTGCCTGACGGATTTCAGAGTCGCCAACGTGTCGGACGTCCGAGGAAACCAGCGAGTCGCGCAGGAAAGCGGGGTTGAGGAAATCCTGCACCAGCCAGGCATCAGGTGTCATGGATGCCGCCATGGCGTCCACAGCCTGCTGATGCCCCGAATCGTCCTCGAAATAGCCGAACGCTGTGAACAGGTTGACCACCAAATCAAACTGGCCTCCGATGGCCGTCCGCATATCGCCCCGCACAAACGAAACCTCGACATCCGCCTCGGCAGCCCGCTCTTGCGCCGCCTCCAGGGATCTGGGCGAGAGGTCAAGGCCCGTAACCACATGGCCGCGCACGGCAAAGTCCACCGCATGCCTGCCACGGCCGCATCCAATATCAAGAACGGTTGACCCGGGGCCGGGCGACGTCTTGGCCTCGATCAGATCGATCAGAGACCGCGCCTCGTTCTCGTCGCGATCCTGATACACCAGGTCGTACTCGTCGGCGTCAAACCACTGCTCGTACCACGACATATCAGTTTGTGGGGTGCGCTTCCAGGAACGGTGTGAGGGCGGCCTCAGGGGAGCAGGCATCTGGTCTCCACGATGTCAGACGTCGAATCACTGAGTCGATCAGGACATCGGGGCAGGAGGCCCCTGCGGTAAGGATGATGTCCACCGGAGCAGACGACGGAAACCAGTCCCGGCTGATCCGGTGTTCCTTGGCCGGGTAGTCGAAATGCCGAACTAGGGCCGGCGATTCCAGCGCATCCGGGCCATCCACGAAGTAGGTGGGCATCCTCTCTTCGCAGAGTTCGACCAGGTGGCTGGTGTTGGACGAATTGAAGCCGCCCACAACGATCGCCAGATCGGCGCCGTCCTCGATCAGTGCCTTGGTCGCGTCCTGGTTCTCGTTGGTAGCGTAACAAAGCGTATCGCTGGTGTCTGCAAAGTGGTCGCTGATCGAATCGGGTCCATAACGGCGGATCATCGCATCTCGCAGCAACGCTGCAATCTCCTGCGTCTCGGTGGCCAGCATGGTGGTCTGGTTCACTACGCCGATGCGGGTCAGGTCTCGCGCAGGATCGAAGCCCTGGGAGAAGCGCTCTGGGAATACCTCGAAAAACCCGGAAAGGGGCGCTTTTTGCGAAATGAAGGCGGCCAATTGGCCGGCCTCTTCCAGATCACGGATCACCAGGACCGGGGCTGTTTCCTTGGCGTGGGAAAACGTCGCCTGGGTCTCTTCGTGGTTACGCTTGCCATGAAGGATTACCGTGTGGTCAGTCTTCCCGATTTGGGCAGACCGCTTCCAGACCTTCTCCACAAATGGACACGTGGTATCGTACGCATCCACATCCACACCCCTGATTCGCAGTTCCTCCTTGATCTCCAGGGTGGCTCCGAATGCCGGAATAATGACTACGTCGCCAGGCTCCAAGGCGTCGAACGGGATGAGCTGCTCCCCGGTAGTCGACCGCAGGAAGTCTATCCCGCGTGACCGGAGGTCGTCGTTCACATGGGGATTGTGAATCATCTCCGACAGCAGGAAAACTCGGCGGTCGGGGTTTTCTGCCAGCGACCGATAGGCAATCTCAATGGCGTTCTCCACGCCGTAGCAGAAGCCGAAGTGTCTGGCCAATTTGATCCGCATCGAACCAAAATTGAGCACGCTTGGCGACAAATCGCGCTTCCGCGGATCGGAAATCCGTCGCGCCATCTTGACGGCGGATACGATCGGCGATCGGTAAAATTCGGGGACTTCAAACGAGCGGGCCATGCCACTCCTACCTACGGACTCCCTGTCAGATCCGACAAAACGCTCTGCATCCACTCGCCGTATCGATCCTCGAAAATCGCTTCCCGGGCCGAGCGCATCAGCCAGAGATACAGCCCCAGGTTCTGCATCGTGGCAATTCTGAGGCCCATGATTTCATTACTGTGCACCAGATGACGGAGGTAGGCCTTGGTGAATGCTTGAGACGCATACCCGGTCAGTCCCTCATCGACCGGTTCGAAGGCGTCCTTCCACTTGGCGTTCTTGATGTTGATCTTCCCGCGCGTGGTGAAGATCGTACCGTTCCGCCCGTTTCGGGTGGGCATTACACAGTCGAACATGTCGACCCCCCTGGCCACGTTTTCAACCAGGTTCTCAGGAGTCCCGACACCCATGAGGTACCGCGGCTTGTCGGTGGGCAGCACCTCGTTGACGACCTCGACCATGGCGTACATCTTCTCTGCAGGTTCGCCCACAGAAAGGCCGCCAATGGCGTACCCGGGAAAGCCTATTTCCTGGAGCTGAAGAGCGGATTTGCGACGTAGATCGGGGTAAACAACCCCCTGGACGATGCCGAACAGCGACTGCTCGTACCCATAGAGGGCAGGCGACACTTCGAAATGTTCTTTGCAACGACGCGCCCACCGCATGGTGAGGTCGTTGGACTTGTCGGCATAATCACGGGAGGAGTCTCCCGGTGGGCACTCATCGAGGACCATCATGATGTCCGCGCCGATGGCCCGCTGAATGTCCATCACCTTCTCAGGCGTGAACATGTGGGTGGACCCGTCGATATGACTCTGGAACCGGGCGCCCTCCTCCGTGAGTTTCCTGATGCCGGCGAGGGAAAACACCTGGAACCCCCCGGAATCGGTCAATATGGGCCGATCCCAGCTCTGGAAACGATGGAGGCCGCCGGCCTTCACGAGGATGTCGGTGCCTGGCCGCAGGTAGAGGTGGTAGGTGTTGCCAAGGGTGATCTGGGCGTCCAGATCATCCACCAGTTCTCGCGGAGATACCCCTTTGACCGACCCGACCGTGCCGACGGGCATGAAAACCGGTGTCTGAATGGTCCCGTGGTCGGTCTCAATCCGACCGGCGCGTGCCCCTGTGCCGGCGTCTGTATGCTCGAGAATAAACTTCAATCAGGCAACCAGCGATTCTTTCCGCACGGCATTGCTGGCTTGGGCCTGAATCAGGGCGCCAATACTTGCCATCAGGAGATTCTGCTCGGCGGGCCTCACACCGAGCACCCAGGGGTTCGATTCGGTGAGGATCAGCACCACCGTTGGAAACGGCTTCGACACAAAAGAACGCGTCTCCTCATACAGCCGATAGTGCTGATGGTGATGCCGGGCTGGAATTCGGGACACTTCCCTGAGACGTGCGGGCTCGATAACATAAGGCGCCTTCATGCCCGAGCGCACTTCGACACCGGCATCCGAAACCCGTACCCGGATAGCCGGCTGATAGCCGATCCAGGTCATCGCCACCAGGATGGCGAGGCCGCAGGACTGAAAGGTCCAGAACGTCTGGACGGATGCAGGGGACGGCGCGCCAGAGGAGTGGAGCCATGCCCAGGTCACAAACGTGATCAAAAGGTAGAGGATCACCAGAGCGACGTTCACGAGAAGGAAGGTCGTCTGGAAACGCAACTGGTCCCCATCCCTCTTTCGCATCGCCATTCCGAGAACGGAATGCGAGGGACTCAATCTCCCTGAAATATGGAAATGTTCTGTCACTGGTCCTGATCGTCCGGCGGGCCCGCCAGCGCCCTCTCAAGAGAATCCAGGCGCGCCTGCATCGACGTCAATCGGCTTTCCCACAGCAGCAATTCGGCCTCTCGGCCCTCCATGCTCTGATAACTCTCGGAGATGGCCCGCTCCCGCACCTCAAACGGAGCCTGCTCCACGTGGCCGCGCTCCTCGAAATACCGTTTGAACAACCAGTTGTGTTTGGCTGCCTCCATGAGTTCGGCAAAGCGGTAGGATCCGAGTGCCCCCCACGACGCTGCGTTCTCCGCGTGGCCGGTCACTGCCTGCAGTTCGGTGGCAATCAGGCGCAGGGTGTCGGCCGAGGCCAGGAAGGCGTCGTAAATGCCGGGGTCGTTCAGGAATTTGGCCACCGTCCCGTCTCCGCTCTCCACCTTCTGCAGAACGGACTCCAGGCCCGTCGTGGCTCGCTCCGCGACGCCCACCAGCAGGTCGGCCGTGGCCTCTCCGCTGACGGCAAGGCTGTTCATGGCACGTCGGGTCTCATTGGCCGTGGCGACCATCTCCTCGTAAAGGGTCGGGTCGTAGACGATTCGCCCAAGCGTCCCTTCGCCCTTTTGGATATCCAGCATTATCTGCTCAAAGGACCGGGCCACCTGTTCGAAACCCCGAACGGATGCAATGGCCTTGTCACTGATCTCGAACAGGTCGAAGGGGTCAATGCCGACCAGGAAATCGTTCTCGAGGACCTGGTCAGCCGTCTCGGCGCTGGCTGCGAGGACAATGATCTGGTCACCGACAAGTCCGTCGGACTTGATCTGCGCCTGTGTATTGGTCCGGATCAGGTGGGCGGCTCTCTGGGCGATGGCCATGGTGACCACGACGGGCTCAGAGGGACTGCCCGGCAGTTTTACCGACGCCACGCGGCCAACGTTAATGCCCTGGTACTGCACCGACGCTCCCGGATTCAGGCCGGCGACGCGCGTGAAGCGCGCACGCACGTTCATCGTGTTCGAGAACAGGAACGTGCGGTTTCCTATCGCGAACAGCGCCAGAATCAGTATGACGGCACCAAACAAAATGAAGGTGCCGAGCCGAATATTTCGGGTCATGGTGGGGTCAGCGTGGTTCCAGGGTTACCGGGACCCGCCAAAGAAGTTGCGGAGTTCAGGACGGGCCGAGCGCCTCACATAGTCCAGAGTGCCCTGCTCCAGAATCTGTCCGGAGCTAAGGTAATTAACGAAGTCGGCCGCGATCTCGGCGCACAGGAGATCGTGGGTAATGACGATGCTGGTCATGTCTCTCTCCTCGCGCAGCCGGACGATGAGTTCGGACACCATGCGCACCGAAATTGGGTCGAGCCCCGTTGTGGGCTCATCGAAGAGCATGAGGCTGGGGTCCAGGGCGATGGCTCGAGCCAGGGCGATGCGTTTTTGCTGTCCGCCGGACAGGTCGGAGGGACTTGAGTTCATTTTTTCCACCAGCCCTACCCAGGTCAGCAGTTCGGCGATTCGATCGCGCCGTTCCGCCGGAGTCAGCGGCGTGTGACGATCAAGCACAAAATCGAAATTCTCTGCGACCGTCATGGAATCAAACAGCGCCCCGCCCTGGAACAGATAGCCGATGGCCAGGCGCTCTTGGTCCAGTTCTGCTCCTTCCAACTGGTCCATGCGCTTGTCTCCCACCCAGATCTCGCCGGTGTCGGGTTGCAGGAGTTGTACGACGTGCTTGATCAGTACACTCTTGCCGCTCCCTGATCCGCCCATCACGGCTACTGTTTTGTGCGCGGGGACATCCATGGTGACGCCGCGCAAGACCTCATTGTCTCCGAATGACTTGTGTACATCCAGGATTCGAACGGCCGGTTTCATGACGCCACGTCCCCAAAAAAGATGAGGGACAGACGAACAACGACCATATCGGCCAGGATTATCAGGATGGACGAGGCCACCACAGACTGCATCGCGGCTTGCCCAACGGCCCGTGTCCCGCCACGGACGCTGAAGCCCAGGAAGCACGACACAATGCCAACGATCCCTCCGAAAATGGCCGTTTTAAGCGTGTCTACCAGGACGTCGCTGAACCTGATGGACGTCAGGGCCGTGTCGATGAAAATGCGCGGATCAACCTGTGAGGCCAGTGCCCCCTCCAGGTACCCTCCAAACATGGCCAGCGCGTCGGTCCAGATGGTCAAAATCGGAAACATGATCACGCACGCCAGCACGCGGGTCACCACCAGGTAGTTCAGCGGGCGAAGGGCCATCACCTCAAGCGCGTCGATCTGCTCCGTCACGCGCATGGATCCTATCTCGGCCCCGATACCGGCTCCGAGCCTGCCGGCCAGCACCAGGGAGGTCAGGACGGGGCCAATCTCCTTGACCACGGAGAGCGCCAGCATGTTGGGTAGCATGGCCTCCGCGCCAAACTGGACCAGCGTGCCGCGGCTTTGCATGGCAAGCACGGCACCTATCGCAAACCCGATCACGCCCGTCAGCAGGAAACTGCGCGTGCCCACCTCGTCCATTTGGCGAAACAGTTCTTTGACTTCCCAGGGACGACGGAATCCGCGAAAGAAGAACTCGGCAACGAAGCGGCCGAACTCGCCGACTCGCTCCAGGAAGTGGATGAGGTTTTCGCGCCTGTCAGCGGTCCGTATGGTGGGTCGTAACGACATACGTCAGTAGGCTCGTTCCCAGCTGAGGTTCACTCGCAGAACCGTGCCCCGGGTCAGGAGGGAGACCAGCACATTTCGAACAACCTCGTACTCCATGGTCACAACAGTAGCGTCCGAAACCGTAGTTCCGGTAGATAAGGAAAGCGAGAGGGGTTGGCTCACAGACACAAAGAAGCGGGGCGACACGTACTTGCCGGCCGTGAGCATGAGACCGTTCGTTTCATCCTGATCAATCTCGACGACATCCAGGCCGAGGCCGGCGCCGGCCAGATTCTCGACCAGCGATGTGATCGGGCCAATGGCCAGACCCGCCGCGGAACGAAGATAACCTTCGGACGCGGAGCCTCCGAACTGCAGGCTTTCGCTGGCAGGTCTGCCAGTGGCTATGTAGGAGACTATATCCGCGAGCTCCATTTGGGGGTCAGACTCAAACGAGACCTCGAGGTTTTCGGGAGAACCCGTGGCGCGGAGGCTGATGGTTACTTCGCTTCCCTGGGCGTGCCTGGCTCGGACCTCATAAGTCGCGCCCAGGTTCATATCCGGTGAGGCCATGGGGCCGGTGAACGTGAGCGTCCCCTCCTCAATCAGGAAGCGTCTGCCAAACTGATCAATTCTGCTACGACCTGGAAGCACCTGGATGGAGCCGAACAACTCGGGGTCGGCGTGAGGGCGCTTGGCGACGTCGAGGTCTCCGGTGAATTGGATCTCCATTACCGGATTGCTGGTGGACCTGAGCCAGGTGTTGCGGGCAAGATCGACCCGGAGACCGGCGATCTCCATGGCCTCGTAGAAATCGAACGTCGTCGTGTCTGCCTCACTTACCCGAAGGCCGAACCGATCCTCCAGTGTAAAGAGGTCCCGGTCGGTGAGCGTGACGGGCTCGAATGCCTCGGCGGTGGTCTCTTCCGTGAGATAGAAGTCACCTTGCTCAACGCGGATTCGGCCGCCCAGGCGAGGGCTTCGGTTGGTGCCCTGGAGCTTCATAGTGCCCCCTACCACCGCTCGATAGGGTTTCGAGTCGACCGCGAGGAAGTCACGCGCGCGGATGTCCAAGTCAATCTGGCCCAGCGTAAGATCTGCGAACGCTATAGACCCGGATGCAGTAGCTCGACCAGATCCGGATCGCACGCTGGCAGAGTCCACTCGCACCCGATCTCCACCGAAGTCCAGGAAAACGGATGCGTGATCGTAAACCAGACTCTTCCTTCGTTTGCCCAGGAAAGGCAACGACACGAGGCCATTGGTTAAATCGGCGCCGCCGGTAAGAAGCGGTTCGCCGTAGGTACCCCTTATCGAGGCGTCGGCAGAAATCAACCCGCCAAGGTCGTCCACGACGGTCCGGTCGAAGAACGGGAGCGTCCAGTCTATGGGAAGAGCGTTCACCACGATCCCCACGTTGACCGGCTCCGCGGACAGGTCCGCATCCGAAAATGAGAACGGCAGAAAACCCCTCACCACGGCTGAGGAACCAGAGGCGTGCTGCATCGCCCCGTCAATGTTCAGTCTGGTGTTTTGGAGGGAAACACGGGCATCGACCACGCCGACCTGGTCCCCTTCGTAACGGATTCTCCCGGAGAGCGTGCCAGCGAGCGATCGCGCCGTGTCGGATCCGTTCGATCTCAGATTCAGCCTGGCATTCAGCGCAGCCCCAAATCCCGTGTATCCCAAAATGTCCGCGATCGCGTCCACCCGAACGCCCGTGGCACTCAGGTACAAATCGTCCCCCTCGGGAGTCGATGCATAACCGCCAATAGCAATCCTCTGTGAATCGGCCGCCGCAACCAGGCCAGAGATTTCAATACCGTTCGCCAGCCCAATGTCGGTTGGGGCCAGGAGGCGCCATTCTGAATCGTCCAGTGTCATTTCCAGAGATTCCAGGCGAACCATGCTGAGGTCGGAGGCGGCGCCTCCGAAAGCCTGCAGCCGTCGATTGGGCTCGACGGTGAGGTCGGCCTCGAAACGAAGCGAGTCCTCGGAAAGCGTGACCAGAAGGTTTCCGCTCTCGGCAGCGACCCCAGGCAGAGAGACGACCGAAGCTGCGGCCCGGAATTCCGCAGCTCGCACAACAAGGCCCGCCAACTCCACAGAACCCGTCAGGTTGGCGTTGGCCACGTTGACCTCCCCGTACCTCACGCCGTGGAGCGCCGCTGTAGCTGACGCTTGAAAACGTCCTGGCCGGCCTACTCCAGAGATGTTCAGCATAACGCCGGAGGTAGCCAATTCCCGACCAAATGCCGCGGCCACCGGCCGAAGGTTGTCCGCTTCAATCACACCCTGTATCGCAAAGCGACGGTCCTCGGCGTCTTCGGTCAGCGGAATCTCACCATGCATGCGAGCTCTGAGCGGACTGCCTCGCAAGTCCAGAGAATCTACTCGCAGAACACCCGCTCCCCAGGAGAATCCTCCTCTCGAAGAGTCTACCCGAATAGTACGGTAGGTGAGCCGGAGTGAATCCACTACCGCAGCCACCACACCACTCTTTGGATCGAAGCCCGTCCCGGTCAGACGAAGCCGTGAGGTTACGAAAGAGCCCGTGGTATCAATCCCCGCCAAACCGAGAGCGTCGACGGCGTTCAGAGAAAGAAAGCCGGAATAGGACTCTCTCAGTCGGTCGATGCCCATGGTCAGATCCGCGGATCCCGCCCCCAAGCGGAGATGTGCTTCGGTCCAGAGACTGTCCGGATCACCCGCAAAAGTAGCGACACCTCCGCCCATGGTTACCCGGTTGACGTGTCCGTTCTCCGCCAGGGTGAGGCGTCCCATCAATTGCTCCTTGCCGAAACGCCCCTCCACGTGTCCGGTGAGTTCGGTGACCGGCAGGCTCGGCAGGAGGGCACCCAGGTTCACCTTGTCGAAGCTAAATCGGTCCACCAGGGCGAGGCTGTTTGCGAGGTCGATGGCGGCGGACCAGGCCAGATCACCTCCGGTCTCAAGCTGGACGTTGCCGGACGTATCAAGCGTGTCGGAACGAATCTGGAGCTGCGCGTGACCGGCGGCAAACCGTTGGTCATTCACACGTGACGGCAGCAGATCCAATTCGAGATCAGTCTGGCCGGACCGAACGAGGCCTGTTACCTGAGCGGAAATGGAACTGGACAGGGCGGGAAGGCCGGCAGCATAGCTGGCGTCCAGTGAGCGGAGGTCCAATGCGTTCAGACGGATCGAAGAAGCAAACCCATCCAGATTGAACGTGCCCGAGCCGGCACCAGAATGTGCCCTGCCCGCGGCATGCCAGCGGTCGGCCTGGCCGCTCACGGTGGCCTGCACAGAGTCGGCGCGGTAGGCCCCGTACGCCGTCGATCCAAGGTTCACCACCGCCGAGAAAACATTCCCTGAACCGTGGCCGGTGAGGCGTCCATTCAAGTGACTCCGGGTCGTGTCGCCCGTGGCGTGGGCAAACGGAAAGTCCGAGGCCACGATGTGGTCCAGTCGCCAGGACCCGGCGCCGGCGTTGAAGGCCCCGGAGCCGGTCAGGCGGCCATGACATGCCTCAATATCCAGGGTGCCGCCCAGAGCGTTGTTGTCCGAGACAAGATGGAACCCGCCGCCAAAGGCACATGCCCCCAGCGTGCTGTCTCTCAGCTTGGAATCGGCCTGCCACTGCCCGTCCGCGAGCAGTCCTTCCCCCGTGATGTCCAGGGTGAACCTGCCCTGAACGGCACCCCCGGTCCACTCCGCAAGAGACCACCCGTACAGGGCGCCAGTGACCGTCGCCGGCATTCCCTGGGTTCGCGGATCGATCGTTCCGTCAAACACGGCGGCCTTCTTCTTGATACGTGCGGAGGCATGGAACGCCACCAGGCCTTGACGCCACTGTTGCTCCAGAGAGAGGTTGGATATCCGAACCTCACCAACGCTGAACAAAGGACTCTCAATGTGCGCGGTGCCTGAGAGTGACTTCCAGTCCTCGCCGGACAGGCTGACCTCGGATCGCAGGCTCAGCGGCTGGGTCTCTGGCGGGTTCTCCAACACGCGGGAGAGGTCCAGCAGGTCTGTGGAGATAGAGCCGGTCACGGCGGCGGGGCTGCCTGGTCCCGGCAGAATGATGTCCAGCACGGCGTCCACTCTGCCTCCACCCACCAGGCCATCCAGATTCAGCGACACACTTGACCCCCTGGTCTTGCCGTGGCCGCTGACTCTGGCCGACTCGCCCTGTTTAAGCAACGGAACCAGTCCTCGAATATCGTCGAAATGGAGTGGGTTTACGGAGAGAGAAAAGTCCGTCGAGTCGGCCGCACCCACAACGCTTCCGGACGCCGAAACGAATGAGCGTGAGGTCTGGAAAAGGAATGTATCAATGCGTGTGCTCAGGTCAGAAATCTGTCCTGCCATCACTACGTGGCCCGGAATGCCTGATATCGGGTCGGAAACCCGGCCCGAAAAAGAATCCACGCGAGCGGAAAAGTGGGGCAGCGTCCGCAGATCGCCCAGGCGGAGCGCGACACTCTCCATGCGCCAAAGGCCGCTTGTGTCTTCGATTGAAAACGCACTGTCATCTACGGACAGCCGACCGAGAAGGACATCAAACGATGTTGTGTCCTTCGGCCCCAGGAAAGGCGCCAACAGGTCGATGGCCCCGCTGGAATCCCGGGTCGCCTTTACCGTCAGCCCTAGAACCGCAACTTCGTCGATCCTGATTCTTCCCAGAATGCCCGGCAGGATGCGGTACCTGAGGGCAAGACTATCCAGCCGAATCGGTGTGGTCTGATCCTCGTTGCGCAACTGCAGTCCCATGACCGTCAGGCTCCGGACCAGCGAACCGTTAACGCGCTGGGCAGTGAGTCTTCCTTCCGGGTAGGGATTGGCCACTGCCAGGACGCGATTGACAGTCCAGGTCCGCACCGAGCCGAACTGCCACGCTGCGATAGCCGCGAGGAGCACGAGCGCGAGCCCGCGAAGTCCGCCCACAAACGCGCGTCGGAAGCCACGGGACCTCGCCGAGCCCGGGGTCAACGCAGCGGCCGGGGCCAATGCAGCGGCCGACGGCTCTGGAGCGTGACCGTCCGCCGGAGTGCCTGGAGGTGTGTTCTTTCCCGTTTGATCCATCAGAACGCCCGATGAATGCCGACGTGGAAATTCAGACGACGGATTTGTCGTTCCTCCGCCGCACCTCCCAGGCCTCGATCAAAGAGCACCTCTGGGGCCGGCGTCGTCAGATCACTTCCGGAGGGATTCAGTTTGTAGGCAAGATCCAGCCGGATGGCGCCGACCGGCGTTTGGAGTCTGATGCCCGCGCCCGCGGCAAAATGGAGGTCTGACAGTGCCGGGAACGCCCGGTCATCGACCCGCGGCTGGTCATTGGCGTCGAACACGGTGCGCCCCTCCGAGTCCCGAACAAGCCGGGCCGAGACACCGCCAAAGTCAAGGAAGGTGGCTCCGCGCCAGGCCGATCCCAGAAATCCGACCGGAAAAACCAGTTCGACCGACGCGGTCAGTTCCCCCAGACCTCCGATGGCCTCAAAGCGGGCGTTGTGAACGGTGGTGATTCCCCCAGCGACGGTGACCGAGTCGGCTCTGGCAGCCTGTGGCCCGGCAAGGTTGAGCCCCCAACCTCGCAGCGTACTGGCGCCCCCGGCATAGAATCGGACGTCGTCGAACTGGAATTCCGTCTGTGGATCTGACTGGTTTCGGCTCGGTCCAGTCGGAGTCAGGCGACCGGCTGATACTGACAGAGACAAGACGGTGCGGCGGGAAAGCGGGACGTAGGCAAACGCATCGATTGAAGCTTTCCGGTACGCCATGTCCCGACTGATGAGAGCCCCGGCCAGTTCGAAGGACGGGCGGACAATCCACCCTCGAGTCGGATTCAGGTAGTTGTCCAGTCTCCCCGCCGTGAAGGTCGCCCCGATGACGTCCCGACTGAAAATCCCGAGTTTAACCAGAGAGGTGGCTTCATCCAGGGGTTCCGCCTGAGAGAGGCTGTACTGGAGCGAGGCGGACCGGAAGGGAAGCACCTCGTAGAGCAACGAAGGCGTGACGCCAATTTTTCGATACTTGGTCCCCTGATTGGGGTCGTCCAGTGTGGTGCCACTGAAGGCGACCTGGGTGGACAGCTTTCTGGTAAACGCGTACGGATGCCCAACGGAGATACTGGCCGTGTAGGACTTCACTTTCAGCCTGGCGGCTGCCGGTCTGGCCAGTAGGCCACTTTGGGCCGAACCGGAGACAGACAGCACCCGGGCTCCGCCCAGAAAATTCCGATGCCTCCAGTTGGCACCGAGTATGGCCCCGTCTTCCCGAGAATAGCCCGTGTCCAGTCGGAGGTGGCGCGGCTCGGCTTCCCTGAGTCGGACCCTGACGGTCACAAGGCTGTCCCGGGTTTGCTCCGGCGTCTCGACCAGCGCGACTCTGAACAGGTTGAGTCGGAACAGGGAACGTTGTCCTTCCACGAGATCGGCTGCAGAGAAGATGTCCCCGGATTCGAAGGGGAGTTCTCGCAAGACAATAGAGCGGTCGATGGTCAGATTGCCTTCCACCAGAATGGAGTCAACGCGGGCAAGCGGCCCCAAGTCGGTCTGAAGCGCCAGATTGACCCGGCTGGCCAACGAGTCCACCATGATCTGTATTCGAACCTCCGCGAACGCATAACCCCGGTCCCGCCAAAAGCCTCGGACAGTGGCTTCCAGTTGCAGACGGTTGAATTCGGAATAGCGCGATCCGGCAGGGAGCGGGGCCCGTTGCAAAAGCCGCAACCATGCGTCCGAGTGTTCGGCCGGTGCCGCCGGGGTCATCCGGATTTCGCGGTCCACAACGGCAAGCGGAGGACCTTCGTCTACGTTGACAATGACCCTGATCTTGTTCGATGAGCGCTTGAATTGGGTGGCGGGATAATCAATTCGCGGCCTCAGGAAGCCGTTGCGCACATAGAACCTGCGCAGGCGCGCCATGTCGCGCTGGAGTTCGACAGGGTCAAAAGTCCGGACCGAGGCCTCGACGAAAGGCAGGAACGCCAATCTGGTTCTAAGCCGGTCCGCAAAGGTGGATCCACGCGTGATCATCTGGCCGGTCAGTTGATCTGCATGGAACTCGTGCTGATCCAAAAATCGAAAACGGACGGACTTGGTCTGCGTGGAGCCGTCGATCAGTGTCAATGGGTCTTGCGCGCTGGCTGCAAGAGCCGCGACGGACCAGAGAAACACCAAGAGTCCCGGGAGCGAAATCCGGCTATAGGTCCGGCACATGGGTTTTCATTTCGGACGAGGCCGTTTCCACGGTAATTGTCCCCGCGTCGTGGCTTGGCGGCTCCCGATGCATTCTTTCGTAGAGAAGTGCTACCAGGGCGCCGAGGCTAAGGATCAGTCCTGAATAATACGCCCAGAGCACAATCAGGATGATGAGGAGGAAAGTCTCATCGAGGGCAGACTGCCATCCGTTGCGAAGCCCGAAGGCCCCGGCGTAGCTCGTGATTCCGATCTTGGCCAATTCCCACAGGAGCGCACCTGTCATGGCGCCCACGAATGCAGCCCGCCTGGGCGGGCGCGGGATGGGGATGAACCAGTACAACTGAAAAAACATCGCTGCCGACAGCGCGAAGGGGAGAACCAGAAGGGAGATCTGGGCCACGGATGTCCAGAGTTCAGAAACCCACGTCCCCTGCATCCCGATCAGGGTCAACGCAAGGTTGCCTTCCGTCTGCATGAAGACGGTTACCGCTACTGATGCCAGCAGCAGGACACCGGTCTGCCCGGCCATTCTCAGGTCAAACAGGTAGCCACGCAGGGGCGTGCGCTGCTCGTGCCAGTCCTCAGAAAAAATGTGTCCCAGAACGGACCGCAGGGTAGTAAAAAGCGTGACCGAGGCCAGGATAATGCCGATCGCGCCCAGAATGGTGAATCGGCCGCTGGATGCCTGAATGGTAGAGAGGAAGGCCACCAATTCATCCGCGCCGTAGGCGGGGAATACTTCTCTAAGGGCACGTCCGACATACTGGAAAGGCCTCTCTGACTTCAGGACGAACCCGAACACCCCGGTAGCCAGGAGCAGAATGGGTACCAGGGCTATCAGCACCTTGAAGGCCACTGCCTGCGCCCAGAGGAAGATCGGTTTCTCCCCGAGTTCCCTGTAGAGTCCAGATATGTAGTACCGGAGGACCGAACCCATGCAGCCTTAGTTGTTATTCGTCAGCCAATTGACCCGCTCGAGCCGTACGGTACAACGCGGCTTGTCGGAACCCGTTCGGCCAACGCTCCACCGCATCGACATAATTCTCGCCTTAGCGCCTCCCCAACATGGGAAGGGTCCCGCCGATTGCTCGACGGGACCCTGACTCCAAGTATGGGAGCGGCAACCTTACACGGAAGACTACGCGGAAGCTTTCCTTTTCTCGTAAATCGGCTCGGTCTTCTTTCTGACCGTTTCTGCAGTGATTCTACACGCACCGAGACCCTGTTTCGAATGGACTTCGAACATGATGTCCAGCATGGTGTCCTCTAGGACGCTGCGCAGTCCGCGAGCTCCCGTGCCCAAAGCCAGGGCTCGTTGAACTACGGCCTTGATGGCGTCATCTTCGAAGGTCAGGTCTATTCCGTCCATGGCGAAGAGCTTCTGATACTGCTTGATCAGGGCGTTCTTGGGCCGAAGGAGGATGTCAACCATGGCCGCTTCAGACAGCGAACTGAGAGCAGACAAGACCGGAAGCCTACCGACCAATTCCGGAATGATGCCAAAACGAAGCAGGTCATCAGGCTCAACGTGCTGGAAGATATCCGGGTCGTTCTTGTCGTATTTCCGGGTGCCCTCGGCCATGAAGCCAATGGTACTGGTGGAGATGCGATGGGCCACGATCTCGCTGAGTCCGTCAAAGGCTCCACCGACGATGAACAGGATGTTCGACGTGTCGATGTTTATGAGACTCTGCTCCGGGTGTTTGCGTCCGCCCTTTGGCGGCACTCCGGCCACGGTGCCCTCGAGGATCTTCAGCAGAGCCTGCTGCACACCCTCGCCTGAGACATCACGTGTGATGGAGGCATTGTCTCCCTTCCGCGCAATCTTGTCGATCTCGTCGATGTAGATGATGCCGCGCTCAGCACGCTCGACGTTGAAGTCCGAGGCATGGAGCAAGTGCGCCAGGATGCTCTCGACATCTTCGCCCACATACCCGGCTTCGGTCAACGCGGTGGCGTCGGAGATCGAGAAGGGTACATCAAGCACTCGAGCCAGTGTCCGTGCCAGGAGGGTCTTCCCGGTACCGGTTGGCCCAATGAGCAGAATGTTGGATTTCTCAAGCTCAACGTCCTCGAAGTCCGGATAGTATCCGTCCCCGTCGATGCGCTTGTAGTGATTATATACAGCCACTGAAAGAGCCTTCTTGGCCCGGGACTGCCCCACGACGTATTCGTCGAGGGCATCCTTTATTTCAAGTGGTGAGAGTCTACGTCCAGTCGATGCCCTCCTTGTGGGAGTGGCCGAAGGCGCTGCCTTATGAGTCGTTAGATCGCTGCGGACGATGCCAGCGGCATCGTTGATGCAACGGTCGCAGATGTAAACATCCGGGCCCGCCACCATGGAGGTGACTTCGTGGGCCGTTCGACCGCAAAAGGAACAGCGGATGACGTCTTCGCCGCGTCGGTTCGCCATATCAGGATTCACACGTTATAGGTTGCCAGAACACATAGCCCGCTGTGTGAAGTGGAGCGAGCATGGTACATATATCGCTCCTATCGGGCAACACTTAACCGGTTGAAGGCCAGAACGTGGCAGTCTCAAATTGAGGCAGAACCACGGCGTGGAAATGCACTTTTTCACACCGATCTTTCTAAAAAAAGTTCTCAGCATGTCCCGAAATACAGGGTTTCCAGACGTTTTTCTGGACAGGTTAGGTCAAATTGTGCCCGCCGAAGCCCTCTCTGGCGTGCTGGCATCGATGGCCGCTGACCCTGGCTTGGGATTCCGCGTAAATACCCTTCGGTGCACCACTGCCCACGTGTTGGCAGATATTCCCTGTCCGGTTTCCCCGTTGGCTTGGATAAATACCGGTTTTGCAGTGGCCCCAGAGCACCGGAAGGCCCTGCTGGAAAGCGCCGCTTTCGCCAAGGGTTGGATTTGGGTTCAGAATCCCTCCAGCATGGTGCCGCCGCTGGTGCTGAATCCGGCCCAGAGTGATGTGGTCCTGGACCTGGCCGCGGCGCCAGGAAGCAAGACGCTGCAGTTGGCCTGTGCCATGGGGCCTGGCGCCGACATCGCGGCTGTGGAAATGGTCAAGCCCCGGTTCTATCGACTCAAACGCAATCTGTCCGGGCAAGGGGCGGCCTTTGTCAAGACCTTCAACCGCGACGGGACTACGGTGCCGCTGTACCGCTCCGACCATTTTGATTGCGTCCTCATAGACGCTCCGTGCAGCACGGAGGGGCAGATGCGCCCGGACACCCCTGCCTCATACGGGCATTGGAGCGAGCGCAAGGTCAAGACCATGGCGGGGAAGCAGCGTCGGCTCCTTGAAAGCGCCGTTCGTTGTGCAAAGCCTGGTGGGGCGATCGTGTACAGTACGTGTTCCTATGCGCCGGAGGAAAACGAGGCCGTCGTGCAGCACGCCCTGGATACGTTCGGCGAGGCGCTGGAGGTGGAACCGATCGAGCTGGAATTACCAACCAGAACGCCACCCCTTACTACGTGGCGCGGCCAGGACTTTGATCCGGCGGTGTCCAACGCGATGCGGGTGCTGCCCGACGGGACGTTCGAGGCTTTTTTTGTCTGTCGGCTGCGAAAGGCCACCTAGGTGTGGCCAGGACGGGCAATTGCCTGGCGAACGGGTGATCACCCACTCACAGACGGTCCGTACTTCTCAATCAGAAAGCGTTCGCGGTAGAGGTTGGAAGCGGTCAGACAGACCTTTCGGGTGTACAGGACATTGAGGCCCGCCCCGACCGCGGCGCCGGCAACCGGAACCACTTGAGTCAGCTTCTTCCCCGTAAGATTCATCCCGATGGCGCGTGCAATCCGCTCAACGGCCTCGTTGAATCCCATTTGTTCGATGGCGCTCACACCCTGGGAGGTGGCCACCTTCTTCGCGACGCGATAGGCCGGCTCGATGGCCAACTCCTTGGCGTTGTCGCTTGATTTGGCGACGTAGTCCAGGATCCCCAGGGCAAAAAGCCGCTCTTCCGGGGTGCTGATGTCAAAGCCGCAATACGTGGCATATTCGCCTGCGGCGCGGAGGTTTATGGCCACAAGAGCGACAATGTCCGGGACAATTCCCGCAAGCCCCGCGAATCCGGTAACCGCTCCTTCGGCACCCGCCAGCGATATGTACTTGGCCTGCAGGCCGGCGGAGACCGTGTCGATCTGCTCAAGATCCAGGGCTTTCACTTCCTCCAGCGAAGAGACCTTGACGCCGAAGCGATCAAACTCTCGGAGGATGCCGTCTGTCCAGACCGAGTCATGACTGATCTCGTTGGTCAGGTCCAGCAGTCCCGTGACAATGTTGTCGATCGTCCACTCCACGCCCGGAATCGCCCTGGCGAAGTCGGTGGCGGTGCTCCAGACGTCGTCCATCTTGCCGCGCACCGCCTGGTACCAGGAACGGGG
This sequence comes from Rhodothermales bacterium, assembly GCA_047619685.1. Classification (GTDB taxonomy): domain Bacteria; phylum Bacteroidota; class Rhodothermia; order Rhodothermales; family UBA10348; genus JABDJZ01. Next base: position 68,540 of record JBLHLC010000005.1, read on the forward strand.
CGGGTTCTTCCATTCCGCGATTCCGCGAAGGGCCTGTTGTTCGTAGGGAGATGGCTGCATGCCGGCCGTATACGGACAAGTGTGGGAAGGTTGTGGCAGGTCTCAACCAGGGCCCTGGGGCCAGCCTCGGCCGGGCGTCATCGTTGGATTCCGTTCCGGTAAATGTAATTTGGTGCGCCGGAGTTCGCGATGCCAATGTCCGGATACCCGTCTCCATCAACGTCACCGACCGCCAATCCATAGCTGTCGTTCTCGGCCCCGCCGAAGAGGACCTTTTCAAAGGACTTGCCATCTCCAGTATTGAAGTAGGCAGCATTCTGGGAGCCGACGTTGGCGACCACTATGTCAAGGTCTCCGTCTTTGTCCAGATCCGCCAGTGCGACGCTGTAGGACTCTGCATCCGCGGGACCATAGTGGATGCCGCTTGTGAAGCTCCCCGTACCGTCACCGAAATAGACACCATTCTCCTGGCCGATGTTGGCAGTGACAATGTCCAGATGGCCGTCTCCATTCATGTCTCCGACCCCCACGCCCCGCGTCTCGTCGCTGCCGGTGCCGAAGGGGTTGCTGACCTCGAAACGGCCGAGGCCGTCGTTGAGGTAGACGCGGTTCTCCTGGCCGTCGCGATTGGCAAGGACCAGATCCACATGGGCGTCCCCGTTCACGTCCACGGCCACCACATCGATGGTCGAATCATCGTCAGACCCGAACGGTGTCGAGGTCGGGAATCCACCGGATCCGTCGTTCAGGTGAATGGTGTTGGTCTGGCCGCGATTGGTGACCAGCACATCCGGGTGGCCGTCCCCGTTGAGGTCGGCCAACGTGATGCTGCGCGTGTTGGCCGGCGGGCCCAGCGGCGGCTGCGGCAAGAAACGCCCCGTGCCGTCATTCAGATAAGGGAGGTTGCGCACGTTGTCATTGCCTTCAACCACGTCCAGATCCCCATCGCCATCCAGGTCCGCCATGGGGACTGCGTAGGAGGTTGTCCTGTCCTGGCTGAGCGGAATGGCATGCAGGAATCTGCCCGTGCCATCGTTGAAAAAGACCTCGTTTTCGGCCGGCCAGTGACGGCCGTTTGCGACCACAACGTCAAGGTCTCCGTCTCCGTCCAGATCGCCCATGGAGAGGGAGGCGCTGAGGTCTTCCCGAACGCCCAGTGTTCGGCCGGCGTCAAATTGCCGCGTCTGCGCGCCGGAGATTTGGGTGCCAGCCAAAAGAAGACCCGTCAACAAGAAAACGCGCATAGGGATGTGTTGGGCCATAAAACAGCCGTTAATCAAAGATGGGCCAGAAGACCGAAAATCGCAGCCGTCGGGCGGGGTAGGGGTAGTCTGGTACCAGTTGATTGCCCGGCGTAAGCGTCGTTCCGCTGAGGAAGTTTTCCAACGAGACCGTCAGTGTGGCCGATCGGATATGTGCTATGCCGACGAGGTCGAATATCAGCGACTGTTCCAGGGGCCGGGAGTCGGGATCCGGCAAAGCAAGAAGGCCTGTCTGAGGGTGGAAGCGCAGCCCGTTATGCTCGGTCCATGCGCGCGCTCGAATGGCCAGGTCTCCGTCAAGGTCGCCCTGGAAGACGATCCCGCGGATGCCGATGGCTGCCTTGCCAAATATTTCCGGCACCGAGTCCTCCAGCCGGGCGTCAAGATCCGGCTGAACCCCGTCGTAGAACCCGGTGGTGGCCTCTGCCCAGAAATAGAATCCGCGACGGCTGAACTCGCGCAGCCCCAGACGCGCCGTCGCCGAAGTGCGGGAGCGAAGGCCATCGTACGGAACCACACTCAGGGTATCGCCCGTGGCATCCAACATCCGGACGGTGCCGCCTGTGGACCTGGAGGCCGCAACGCTGGCCTGAAGGTGCAGCCAGCCCGGGCGAAACGAAATCCCGATTTCGTCCACGGCCTGCCGGCCAACCCTTGAGTATTCCAGGGGGACCACCGAGTCGCCAAAACCAAACACGTCCGATGCCGACTGAATCTGGGTGCCGTTTCGGCTGTGGATGAACGGCCTCACGATTCCTGACAGCCAGTCCATGTCCGCGGATATGACGGGCTCCACAACGGAGGGCTCGCTATCCACGTGAGCAAATCCGGCCTTGAGTGCCATAATACCTGCCGACCAGGAGATGCGGCCCGAGCCCAGGCGGTGGTTTCCAGAGAGGCTCGCCACGGCTTCCGCCCGAGACGGTGGTATTCCGAATGATGTGCCCGGAGGGATCCAGGTCCACCCTGGCCGGGTTGGGTACGAGTCAACGTGTCCGCTCAGGTTCACGGAAAACCGCTCGCCCCATATACCCTGGCGGAGCACGGCTCCCACCCGCGAAACCCGTGCGATGGTGGTATCCGTCGAGAGCCGGTACTTGAGCGTAGACACCGTCCAATACGCTTTGGTCGTGAGGCCCGCCTTCGGAAAAGCTACTTCCAGCCAGGCATCGTTCCGGGAGTTCTGGCGCGTGGCTGACTCGTCGCCCACTGCCGCGCCAACTCGCTGGTAGATCGATTCGTATTCATAGCCCTCGAAGGGCTCCACTCCGGATTGTGCGCCCACTCGATGCCGATTGAACATCTCGCCGATCTCAATGCGGAGCCGGGGTGTCTCTCGTTTCAACCGAAGCAGGATCTGCCGTTTTCGGCGCAGCCGACTGCCGTCGTATTCGCCCCGCGCGCCTGCGCCCTCGTATCCGAACAGGTATTGGGTTTTGCCTTCCGCGCCTGCGGCCCGGGTCTGCGCATGGACAACCGACACCGTCTGAAGGCCCGTATTCGTTGACCGGTAAACGAGTTCAGTGACCGGCCGGCTCGTCTCGAAAGGCGCAAGGACTGCCGACAGCCCTTCCGGCCGGCCTCGGACCATCCCCGCCCTCTGGAGCGACGCCAGTTTGTCGTAGGGGAGGAGTTCGTAGGTAGGACGCCCCGTGACCGGATCGTCAAAGGGAATGCCTTCCAGAACCAGGCCGGTTTGCCCCGGATCGATGCCGTGGGGGCTCCAGCCGTCTGGCCAGCCGGGAGTCCCGAAATCATATGTCCATACTCCACGGGCCGAGAACAACAACGAGGTCGCGTCCAGGAAGGGGAGTCGCGGAGGTCGGGTCGGTGCGGGGGGATCAAGCCGCACCAGGGCGGAATCTGAAAACGATGGGATCTGCGCGGGCTGCGCGACAACATCCCCGCCCGTCCTCGCAACGACCGAGAGGACACCCATGATCAGTAGAGGCCGGATCAGGGCCCTACTCAGGAAAAAGTCCGAAGAGGCGGCTCTCGATGCGTGCAATGATCTCGCGTTGGTCGCCATCTACGTTTACAAAGTCCAGCTCGTCCACATCAATAATGAGCTTGGGTCCAAGGTCGTAGCGGTCTACCCAGTTCTCGTAGTGCTTGTTCAGCCGTTCCAGATATTCTATCCGAATCGTGGACTCAAATGCGCGGCCGCGAGACTGAATGTGGCCGACGAGGGTCGGAACGGAGGCTCGGAGATAGACCAAAAGCTGTGGTGGACGCAAGTACGAGGTCATGATCTTGAACAGCGACGTGTAGTTCTCGTAGTCGCGCGGCGTCATCAGCCCCATTTCGTAGAGATTCCGGGCAAAGATCTCCGCGTCCTCGTAGATGGAGCGGTCCTGTACGATGGAGTGGGGCAGTTCCTCGATGCGCCGCTGATGGTTAAACCGCGACGAGAGGAAGAACACCTGCAGGTTGAACGACCAACGCTGCATGTCATCGTAGAAATCGCTCAGGTACGGGTTGTCATCCACTCGCTCATACATGGCCTCCCACTTGAAGTAGCCGGAGAGGAGTCGCGTCAGCGAGCTCTTGCCCGCCCCAATGTTGCCGGCAATGGATACGTATTTCTTGGTGTCGTGCATCGGCGCTGGATTCGTCGACTCGAAAGTACGCAATCGACGGGCAAGCGGCGGCCAGAAATGAACCTGAAGGACCTCGCCTCACTTCGTTTCTGGAATCCCATCCAAACTGAAACAAATCGAAGTCGCCCCGTAGGATATGTTTCACTTTACACGTGAACCCCTTCACCGGCGCCCATCTTGAATCTACTGACCCGACCCGAGGAATTCGTCATGCTGGCTATCTGGAAGCTGCAGAGTGACGCATACAGCCTGCCGATCCAGAAGCAGTTATCCAAGAGTACAGGCTACACCTGGTCGCTCAGTTCGATTTACACACCGCTCAAGCGCCTGACGCGCAAACAGTTGGTCACGTCCCACCTCACCGATCCGGTCCCGGAGCGCGGGGGGCGTCACAAGCGGGTATACCGGCTGACGCCCATGGGCCGGGAGGCACTGCTGGATATTCGTCGCATCGAATCCACGGTGTGGGAGGGCGTCTTTGACCTGGCTCTGAAGGGAGGATTGGCATGACAGAGGGACCCGACACGAAAAAACATATGCATCCGCCCCGCATTTCGGCGTTCATTCTTGGCCGCCTTCTTTCTGACCACTTCGACACTTCTGTCGGCGATTTCGAGGAGGGATTCAACGAGGTCGCTAGCGCCTATGGCCCCCGGCGAGCCCGGTGGTGGTACCGGGGTCAGGTCCTTCGGTTGATTCCCGATCAGATCTTTGAAGAGTTGCGCTGGGGCATCATCATGCTCCGGAATTATTTCACCGTCGGATTGCGCACTATGCAACGAAATCCGGTCGCGTCCTCGATCAATATTTTCGGTTTATCGGCGGCAATTGGCAGTGCCATCGCCCTGTTCTTCTTCATCCTGGTCCTGAACACCAACGATGACTTCCACGCCAACGGCGCGGAGATCTACATGGTTGGGCATACGGCCGTCCGCGAGGTCGATGAGTCCGGCCAGCCAGACCGGTGGGGTTCGTCGCCGGCGCCCCTCGGCCCCGCCCTGGTCTCGGGATTTCCGCAGGTCCAACGGGCCGTCAGGGTCTCGCGGCAGCGCGCCACGGTGCAAACGGGAGAAAGTGCCTTCCAGGAGAACTTCACCTTCGCCGATCCTGGGTTCTTCGAGATGTTCACCTTCCCGCTGGCCGCTGGACTCCCAGATGCGCTCCTCGATCCGCAATCGGTGGTTCTCAGTTCGGAGATGGCGACTAAATATTTTCGGGATCAGGACCCGGTCGGCGAAGGCCTGTTGGTCCGCTTCGGGGACGGCGCTGAGGAGCTTCTGGTGGTTCGGGGCGTCGCGGCAGCATTTCCGGAGTCAGCCAGCTTTCGTTTCGATTTCCTGCTTGGGTACGACAAGTTGGGGGCAGTGGGTACAGAAAATATGGACGACTGGGGCGTCCTCACGAGTACCACATTTGTTCAAATACCCGACCCGGATGACGTGGAGTTTGTTACGGACGAGATGGCCTCGTTCCTCGGTCCGATCAACGCGGCCGATGATGCGAAGAAGGTCTCTGCACTCTTCCTCGACAACGTCCAGAACCCGGACTGGCGAACTGCCTGGCTGATCCGGGGCCGCGCGATGCAAGCTCCCCGCGTGGCGGAGTCTGTCATGTTCGGAGTGCTCGGCATTCTGATGCTCTTGGTGTCATGTTTCAACTACGTGACCATCGCTCTGGGGTCGGCTGCGCAGCGGCTGAAGGAAATCGGGATCCGCAAGACAGTAGGAGCTGAGAAGAGCCAGCTCATAGGGCAATTCTTGACCGAAAACCTTGTCATCTGCTGTGTCGCTCTGCTCGGGGGGATCTTGGTTGCAGCCACGGTCACGATCCCGTTCCTGAACAGCATGGTGGCGTTAGACATCCCGATGGACTATTTCGGCGAGCTCCAATTTTGGGTATTCCTGATTGGGATTCTTGCCTTCGTCGGCATCGCTTCGGGAGCATATCCCGCCTTCTACATTTCGGCGTTCATGCCCATGGAGATCCTGCGTGGAAAGCGGACCATCGCCGAAAAGAAGGGCCTCACGCGGACGCTCACCACGTTACAATTTGTCCTCACCATCCTCACCATCAGTTTCTCCGCCTTCATCGGCTCTCTGGATGAGAAACTGACCCCCGATGACTGGGGGTACGACAAGGAGTCGCTGGTTATCCTCCCTGTTCTGGGTGAGGAGCACTTCGACCTGCTCAAGAATGAGGCTTCCCTCTTTCCAAACGTAGTCGCTCTCTCCGGCACGCGAGATCACCTGGGAGCATTCCGCAGCCGAACCTGGGCATCGGCCGAGGCCACGGATCGCCGGGTCTATTACTTTGGCGTGAGCCCGGACTATCTGGAGACAATGGGTATCCAGACCCGTGAAGGCCGCTCCTTTGGCGGAGGGTTTGAGTCCGACGACGCTACGTCCGTGGTCATCAACAAGACCTTCGCCTCGGAGCTGGCCTCGGAGAACCCGGTCGGCGAGTCCATCCGCATGGACGCGCAGTTGTATACAGTAGTCGGTGTCGTGGAGGATTTCCTGATAGCCCCGCTGCTTGGCAAAGAGCATCCCGTGGTTTTTGAGGTATCGCCGCCTTCCCAATTCAGAAGTCTGGCCGTCCGCGTCGCCCAGGGTCAGGAGGAGCAAACCGTGGCGTCGCTGAGGGATCTCTGGGAGCGAAAATTCCCGGAGGCCAGTTTCTCTTATTACCCGCAGCAAGAGGTATTTGAGTCCCAGTCACTCCAGGGCCTGTCTACTTTCACGGCGTACCTGGCCGGGTTCGCCCTGCTGATATCCTGCATGGGACTCTTTGGGCTGGCGTCGCAGAAGGCCGCACAACGCGTCAAAGAGGTAGGTATTCGCAAGGCAATGGGAGCGTCAGCTGCCCACATCGTCGTCGTGGTAAACCGCGATTTTTTAGTCATGCTCGGCATCGCCACGCTTATTGCTACCAGCCTGGGCGTAATGGCCGGCAGCTTCTTTCTGGATCTTGCCCAATTCGATGTTTCGGTGGGCGCGGCCCCGTTCGTGATCTCGAACCTGCTGGTATTTCTGGTGGCCGCTTTATCGCTGGCAGTGCAGTCACGCAAACTCGTTCAGGTGGTGCCGGCCGATGTGTTGCGGGTTGATTGAGGCCGCTCCCGAGAAAGACTTTAGAGCGGTGGCCAATGGTCCCGCTCCAACGAGGCTAGCGTAGTGCGCCGTTCTGTTTGGCACTTAAGCGTTGGCCTAAGAATACGTTCTCCCAATTCTACTTCTGTGACCGTCAACAGGGGTGCGAAAGTGGAATTGCCGCCCGTGTTCCGCTTCCGTGCGGTCAATTCGGGGGATTTGGTGGGATGGGGATCCCTTATTCCACTCCGGCGCATCGAGCGCCGACCCGAGCCCGATAGAGCCCTCGAGAGCCCAGTATTATCCGAAGCCGGCCTGGAATCCCGGAGCTGGAAACGAGGCCCCAAAGGAGAACGCCTCAGGTGATGGGCCGTCAGCGTGGAGGGCATCCAATCGTTCCTTGGCCTCGGCCTCGTCGGGTTGGTGACCGCTGGGTATCCACCAAAGAACCATGGAAGCCTCAATCATGCGGCTGAACCACTCCCTCCGGCGGCGCATGATTTCCAGATGGCCTGACTCGTAGACGTATCGCCTGAGCGATTCCAGATCCTCCCAAACCGAGAGGTTGACAATTGTGTCGTCTCCGAATGGTCTAAGGGTCGTAGCGTCTCCATCGTCCGTTTTCAGACGCCACACAAACCCGGGCGCGGCCTCGGCCAGGGCGTTGATGCGGTCCAGGTTGGCCACAAAGTCGGCCATGACGGGGTAGTCCAACGGTGCCTTTGCCCTGCCTACGTTCAGTTGCGCGAGGACGTAGTCAGGCATCCTGATGTTAGCTGTTGTTTGCCGGGGAGGTCCGCCTCCTCTTTCTAAAAAAGCCTACTACCCCGAGAAGGACGGAGCCAACCAGAATAACCATCCAGCCTGTGCCAACGGCGGACTTCATGCCGTCCGTTCCCATGGTGAAGAGTGTCAAGTCCACCTTTCCGGTCTTCCAGAACACCCATTCACTCGCCAACCTCGTCGCCAATAAAGCATTCCCGGTTTCCAGGACGATGATGCCGTTCCCTGACTGGGGATCAAGCCTGACTGCGGTGTTGATTGGCGGGGTGCTCCTTCCATCATGACCAATGATGAAGTCGTCGTTCTCCGCAGGCGCGTAGAGAATGGTGCCCAATCCCCAGATGTCGATGCCCATCGTCTTTGCATGCGGCTCTCTCATCATTCGGATGGTCTCGGGACTGAGGACGCCACGGCCAATGGGTTCGCCGTCATTACCCACAAGGAAAACCTGAAAGAACACTTCCAGGTCGTGCAGCGACGTGTAGAGAGATGTCGCCGCGAGCGACGTGTATCGGTAGTGCGTCGCTTCGCTGCCGTCACCGTTGTAGAACTCGGCCAACCTGAGGCCCGTGGTATCGTCCCAGACGTAGGACGAGTGATTCATCTCCAGGGGCGCCAAAATAGATTCCTTCATGAAGGAGGCGAATGTCTGCCCGGTCACTTCCTCCACCAGTAGTTGGAGAAGCGTGTAGCCGCCACCAGAATACTCGAAGCCGCTACCGGGCTCCATGCCAACGTGCACCGACCCGCTTATGCCTTCGTCGGCATCCGATGCCTTGGTAAGTGATTCTTCGATTGGCTGCGTCGGCGTCCCCGGTTCGAAGCCGGAATAACCGAGCCCATCGGCAAGTCCGGCCGTGTGACTCAGGATTCGGCGAACCGTCACCTGGTCATTGTCGAAGTCGCTTGGCGGCAATTGCCAACGCGTCAGGTATGTGCTAGCCGGTGCATCCAGATCCAGCAGGCCCTGCTCGACCAGTTTCATTACACCAAAGGCGGAAACCCACTTGCTCAGCGAAGCCACCTGGAACACGGTATTCCTGTCGACTTCCGCGCCAGCCGAGTGAACCAGTTCTGCTTCAACCTGCCCCTCCTCCATAACGGCCAGGGCGAAATTCCCGACGAACTCCGTGTCCAGTTCCCCCTTGACGGCATCCAGGTACACCTGCGTGCCACCATGCTCGGCGATGGGCGCGTGCCACCAGCCGTACATGGTACCGGCGAACATCAGGGCCGCCCATAGCGCCATCACGGCAAGTGTCAGAAAGATGTGGCGGATGGCTCGTTTCATGTATGAGGGCGGATAATCTGATTGGCATCGGCCTTACGGCCTCGGCATTCCAATGGTTACGAGGGTGCCTCACTCAGTCGCTCCTCAGCACTACCGCCGGATCCGCCTTAACCAGGCTTCGGGCCTGCGACCCAGCCGCAATGGCCGCCGTGGAAAGCACGACAGCATAGGCGACCGCAAACAGACCAGGCCCGAGCGGAAGATGCCTGATCTCCCAGGTTGGGATGCTGGTCAGCGCTGCAAACCCCGCAATGGTGATGGCCGTTGCGATGGCCGCCGCGATGAACAGCATCAAGAGGAAGCGGCGATTCACGATGAGCATCAGATGGCTGACCGATGCGCCCAGTACCTTGCGGACACTTATATCCTTCAGCTGCTGGGCCATGTTCTGCGAGGCCAGCCCGAAGAGCCCCAGGCAGGCGATAGCCAGCGCGAGCGCCGCCAGGTACCCAAACGCCTGGACCACATTGCCATACGACTGGAGATTCGCGTCGAAGGCCTCGGATTGGATCAGGGCGTCGAAGGGGCGATCGGGGAAACGCTCCTTCCACGAGGCACGCAGGACCGCGATCATTTCGCGGGGTCCGACCCCGTCGATACGCATCGTGATGAATCGCGCTTCGGATTCCGCCGATCGGCTGAATATGACCGGCAGATCGCTTTGCATCGGGAAGACCAGCACGTCACCCACGACGCCGACCACATTCCGGTCCGAGCCGTCCATCCGGATGGTCTCGGAGAGCGGGGTTTCCCATCCCTGTTTCCGGACAAATGCCTCATTGACAAGCACGGAGTTTAGCTGGTCGCCAGTAAAGTCGTCGTTGAACCCCCGGCCGGTTTCGATGGAAAGCCCCATCGTCTCCGTGTAGTTTGCCCCGACGGCGAAACGGTACGAATTTATCTCCTCGCCGCGCACGGTAACCTCGGCCCGACCCGTGGCCACGCCGACTTGATCGACCGAACTGGTGACCGACACCACGTTCGCCCTCTGACTGACCATGTCGCGCACAACCGCCGCCTCGGCATCCGAGCCGACCCGGACCGAAACGACACCGGCAGGATTGTACCCCCACTCCTGGCTCAGCATGTATTGGCCGTTCATGGTCAGATACACGCCGATGATCACAGTGAGAAAGGCCAGGGCGAACTGGGCCGTCAGCAGGGTGCTCGTGAGCCAGTTTTTGCGACCGAGACCGATGCTCTGCCGCAACACCTGGACGGGTCGAAACGACGTGACGTAGAACGCCGGGTAGGATCCTGAGAGCAGTCCGACCAGAACGAGGAGGGCCAGGAGAAACAGGACCAGCGGCTTCAGGTCGGCCGCCACGAACACAATCTGATTGACGAGGATCGAATTGAAGAGCGGAATGAGGAGGAAAAACGCAACCGCGATTCCCAGGAGAAGCGACAGAAAGCACAGGAACAGGTTCTCGCCGAGAAACTGGAGAACGAGCTGACTCCGCGAGCCCCCGACCACCTTCCTGATCCCGATTTCCCGCAGCCGCCGGCCAGCGGCACCCAGGGAGATGTTGATGTAGTTGAAACACGAAAGCGCCAGCATGAACAGCGGGATTGCCAGCAGCATCAGGATGAAGACGGGATTCGGCGCGTCGATGATCCGGTTGCGCACGTCCCACGCCTTGGGATTCGGGTCCTGAATATTGTCTAGGCGAAAGGCTTCCACCGGGTTCTCCGCGTCCCCGGCGTTGTGAACCGCGACATACCGAACCAGTGCGGAGTCCACCTCATCCCTGGATGCACCCGGTTGCAGCATGACAAACGTTGCCCCGGCATCGGCCTTCCAATCGCCATACGTCTCGTCGGCAATCCTGTCGAGGTTCATGAGCATGGTAAACCGGACCCCCGCGCTCGTGGCAAACCGCTCCGCTACGGCCGCGACGGTCGCCGAGATATTGCGGCCGTTTGTGAGAACGATGCTCAATTCTCGCCCGACCGCAGGTTCGTTACCGAAAAGCCGCTTTGCTTCCTTCTCGCCGAGAATTACCTGGTCCGGATCCAGCAGCGCGCTGGCTGACCCGCTGGCCATTGGGAAGGAGAACATGTCCATGAAGGCCGGCTCGACGAACATGACCCATTCCTCGAACGGCTTGTCGTCGACATACACGACGGCACCTTTGCCCGACACCCGCACCGATTGCTCTACTGCGGCCAGGTCTTCGACCAGTGCGGGCCCGAGCGGCATGGGGGATTGACCGTACACTTCTTGCGCTCCGTCCCGGTCCATCACCTGCTCGATGAGATACGTGCGGTCCCCGTTGACGTGTTCGGCGTTCATGTTCATGTACCCGTTCAGGAACAGGAACACGGTGATGCAGCACGCGACGGCAACCGAGAGTCCAAAGACGTTGATCGTGGAGGCAACCCGCTGCTTGCGAAAGTGCCGGACGGCAAGCGTCAGGTAATTCATCAGCATCACGAGGCCCTGGCGGGTCTTCTCCGCAAGACGCCCAGGCGTCATGGTCAGGACCTGGATCCGAAATTTCCAGACGGCCGCGGAGGACCCGGACTCCTCGGCAACGATGCTGTAGTACTCCTGGAAGTCGCCAAGCGCGGTTTCTCCACGGTCATTCAGCAGCCAGGAGGCGAAGCGGGCGGAGTATTTGGGCAATCGAAATCCGTTCATGTCCGTACGCCCGCAAGGGCCAGATTTGTGATGCCGCTCCACATGGTGTTTTCCACTTCGCGGGTATGCAGCAGCTCCCGCTTCCCGAGCGGGGTAAGCTGGTAGATGCGCTTGGGCCGCCCGCCGCGCTCAGCCGTGGGCTTGGTCCGGAAGGAGGTGACGAGGCCCCGCTTAGTCAGGCGTTCCAGAGGCGTGAAGATCGATCCCAGGGACCAACTCTCGCCCGTGGACTTGGACAGTTGTTTCATGAGAGCCAAGCTGTAGGCATCGCCCTGCAGCCGCCATACGGCGAGAAGGACGAACTCTTCGGAGCGGGTAAGCAGCGTCATGTGTATTTCTTCCTGTTGCTGGAAGTAATCCTACGGGGCTCTGTTGGTTTGTTTCGTTTTGTGGAACAAGCCGCGGAGGGGGCCTGCGTTTTGATGGGGAAACACGATTACCATGAGGCGAAAGCAACCGAGAAATGCGTGACACGCTCCCTGATATTTCCGATCGTGACCTTGCTGATCTGCCTGGCCTGTCCCGCTTTGCTGGCCGCGCAGTCTCCGGAAGCCAGTCCGCAGGAGTGGGCCGAGCTGGACCCCGAGTACACGCTCTACATAGACGTGCCCATGGGCCGAATCGTCATCGCCCTCTCCAAGGACTTCGCTCCCAACCATCAGACGTACCCATTGGTAGACGCTCCGTGGGCGCCTGCGGGTGACTACACAATCCGGCTAGCCGTGGGCGGACGGCAGTTTGAACAGCCTCTTACGCTCCGCCTGGACCCGCGGGTGAAGACGTCCGCGGCCGAGCTTGAGCACGTTACCACGCTCTCGCGTGAGATGTACGACGGCGCGGTTGCGGCCCATGCCGCCTATGAGGAGGCGCGCGCCATGGTGGAGCGTCTTGCTGGCGCCGACTTGAAGGCCGAGGTCGAAGCCCTTGCCCCTGCGCCTGGTCCGACCGGTGGCCGGCGTTTCCGCGGTGCAGCGCCGTCGGGTCCGCCCACCTTGAACGGGGTGAGCACGAGTCTCATGAGCGCGGCCATGTCCATGCAGGCAGCGGAGGTGGGGCCAACCGAGCGGCAGGTGGCGGCGTGCGACGCGGCGCGGACGCAGCTTCAGGAGGTGATGCAGCGGTGGGAGGCGTTGCGCGAGCGCGTGCGGCGCTGAGGTTGGAACCCAGATCGGCGTTTCAGGCCCAAAACGGCCCGTGTCAACGGTTCGTTACGCTTTGGCTGCGCCAAACTCACGGCGTCCTTTTCTCCAGTAGAAGAATGCGAGCGCCACGAGGACGGCAGGCACCGCGGCGCCAAATTCGTCCAGAAACCAGGCAGAGTTGGCTTTGGCCGAGGTCATTGGACCAAAAAACTTCTGTAAGAACACGTTGTGACTCATGTGAAAGACGACCGCAGGCCAAAGGCTATCGGTCTTCAGTCTGACGTACGTCATGATGACGGACATGGACATTATGCCTAGCGAGAAACACGCCAACTGGTAAAAGAATGGCGTGCCTTCGACCCCGTACAACCCCATGAACATCAATGGCCAGTGCCACACCGCCCAAAGCAAACCCGAAACCAGAGCGACGCCGGTGAATGGCATCAACTTGGACAGTTCAGGCACAAGCAACCCTCGCCATCCGAGTTCTTCGCCCAGCACCGATGGCAGGAGCAAAACAAAACTCACGGTCCCCGTGAGCAAAAAATGAAGCCCAATGACAGCAGGATTTGACCAAGCCGCCAGGTTGTAATTGGCCTTTTGCTCCAGTACGAAATCCAGGTCGTACCAGCCACCGATACCGGATGCCCAGATGAACCCAAATGCAAGGGTGGTATAGCCCAGAGGAAGAAAATAACTGAGCCCGTGAGACCTCCGCTTGCCCCAATGCCACCCCAAGGTTCGAAGGTCCTTCCCTACAATCAGGCAGGTGATTATGGTGGCCAACCCAACGGACAGCATCAGTGGAGTTGCGCTACCCAGGCGGAAAATCAGCCAAACCCCAACGGTGTAGAGGCTTATTGTCAGAGCCAGAAAGACGCTGATGGTCCAGATGGGACTTTGAGCTGCTTTCATTCTGGAGGCTTCGATCTTTCTGAATACCCGGGTGTGTTGCCCATGAGGTGCGGGGTCCGCGCTTCAGATGTGCTCAGGTAGATGCCGCTCTTGGAAGCATGGGTTTGCACGACCGACGTCGATGCCGACCTTGTAGTCTAAGTCTAGCCAACCGGTCGCCACAACCGCCGCGACCAACAAATAGAGAGTCACCATGAAGGTAGAAAAGAGCATTGAGATCGATGCACCGATAGGCCCGGTTTGGGACAAAATCAGCCGACTCGCAGACATTGCGCTCTGGACCCGCACGGTTAGGGAGGCGCACTTTCACAGTGAAGTGGAACGCGGAATAGGCGCGGGACGAACGTGCGATGTGCCTGGGTTTGGCACTCTGGTGGAGAACGTCTTGGAGTGGGAAGAAGGCGAGTCGTACACGTTGTCGCTGGAGGGACTGCCCTTCTTCGTAAAGAAAGCCTTCGGAGGTTGGCGCCTCAGAGAGATGAGCGACAACCGCACCCAGGCCACCACGTTTATCGTGATGGAAACCGGATTCTGGCCGGTGGGTGCCTTGATGGAGAAGTTCGCCCTTGGCCCACAACTCAATAAGACCATCTCAATCGTTCAGGCGGAGTTCAAGGCGTTCGTTGAGCGAGAGGACGTAGCCGGCCCGGTTGCTTAGCGGTTGGTGGTCTAGGGTTCATCGGAGCCGCGCGGCTAACCAAACGGCAATCTTCTCAGCCAGGTCACGGTGTTCTGAGAACAGGTTCGTGGCGTGGCCCTCGCCCGGGAGCAGACTGAGCTCGGCGTTTCCACTGCTATGCGAAACGGTGGCGGTGATGTCCACCAGGAACGGGTCTTCACGTGCTGTGACGAATAGCCATGGAATCCCAGTCGAGTCGATTGCCGATATGGATGCTTCGCTCAGGGACCCGGGTGATAGTACGACCAAGACTTGAGCAAACGCTCGGCTGCGAGCGACTTCGGCGGCTTCCTCACCACTATAGCTTTCGCCAACGACGCCAATCGCGGTGGCGTCGATTCTCGGATGAGACCGCAAGTATTCGAGTGCAGCAGCACCATCGATTTCGGCATCCCATATCAATGGGTCGCGCGGCATTTCTCCCGGGACGAAACGTCCCTAATTGATGCTCTCTCCGTGCCCCCGAAGATCGAGCCGTAGTGAGGCGATGTTGCGATCAGACAGATGCCGAGCCAGCTCGGCGTAAGGTCGGAGAACCGGGGCCCCGCCCTTGCTGATGCGGGTCGCCTCCACGATTTCGGGGAAGTTGTCCTTCAATCCCTGTGCGACGGGGGCGGCGACCGTCGCGAAGTTGGACTCGGTGCCGTCGAGGAAGATGTGCAGCCCCATCGGGTAGACATGGTCCGCGTTCTCGTTGTACCGGTCGTAGCTGACCTCCTCCTGGACGTAGAGGCCGATGAGGGCAAAGCAGGCAACGCCCATGGCAAGGCCGCCGACGTTGATGAAGGAGAATCCCTTGCGGTTGGTCAGTGCCCGCAGGGACGTCTTGAGATGGCTCTTGAACATGAAGCCGGCCGGTTGCGGGACAACGGGAGGGGCCGCCTCTGTTCCCTAATCCTCAGCTTGGTTTTCCTGCGCCCGTTGATAAGGACGGCTGGCAAGGGAGCGAGGTTACAGTCGCCGAGCGAATTCCTGGGATCGCCAGTAGGCGCGGCAGTCCGCGACATTCGCTTGTCAGGCTGGCTCAGTGCCTTTGGCGAGAGATGGGGCTCCCCCGACGAGTTCGCTGAATACTGTCAAGTCGATGTTTCCGCCGGAGACGATCGCAACGATAGGACCGGGTCCGGCTTTCCCGCTAAGGGCAGCCGCAAGGGGCATGGCCCCGGCGCCTTCGCTGATCACGCGTGCCTTCTCCGCCAAGAGACGCATGGCCTGCTTCGTTTCCTCCAGGCTGACGACAATGCAGCCGTCGAGCACCGGCCGCATCCGCTCCCACATTCGGGGAAAGACGCTGCGGCCGCCGGCGCCGTCGACGAAGGACGCCTCCCAATTCGGGAAAACTTGGGGAGACCCCAGGGAGAATGACAGCGCCGCCGGAGCCGCTGTTTCTGGCTCGGCGCCCCATATCAGGGTCGTCGGGCGGAGGGCCTTGATCGCAGTGCCAACTCCCGTGATGAGCCCGCCCCCTCCGATGCTGGCGATCACCGCGCTTACGTCAGGTGCGTCCTCGAGAATCTCAAGCCCCATCGTCGCGTGGCCGGCAATGAAATCGTGGTCATCAAACGGGTGGACGAATGTCCCTTCCACTCCGGCGTACGCCCGGTCCTCGAGGGCTTGCCAGGCGACCCCAAACGATACGGGGACAAGTCGAGCTCCCAGCGCGCGCATGCGGTCGAGCTTGGATTGCGGGGCCGTTTCGATGGCCACGACCGTGCAAGGGACTCCGGCCATTCTGGCGGCGTAGGCCACACCCTGCCCCGCGTTCCCGGCACTGATCGTCCACACCCCGCGATTTCGATTGTGGTCGGATAACGAGAATACAGCGTTTACGGCCCCCCGGAGCTTGTAGGCGTTGGTCGGTTGAAGATTCTCGAGTTTGAGGCGGATGTCTGGATAGCCGGGGCCCAAGTCGAGGCGCACCAGAGGAGTGCGCAGGATTGTGCCGGCGATGCGCTCCCGCGCGGCCTCTATCTGGGCCAACTCAATGGGGCGGACGGGATCGAGCATCAAAGGACCTCCTGGCCGACCGGCTCGCACCGAATCTCCGACTTCACTGAGTTGGCAATGAAACACTTGGAGTGCGCTTCGTAGTGCATGGCAAGCATCTCCTCCGGCGTGGGGCGGGTACTCGAAACGAACTCTGTCTCGGGTCGCAAGGTCACGATCGTCATTGCCTGAGAACCAGACGGGTCCCGTCCCATCACTCCGACTGCGCGATCCCGGTAGCCCTCGACCACGAAGCCACGCTTGGCGGCGATGGACAAGAACCAAAGCATGTGGCAGCTTGACAGACTGGCGACGAACGCCTCCTCCGGGTCAACGGCCTCAGCGACGGACAGCGGCAACGGGATGACCTGCGGCGAGGAGGACGCGGCCACTGTGACCCCGCCATCGAACTCCCAGATGTGGGCGCGACTGTAGCGATTGTCGGTGAAGGGAGCCTCGCGGCGGTGCCAGATTACATCGGCGGTGTGTTCAGCCATGGTAGCGTTTCGACATGATGTGATAGGGTACTCCACTTGTCGGGATGACTTCTGACTTGTCTGACCTACCCATAGTCGCGACTCTCGACACGAGACGATCTAGGTGAGATTCCGCAAGCAAGGGCACTGAAAACGCCTGTAGGATAGTCTGCTCTTTCAATGAGGGTGGCGAGCGCGATGGTACTGAGAGGGGCCTGCGGCGCCGGTTTAACGATGACCGGGCACCCCACGGCCAGGGCGGGCGCCACCTTGTGCAGGACCAGGTTGAGTGGAAAGTTGAAAGGCGTAATGCACGCGATTGGCCCAATCGGATCCTCGTAGTAAAAGCAATCTTTCCCTGGCCGGCATCAAAGTCGAGCGGAACGGTCTCGCCGGAGAATCTGAGTGCCTCGGCAGCCGCGGTCTTGACCGTGGTAACACACCGTGTAATCTCGTTGCGTGCGTAGCTGATGGGCTTGCCCCCTTCCTGCACGATCAACCGGGCCAGTTCCTCCCCATTCTCGGCGATCAGCGCGCCCAGTTTCTCCAACCCGGCTGCCCGCTTGCCCGAAGACCATTTGCGGAACGGTCCAAACGCGTCAGCCGCAGATTGAATAGCCAACTCCATCTGCTTCTTGGTCGCGTTCGGCAATCGAGCCAACTCGGTGCCGGAGTACTTGTCCAGCACGGTGGTAAACGAGCCATCTCCGGCGTCGACCCACTCGTTGGCGATAAAATTGGCATCGCGGTACAAACTGCCGCTGGCTGCTCTGTCTGCCGACATTCTTTCTTCAGTCATTGTGGCTCTGGCTCGCTATGTGGCTGGCGTCCGCGCGCTGGACAAGTTCGCGTGGATGGCCATTCTTCAAACTCCCATGGAGGCAGTACCCATGGCGGTTCCGGTGCGCTGGCGCCCCAAGGCGGACTCGCTGAATATCCGCAGGCCCAGATCGTGTTCGTAGCCGTGAATCTCCTTCACGTCAAGAGCGACCAAAAAGGCCAGAATTTCGGGACTCAGCACCTGGCCAGGCACCAGAACCGGGAAGCCCGGCGGATACGGAATGACGAAGGAGGCAGATACGACCTCCCGCCCGAGAGCCATGAGGCTGGCGCACTCCCCAAAGGTGGCGTGCCCGCATTGGTCCGCCTGGTAGGCCAGGAAATAGGCTTCCCGAAGGTTGCCTCCAGGAAGTCCGGGGATTGCCTGGAATGAGGCGTGAAACCGGCTGAAGTCCGGCAGCGGGGGGACCTCGTGGGTCAACGACCGCTGGCTGGCCAGTTGCTCCGACCGCTCCTCGTTGTTCATGGACTCAAACCCCGCATCGAGTTCATCCACGATCTGCAGCAAGACCCGTATCAGGTATGCGACTGATCCGCGTGTGGTACCGATGTTCGTCATGAACAGAACGGTGTTGCGCGAAGTCTTGTTAATCTGGATGCCGAATTTATCCATGAGAAAGCGATTCTTGAAGGTGTCGCCATCCACGCCGGTTCTCCCGACGAAAAGGTTGATCTTCGTGGGATCCAGGACAAGGTCGTCCTGCGCCCAGGCGCTTTCCATTCGGTTCCAGCCGGTGTCCTCGTTGTAGTACTCGCCCAACCCCGAATTCCGATGCTCGGCAGGGATCAGGTCTCCCGCCGCCAACACGTCGAAGTACTTTCGAAGCTTCGGATGGTCTGTGATTTTGGCGCGCAGGAGCATCGCCAACTCTACGCTTTTTTCGACCAGTTCGTAGCCTTCGAACTCTACCTGCCGCCGACCCACGTCCAGAGATCCGAGGATTTGGTAATTGGGCGAGGTGCTGGTATGCGTCATGTAGGCCTCTTGAAACGACGCTTCAGACCGGCGCTGGTATTCCTCGTCCCAGATGTGGATCATCGATCCCTGCCTGAAGGACGACAGGGTCTTGTGCGTGCTTTGCGTGGCATAGACCCTGATTCGGACTCTGTCTGGATCCGGCATACCGGGGATTGGGTCAGAGCCGCCACCGGCCTCCTCGCGGGCCAGGATGTATGCCTCCCGATACGCTGCTGAGCGGTATTTATCTGAGAGTTTGGCGGCAACGTACATAGCCGTTCGCTGCCGGTAAATGTGCGAGAATCCTGCAAATGCGAACCACGCTTCGTCCCAGAGAAACACCATGTCGGGCTTGATCGCGAGCACCTCTTCCATGACACGTTCCACGTTGTACACCAATCCGTCGAATGTGCAGTTGGTCAAGAGCAGCATCTTGACCCGGTTTAGCTGTCCTGCCTCAGACAATTGTAACAGCTTATCCTTGATGTGGGCGATGGGCACCGCGCCGTACATCGAGAACTCCGCCAGCGGATAGGAGTCGAGGTATACCGGGTGGGCGCCGGAAAGAACAAGGCCGTAGTGATGGCTCTTGTGGCAATCGCGGTCGATCAGCACCAGGTCGCCAGGCGCCACAAGTGCCTGAACGACGATTTTGTTCGATGTGCTCGTACCGTTTGTGACAAAGAACGTCCGCTCCGCGCCAAAGGCACGGGCAGCGTGCTCCTGGGCTTCTTTGAGGGTTCCTGTTGGCTGCAGCAACGAATCGAGGTCGCCGGTCGTCGCACTGGTTTCAGCAAGGAACATGTTTCGGCCATAAAAATCGCCAAAATCACGGATCCAGTGGGACTTGAAGACCGAGTTGCCGCGCGAAATGGGCATGGCATGGAACACCCCGGTTGGCTTCTTGCTGTACTCCATCAAGGCCGAAAAGAAGGGCGTGGCGTACCGCTCTTTGATGCCCTGGACGATGGTCAGGTGGAGCTCCTGGAAGTCCTCTCTGCCGTAAAAAATGCGGCGGAAGTCCTCCATGGTTGAGTCCTCCAAGTTCGAAACCGGCGTATCGGTGATGTAGTAGCGGTCCACGTCCGGCCGAAACTCGGCAAGCAGTCTTCCGAGGGCGGGGCCTCGCTCATTCTCGGTCAGCTTGCTTGATGCGGAGTCGAGGACGGGCCCTACAAATTCCTTGAGTAGTCCCTCGGCGTTTGCCGACGCAAACGACGGTCCGAAACGGATGACGCACGCCTGAATATTCGAGTTGAGTACGAGCGCGATAAGCGCATCCTGGAAGGACCGGGCGACGACCAGCTCGTAAGCGAATTCCTCCTGCGGATCCCGGATTTCGGACAGCTTTTCTTTCAGGCCAGCTTCTTCCTCGCTCGATAAGTTGTCGACGAAGAGCACCTCGAAGTACTTCTGATTGGTGCCCCCACGGTTGTCGATCGAGCTTCGGATTTGTTCATCGTTCAGTGCGCTCAGGGAGACCTCGGGGTCGCTCCGGAAGGCGTCGCTGCTTAGGTCCCTCACAAGATTTCGGACCGCAGTTGAAAAGCCCACGACTTCGTGTGCCACCAGCCGCTCACGAAGACGGCGCACGGTCGCGGCACCTGGAAACGCCCAGTACTGCTCCAATACGTCAAGGTCGTCCAGCAGGAGGAAGGCCTCCCTCGCATTAGACTCCGTCCGTTCAGCGGCGACTAGTCCGGCAACGCCCTTGAGCCGGTTCCAGATGGACCCGCGGAGGCGTGAGACATTGAAGTGTGCCGCGGAAGGCTTTGATTCACTACCGCTGGCCTCGGGTTCGATTCCCATCAAGATCTTGAATGCAAGGCGAGACGATTGCCTTCGGTATCAATGAACAGGGCGAAATGCCCTGCCCGCTCGCTGATCAGCGTCTTGGGCATTACCACCCGTCCCCCTGCTGCTTCAACCCGGGACAGCACCTCATTCAGATCAGGCCCGCCGTTAAGGTAAATCAACGGCCCAACAGTACTGGGTACGCACCCTGGACCAACCACGACGGCGCCGCCAATTCCCGCCTTGGCGGGAAACAAGGCCATCACAAACTCGCTCGTGTGTGTGATATCCATGGTCATCCCATAAATGTCATTGTAGAAACCCGCGGCCCTGTAGATGTCAAGCGCGGGTATTTCGAACCAGGTCACATAGTCCCGCAGAGGCGGTCGTCTTACGTTTCCGCTCGGCGACTTGCCGCCGGACGGAGAGTGCCCATCTGTCATCTCACCGTGTCGTCTGTACCAATCACGCGCACGGGGCAGAGCCCGGGAGGCACCGAAAGGAAGTGTGGAAGGGTCCTCTTGCGGAAGAAGAGGGATACGACACCCGCCACGACGGGAGAAATGGCAAGGGCGAAGCCACACCCTTCACTACCATTCGCCGAATAAGAGGAGTCATGATTCTGTTGAGCCATGTGTGTGGGACAATGTCCATCTGCATCTTCATGTCCACAATGTCGGAGTTCCGTGAGACAGTGAAAACGGTATCCCAGATCGTACCGCCAGCATCCGAGATCATTCGCACGCGATCGTTCTCAGCGTACTCTGAAACCTCAAGTTCAACAGTTTCTTTGCGGCCGTTCATGACGCGGGTTTCGCGAAAGCGGGTCCCGACGCTCAACAACCTCATAGTGGGCGCACACCTCATCCCACCGACTCAAGATAGCCTTGGCGGCATCTGGCACGTAGGCACGCTTGTAGTCCTCGCCCTGAAACTCGACGACATTTTGCAGTGATTCGAAAGTCATGATTGTCACGAATTCCACCTCTTCGCCCAGGTCTCGAGAAATAAGTTCGAGACTGCGGTAGCCGGGAATACCCTTGGCTTCGATGCCTGGAAGTACCTCCCGGTGAAGTAGAAGTCGGTATGCCTCGGCGTTCTCGGGAGACGTCCACCCGTGCCAGATACGTTTGATTGCCATTGGTTTCCCTACGCTTCAGATGCTTCAGATGCTTCAGATGCTTCTCTTCTACCGCTTCTCCTCCCGGAGGATCGAGGTGAAGGCGACCCCGCTTTCGATGAATTCTCTCAGCTCTGAACCAGGCCGCGCCGTAGGAATATGTTGATATTCAGCAGATTCGAAAATTCGATTGAAGATCGCCTCCCGATCGTCCCAGCGGCCAGAATCGGCGTACTCAGTCATAAGGATTAGATCCCATTCTCTCGTCGAATCAGGCCTGGTGATCAAAGCCCGAAATGAAACAAGGTCGCCCGTCCGAAGAGCGATGTCTCTGGCTTGGGCCCAATTGTTTTGGATGTTGCCGACGTATTCTTCTTCACCACCCGGCAGGATATTGATCAAGTCAACGGCCCAAACTGACTCGGTCGGGTCAATTTGAACGTCATGATTCGGGGGTTCACAGCTTGCGAGCAGGGTGAAAGCGATGAGGAGTGGAGCTCTGAGTGACATTGTGAAAGGGCCTTGAGAGAAAGCGGAAGATCAGGTCTTTAACGGTCAGCACCTACTGCGT
The DNA here is from genome assembly GCA_047619685.1 of Rhodothermales bacterium. Lineage (GTDB taxonomy): Bacteria > Bacteroidota > Rhodothermia > Rhodothermales > UBA10348 > JABDJZ01. The sequence goes on from JBLHLC010000005.1 coordinate 90,690, forward strand.
GAGACGCAGCTGCGTTAACAGAACCTGCTGGATCCTGACTCCCTGGGTGGATCAGAGAGCGCACACTTGCCGGACGATATCGCCAGCCCGCAGGGGTGTGGGGCTAGTCCGAGAACCTCCAGCCTGCACCAATCCTCCACGAATACGCTTCTCCAAAAGAAACCCGCACCCACACCGTAGGTTCGCGCAATTCCCCAAGAAACCCCACCTCGCAAGGCCCTGAACATGGCTCAGGAAAAACGTCCCGCATACGACCCGCAGTCCATCGAGGAACGCTGGTACGACTATTGGGAGTCCCACGATCTCTTCAAGACGGCCCCGAATCCGGACAAGGATCCGCACGTGATCGTGATGCCGCCGCCGAATGTGACGGGCAGGCTTCACATGGGGCATGCCCTCCAGGACACGGTTCAGGACGCCATCACGCGCATCCGCCGGATGAAAGGAGAGGAGGCGTTGTGGCTTCCCGGGATGGACCACGCCGGCATTGCCACCCAGAACGTGGTCGAGCGCACGCTGAAGGCTGAAACGGGCCAGGATCGTCATGATCTGGGCCGCGAGGCTTTCGTGGAGAGGGTCTGGAAGTGGAAGGAGGAGTACGGCGGAATCATCTTGCAGCAGAAGCGCAGGATGGGAGACTCGGCGGATTGGTCCAAGGAGCGCTTTACCATGGACGACGGGTTCTCCCGGGCGGTCCAGGACGTGTTCGTCAAGCTCTACGAGGAGGGACTGGTCTACCGGGGCAAGTACCTGATCAACTGGTGCCCCGTGGACATGACGGCCATTTCCGATGAGGAAGTGGACAACGTGGAGCGCGATGGCCATCTGTGGTACATCAAGTACCCCCTCACGAGCGGGGACGGGTTCATCACAATCGCCACGACGCGTCCGGAAACCATGCTGGGCGATTCCGCAATCGCTGTCCATCCGGAAGACGAACGGTACACCCATTTGGTCGGCCAGTCGGTGACTCTCCCGCTGGTGGGGCGCGAAATTCCGATTATCGCGGATGAGTACGTCAAGCCCGAGTTCGGCGCGGGCGCGCTCAAGATCACGCCCGGGCACGACAAGAATGACTTCGAGATCGGCAAGACCCACGGCCTCGAGACGTTCTCGATAATGAATCTGGACGCCACGCTCAACGAACTAGGCGGCAAGTACGAGGGACTGGATCGGGTGGTCGCCCGCAAGGCGGTGGTCGCCGACCTGGAGGAGCAGGGTTTCCTCGTCAAGGTGGAGGACTACAAGACCCAGGTGCCGATCTCGAGTAGGTCCAAGGCCGTCATTGAACCCCTGATCTCGCGTCAGTGGTTCGTCAAGATGAAACCCCTCGCCGAGCCAGCCATTGAGGCTGTGCGGAACGGGACGGTCAAGTTTCATCCCAAGCGCTGGGAGAATGAGTACTTCCGTTGGCTCGAAAACATCCGCGACTGGACGATATCCCGTCAGCTCTGGTGGGGCCACCGCATCCCGGTCTGGTACTGGCTGGACGCGGACGGCGAGATTGACGAATCGAAAGGCTTTAAGGTGTCCGTGGAGCAGCCCGAGGCGGGCATGGTCCAGGATGAGGACGTCCTGGACACCTGGTTCAGCTCCTGGTTGTGGCCATTTGCCACATTGGGCTGGCCCAATCAGACCGAAGACCTGAAGTACTTCTACCCCGGTAGCGTGCTGGTTTCCGGGTACGACATCCTTTTCTTCTGGATTGCGCGCATGATCATGGCGGGTATCCACTTCATGGGGGAGGCGCCATACAAAGACATCTTCATCACGGGGATGATCAAGGACAAGCTCGGGCGATGGATGTCCAAGAGCCTGGGCAACGGCATTGACCCGTTGGACATGGTCGAGCAGTACGGAGCCGATGCCGTACGCTTCAGTCTGACGGTGCTTTGCGCGCAGGGTCAGGACATCAAGCTGGATCCCACCCGGTTTGAAATGGGTCGCAATTTCGCCAACAAGATCTGGAACGCGTTCAACGTATTCGGCCAGTTCCGGGATGACGGAAAGTCATACCCGCGGACCCGCGACTTTGCCGATCTCACGCTGGTGGAGCGCTGGATGGTCTCGCGCCTGAACCAGACGATCATCCAGGTGGAGGAGGATATCGAGCGGTATCGTCTCAACGAGGCGCTGTCCAAGATATACTCCCTGTTCTGGGGCGATTACTGCGACTGGTTTCTGGAGCTCGTCAAACCTCCGTTTGGCGAAAAGATGAGCGACGAAACCATCGCGTTGGCCTCAGACCTTTTCGACCGCATGTTGCATCTGCTGCATCCGTTCATGCCGTTTATCACGGAAGACCTCTGGTGGCAGCTTGAAAACCGCAAGGATGGAGAGTCACTGATGCGGAGCTCGTGGCCGGTGGCGGACCCGTCCCAGGTGGACGAGGAAGCGATCAACACCTTCGGTCTGATGCAGGAAGTCATTTCAGGCTTGCGAAACGTCAAATCCAGGTACGGTGTTGGACCTGGCAAGGAAATCGCGGCCACGCTGAGCGTGGATTCTGAAGCGGTGGCGGCCAGACTCAACGAATACCCGGACTACTTTCTGAAGCTGGCCCGTGTATCAGAACTCACGGTCGGCGTCGGCGCTGCCAGGCCAAAAGCCAGCGCGGCGTTTGTGGTCGGCGCGCACCAGGTTTTCGTACCCCTGGCTGGAATGGTAGATCTTGAGGCGGAACGCGACAGACTCCAGAAGGAAATCGAGCAGAAGGAGAAGTTTCTGAACGGCGTGACCAGAAAGCTTCAGAACGAACAATTCGTTTCAAGAGCTCCAGCAGACGTTGTCGAGAAAGAAAAACAGAAGGCTGCCGACTCGCGGGTTGAGCTGGAGAAACTGAAGGCTACATTCGCGGATCTGGGATAGGACGCCTCTGGACGCCTTGACACACCCGCCTCGCGATCTGTGGGGTGATCCTCTCTCTTCCACAATTGCGTTCACCAGGGAAACACAAAGAGGGTATTATGCGCGCGTTCTTGTTTCTGGTTTTGATATCTCTTGTTGCCCCGTTTCTTGGGGCGGTTCAGGCCCAAGATGTACGTCCGGCTGCGGCAGATACCGTCCGGTCGCTTACGGAGATAGAGCTCCGCGACGGCTCCCGGTTTGTCGGCACGGTTGTTTCCGAAACGGACACCCAACTGATTCTGGTGACCACAGGGGGCACCGAAGTGAGGATCGAGAAATCCCAGATCGTGTCCAGAAGGGTAGTGTCAGGACGGTCCCGTGATGGCGACTTCCGTCAGTTTGATCCGAACGGAACGCGCCTCTTTTTCGGGCCGACGGGCAGGTCCTTGGAGAAGGGTCGGGGATACGTGGCCGACTATTATGTGGTATTTGGCTTCGTCGCGTACGCAATCACTGATCGAGTCACGCTGGCGGGCGGGACGTTCCTGATACCGCAGGCCGTCGGCGACTTGATCTACGTGGCCCCCAAGGTCACGCTGATTGAACGCGGGTCCGATGCCGGTAGTGTGGGTGTTCTGGCGGGCATGGTGAAAAATGAGACTGCGGGCATTCTTTACGGCGCCTGGACGCACGGGCGGCCGGATGGCGCACTGACCCTCGGATTGGGTTTTGGATTTGGCAATGGAAAATTTGCCTCTGATCCTGTGATCATGCTTGGCGGGGAGAAGGCCATGGGGCGCAACACCAAGTTTATTGGAGAGAGTTATCTGATTCCGACCGCAGGCGGAGGGGCCTGGGTAATGGGTGGCGTCCGGTTCTTTGGATCGCGTCTTGCCGCCGATCTGGGGCTCATGGGCTTTGTCGGTGCTGATGACGGCGGGTTTCCGGCGCTGCCGTGGCTCGGCTTTTCCTACAACTTCGGTCAGTAACCCGGCAGTCAGTTGAACATCCTGGGCATCTCGTGCTGGTATCACGATTCTGCAGCTGCTCTGGTGCAGGACGGCCGGATCGCTGCCGCAGCCCAGGAAGAACGATTTACCAGGCGGAAGCACGATCCATCCTTTCCCACGGAAGCCATCGCCTACTGCCTTCGAGAGGCCGGCCTGACCGTGGGAGACCTGGACGCGGTGGCGTTCTACGACAAGCCGTTTCTGACCTTTGAGCGACTACTGGAAACGTATGTCAGTTTTGCGCCAATCGGCTTGCGGTCGTTTTTGGAGTCCATGCCGTTGTGGCTCAAGCGCAAGCTCTGGATCCCGGACCTGATTGCGAAGGAGCTGGGCTTCGAGGGGCAGTTGCTGTTTCCCGAGCATCACCTGAGTCACGCGGCCAGCGCGTTTTTCCCTTCGCCGTTCGAAACGGCCGCCATAATCACGACGGACGGAGTGGGCGAATGGGCGACCACCTCCGTCGGTCAGGGCGTCGGCAACGGGATCACGCTCACCCAGGAACAGCACTTCCCGCATTCGTTGGGTCTGCTGTACTCCGCGTTCACGTATTTCTGCGGGTTTCGGGTCAACTCCGGGGAATACAAGCTCATGGGGCTGGCTCCCTACGGCGAGCCGCGATACGTCGATGTCATTCGGAAGGAGTTGATCGACCTGCGGGACGACGGGTCCTTTCGACTGAATATGGAGTATTTCACGTTTGCGACCGGGTTGACCATGACCGGAAGGCGTTTCGCAAAACTGTTCGGAGGACCGCGACGCGCCCCGGAGGCCGAACTGACACAGCGGGAGATGGACCTGGCCCGGTCCGTGCAGGTGGTCATTGAGGAGGCAATGCTCCGAATGGCCGCCCACGCGCATCAGACCACGGGTGAGCGACGGCTTTGTCTGGCCGGCGGCGTCGCATTGAACTGTGTGGCGAATGGTCGGCTACTGCGGGAAGGTCCGTTCGACGAAATCTGGATACAGCCCGCCGCGGGAGACGCTGGGGGTGCACTTGGCGCCGCGCTGGCAGCATGGCACATGCATGCGGGTGGTAGGCCGGACACTCGGGACACCATGTCCGGCTCTTTTCTGGGGTCATCCTACCCGGACGAAGTCGTAGAACGATTCCTGCATTCGGAATCCATCCCGTTCGAGAAACTGGAGGCCGACGCCATGGCCGAACGGGCCGCTGCACTCCTGGCGGGTGGCGCCGTGGTGGGCTGGTTTCAGGGTCGAATGGAGTTTGGACCCCGGGCGCTAGGGAATCGGTCCATCCTGGCCGACCCGCGAGGTCGCGAGGTTCAGCGACGAGTAAATCTGAAGATCAAATTCAGGGAGAGCTTTCGGCCGTTTGCGCCGAGCGTGTTGTCCCACCGGGCCGCAGAGTATTTCGATCTCGAGGCAGAGAGCCCGTTTATGCTGCTGGTGGCACCAGTCGCGGATGCCGTGGTGAAGGGTCAGGGCATGGAGAGGTTGCAGGCCATCGAGTCCAGGGTCCCGGCAGTTACTCACGTGGATGGCTCCGCCCGCGTTCAGACGGTGACCCCAGGCGACAACCCCGCATATCACCGGCTTCTGAGCGCCTTCGAGCGTCAAACCGGGTGTCCCGTGCTGGTGAACACCAGTTTCAATGTCCGCGGCGAACCCATTGTGGAATCGCCGGAAGATGCCTTCCGCTGTTTCAGCCGGACGCAGATGGACGCACTGGTGATGGGCTCATTCCTGGTCACAAAAGAGATGCTGCCTGACTCAGAGGCACAACAGATGGACGCCGAGGCCATCGCCGCGGAATACGGACTGGACTAGCGCAGGCAGTTGTTTTTCGAATTCACGGGTCCCGGAGCGCAAATTCCTCAGTCGGAAACGTATCCTTGAGTGACGAAAAACGTTCTGGACGAACGCTAATTCCATGGAAGAGGAAGAATTCGGATTTGGTAATCATGACCGCTTGGAGGAAGCCTTCAGGCCGCCCATGATGGTGACCCTCGTTTTCGTTCTGACCATGCTCTCGATCTACATGATGGGTCGTCAGGTCACATCACTCTTCCCGTCGCTTGGCATCTGACAGTGAACGGACGCTGACCGTAGAAGAGGTACTTCGCGTACTTCTGCGTGGCCTTCCGGTCTTGACGCTCGCGACCGTGGGTCTCCACCTGGTGATCTGGGGTTGGCCCTCCGCATCAGCGCAAGGGTGGGTGCAGGCGACCCTCTGGATGCTTGCTGCCTATGTGGTCGCCGTCGTCGTCCACGAGCTGCTCCACATTCTGCCCATGCTGCTGGCAGGGATCAGACTCTCCGAACTCCGATTCGGTGTTCGCTGGCGGGAGGGCGTCGTGTTTGTGCACGGCGGAAGGCCCGTGTCCGCTCGCGCGTATCGCATCATCCTTGCCACTCCGGGCGTGGTACTAGGCGTGCTTCCTGTGGGATACGGACTGGCCGTGGGGAACGCCTTCGCCACCGTCTTTGGCTTCCTGATGCTTGTTTCGGCCGTTGGTGATTGGGCCGTTCTGCGTTTGATCCGGGATTTGGACCCGTCAGAGATGGTTACCGATCATCCCCGGGAAGTTGGTTGCGTCGTGCTTCCGCCTGATACGCCTGCCTGAGGATCTCCTCGGCCGGCTTGCCCTGAGGCGAAAAATCCAGCGCCAGCCGGGGAGAACTCCCCGCCGCGTACCACTTCCAGATGAAGGCGCCCGCCGACCACTCGGAGGTCCACGGGCCCTGGAAGAACGCCTCATAAAGGCGCGCCTGTAGTTCGGGGTCCGCGACGGCTTCACCTGGCCTCGGAGTCCAGGCCCAGGGCTCGATAGCAGCGTCGGTCGTCGATTTGTATCCGATCTCGGTGAAGAGGATGGGTTTCCCCCACTTTCGAGACAAAGACTGTAGTTGGGCTGCGTGAGGTGCCCACGCGTCTTTCAGGTCCTCCTGGCTGGGGGACTCGATCTCCGCAAGCGGGTAATATGCTTGTACCCCGATGGCGTCCAGATCGTCCCAAAACTGCAGGGAGTCAACTTCACCCCACCAATTGGCTGCGTAGGTGAGCGGACCAGAGTAAACCAGACGGACCCTGGCGATGAGTTGTCGCCAAAATTGCGGCCGCTCAATCCCAAACCGGGCCAGCTCCGTGCCCACCACAAACCACGACGCCCCAGCGGATTCGGCCACTGCGGCATTGTGAAGGATGTAGCGTTCGTATTGCGCCTCCCATTCGGACCACTCCGCATCATCGGCGAAATCCAGGTCTCCTGAAAAGCCGGCGCGACCCAGCCAGACCTGCGGCTTGAGAACCAGGCCAATGCCATGCTCCCGGAGGCTGTCTGCCAGTGAAATCGCGCCCGACTGGCTCTCGGAGAACCACCGCCCGTTCTCGGCAAATCCCAGTGACCCGTCGCGGAAGAACGCGTATGGGACCACCGCGACCTGGTTCACTCCGAACTCTGCCAACTCATCGAACATGCCGTCTGGAGGCGTGCGGCGAGAGTCCAGCGTAATCCCGGCTATGCGGGCAGGCGAGGGTTCGTAGATGCCGACGGCACCCATCAGGCTCGCGGACGCCCAGACAGCCGCCAGAGCCACGACGGCGCAGCCTGCCCAAACGGCACTTCCTGTCTTCTTTCGGCCCTCGAACAAAACGGTTACCTTGCTGCCTGATTAAACCCCCACGGGCCAATGTACACGCGAAGAGAGTTCTTCGGCGCAGCCGCAAAGCCGGCCGCCGCAGCCATGGCCACCGCAACTCTTAACCCAGGGAGAATCCCGGGGCTTCTGGAGCTGCTCACCCAGGCCACCGGCACGCCCTTCGAAATTGCTCGCGACGAAGAGTTCTGGTACCGGGTCCAACAGGCCTGGTCTGTAGACCGGACCCTGGTCAACCTCAACAACGGTGGCGTGAGCCCGGCCCCGGTTGTGGTGCAGGATGCCATGAAGCGTCACCTGGACTACAGCAATGAGGCCCCGGTCTATACGATGTGGCAAATTCTTGAGCCGCAGCGGGAAGGGGTCCGTCAGCGGTTGGCGCGTGAGTTCGGTGTGAGCGGAGAAGAGATCGCGCTGACCAGGAACGCGTCCGAGGGGCTGCAGATATGCCAGCTCGGCATGGACCTGAAGCCCGGAGACGAGGTGTTGACCACGACTCATGACTATGGGAGGATGCTCACGACATTCAAGCAGCGAGAGCGCCGAGAAGGCATCAAGCTTGTTCAGTTCTCCCTTCCCATCCCGGCCACGGACGACGATGAGGTCGTGCGCCGATTCGAGCAGAACATCACGCCCAGGACCAAGGCCATCCTGATGTGCCACATCACCAACATCACGGGACAAATCCTGCCGGTGAAGAAGGTGGTTCAGATGGCCCGGAAGCGCGGTATTCCGGTCATCGTCGACGGCGCCCACTCCTTTGCCCATTTCAGTTTCACGCACGCCGACCTGGACTGCGATTATTTTGCCACGAGCCTCCACAAGTGGCTCTTCGCCCCGCATGGGACGGGCATGCTTTACGTCCGGAAGGAGAAGATTGCTGGCCTGTGGCCCATGATGGCGGCTCCCGACCATATGGATGATAACATCCGGAAGTTCGAGGAAATCGGGACTCACCCCGCGGCCAACTATCTGGCCATCGGCGAGGCCCTGACCTTTCATCAGGGTATCGGCGCGGATAGAAAGACCGAACGCCTGCGCTATCTGACCTCCTACTGGGCGGACCAGTTGCTCAAGGACGACCGCGTGAAACTACAAGCCACATTGGACCCCGGACAGAGCTGCGGGATCGGGGTCGTGGACGTGGACGGGATCGACTGCGCCGCAATCGGTCGTTACCTGTGGGACACGCACCGGATGATCGTGACACCCATCAAGCACGCCGAGTTTGAAGGCAACCGGATTACGCCAAACGTCTACACCACGCTGGAGGAACTGGACCGTTTCGTGGAGGCGATGCAGCATATCCTGCAGAACGGACTCCCGGAAAAGTACAAGACCTGATTCGAGCACCACGCATTAGTCAACCTTCATGGATCGATTCGAGGTCGCCGTTATCGGCGGCGGAATAGTTGGGCTTTCCACGGCCTATCGGCTGGCCCAGGATGGCGTTGGACCGATTGTGGTGCTTGAGAAAGAAGACCGGCTGGCTGCCCACCAGACCGGTCGCAATTCTGGCGTCATACACTCCGGAATCTACTACAAACCCGGGTCTCTCAAGGCGGTGAACTGCACGGAAGGCCGCAAGACACTCGTTGATTTTTGCGAGCGGGAGGGCCTTCCCTACCAGATGTGCGGCAAGGTAATCGTGGCCATCACCCAGGAGGAGGAGGTGCGCCTTCGCGGGCTCCTGGCGCGCGGTAGGGAGAATGGCGTCCAGTGCTCCTGGTTGTCAGCCGAGGCGCTGCGCGAACACGAACCCCACGTGGTTGGGAGAGCAGCGGTGCACGTGGCCGATGCGGGAATTGTTGACTACAGGGCAGTCTCCGAAAGAATCGGAGAGCGCGCCGTCCATTTGGGCGTGACCATTCGCAAGGGTTCTGCGGTCCTGAATCTTCGCCAGGAGTCAGATGGGATGACGGTGGTGACCGGGTCCGGAGACATCCGGGCCTCCATGGTCGTGAACTGCGCCGGGCTGCATTCGGACCGGATTGCCCGGATGGGTGGGGTAGATCCGGGCCTTCGGATTATACCGTTTCGGGGCCACTACCACGAACTGGCGCCTGAGGCCGAGCACCTGTGCAAGGCCCTCATATATCCCGTCCCGGATCCGGCCTATCCATTTCTCGGGGTACACTTCACGAGGATGGTCAATGGGGGAGTGGAGTGTGGACCCAATGCCCTCTTGGCTTTCGCCCGGGAGGGCTACCGGATTCCGCATATCTCGTTGTCCGACATGGCAGACTACCTGGGCTACAGCGGATTCAGACACCTCATGAAGGCCCACTGGAAGCAGGGCGTTCGCGAAATGGGGAACGCGCTGTTCAAGGGCAGATATCTCAAGGAATTGCGCCGTCTCATCCCCGAGGTCGAGAAGCGGCACCTTCGTCCGGCTGCGCCCGGGATCAGGGCTCAGGCAGTCATGCCGGACGGGTCCATGGCCGACGATTTTCTGATTATCGAACGGCCGCATCAGATCCACGTGTGCAACGCGCCCTCGCCGGCGGCCACCGCGGGACTGCAGATAGGGAGGGCCATCGCGGACCGCGTAGCCGCGGCCCGCGTAGCGTAAGGCCAAGGCATAAAAAAAGAGCCCGGCGCCCTAACGGCGCCGGGCTCTTTTGCCATAATCGGACGCCCTATGCGGCGGCCTTGTTGTCCATACTCATGGATCCAGCGCCGAAGTGGCTGATCATGAGGAGCGCTCCGCCCAGGCCTAGGTCCTTCATGAGGTTGCTGAAGGATCCCATGTCGGCACCGGCATTTGGAAGGTGCACCAGGACCGCCGTCAGCAGGACGAACACTGCCAGGGCCAAAGCCGCCTGCTTGGTCCGGAAACCCGCTGCCAGGGCCAATCCGCCTACAACAAGCAGGAGACCGGTGGCATAAACGATGATGACGGGCATCGGAAGGAATGACGGGACCATCCCTGCCATGTCTGCTGCACCGGTCAGGTGACCGAACCCAAACATGATGAAAGGAAGCGCGAAGAGGACGCGGCCGAGAACGGGAAGGTATTGCATGGCTGGAAGCGGTTGGCTTGAGGGATCAAACGTGGGAGGGTCCGGACTCGCCGACCTGTCGATCGGCGACCGTTCCTACTAATAGTAGACGAAGGAGCCTGCTTATTACAAGAAAGTCGCAGAATCGCGTTTGGACGCGCCCCAAAGCCCCCAGCGGCGGACAAAACGAGAGCGGCCCGCTAGTTGCATCCAGCCGGGAGAGGACAAACTACTTCTCATCCCCTGCCCGACCGGAATGTCTTTCCAGCGCAAGTGACCATGCCTACCGCTTCTTTCGACAATCCCGCCAACCGGCCCTCCCACCGTCGCGAACCCGCGCCACGAGATGCAGCAGGCCGGAGAGACGATTTGAACCATCCCTCCTTGAGGGGTCTCTGCAGGGAGTATGTCGAGACGTTGTCGGGCACGCCCGACATAGACTACGCCGCCCTCTGGGTGCGTCACGGTTACCTGCACGGGATGCCGGGCGATGGGTACGAACTCGTGAAATCGATTCCGGAAGGCCGCACGGCACGTGTTATCCCGGGCGAGCATGAACTGGCCGCTTGGGCACATCATGTCGGCGCGTTTGGATGGATGGCCTGCGATGTGCCTCCAGCGGGAATCTTGAGTCGCCGCGGGTCGGCGGGCGTCTTCTTGGTGTTCGCCCACGGACGAGAACTGATTCTGGCCCTGAATATTCGTAACGAAGAATCGGAAGTCGACGGTGTCCAGTCTTCGCTTGCTGAACTGGCCCGAGCCCTGAAGGAGCACTATGGAAGTGCGGAATCCACGCAGTCATCGGAGCCGATCACCGTGGATGTCGCATTCCTGGAAGCGATGGCCATGGGCGACAAGACCTTTGTGTCTCAGATGTTGGACTTGTGCATCGAACAACTCGCAATCGGGAGCGAAGCCCTTTTTGAGGCCGTCGCCAAGAATTCCGGAAAGGACGTGGCGTTCAACGCACATAAATTGCGTTCGACGGCCCGCACGGCTGGAGCCGAGCGCCTGGACGCGATTCTGTCCGAGGTCGAGGGCGCAGCCGAATTCGGCGATTTTGTCGGAGTCCGATCGGCAATTCGCGGTTGTGAGCAGGCCATCTCGGCCATCAATAAGATTTTGGCAGAAGACTGAAGTCCAGCCCCAACAGGCCGGCCATCGCCAGCCACTCCTGGTCGGGCGTTGTGGAATAGCAGAAGTCGGTCTCCAGACCCTCTATCTCCAGGCCTATCGAGCACAGGGCCAGGCGGCGAAACCCCTCCGCCTCAAGGAACCGGTTGTGATCTCGGTCACCATATTTCCGATCCCCGATTATGGGATGGAATACGTGCTTCATGTGGCGACGAAGCTGGTGGCGTCGACCAGTCAGCGGTGATAAAACGGCCAACGTGTACCGTGCCGTCTGGTAGCGTCCCACCGGAACGCCAATTTCTGATTGCCCGATGGGAGAGACCCTGGTCACCGCGTCTTTTGGCTCATCGCCCGATCTGGCGTGCCTGTCGCGTACGGCCCCCAGCGGGTAATCGACGTCGAACGGAGAGTCCACATGGCCGCGGACTATGGCGGCGTAACGTTTTGCCACGCGTCGCTCACGAAAGGCGCGCGACAGCAGGGATGCGGCCTCAGGACTGGTGGCAAATGCCATGAGTCCCGCGGTTGGCTTGTCCAATCTGTGAACCGCGAATACATGTTGCCCGACTGCATCTCTAACCCATTGGAGCAAGAACGGGCCTTCGTCCCCCTTGTGCTGCCGATGAACTTGCATACCCGGTGGTTTGTACACCAGGACCCAGTCAGCTTGGAGATATAGAACTCGCGGCGGCAAAATCAATTCAGCAATCTGAGAGGACCAGTATGAAGGCAGTCTGGAATGGCACAGTACTCGCCGAGTCTGACGATACCGTAGTGGTCGACGGCAATCACTATTTCCCCGATTCTGCCCTGAACAAGGAGTTTTTCCGACCGAGTCAGGTTACCACGATTTGTGCGTGGAAGGGCACCGCAAGCTACTTCGATGTCGTGGTCGATGGGGCAGAAAACGCCGCATCCGCCTGGTACTATCCAGACCCCAAGCCGGCAGCGAGTCGCGTGGGTGGACGGGTCGCGTTCTGGAAAGGGGTGAAAGTCCAGAGGTAGGCTTCGCGAAGCGTGGCAGAACGGTCTGAATTCCTAGTTTTAGACCGTACCCGTAAGTACTTGTATCCTGCCGTCAGCATATGTCTCTAGAGGGTCTCAAATCGTCGTGTACCCACTACAATGGCCGAAGGCTGTGGTTGGGCAGGATCGCCCTCAGGTCCCGCGTGCTGGATGTGCGGGGATGGCGAGGCGGGAGACTGTTTCGGGATAAGGTTCGGCTGGAGGACGTCTCGTATGTCGCCCGCGGAAACGATGGCGAGGGCGGGAATCTGATCCTCGGCCTGCACGACGGAGGCGAAAGAACGCTCAGCGTAACCGCCCCCGGGATTTGGCGGATGCAGATCGACTATCGTCTGCGGAGGATCGGATCGGTAAAGGACCCAACGCCAGACTCGCCCGTCGAGGATTCCCGGGATCTGCCGACCGCCGATGAGCTAGAGGTTGTTTCGGCGGAGTCGTCCGCCCAAGCTCCGGAGTCGTTGGACGTCGCCTTCTTCGAGGACGTAGGCAGTTGGCCCATCTTCGAGGAAGACCAGTCGCCCGGTATCGGTGTTGTGGCCATGGAGCCCGACGAGGAAGAAGTCGGGTTCAGCATAGAGCCGATTCTTCTGGAGGACCACGCCCCGGCGGAGATTGGTCTTTCGTTTGATGAACCGGCGCCAGAGCAGCCGGACCGCTCGCTTATCGACGCGCTGCAGATGGATGCGCCCGATGCCGAGACCCAGGCCGACCACATGGCAGGGGCCGCACAGGGCCTCCACGAAATCGGCGACGATCAGGTGTCAGACCAGGTCATGGACGCCTCCTCGCATGAGACTGTCGTGCTGGATTGGTTGCAACCGGCGGAAGAAGCGCCCTATGGCGTACGGTTCACTCCGGTGCCCGCAGAGGCTGCACGCAGTCAAGTCGGCGGGGCTTCGCCGCGTGACTCGACCGCCGAAGCGCCGGTCGAGTCAAGCGCGCCAGTCGCTGTGACTGACCCGGACCGTGACATCGGCCTTGAGGAGGACTGGGTCGGCGATCTCACCGTGTTCGAGGGAGTAGTCGCCGTGGCCGAGTCTGGTATCGGGATTGCTCTGGATTCCGATGTCGGTGACGAGGAGAGGTTGCCCGAGGTTGAGCTTGTCGCCGAGGCAGAGGTCCATCTGGACCTAGAGCCCGTAGAGGTAGTCGCCGAGGCTGACGTCGACGTGGAAGTAGAGCCCGTAGAGCTGGCTCTTGAGGCTGACCTGGTGGCCGAGCCCGAGGTCGAGCTGGTTGCCGAAGCGGAAGCCGCCGTCGATCCGACCGTGGAGCCTGAAATTGAGGCCGTCGCAACCCCGATAGATCCGCCCGCCGAAAAGATCACCATAGCGTCGCGGCCCTTCCAGCACAGCAAGGTCTACCAGGCCCGTCCAGCCCCGGAATCAGACCCGCTCGAAGAGCCCGAAGAGTTGGCAGCAGAGCCCGTTGCTCAGGCCGAGTCAGAACCAGTCGCCCCGGCAGAGCCAGCCCCTGCGGCGGACAAAAATGCTCCAGCGAGAGACAAGATCAGCATCGAACCCGCTGTCCGTCGGGACAGGCTTCCAATCGAGTCTATGGTGCACCTGCGACCGGTCTCTCTGGCCGACTTGATTAAGGACGCCGAGCCGGTCTGGACACCTTTGGCAGAGATCGACTAGAAAGAGCTACTCGTCCTCGTCCGGAGCCGGCGGTTTTGCCTTGGGGTCAAACAGCATGCCCGTACAGAGGCAGTGTTTGCGTTCGGTGCGGGTAAGGACGTCGAAGTTGGGACAACTTCTGCACCCGTTCCAGAACACCTCGTCCTTGGTCAACTCGGAAAAAGTCACAGGCCTATACCCCAGATCCGAGTTTATTCTCAGCACTGGAAGGCTGGTGGTGATACCAAAGAGCCGAGCATCCGGGTATCGCTCCCGGGAGAGCAGAAATGCACGGCGCTTGATTCGCCGTGCCAGTCCGTGATTGCGAAAATCCGGGGACACGATGAGTCCTGAGTTGGCCACATAGGTGGCGACTTCCCAGGTCTCGATATAGCAGAAGCCTGCCAGTTGTCCTCCCGCAAGGGCAATAATCGCATTCCCCTTCGCCATCTTCTGGGCGATGTAGGCGGGGTCCCGTTTGGCAATGCCGGTGCCGCGGATCTTGGCCGCGGTCTCGATCAGGTCACAAATTGCCTGGGCGAGGTGCACGTCTGCTTCCGACGCGACGCGGATGTCGAATACTGGCTTCGGGACAGGGTTGAGAGCGGCCGCAGGGGACATGGCAGTAAGTTGATAAGAAACACGCTAATTCACACATCCACGTAAAGTTCGGTGCCCAGGTACGCCATTTGAGGGTAGTTTACCCCGATTTCAATGATCAGATTATGATTCGATATTTGACGGCGGGCGAATCTCATGGCGAGGCTCTCATTGGCATCGTCGAGGGGATGCCGGCTGGCATCCCGGTCACCTCCGCACGGATAAATGAGCACCTGGGCCGCCGCTGGCTCGGATTCGGGCGAGGGGGAAGGGCCAAGTTCGAGAAGGATCGCGTCCACATCTATTCAGGCGTTCGTTTCGAACACACGATGGGAAGTCCGATTGCCCTGCGACTGGACAACGAGGCCTATACCCGGGATCGATCCGGGTGGCCAGAAGTGATGTCGGTGGAGGGCACCGGGGAGGGCATCGAGAAGGTGACCCTTCCCAGGCCCGGGCACGCGGATCTTGTAGGACTGCAGAAATACGCATTCGACGACATACGTCCGGTGATTGACCGGGCCAGCGCGCGCGAGACGGCCATGCGCGTGGCGTGCTGCTCCGTTGCCCGCGCGCTACTGGACGCCTTGGGCATCCAGGTGGGGTCGCACGTAATCCGCATAGGCGAGGTTGGCCACGAAAGCTCCGCAGAATGGAATGCTGCGGTCCAGGAGTTACTGGCCGAGGGCGGCGCGAATGACGTCTACCGAGCCGCGGACAAGAGCGATGTGCGCATGCTGGACAAAGATCTGTCCGCCCGGTGCATCGAGCACATCAAGGCCATCAAGAAGACAGGAGATTCACTGGGTGGCGCGTACGAAGTCATCGTGACGGGCGTCCCGGCAGGTCTCGGCTCCTACGTGCATTGGGACCGCCGCCTAGACGGTCAGCTGGCTCAGGCCATCATGTCCATTCAGGCTCAGAAGGCCGTGGAAATAGGCGATGGCATCGCCGCCGCCACCGAGCCAGGATCCAGGATCCATGACCCGATTTCGGCCGGTTTCTCGCGGACCCAGAATCGGGCGGGCGGCATCGAGGGCGGGATGACCAACGGCATGCCGGTCATCGTCAGAGGGTTCATGAAGCCCATCCCTACGCTCATCAAGCCTCTCGGGACGGTGGATATTGTGACGGGCGAGTCGCAACCCACCCGATACGAGCGCAGTGACGTGACATCCGTCCCGGCCGCATCAACGGTTGCCGAGGCAACTGTAGCCCTGGTCATCGCCAATGCCGTCCTCGAGAAATTCGGGGGTGACTCGTTCGCTGAGCTTCAGGAGCGTTTTGCTGCCGCCCGGCAGTAGGACCAAAAGAAAGCGGGGCGCTGCTTTCGCAACGCCCCGCCGGGTTGAATCTGCAATGGGGAGAGTAGATGGCGTTTCTAGCGGCTCCGCGGCGCCCGTGGGCGGCGCGCCATCTGCGCTCGTTGTGCCATCTGAGGTCCTGCGACCGCGCCGGCCAGCGCGGCGTGAATCTGCATGGTTTCGCGCTGCGCATCCGTGAGGTTCAGCGCCTCCGCCATGCCAGCACCGGATCGCGCCTGCGCGCGGCCGGCCAAGGCTTGGCCCGTTTGGGCGCGCTGGGCAGGTCGCGCTGAGGTCCGGCTTCCAGCCATGCCGCGTCCACCACCGACGGGGCCCCGTGAGCCGCGCAGCGTGGTGCGTCCGCGGGCGCCGCGGCGACCCTCGAGCGATTCGAGGCGCTCACGCTGCTCGTCGGTCAGAATCTCCTTGGCCTGTTCGCGCAACTTGGTGCGAAGCTCCTGGCTTCGGGCCCGAATGGCTTGACGGTCTACTTCGTCGCCTTCTTGAGCCGTTGCCAGGGCTCGAACGGCTTCGCCATGTTCCTTACGAAGTTTGGCGAAGGCCTCTTTCTGTTCGTCCGACAAGTCCTCGAGAACACGGTCCATGAATGGCCCGCGGGCTCCACGTACTCCCGCGGAGTTTTGTGCGCCCCGACCCTGAGTGGCACGGCCGCCACGCCCGGCGGCCTCGTTTCGGCCGTTACCTGTCCGGGCTGCACGTCCGGCACGGCCTTGTGCGCCGCGAACACCGCGAGCGGCAACTGTTTGCCCGGCACGAAATCCGCGGGTGTAGGCACCGCGAACGCGGCCCTCCTCGATCAATTTCTCCTTTTGATCAGCGTTGAGCGTCTGCTGAAGTTGGGCGGCCACCTTCCAGAGGTCAGTCCGTCCCTGTTCTGCCTCAAGTCCCGAGCGGATCTGGGTCAGTTGGGCTTCCGAAAGCTCGAGGCGCTCGCCGATCCTATCCAGCACGCGGGTATCAGCGTTTTGTGCGGCTACCGGCCCGACAGCCAAAACGGCCAGTGCGGCGCTCGCAGCCCAGGTCTTTATAGTGTGTTTCATGAGTGTCCCCATTGTTGTTTGAATGCCTCTCTGGTAACGGGAGGTCAGGAGGGGAGTTGTCACGAACCAGTCACATCATATCTTCAAATTGACGTCCGAGATGTGTCGGCCGTGTGACTCAGACGTAATCGAGTCTGGCGTCCACATCGTAGGCGCTGGAAAACCACCTGCGAGCCTTCTTGTCGCGGTCCAGCACCAGGTCGATGCGTCCCAGGCGAATGCCGGCGAAGCCGACCTGATGAACAAGCGTGAAGCCGCGGCTGGTTTCAAAGACCTCGGGCGCATCCAGAAATGTGTGGGAGTGACCACCCAGTACGATGTCGATCTCCGGGACTTCCTGACCTACGGCGGTATCCGAAGGCCGGTCTCCGCGGTTCCTGTGCCCCAGGTGAGACAGGCAGATTACGATGTCGCATCCCGCCTCCCTCAACTCCGTGGCGGTGCGCCTGGCCGACAATACAGGGTCCGAGTAGGTCACGCCTTCGTGCAGTGAGGCCAGAACAAGTCCCGCGAATTCGATGCCCACACCAAAGATGCCCACCTTGATGCCGGCAATCTTCTTGATGGTGTAAGGCTTGACGAACGGTGCCATGCCCGAATTGGAAACGTCATAGTTGGCGCAGACCCACTCCCAACTGGCGTGGGGCTGCATGTCCACAAACCCCTGGATTCCGTTGTCGAAGTCGTGGTTGCCAATCGTCGAGACGTCGTACTCCATGGCAGACATCGCCTTGTACTCGATTTCGCCACCAAAGAAATTGAAGTATGGCGTGCCCTGGAAGATGTCGCCGCTGTCCAGAAGCAGCACATTTGGCTGGGTCGCCCTGATGCGTTTGATCAGGGTAGCACGCCGGGCCACGCCGCCCAGGCCCGAATTCCGGCTTCCGTCCACGGGAAAGGGATCGATGCGGGAATGGGTGTCATTGGTGTGCAGAATCACCAGCCGCAGTTCGTCGAACGCCAGGGCCTCAATCGGCATGAGCGACGACCCAATGGAGCCGGCGGCCAGCGTCTTCAGAAAACGTCTTCGTTTCATTGCTGGAACCGGATAAGACCATCCACGCGGTCTTCGACATTGCCGATCCTGCGGAGGTGATTGATGAAAGCGTCCCTCAGGAAGAAGGCCAACTCCTCCCGGTGGATAGTGGGGTCCCAGAGTACCGTGTAGGGCCCGCCGCCATTGGCCAGGTAGTCTGATGTCACAAGGCGATACGCCCGATCGTCGGTAACGGTATTCCCGCCAACCCGTAACTGGGTGGCCCGCCCATCCGGCGTAACCACGAACGAAAACCCCGCAATGGGGTCGCCTCCGTTGCGGGCCAGTTGTTGGGCCAGCGAGTCAACCTGGGCGGCCGAGAGATCGAGGACGATCATCATGTTGTCGAACGGCATGAGTTCGTACATCTTGCCGACCGTAATAGGACCAGGGCCGATTGTCGTCCGCAGCCCTCCGTTGTTGGTCAGCGCCATGTCTACGGGGTCTTCGGACACGTTCTGAACTTCCTTCAGCATGGCCTCAGCGGCGAATGTACCCAGCGGTCCTTCCGGGCGGCCTTTCGTGATCTCGACCTCTGCGCGACCAATGACCTCAGAAATTTCGTCCACCAAGGCTTCTGCGAACGGAGCTACCAGTGCCGCGATGGCCGGGTCGGACTGGATGGAGTCCGAAATCGACGTGTACCCAACCTGGTCTCCAGGGTTGGGCGGCGAGACCAGCGTCAGGCTGGTGCCGCATCCCGCCAGGCAAAAAAGGGCCAGTAAAAGGAGTCTAACGCGCATCGTCATAATCTGAGGGACCGCCACGAAGGGTCTCTAGACCCAAGGGCCGGTGATGGCGAGGGTGACACCCTCGTGCTGGATGTTTACGAACAAGGTAGTCCCATCGGGGGAGAACGTGGGGCCAGCCAGTTCCGAGTTGGACTTCGCGTTCCGTCCCAGAAGGCGAATCACCCCATCTGAGGTAACCACCGACAATCTCGGATGCGTGCTGGCGTCCTCAGCGATGACCACGTCACCCCACGGGGCCATGCACAGGTTGTCGCAGTTCTCGAGAATGTTCGTGTCGTTGGGCTCGGCGTAGAGTTGGAGGGTGGCCGGTGCGTCGGCCTCGGCGTCCGTGCCTTCGAAAGGACTGGGCGTGTACCTGAGAATCTGACCTTCCCGATTCAGGCCGCCCTCGGTGCAGGCAATGAACACGCGTCCGTCTCCGTAGGCGATACCTTCTGCGCGGGCCAGATAGGCCGCGCCCTTGGCGCGACCGCGCTTCCTCAGGTCGTCATTCGGGTTGTCCAGTTCGTCCATGTCCACCCAGTGCACGGCCTCCGAATGTCCCGGGGCAAACGCCTGGGTCCCTTGGTTGCGGACTTCTATCTGGGGGCCTTTTGAGAACGCCATGGCCTGAACGCGCCCGCCTTCGGCAAGCGCACCTGGAACGTTCGGGATGTACCGGTAAAGAAGGCCATCATACAGGTCCTCCGTCATGTACACGATGCCGGTCTCGGGATCGACGGCGACTCCCTCCCGATAGAACCGTCCCATGGCACGGATGGGCTCTGGATCGGCAAGCTGAATATGGGCGGTTGCGGGCACCTCAAACACCCAGCCGTGGCTCTCACGATACCGCTGGTTGGCTGGCATCATGTCTTCCTCGCAGCTCAGCCAGCTATTCCACGGCGTTGGACCACCGGCGCAGTTCCGGATTGTACCCGCCAGACTCATGAATTGGCGCACGGTCTCTCCCGTGCGAGTGTCATACACGACGGTGGTCGTGCCGCCCAGCGCAGGGGTTTGTCCTTCGTTTCCCGGGTCGAAGATCTTGTCGCCGATCAAGGCCAGCCCTGCAAGGTCTTCGCCGAAGGCGCCCTCCTCGGGGCCGGCAGTCCTGCCGTGGACCTCATGGTTCCTGACAAGGATCGTCAGTCCGTCGGGGCCGGGGAATGCAGCCATCCCGTCAGGCCGATGGGGTACCAATAGCCCGTCGTCCATCCTCTGGCCGTATCGCGAAATCACCTTGTACGAAAAGCCCTCTGGTAGATCAAAAAGGCCTTCTGGATCGGGCACGAGCGCGCCATAGTCGTCCCGAACAGGCGTCTTGCACCCGGCCAGGCGCTGGAGACCAGCAAATCCAATGGCGGCAGCGCTCGCGCTACGGAGAAAGTGTCTGCGAGACAGGGTCACATGTTTACTCAGTTAGTAAGGCAAGCTACCAATCCGCCATTATTGAGGCTCAGCTTTCTAGGCAATCACGATGTAGCTTTTCGGTGCGTTCGCATCAGCCCGATCGTTGTCATTTCAACCCGCGTCCCAGAGGACCCATGCGCCTGATCCTGATCGCCGCCGCCGGCATGATAATCCTGAGTCCCGCGGTGGGGTTCGCGCAGGCCCCAACACCGGTTCAGTCCGAAGTAAATGCCGTTTTCGCGGCAGAAGCGCCCAAGATTGACGGGGTTCTGGATGATGCCATCTGGGGAAGCATTGAGCCGATTACCGACTTCCGGCAGCGCTGGCCAGAGGAGGGGGCGACACCGACAGAGGCATCCGAAATGCGCGTCGCCTACGATGAGAATCACCTCTACTTCGGATTTAATTTCCTCGATTCCGAGCCTGACGAGATCCGGGCGAACATCTTCGATCGGGGTGGGCGGATCGACAGGGACGATCATGTGTGGGTCGCGATCGATACCTATGATGACAACCGGAATGCCTACCTGTTCGAGATGAACCCCCTCGGGACCCAGGACGACGGTACCATAACCGATGAGTCCATGTCCATAGATGACTGGAGCTGGGACGCGGTCTACTACTCCGAAGGGACCATCACCGACAAAGGCTGGACGCTTGAGGTAGCCATCCCCTTCCGGCAGATTCGGTTCTCCAAAGATGTCCAGCCCATCATGGGCCTAGCCGTCGAGCGCAGGATCAATCGCAAGAATGAGCAGGTCATCTGGCCCTTTATCCCGCGGTCCTTTACCGGAGGGATCCGTACGGTGTCGCAGTTCGCCTCCCTGCGGGGCCTGGAGAACCTGCACCGGGGCAAGAACATCGAAATCAAGCCCTACGTGATCACGGGGGCCCAGACCGTTCGGCCGGATCTGGCCCTGAAGCCAACAGAATCGGACTTCACCCAGGATTTCGGGATGGACATCAAGTACGGGATAACGTCCAATCTGACCCTGGACGCCACGATAAATACGGACTTTGCCCAGGTGGAATCCGACGCGGTGAAGCTGAACCTGACCCGCTTCAATCTCTTCTTTCCGGAGAAAAGAGAGTTCTTTTTGGAGCGCTCGGGCCTCTTTACGCATGGCGCCAGCCGGAGCACGCAAACCTTTTTCTCACGGCGCATTGGGATTTCGAACGAGATTCTGGCGGGCGCAAGGCTGACGGGCCAGTTGGGGAATTTTTCGGTGGGCCTTCTGAACATTCAGACCAAGAGGGATGGCGAATTGGACCTTGCGGCATCCAATAATTCCGTGGCTCGGGTGCGCACCAACCTGTCGCCCCGGATGACGGTCGGTGGGATCTTTACCAACTTCGACCAGGGCGGCGAATTCAATCGGGCACTTGGGCTGGATCTGCAATCCAGATTCTGGTCATCCTCGGAGATCCAGACCTGGTTCACGCGTATTTCTGACAGCGACCCCGCACGGGATGGAGAGTCGGCAGGTCAGGTCTCGCTGAGTCTTAAGAACGACCTTTGGAGCTTCGGGACGGGCTACCAGAGCGTGAGCGGAAATTATGCGCCCGCGCTGGGTTTCGTAAGCCGGCGAGACATGCGCAGGTACGACCTGGACGGTGGGTTCAGCCCGCTGTTCGATAGCGATAAGCACCCTGTTAGGCAACTGCGGTTCATGGGGGGCGGCCATTACATAGAGGGGCAAGATGGCGAGAAACAATCCTGGACGTTCTCCGGGATAACGACCGTCGGCTTCGTCCAAAGAGACAGGGTGACCATCCACGTGAATCGCAGCTTCGAGCGCCTCAACGAGTCATTCTTCGTCCGCCCGGACGTCGAGATCACGGCCGGCGACTATTACGAGAATCTGGCCTCGGTGAGCTTCGCGTCCGATGCCAGTCGCCGTGGCTTTGCGCAGGGCAGTATTTCGAGGAGTGGCTTTTTTGGCGGTACAAGAACGACCTACAGCACCGGACTGGGGTATCGGCAATCCAAGTACCTCAAACTGGAGACCGGACTCGATCACTCTGTAATCGACCTCCCCATCGCGAACGGAAAGTTCGATGCCACCACCGTGTCCCTCAAGGTACAGGCCGCGGGCGGGCGCAAGCTCTTCGCAAACGCGCTCGTCCAGTACGACAACTTCTCGCGCAACGTCCAGGCCAACATTCGGGTGGACTGGATCCACACGCCGGGGTCTGACCTCTTTCTGGTCATCAACACAAACATGCACCTGACCCAGGAGGGAGAGGACATATTCGATCCGAGGCGTGATCTGGTGCTGAACAACCGGCTGGGTGTGGCCAAGCTGACCTACCTGATTCTGCTGTAGATCACTACCGGAAGGCGACCGCCACGATCGACCGAGGCAATCGTGGCGTAAGGTCCGCTCCGCGCGCGAATTTTTCTCTTTGAGGAGATCCCGGTGCGAGTTGACGTCGGCCAGTTACGTCGGCGCGTTACGTCGGCCAGATGGGCAGCGTGAGCCCGTTCACCAACTCCACCATGTGGCACGCCTTTTCGGGCCTCGGCTATGGCGCCCAGTTAGGTCTGAAAACCGGTGGCTTGAAGGCGGTGTTTATGGCCGTCCAGGGCGGCGCCCCGTCAGAGCGCTCCACACGCCAGTAGGAGACGCGACAAGCGTCCATTCCCAGCCCTCAATAACTTTGTTGCCGACGCCAACTACACGGCGGACGTCAATGACGATCTGAGTGTGACCGCTGGCGCCTCCTACATGAAGGGTTCGGCCTACTGCCAGGGCTTCCCTGTGGTCCACTTCCAGCCGTGTGACGAAGCCAACCCGGCCAGTTCCGTGTATGGAAGGGTCAGCTTCGCCGAGAAGTTGCTGGTTATGGGCGGCTACGCCATTACGAGTGAGGTTTGGCCCGGGACGTTCAATCCCGCGCCACCCCTGAATGTCTTTGAGGCATCCAAGGTCACCTCCCTTGATATAGGCGTTAAATACCAGGTAAACACCTCGTATACGGTTTCAGGGGAGTATTCAAACTTCCACGCCGGACCGGATGGCGCTCCCTGGCACAGACAGGACCAGATCATCGTCGGAGTGGCACGGGCCGTCGGCGCCACGTCCAAAATATTCGCTGAGTTCTTCAAGGTGGACGGGTATGCGCCGCTGAATTTCATCAGCGGAAGTGCTGATTTTCAGCCGTTCCCTCCCGGCGAAACACATAGCAAGGCAGACGCCAGTAGCTTTGGACTTGTAGTGGGTGCTCACATTACCCTCTGAGCCACCGGGGTCTTGGTCTTAAAAAGAGGTCGTTGCATCCCGCAGCGGCCTCTTTTTTTTGTAGCGACCCATCCGCCGGTCAGGAGCTTTTTCCCAGAGCATCAGGACTCACTCGGAGCGCAGAGAACGAGCCGGTCCCAGGCGTATGGCCCTCATCGACTGGTATCCCACGGCGCCCAGCGCCAGTGACAGCGAGAGAATCGCCGCGATGGCAACCGTGCCAATTCCCAGGTCAATCCGGTAGGCAAACGACGCCAGCCAGTGTTTCATGCCCCAGAAGGCCACCGGCAAGGCCACCAGTAAGGACAGGCCAACCAGTGTCATGAAGTCACGCGAGAGCGTGAAGAGGACCTGCGTCTTTGTGGCACCCAAGACTCGCCGCACGCCAATCTCCTTGGTCCGCTGCTGAACCGAAAACGCGGACAGTCCGAGAACGCCCATGCACGAGATGAACAGGGCAAGGAAGGCGAATATCTGAGACAGGGTGCCCAGAATGGCTTGGTCTTCGTAGTACGCCTGGTAGGTCTCGTCCAGGAACGTGTATTCGAAGAGATAACCTGGGTTGAGGGTGGCCTGGATGGTCTCCAGAGCGGCCAGTGCTCGGCTCGTCTGGCCGGCAGTGACGCGAACCAGAAGGAAACGTGCCGCCTCGGGCTGAAGCCGGAAAACGACGGGGGCAATTTCTTCGTCCACGAGCGAGCCCGTATGGAAGTCCTCTACCACACCCACGATCTGCCCCATGCCCAAGCCATCCGCATCCATGTCAAAGCCAAAGGCAAATGGGTGGCCGACTGGCGTCTCCAGGCCCATCGCCCGAACCGCCGCTTCATTAACAACAAAACGCTGTTGTCCCAGGTCGCGATCTGCGTCATAGAATCGCCCGGCCGAGACTGACAGTTTGAGTACGTCCGCAATTTGGTCATCGGTGCGGAGGACCGTGAACACCAGGTTGTCGTCCTCAGCCTTTCCTCCCCAGACCAGGTTGCCGTTCTTGATGGCGACCGAGACGGGATCCTCGCTGGACCTGGAGACCGACTCGATTCCGGGCACCTCCAGAAGGGACCCTTCCACGGCTTCAAACTGGCGGGCCATGTCGCCTTCCAGACGAACGCTGACGACGTTGTCCTTATTCAGACCGAGATCCTTGGTCTGCAGGTAACTGAGTTGTTGATAGACCGTGAGCGTGCCGACAATCAGCAGCGCAGACACGGCAAACTGGAACATGACGAGCCCTTTTCGTAGCCCGACTTCTCCCTTACGGCGCACGAGGGCCTGACTGCGAAGGACGCGCACGGGATCGAGAGACGCCAGATAGAATGCGGGGTAGCTACCCGCAAAACACCCCGTTACCAGCGCGACGCCTAAAAAAGCCGCCCACGTGCGCCCGCTTAGATCGGAGACCTCGACCGCCAATCCTGTCACTGCGTTGAACGCTGGAAGGAGCATTGACGCGAACCCGGCGGCGAAGACAAAGGCCACCAGTGTTGTCAATACGGCCTCGCTCATAAACTGCTGAACGAGGTGAGAGGGCGCTGCACCAACAGCTTTTCTTACGCCGATTTCCTTGGCACGTTGACCAGCCCTGGCCGTGACGAGGTTGGCAAAATTGACACAGGCCATGATCAGGATCGCGAGCCCAACCAGTCCGATCAGATAGACTTGCTGAATACGGCCGCCAGAGGGTTCTCCCTGCTCGTAGCTCCCGTGCAGGTAGGTCTGGGCGAAGGGCTGGAGGAATACCGCCTGGTTTTCCGCCCCGGCTCGGTCTGCCAGAATGGGGGCGATCTTGGTCTCGAAGGCATCGACGTCTGCTCCGGCGCGAAGCATGAGCGTCAGGTCGAACCAGCGTGGGCCCCACTGGGCTACGTGGGGGAAGCCCCGCACCACCTCGCGGACCGGAAGGACCACGTCAAACCGGAGGGTCGATTCCTGACGGATCTCCTGGAAGACGCCTGTGATGACAAAGTCCTTTCCCTCGGTGGAGGTCAAGGCCTGCCCCAGCACCCCGCCGTCCGACTGCCAGAGACTCATGGTCAGATTCTGGCCAATAGCCCGCCCGCCAACCTGCCAGTCGGATCCGAAATGTTTGATCGCCAGTTGCTCTGATATCACGATACCAGAGGGGTTCTGAAGGACTGAGGCCGCCTCGCCGGCCAAAAGCGGGAAGGAAAACGCCTCAAAGAATCCGTGGCTGGCATAGTACCCTTTCTCGCGGCTCGCCTTCCCTTCCCGTGACAACGCCACGGTCACCGGGAGCGTGAGGACCGCACGTTCCACCTCCGGGTACTCAGTCTCCAGGGCCTCCGCAAGCGGGAGCGGAGTGTTCTGCCAGGTGATGATACCGGTTGGTCCCCGGTCGTTGATCTTCACCTGGAAAAGTTGATCGGCGTTCTCGTGAAACTGATCCACGCTCACTTCGCTCTGCAACCAGAGAAGGACGAAGAAGCTGCACGTCAGCCCAAGCGTCAGGCCCGAAATGTTCAGTGCGCTATATCCCCTGTGCCTGGTGAGGCCCCGGATAGCGAGGATCGCGTAGCCGCGAAACATGGAGATGTGGTCCAGCATGCTTGCGAGAAGGAGTCGTTTGTGTCTGAGTTTTCGCCATGAGACCTCTTTGTAGGCCTTTTCCATTTCGCCCAGGTCGCCAATTTTGGCTTGGGCCATTTCGTAGGCCTCCTGTTCGTCTTTCCCATTCCGGACCAGACTCGCGGTGTGGTCACGCAGGTGTCCTTCCAGTTC
The DNA here is from genome assembly GCA_047619685.1 of Rhodothermales bacterium. Classification (GTDB taxonomy): domain Bacteria; phylum Bacteroidota; class Rhodothermia; order Rhodothermales; family UBA10348; genus JABDJZ01. The sequence continues at coordinate 117,072 of JBLHLC010000005.1, forward strand.
ATCGAGGTCCTCTTTGGAGAACGCACGCCAGTGACTGAGGCCGCCTCGCCAGGAGCGGATAGTCAATTCCAGGTCGAATGCCATGGTGCTTATTCCCTGGTCAGGCAAAAGAGACCTGGGGCTGCCAGAGTCGGATGAGGACCTCGTGGACGCTCATCCACTGGGCCTTCTCGGCCTCAACCGCCTTGCGGCCCTTCAGGGTCAGCCGGTAGTACTTGCGCTTCGGACCGGAGTCGGATGCGCGCCACACGGCTTCGATGAGGTCTTCCGTTTCCAGTCGATGGAGGAGGGGGTACAGGGTACCGGCGCTCCACTCGATTTGCCCGCGAGAGACGCGTTCAATCCGCTGGCTGAGTTCGTAGCCGTAGCCCTCGCCGTGGGCAAGGGTGGCCAGGACAATGGGGCGGATGGCTGCCGCGGTAAGCGTTTTCGGGAGCATGCTGGCGAGTTTCGGTTAGTATGCGGAGGCGCACTATACGTTACATCGATATAGTGTCTATACGGTTTCCCCCGAATAGGTTTCAACAGGTGGTGCGCCCGGACGGCCCGGGCTGCGAAGACCGCTACTCCAGCGGCTCCGGGGGCGCCTTTGCGTCCAGGTCCAGCTGTTCTCCATGTTGGGCCGCAAGCCGGGCAAAGACATGGAAAATGGCACCTTCGCGAATAACCTTGTCGCGTGCGTAGAACATGTACCAGGCCGAACCGAAGACGATAAGCCCTCCAGTAAACAAAGACGGTAGCAGTCCCATGCTCAATATCAGCCCAATCGCACCCAGCACCCCCGCAATCTGAAGGCCCGGATAGAGCGGGGATCGGAAGCCGGGATCGTAGGAATCGATCCGACTCTCTCGCATCACAATCACGGCAAGGCAAGCAAACGCAAACATGAGCACCATGAACGCGCTGGCAAGCTTCGCGATCTTGGCCGGATCGAAGACGACGACCGCCACCAGGATGAGTATGACCGTCGTAACGATCCCCAGCGTAGGGGCGCCGCGCTGCCCAATTTTGCCAAAACGGGAGGAAGCAACTTGTCGCGCCCCATGGCGAGCGGGTAACGCGACGCGCTCAGGATGCCGGCGTTGGCGACGGACGAGAAGGCCAAAACAGCCGCAACTGTCATGACGATTGCCCCCCCCAGGGCCCCAGGGGTGCCTCGGCGACCGTGGCCACAGGGGTGAGGTCTCGCCTGGAACTCGGGAACTGGCCCCGCACGAAGCGGACCAACAGCACGCCTACAAGGGTGGGAAGGCCCACCCAAACCGCCTCGTTTGCCAGGATTCGGAGCGCCCTACCCTCAAAGAATTCCGAGATCGAGAGTGGAGACGTCAAAAGAGGGCGCCACGGCGCAAAGAACCGGGTATCGTCAAATGGGATCAAGAAACCCACGCCAAGTCCAGCATCGGTGAATGCGTCCAGGATGCCATGAGAAGCCACCGCGATTCCAAACAAGGCGGCAATCAGGGCGCGGTTCGGCTTGCGACGGAATAAAAAGACAAGGCCGCCAATGCCCATGGCGAAAGCAAGGGAGTGTGATAGGCCACGGTGCCCCAAGGGGTGACCGTAAGGGATACCTAAGGCGAAGCCGACAACATCCAGATCCGGCGCTGCTGCGGCAAGGGCAAGGCCCAGGCAAAGCGGAATCAGGCGTGTCTTGCGGGGTGCCAGGCTACCAAGCGAGGCACCAAGGAACGCATGAGCGAAAGCGCTAGGCATATGGCCGCCTAGCGCAACAAAAACATGGTTTTCGCCGCTCTCTCGGCACCGGTCTCTAGCAGGTACGAATAGATGCCGCTCGGCAGGTCGCCAGCAGAAAATTCCACAGAATGCTGGCCGGCTTCCTGAGCTGTCTCTACCAGCGCGCTCACTTCTCTGCCCAGTATGTCGAACACTCTGAGCGACACAAGCCCGGCCCGAGGCAACGAATACGAGATCGTGGTCGAGGCCGAGAATGGGTTGGGATACGCCTGACCAAGACCAAGCGTGCGGGGCAATTCGGTCCCGGCATCTCCGAGGCCGGTACTCACTTGAAGATCGATCTTACGGATCACGCCGGTAGCCGCGTCCAGGATGTAAAGAACGTCGCCGGCGGGGTTTACGGCCACGCTGTTTGGTCGGTTGAACGTGGCCTCGAGCGCTGGGCCATCCGCGCTTCCTGCCGATCCCGTCCCGGCGATCAGGGTCACGGTACCAGCCAGGTCAATGCTGAAGACCTTGTTCAGGCTGGGAGACGGCACAAAAAGGTGCCCGTTGGCATAGGCAATCTGGTTAATGCTGCCCGGGATGTCGGCGAACAGACTGAGCTCTTTTTGGGGTGTAATCTTGTAGATCTTTCCGCTGCCCCAGTTGCTGACATAAAGGTTGCCTGACTCATCCAGCGCAATCCCGATGACATCCTGCAGGCCCCCGCCGGTGAAGTAGGAAGACGCGATCCCGCTGGTCGACATCTTCTTGACACGGCTTCCCTGGCCGCTGAAGTCTGCGCCGTACTCGGAGACGAAGACCTCGTCGGACGGGCTGATGACCACGCCGGCCGGGCCGTTCAGACCGATTGCCAACGTGCTAATTGTACCTTCTTCGTCAAGCCGGTAGATAAAACCACCCGAGTAGCTGTTGACATAAAGGAATCCCTCGGAGTCGAAAAAGGCTCCAACGGAGCCTTGAAGTCCGGAGGCAAACACACTCACGTTGGCCTGCTTGTCGATCATGAGCACAACGCTACCATTGTAGCCTTGAGAGGCGTATAGGTCGCCACTAGCCGACATCGTGAGTCCATCACCGTACGCCCCACGCTGGAGGTTTGCGAACGTCGATACGGTTTGAGCCTGGGCACCCACGACGGTGGCACAGACCAACATTGAAAACAGTATGCCTTTCTTCATTCGGCTCGCGCTTTGAGATGATAGAGGCTTTACCGCGGTTTTGTCTTGGCTGTTGCACCGGTCAGCGCTCAGTATCCGCCACTCAAGGGAGGGGTGGGTACAGTTCCAGACTATTGGCCGACGCGCGCGGCCCAGATCCAATCCTTAGACTGCAGCAGTCGGAATAAATCCGCAGCGGGGGAGCCATCGGCCCCACTGCAGCCGTGCCTCCCCTCCGAGACCCGAATGCGAATCACTCTCGCCGTAGCCATGAGCCTCATCGCAGCCATCACCTCCGGTTGTCAATCGCAAGGCCAGAACGCGGCCTATGAGGTGGTGACAACTCCATTCGGCACCCTGCCCGACGGCCGGGCCGTCGATCTCTACACGGTCACGACCCCGTCAGGAATAGTGATGAAGGTGACGAATTACGGTGGCATTATTACGCACCTCATGGTACCGGATGCGACAGGTACCATAGGCGACGTGGTCCTGGGCTATGACAACCTGGACGCCTATCTGGCCAGCACCCCCTACTTCGGCGCCATCATTGGTCGATACGGAAATCGCATTGCCAACGGACGTTTTTCTATTGACGGGACAGCGTTCACGCTGGCAGCAAACAACGGGCAGAACCACCTGCACGGCGGAATAACCGGTTTTGACAAGGTGCTGTGGGCGGCCGAGGCCTTTTCGGGACCGAGTGGTGCGGGGGTCATCTTCAGCTACACAAGCGCAGACGGGGAGGAGGGGTATCCGGGGGCCCTGCAGGTCCAGGTTACCTACACGCTGGGCGATGACGGCAGCCTTGGTTTTGACTATGCGGCCTCCACGGACAAGTCGACCCCGGTCAACCTGACGCAGCATTCGTACTTCAATCTGGCGGGCCCCTCCAGTACCTCCATTTTGGGACACGATCTCCAGATTGCGGCCAGCCGTTTCACTCCCGTGGACGACGGTCTCATCCCAACCGGGGAACTAGCGGATGTGACCGGCACGCCGTTCGATTTTCGAGCACCACACGCCATTGGAGCCCGTATCGAGGCGGACAATGAACAAATGGTGCGGGGCCTCGGGTACGATCACAACTGGGTGCTGGATGGACGAGCGGGCGGGCTCAAACTGGCCGCCAGGGTAGTGGAGCCGTCCAGCGGCCGTGTGATGGAAGTGCGCACGGAGGAGCCAGGCATCCAGTTCTACTCAGGCAATTTTCTGGATGGCACTCTCCCGGCCAAGGGGGGAGGGACGTATGCCCATCGGTCAGGTTTTTGCCTCGAAACCCAGCACTTCCCGGATTCGCCGAACCAGCCCGGGTTTCCCTCGACGTTGCTGGAGCCCGGTGAGACGTACCGCACACGGACGGTGTATACATTTTCTGTGATCGGGTCCGGGGGCAAGCTATGACCCCCCGCATCGGGCAGGGCGAGGACCAGTCACTTGGACTGAACAATCTCCCCAGGTCCGGTCAGTCGCACCTCGACCTTCGCCTCGCCGGGTCCCGTATCTGCTGAGACGCTTAGCCGGTGCGCGCCGGCCCGAACGACCACGTCCGCCGCCTGGACCGGTACCTCCCGGAGGAAATGCCAGGACGAACGATATACCGTTGCTGAACTTCCGCCGGAGTACTGCAGCATCTGACCTTCCTGCAACACAACTGGAAACGCCAGTTCTCTTACGCCATCCAGTCCAACGACCGGATTCCGAACGGGTCCATCGACCGCGGTGATGGACACCACCAGCGGTTGCGGGTCGTAGGCATTCTCGAACGCAAAGGTCTCATTACCGGGCTCTCCCGGCTGACGTTCTTTTGCGGTGTAGCTGTACTTGAGCGAGGCTACGGGGTATAGCGTCCACGTGCCGCTCCCGGACTCTTCGAGGTGAAACTCCCCGGAAACGTCCTCCATCCTCCGCTTCTGTTCGACCGAAAATGCCCCTGCCAGGCGCGCGCGTTCCCATACTGCCATCGCGTCGAGCATCTCGCCGGAGCGCCCGTGCTCCCGCAGCACCTTCTGGGATGTAGAAAGCGCGTACCCGGCGTCGTATGCGGCCGACCGGGCAAGCATCCACTCAATGTCCTCCACCGTGGTCTCCGGCCGCAGACTGAACCAACCCAGCATGGCCGGCATCAGGTTTCGTTTGAAGTACGGCTGGTTCTTCATCCGGTACTCCGTCTGGCTCTCGCGGAAACCGGCGTACCAGGGCTCGCCCCAGTTCATGCGGGTATACAGGTGCCAGAAGTAATGCGTGGTCCGGCTGGCTGTGACGATCAGGTCCTGCTGGTTCTCTGGCGTCAAGGCGTCGAACCAGGCCTGGGTAAACAGAATCTCGCCGTAATTGCCCATGCCGGTGGAGCGGTTGCCTTCCAGCCCGTCAAAAGAGATGTGGCGAAGCCCCGTCTGATTAAACACGTCGGCGATGTTGCCGGCCATCTCGACGCTGAGTTCGGGATTGGTCAGGAAGACCTTGTAGCCGTGGTCTGCCAGGAGGGCAATGGTGCTGCTGGATTCGTGCCCGGCGGGTTTCGTGTTGAAGGCGCCGCGGGTGACATCCAAAAGGCGCCAGGGCTCTTCGGCAGAGACGGCGCTGTACTGGATCAACTCGTCTCCGACCACCACGGTCCGGAGCGTGCTTCGTTCGCCCGCACGGAATACGTCCGGAGAGGAGACCTGGATTTCGGTCTGGCGAGAGTCCACGTCTCCGGCCAACACGGCCGCGCCGACCCGTGCAAGCCTCGGATCCGGGACAGGACTCACATAGGCATCGTGCGGGTGGGTGAAGTTGGACAGCGTGTGCGCTCCGACGCGCATCCCGCGCTCCGCGGCGCGGTCCACCACGGCCTTCAGACCGGCGCTGCCATTCGGGAAATCGTCTGACCTCAGGGTGAAGTGTCCCCAGGAAGAGAACGGGTCCGGGTGGTAGAGGATCTGCATGCCCGCGCGTTCGACCACATCAAGGGCTTCGTCCATCGTGGCCTCGCTGAAGGGCATGATGACGTAGGCCTGCGCCGCTCGGGGCGACTCTTTGGCCCATACGCCATCCAGCATGGGGTGGGGGAGGCCTTCTGCCAGTTCGACGGCTCCGATTGCAGACAAGGCGTCCCCGGAAGCCGCCCCAAACAAGGCGATTTTGGACCCAACCACTCCGCCGTCATTGAACGCCGGGGCCACATACTCATCGTAGCCTTGATTTGGAATCACCCGGGTGCGGGAGCGGTTGCGCGCGTATGCCTGCAGCGTGCTGCCAAAGCTGTCCGGCTTGGCCGCTTCGACCCGGTAGAGCACGTACCGTTTGCCCTCCTCACTCAGGTCGGTGAAGTCTCCAGACTCGAAGATGTCGAGTTGGGGCATGGCATCGTTTTCGTTCCACGGATAGCCACCCAGGGTTCTGATGTTCAGCGCCTGGAGGCCGACTGCAAACCCATCGCCCTGAACCACGCCGATGGTTTCCCCGATCAGTTCATTCAGTGTGGTGGGGTAAGGGCCCCACACAACAAGCTCCACGCGGCTGGTGTCGGAAAGGGACGTGAGCTCGAGCGTGGCGTGCGTGTCCTTGTCCTCGATGCGAACGTCCGCCACCAGGCCCTCCCCAAAGTCCAGCGTCAGCACGCCGGCAGTCTCGTCCCAGACCGCGCCAGAAGGGGGCCGTAGCACACCGTTCTCGCGAACGGAAAGCAGGGGGGGCGGGACGTTGGGAGGCAGGAAGTTCTGGCCTGTCTCGGGCCGTGTGAGATCCACCAGCGAACCGTCCGATCCGATTCCGATCTGCAACTGGCCGGCACGGAAGCTCACTTCCGGTCGAGGACTGCAAGCAGCCAGGCCGAGCGCGGCCAGAAGCAGGAGGAAGCGTGTGGGAGTAAGCATGTGGGAGTTTGGGACCTTGCACCGTGACAGCGAAGCCGGAAAGTACAACCCCGGGAAGACGCCTCAACTCAACCGAACCCCACCATGCGGCTACATCTGCAACACGTACGTCAGCTTGGCCACGCCCACCCGGTTGTTCAGCAGCGCATTCCGGAAGTCGAACTGGTCTTCCTGGCCCGTAAAGTTGTAATTGGTGTTGAAGACCACAAAGAGGTCTGCACCCGGAGAGTGAATCCAGTCGATCCGGATATTGGCCTGCAGGTTGCCCGAGAAGTTGTCGTACTGGACGAGTGCCTTGGCGAAAAGCTTGCGGCTGGTAGCGGCGTTGGCGCTCAGGGTGAAGGTCGTGGCTTCAAAGGAGCCGTTCTCGATGGGAATGTCAAAGACGTTGTGTGCGATCCCCGTTTCGAGGTTGAGGTACCTCCCGGTGCGCAGACCGATCCCTCCGATGTACCGGGTGCGGTCTCCACCGAAATAGTCCTCCAAGAGAATGCCGCCCTTGAGTGAAAAGAGCTTGCTGGAGTCGGTCCCGAACCCAAAGGATAAAGCGTTAGACACGTAGTCCCTTGCAACGATTTCAGCGTCCGGACGGATAAAAAAGGAGTCTTCAAGCCGCTCGAAGTTGCGCCCTAGTTCCAGGGAAATGGTCTCCCTGGCCCTGAAACGACCCGTAATTTTCAGATTCAAGTCGGAAGACTGCTTTTGATTGTCCTGCCCGTTGGCCAGTGACCCGGACAACCCGATCGAATAGGACCGGAAGAACTCGCCCTTCAGTTGGGGGCCGTAGGTCGTTGAGGCACTGTACTGCTTCAGGTCCCGGCGCCGGACGAAGCCCAGGGCGGGATTGAAGTTCTTGCCCACGTTCGTGTAGCCACCCACCCATTGCCAGTCCGCGTTGCTCAGGGCCAAACTCACGCTTCCGGCAGCATCGGAGGCACCCTCTTCACTGTCCAGAACGTGGGTGTACCATCCGTCAATCTGGCTGTTGCCCCAGAAGCGCCTGCGCGCGTCAACCCCAAGCGCCCGGTTGTAGCCGTCTCCCCTTTCGAGATTGGTGACAATGGCCCCGACGGTCGTTCGCTGAAAAACATCCCCTCGTACCCGGACCACCGTGTTGTTGGCGGACGCCAGGTCCAACTCGGCGTTCTTGCCGGTCTGGATGTTGAGCACCCCAACGGAGAGTTTGTCGAATTGCCCAACCAGACGCGCGCCGGCCAGAATGTCATTCGAGATCCCGATTCGCCGGGAGAAGAATGTCTCCGTGGTCCGGGAGTCACCGAATTCGAACAGGCCCGCCCGCTCCAGGAAGAACTCGCGTTTCTCGGGGAAGAAGAGGTTGAACCGCGTCAGGTCCAACTGCACGTCGTCCGACTCCACCTGCGCAAAGTCTGTATTCAGCGTGACGTCCACCGTGACGCTCGAATTGACGGCCCATTTTACGTCCAGTCCAATGTCCTGCTGCGTGTCAGTTTCGGTGTGGTCTGCGTCCACCCGGAATTCCTGCGCGCCCGTGATGACGTAAGGCTTGATGAGGATATTGCGTCCGGGCTCCACGTTCTGGATGCCGGTGAGGGTGGCGTATTGGGAGACCTGGAAGATGCCCGCCGAATACTTTCTCGGAATGAAGGGCCAAATGGACCGCTCGCCCGTCCTGTTAAGGAATCGCATAATGGCGACGCCCATGGTGAGTTCGTCGGCGTTATCGAAACGGATCGTCTTGAAGGGGATGGCCAACTCCACGTGCCACCCGTCGTCGCCGATGCGCCCTTCGCTCTGGTAGATGCCATCCCATTGCCAGTCGCTCCGGGTCATGGCCTCGTCCGTGATGATGGCGTCATCCTGGGTTCCGAGGACGTTCGTCTCGAAGAGGTAGGCGTTCCGGTCATCGTCGTAGGTGTCGATGAGGAGCCAGAACATGTCGTCGTTTCCGTTCGGTCCGCCACGCTCCAGGTTGCGGGCCCTAATCAGATCCGGATCGGAATCATAAAAGCTGAGCCCGAAATAGAGGTTTTCGGCGTCGTAGGCAATGCGAATTGCCGAAGGCTGGGTGGCCAGTTCTCCCTCGTTTGGATTCAGCTGAACGAAGGTCTCTGCCGGGGTGGTGAGCGTCCATATTTCGTCGTCGATGATCCCGTCAATATGGGGCGGCGTCTGAGCGAAAACGGCCGTAATGCCGTTGTCAGCCCCAATCTTGATCTGGGGCGGGAGGGTCTGGGCGGCAGCTGGTCGTGGGGCCAGAACGAGGATCATCACCACGACGAAGGCCGCGGGACGAGTCTTGGGGGATGGCATTCTATGGGGCGCTTGGGCTGGGGGAACGGGCTTGAGTCGCACCTACGCCCGTTCTCTCCGAAGGATGCGGGGCGCCGAGTCTGGAGGAGTGCGCTCGGTCGAGTCTGCCTTCAACGAAACGGCCGGCGCAACCCTGACGGTCGCGACCGTTTGCAAGGGGGAGCAGATTGCCTCAAAACCCAAAGCGCCGGACCCGACCTTGGGATTTCAGTTGTATTCAGAATCTCGTCCCACGTCGGAATCAGAATGATCAACCGCAGGCGCTTTGCGGCACTGACTCTGGTGTTGGGTCTTCTGCTGGCCCCCTCGGTCAGCGGCCGGCAATCGACCCGTTGGACCAAGGCGGCCGGCCCGTTTGGAGGGGATGTGCGCAGCGTAGTTGCCGCGCCCAATGGCGACGTCTGGATTTACGTCGGTGATCAGTTAGCGCGATCGTCGGATAGTGGGCTCACCTGGAGCTTGGTGGATAACGGGCCCAGAGGCTCGGGCAGGATTGGGTTCGCCGGTATGGACACGGTCCTTACGGGCCACTTCACCTCAGTTGATCGGGGCGATACTTGGACGAGAACGGGGCTGCCTCCGGCCGTACGTGTATTAGATGTGCTATTCGATGGATCCTCGGGTTCACTTCTCGTCGCAGGGAGAGACACTTTGTGGCGATCCAAGGATTTTGGAAAGACGTTCTCGGCCAAGCCAGGGCTCTACCTCGTGGACTTGCACGGACTGAACGACATCGCCATCTTCGGCCGCATCCGCCCGGCCAGCCCGGACGAGGATGAATTCCTTGGACGGTCTGTAGACGGGGGCTCAACTGGGACGCAGTGGGGCTACCGCTGGGTCACTATGCCGTCGGAATGCCGTTTGAAGATGCCAGCGGCCTATATCAAGTGGGGTTCGAGAGCGGGTCTACCCGGCTTTTCCGATCCTTGGACTCCGGGGCCACCTGGGAAATTCTCCCGGGTGCCATCTGTCCGGCGCAGGAAATCTTGGGAAGAAACAGTGACGGTCGGCTCATGGTGCTGACGCTGGATGCAGTCGAAACGGTCCGGCCTCAGGGTGGCTGCAATGTCCTCTTCCGGCCGATAGTGGGTCGGACCACCGTTGTCGGCAGCTCCGCTCCGTACTGGGGCGCGATCCAGGATGCCCTTGCTCTACCAGGAGATGGGACATTCGTGGTCGCGGGCACCGATCTCATCATTTCGACAGGAGTAAACTCGGATTGGGCGGTCTCTCCATTGCGTGGTGTCTCAAAACTAACGCCGCTGTCCATTCACGCCGATCCGCGAATTGGTCGCTGGTGGATCGGGACGTATGGTCCGGGGGTCTTCCGCTCAGACGACGGCGGACTGACCTGGGACTCGAGCGGTGCGGAGGTCCTGCAAATAACAGACCTGGCAACGGGGTCGACACCCTACGACGTCTGGGCGGCGACGGAGTTTGACGGGCTTCGCCGGAGCCGGGATGGTGGCGAGAGTTGGGGGCTGGTTCCTAACAGAGAACTTTGCGGAGACACGGACCACCGGCCCGTGAGTGACCTCGGTTTCGTACGGTCATCGGGAGTTTTGTTGAGCATTTGGCCCAACTGCGATGTTTACGGCAGCCCTGACGGGGGAGAAACCTGGATCAGTCAAGAGGCTCCGCAGACCGGCCGCAAGTATCAGTACTGGGCAAGCCACATCAGCCCGGACGGCACCGTTGTGGTTAGCACCCAAGCACAGGACGGTGCAGAAATTTGGCGCCGCCAGTCCGGCAATTCAACATGGACGAGGGTTGGTACCAAACTTAGCATCTCATCCCGTCTCGTATTTGAGGACAGCCGCCGCGACGTGTGGGCGAGCAACAGAATGGATACGTCCCGGGAGCAGCATGGGCTCTTTCGTGCACAGCCGCCCGACACAACTTGGACGTTGAGACTGGTGACGGGAAGACCGACTGCGATGTTGGAGACACCCGACGGTTCCCTCTGGGTGAGTTCATTCGAGGGCGTTTGGCGCTCCGGGGACGGCGGAGATACTTGGGTGTCAGCCAATGACGGCTTCGCAAGTCCGGCTGTTGTATCTCTGGCGTGGGACCCGTTTTGGCGAGAGGTCCTCGCGGGGGCGTACCAGGACGGCGTGTATTCGCTATCGCTTCCCTCGACAATCGACCGGGCTGCCCAGCCTGTTCCCGAGGCCTTCAACGTATCGGCTTACCCCAATCCGTTCTTGGGCGCGTTGACTTTGGAGGTGGTGGGCACGGCTGGCCCGCTAACGCTCGAGGTCTTCGATCTGCTTGGGAGGCGCGTACTTGCCAGGCACGGCGCCACGGCGGCCACCCATCACGCCCTCGACACCTCCGCGCTAGCGCCCGGGCTGTATCTCTATCGCGTCACAGTCAAGAACGAGACGCGCCGAGGGGTAGTGGTTCGGTCAAGATGACTGCCTCACTCTCGCGCCGCACGGTCTGCCGCCCCGGATAACCGTGCCTTGAACGCCGGTGCTCGCAGGCTAGCGCCTACCTCGCCTGGCTGAGAAAGACCTTGACGTTGTCTGTCACGCCATCGGCCACCAGGAAGTCGTCGACCCCATCTCCGTTCAGGTCACCGGCCGCCAATCCCCACGGATTCCCGGACACCGGCAACCGAACCATCTCATGAGCTGTGGGGTGGCCGCGGACTATAAGCGCTTCTCCGTTCCACGTGGCTACCAGGGCGTCGCCCAACGTGTCACCGTCGAAATTGCCCACCTCAATCGTCTTGATGCCGCGGGCCATGGGGATGGCACGGCCCTCTTCGAATCCACCCCGGCCGTCACCCGGCAAGACACGCACCCCGGAGCCGCCCTGGCCGGAGCCCGCTACGAGGTCCAGGTACCCGTCCCCCGTCATTTCCATCAACGCGACCGCAGACGGCGCAAATCCGGTGGGTATAAGACGAGGTTGGCTCCAAACTTCGGGAGCCAGCTGGAGGACAACTGCCACGTTTCGAGGGTTCGGTGTCACAAAATCCAGGCGGCCGTCGGAATCCAGGTCCCGCACCGCAAAACCCAAATATGGGTCACCCCCAACGGAGATCGGCGTGCCTGGCGTCTGAAATCTGCCGCCACCCAAACCGGTCAGAACGAGCAGCGCCCCGCCATTGCGATGATCCACGACCAGATCCGGTTGTCCGTCTGCGTTGACGTCGTGGATTTCAACCACATGTGGATGTGGGTCCACGCCGATTTCCAGCTTCCGGACTCGCTCAAATCCGCCTGCGCCGTCGCCAAACAGGAGCGTGAGATGCGTGGTCTCGTGATTGGCCACGACCACATCCGGCGCACCGTCCAGGTCTATATCGCCCACGGCCAGCTCCGTTGGATTGACGCCCGCCTCCTGGCTCCGGGTTTTGGTCAGCGAGCCCGCGCCGTCGCCCAGGAATACCTCAAGCTGGGAGTCGGCGGACACGACCATCAGGTCCATCTGCCCGTCCCCGTTCATATCGTTGAGTGCCAACGATGCCTCTCCCGGTCCAGCGCTGATCGAGTGGGCCACGAAGAAAGCGGATCCAACCCGAACAGTGTCCGCCGAGACGGAGGTTAGAAAAAAGGATGCCAAGAGAAGGATCATGGACGTTACGTTTCCAATAAAGACACTCAAGGGTTCGCGGAGTCGCCCTTGGCACAAACCCTTGTGCTGCGCGAGTAACCCCGAAAGCTGCGTCACCTAAAAAACCAGAATTCGGCGCGACGCAACCACATGACCCATCTGAATGCGGGCCAGGTACGCTCCTGGACGCCAGTCCGAGACGTCTATTGCTGTCGAATAGTCCCCGGCCGGTCTCGTGCCCTGAACGACGATTGTCTGCGCCCGGCCCAACGCGTCGAACACGCGGATTGATACCGCCATCTCCTGTGGCAGGCTGTACCGGAGAGTCACGTGATCGGCAGCCGGTACGGGATAGACGGAGGCGGCAAGATCGAACTGAGCGGGAGCCGGAGGGGCTGAGGCTACTGGTCGGAGGTCAAGCAGGCCTTCATCTGCGAGGTTTTGGATGAAGGTATCATCCTGCTTCAGTTTCCGGACGGAATCCAGATTGTCGGCGCCGAATGAGGTGACAATGCCAAAGAGGATGTCTTGCGGATGCTCCGCGTCGACCGTAAAGGGCCCGGCGGACGCAAACCAGCGCCTGTCGAAGGGTGGGAGCGCGGTTCCAAGACCATCACTGTCAAACTCAGACCAGAAGGCGGGCGGCATCCCGCTATGCATGAAGGAGGTAGGCTCAGATGAAAAATCAAACCCGCGACCACCCACGGTCACCGATTGGCCGTCCTTCCATTGGCCTTGCATGAGTGTATAAAAATCGGCGCCCAAGCCGGGATCGCCCCGGACTCCACTACCTCCGAGATAGTGTAGGAAAGCGCTCATCGGCTGGCGCTCATCCGGCTCATCAGCCCGGCCGTCGAGATTATTGTCTCGGCCGTCAGAATCGACGAGTGGTCCTCGAAGAAAATCCAGTCCTACTGCGGGGGGCGCCTCTCCGTATCCGCCTTCATCGTCGTTGTCAGCGTTGTAGGTGTAGGCCAAGCCGAGCGCCGAATCTGAACCCACGTAATCGTCTTGGCCGTTACCCAGGTCCGAGTCCTGTTGGATGCCCACGTAGGCCTCCTCGAGTGGAGGCCCGTGCGGCTTCAGGATTTTCATTCTGAAGAAGGTGGTGTTTCCAAGGGCTCCTTCGTTTGCGAAACTGAATGCGGACGCGTGAACCTCCAGTCCTATGGGTACTGTGCGGGTAAAGGTGTGGACGTTGCCCTGGTCGTTCATGATCCACCAAAGTATCTGGTCTCCGGAGATGACGGGTCTTTCGCCGGCGGCGAGATCGATGGCTCGCTCGGCCCGCAGAGACAGCGGTAGGTCAGAGATGTCAATCATGGTGCCCCGGCCGTCGCTGGTCGGCGCGCCGAGCCCTGTCGGCCAGGATGCCATATCGGGAGTGGGGACCCCGGAAGCCTCGAACGCCCTCAGGTCCTCCGTCGAGATACTCCAGATGCGGTCGTAGCGGTCGCAGTCAGTTGGCGGACTCCCGTCGTCATTAAGCGGTCCCGCCCAGAACTCATGGGGACCGTACGTGCTGCCGGCTACGCGAAGCTGGCCTTCGACCAAGCCACCGATGTTGACCGTGGTCGAAAATATGGCCATCACGCCACCCCCCTTGGGTACTTCGTAGACGCTCGGGGTGCCCCGCCAAAACAGGCCACCGTTGTTGAAAATCCGGGCGCGAACGTTACCGGCGCTTAGCTCGGCTTCGGCCAGGGCGGGCTCGCAGGTACCGGGATCCTGGGCTTGCGCGGAGGACGCGAGGAGGAGGGCGAAAGAGAGGATCGCGCCTTTTCTGGCGAGCATCATGGGCCTGAAGGGAGGGTCAACCGTTCTGTTCGTACGCAATCTGCAGCAAACGCGCCACCTCCTCGGTCACATCTTCAGGACCGGTCAGAGAAACCTTGTGAGTGGACTGCCCGGGACCTTTGGCAGTCAGTGCGGACTATGGAGTCGCTCGGTGACCAGGCTCTAACGCCGTGCCCGCAGCACCCCGAACTTCCGGACAACCGGTCCCAGATCCGTCTCGAAGCTAATCAGGTAGATGCCCGCTGCCAGCGGACGGCCATCCTCGTTGTTGAGGTCCCAGGACAACCACCTGGAGGGTCCGTCTTTGCGAAAGCTCTTCACTAGCGATCCGGCGGTCGTAAACACCCGGATATCAACTCGCTCGGGAAGCCCGGTGAAGCGGACCTCGTCGTGGCCGGCAGACTTGGAATAGAGGGAGGTGGCGCGGAAGGGGTTTGGGGAGATGCCTATTTGCTCAAGGTCGTCGCGCCGGGTATCCAGCGAGAGCGCTGTTGGTTCAAGGCCGGCGGTAGAAAGGGTGAACGAATCGCCGGGCGTAGTAGGGCGGGAGGTCTCAATGCGAATGGTAATGCCTTGTCTGGGGCCATCAGGATCATCAAAAACGGGGTTCTGTGTGTTCGTTTCCCCACCGTTCCAGGAAACGAAGACCATCCGGGCCATCACCTCCGGGCCCAGTAGTTCCTGGGGGTCCGCGCCACCAAGCACATTCTCCGCCCACGCCTCATATCCCGCCTCGCCCGGCGTGCGGTCGGCGGGTTCATACCAGTAGACCCAGTCGGTGTACGGGTCATTGGTACTGCCGGAGACGGGGTGGTCCTCTGGAATCAATCCCCAACCGTCGCCCTTCCAGTCGATCACGGCCGGGATCATCCGGTAGTCATCGGATTGATCCTCCGGGGTCCCGTCTCCCACATTCCACAATTCAAACGGCACCGGAGGTTGTTGTATCCCACCACCGTTCTTGGCGAACCGGTCGTAGTTAAGAGAGCCGCCTGCGGTGAACCTTATTTCGTAATCGAAGGGAGCCGCCCGGTTGCACGGACCGCGAAAAGTGCGGTCCAGGAATCCCGAATAGCTCGGATCAGCGCCTTCCTCAGGCATGCCCGCGTGCACCAACCACTGCTGGCGTCCGTCGGGAGTTCTGGGTCGGCCGAGTCCTGGGAAGTCCCGAAAATCGGCCGCTGCTCCCCAGGGTAGCTGTGATGAAGTGGCGCCTGGCGCAGCCACCGTCTTGAAGTCCGTGAAGTCCGAAAACTCAGGCGTGACGGCCACAGACAATCCGTCGAAGCGCGTTTCGAATATGCCATCGATCGCGACGCCCGGAGGCTGGCTTGCCCAAGCAAAAGCGGTGGTGCCATCACTGCGGCGAACGTCAAACTGTGGCGCGCAAACCCCGAGAGGCTCCAGAATCCCGAGTCCGTCTACCAAGCCCCGGCCGGTGTCATTGTCCTCAGTCGCGATCGAAGCGTCCTGGTCAAAGACGAATACGTAGTCCAGGCCGGTCAGATGTTCGGGGTTGGTGATGTTGGCGAGAACCTGACCGCCACCCGCGTTGGCTCCGCCGGGCACGGCGAGCAAGCCGCCGGATCGGTCCCGGATATTGGTAAGCGCGGAATCCGCGAGCGCGAATGCCTCCCCCGGAATCTCAACCGAACTCGGGGCTGGGACCGTAGTGACGCGAGACACCTCACCAACCAGCAACGGAGCAGCCGAGTTATACGCGAATGCCTGCACGCCGAAGTCATACTCCAGATAATTCACGAGGCCGGTGACCTCAAGGTGGAATTGCAGTCCGGAGTTTGTGCCGATAGATATCGGGCCGTCGGGCGTCGGCGCGTACCTGATGCCGTTATCCAGATCGAAGGTTGCGATAACCACACCAGTTGGGTCATCTGGTCCTTCAAAACGGAGAATCCGGTACCCCTCGAAGCGGAAGCTCCGATCTGGGACGTCGTGCGACAGGAAGGGGTCATCGGCGTTGAAACCCTCCCGGTAGTTGTTGGATGTTGGCGGATTGTCCCAATTCAGAAGCACAGCCCGGTTTCTGGGGGTGGCAGTCAGGACCGGCGGGTCTGGGGGCGCGACCGAGGCGAAGTCTGCGTCCACAAGGGTCTGAATGAACCGGTCGTCCTCTTTGAGCTTTCGGACCGAGTCCAGATTGTCTATCCCAAAGGAGGTGACAAGACCGAATAGAATCTCCTGTGCACGGCCAGGACCAACGCTAAAGGGGCCGGCGGACGCAAACCAACGCCTGTCGGCGGGCGAGATTGCGGTTCCAAGACCATCAGAGTCAAACTCAGACCAGAAGGCGGGCGGCATCCCACTATACATGAAAGAGGTAGGAACGGAAGAAAAACGGCGACCGTTTCCGCCTACGGTCACCGATTGGCCATCCCTCCATTGTCCCTGCATAAGTGTGTAAAAATTGGCGCCCGAGCCTGGGTCCCCCTGGACTCCAGCGCCTCCGAAATAGAACACGAAAGCGCTCATCGGCTGGCGCTCGCCCTGCTCATCAACAAGGCCGTCAAGATTGTTGTCTTGGCCGTCGGAATCCGCGACCGGGCCTCGGAAAAAATCCAGGCCTACTGCGGGGGGCGCTTCCCCGTACCCCCATTTGCCTTCATCATCATTATCTGAGTTGTAGGTGTAGGCTAGTCCGAGGACGGAGTCGGAACCCACATAATCATCCTGAAAATTACCGAGGTCCGCGTCCTGGTTGATGCCCACGTAGGCCTCTTCGAGGGGCGGCCCGTGGGGTTTCAGAATCTTCATCCGAAAGAATGTGGTGTTTCCAAGTGCCCCGCCCTTGGCGAAACTAAAAGCCGACGCGTGCACCTCTAACCCGATGGGCGGTGTGTCGCTCCGGTTGTGGACATTGCCCTGGTCGTTCATGACCCACCAAAGCATTTGGTCTCCGGTGATGACCGGCCTTTCGCCTGCGGCCAGGTCGATGGTTCGCTCAGCCCGCACCGCCAAGGGTAGGGCGGAGAGGTCAATCAGACCGCCTTCGGCGTCCAGAGTCGGTGCACCAAGGCCCGTCGGCCAGGACGCCAAGTCTGGACTGGGACTTCCAGTTGCATCGAAGACCTTCAGATCCGCCTTCGAGATACTCCAGATGCGGTCGTAGCGATCGCAATCGGTCGGTGGACTCCCATCGTCGTTGAGGGGGCCGGCCCAGAACTCGAACGGTCCATACGCGCTCGCGGCCACTCGCAGTTGTCCGTCCACCAAGCCGCCGATATTGAACGTGGAGGCAAATATGGCCTGGACACCACTGCCTTTCGGCACTTCATAGACATGTGGGCTGCCCCGCCAAAACAGAGCGCCGTTGTTGAAAATTCGGGCGCGCACGTTGCCGGCGCTTAGCTCTGCTTCGGCCAGGGCGGGCTCGCAGGTACCGGGATCCTGGGCTTGCGCGGAGGACGCGAGGAGGAGGGCGAAGACAAGGAGCGCGACCGGTCTGGCGAAGGTCATCAACACGGGCCGAGGGAGGGTCAGCCGTTCTGTTCCTACGCAATCTGCAGCAAACGCGCCACCTCATCTGTCACATCTTCAGGACCGGTCAGAGAAACCTTGTGAGTGGACTGTCCCGGACCCTTGGCGGTCAGCCTGTCAGACTCCGGTGGCGTCGCGAACCGTAGTCCAAGGTCCACGCGGGTCCTTGTGGCAGCCGCGACGGCCGCGAACTGGCGCGCGCGGACAAAAGGAACGTAGGTGGACCGTCCCTCAACGGAGACGTCATCGCCCAGACTGATCGCCCGCTCCCTGACCGCGTCAAATATGGGGCGAAGCGAAGCCTTGGGTCCGGCATACTGCCGGTCGATGTACTCCTCGAGCGTTGGCTCAACCCACCCCGCCGCCCGAGCGGCCGCATCGGCAATAGCCCACTGGGAGTTCTGCAGGACGCCGTGTTGGGCCTTGAGCCACTTTCGGACCGCATTCTGCTCGAGTGGGTCGATGCCGCACTTCGCGACCACCGCGACCCATTCCTCCACGTTACGCCCCGTCCGAGCCTTCATGGAGTCGTTCATGGTCGACATCATTTCTTGCGCGGAGGTTGGCATGGAATCGCGCGTCTAATCTGGTCGCAAGTTACGAGTGCGCGGCCTCACCGGGGGCCTTGTCCTTCAAGACATGAAGTACGGCTGCCAGTCTGTCCAGCCTCTGCTGAGTAGCCTCCCTCCGGTCCGGCGCGCGGTTGACCTATTCGCCCAGTTCGCTCAGGCGCTACCGGCGCCGATTCATTGAATCGACCGTTGCACGCGATGTCGGCGACACCCAACTTCGCGCAGATCTTGCTCACTCAGATGTATCGATTTCCTGTCTTCTTAGGCGCGATTGTCCTTGCCCTTTCGGGGCTCCCGGGCCTCGTGTCCGGGCAGTCGGTCGGGTCATGCGAGCCTGCGATGGGAGAAGGCATGTTAGAGGTCAACAACGTCCGGGCCCGGATTCTCAACAACGGTGGCCAGTTCTGGCGGGGCAGTCCGCACGTGTACGAGGTGCCAAAGGGCGGGGTGGCCAACGCCATTTTCGCATCGGGGATATGGCTTGGCGGGACGATCGACGGGGCGCTGCACTTCGCGGGGTCAACGTACGGGCCGTACGAATTCTGGGCGGGCCCGCTTCCAGATGACGGGAGTCCTCCGGTCAATTGCCAGAGATGGGATCGCGTCTGGTCAGTCACCCTCGACGAAGTTGAGGTGTACGAACGTTTTGGAGTAGTGACAGCAGACCTCGTGGACTGGCCAACCGGTCTGGGTGCCCCTACACTCGATCGCTTCGGCGCTCCGATAAATCTCTTGGGTCTGCCATTGTCGCTACGCGCGGACCGCAAAATAGATTTAGAGTCCGGCGAGCGCCCCGACATCACGGGGGATCAGATGTTGTGGTGGATCATGAATGACCGCGGAGGGCCGCACGAGCGCAGCCAAAGTGCTCCCCTGGGCGTTGAGATTCACGGGTCCGCCTTTGCCTTCTCATCGGCAGGTGCCCTCGGAAACACCACTTTCTACCGGCTGCGGATCAGCAAACCAACGGGCGCTCCCTTGGAAGACGCCTATTTGGGTCTCTTCCAGGACCCCGATATGGGCAATTTCGCGGACGATTTTGTGGGGTCGGACTCCATGCTCAGCATGGGGTACGTCTACAACGCGGATAACAATGACGAGGGAGGCGAGGGCTATGGCCAGGCGCCACCAGCCGTCGGGACCGACCTGTTTCAAGGCCCAAGAATCGCCGCGGACGGGAGGGACAACGATAGAGATGGAGTCATCGATGAAGCGGGTGAGAGAATGTCGCTGACGGCGTTCATGCACTACACCGGCGGAGGCGGGCTCCGTGGGGATCCGATCTCCGGGGCCGAGATGTACAACTATACGCGGGGACGTTGGAAGAATGGCCAGCCGCAGGTGTGGGGCGGCTACGGCTGGGACTATTCCACTGAACTGGCGTCCTTCGCATTCCCAGGAGACCCACCGGCGGCTTGGTCCGAATTTAACCGTGGCGATGGTACGTCCAACTCGCCTTCCGACCGCCGGTTTGTGGCATCAACCGGTCCTTTTCGGATTGTCCCCGGAGAGCCTCAGGAGATCGTGTACGGCATCGTTACCTCTTTTGGCGAGGACAACCTGGATTCCGTGCAGAAGCTGAAGCGGGATGATGCCTTCATTCAGAATCTCGTGGACGAAGGTCTGTTTGAGCGGCCGGCGCCAACTTTAGTCGCTCCCGAGAAGTTCGAGCTTGCCGCCTCGGTTTACCCCGTGCCGGCGGCTGATCAATTGACTATTCGGTACAGCCTGCCGCAGGAGATGGCGGTTTCGATCCGAGTCTTCGACGCGTTGGGGCGCCTACGAACCACTGCCGTTCAAAGCATGAGAGCGGCCGGGGACTATACGACTGCCATAGACGTTTCCGACTGGCGCCCAGGCGCGTACTTGGCCCGTATTCAGATGGACCACCATGTGGCCTCGCGCCGAATAGTTGTATCTAGATGAGGCTAACGCTTCTCGGGCCCCTTCAAAGTCATCGTTTCACCGGGACCCAGGTCGACCGTCCATGACAACGAGCCATACCGAACCCGGTGCGGCCCAGTTGCAGAGACTGATTTGAGCGTTGCCTTGGTCAGTGAGCCATCTTCCCAGGCCAGGTCAATCTCGAAGCCGCCACGTGCGCGGAGCCCACGAACTTGTCCGGTTTGCCACGCGGACGGCAATGCCGGAAGCAGCTGAATGACGTCGCCGTGAGACTGCAGCAGCATCTCGGCCACCCCGGCCGTTCCGCCGAAATTACCGTCTATCTGGAATGGGGGATGCGCGTCCAGCAGGTTGGGGTAGGTCCCGCCACCAACGGAATACGCCAGCCCGGCGCTAGGCTCAACAAGCGTGAGTAACTCGCGGTAGAGCTTGTGCGCTCGGTCGCCGTCAAGGAGCCTTGCCCAGAGGTTAATCCGCCAGCCCTTGGACCAACCTGTCGATTCGTCGCCCTTTATCTCCAGTGCGGCGCGAACCGCGCGGGCCAGGGCGGGCGTCTGGCGGGGCGTGATGTGGGTACCCGGATGCAGTCCGAAAACGTGGGACTGGTGTCGGTGTTTGGGGTCAGCATCCTCCCAGTCGTGGTACCACTCCTGAAGACTTCCGTCCCGCCCAATCTTGTAAGGCGCCATGCGCTCCAAGGCAGCGGCCAGCTCCGCTCGAAGGTCCAAGTCCCGCTCCAGCGTCTCCGCAGCCTCTATCAAATCGATGAAGAGCTCCCGGATCATGGCCATGTCCGCAGTGGTCGCGATGGTCGTAGCCCCGCGGTACCCGTCCGGCGTCTTGTACAGGTTCTCAGGCGATGTGGCGGGGGCTGTTATCAGCACACCGTCGTCGCCTTCAACCAGCCAGTCCATCGCGAACTCCGCGGCGCCCACCATCAGCGGATAGGCCCGTTCCGCAAGGAACTCCCGGTCCTGAGTGAACGCAAAATGCTCCCACAGATGGGTGCTCAGCCAGACGCCCGCCATATTCCAATTGGCCCAGACCGGATGCCCGTCGCCAAAGTCTCCGACCGGATTGCTCATGGCCCAGATATCGGAATTGTGCGCCACGCTCCAGCCGCGGGTGCCCCAAAACGTCTCCGCCGTCACCCGCCCGGTGACCGCGAGGTTCTCGATAAACGTCAGCAGCGGCTCATGCATCTCGGAGAGATTCGTGACCTCGGCCGGCCAGTAGTTCATCTCCGCGTTGATGTTGGTCGTGTAATTACTACTCCAGGGCGGCCGCATATGGGCGTTCCAGATGCCCTGGAGATTGGCGGGCGCCCCGGGCGTCCGCGAGCTGCTGATCAGGAGGTAGCGCCCAAACTGGAAGTAGAGCGCCTCCAGGTAGGGGTCGGCGGCGCCTTCTGAATAACGACGCAGCCGGTCATCGGTAGTGAGTGCAGGCGCGGGGTCCGGGCCCAGATCCAACGAGACCCGGTCAAAAAACTCGCGATGGTCATCCTGCTGGCGCTTCTGCAACTCGCCGATCGTCAGGGCCGCCGCCGCATCCAGATGTGTCCGCGCAAGCTGGATCTCGTCGAGTCCGTCCAACCCGGGCTCCCGGTCAAACCCGCTGAAGCTGGTCGCCACGGACACCACGACGGTCGCATACGAGGCCCCGTTCAGCTCCAGCGAACCGCCGGTCGCCGAGATCCACCCGTCCGTATCCACCACCCGGGCCATGACCGCAAACCGGGTCCCGTGACCGGGCTCGTAAATGATGGCATCCGGAATATTGCCCCGGTAGCTGGGTTCAGCATGAACGGGCGCTTCTCCTGTGGCGATGAGGGTTTCGCCTTCGGCCCGCACGCTGTGCATGAGTTTGCTGCCGAATCCTAACCGAACGTTCAGAGCCCCCGGATCTGACGCCTCAAGGCGCATGATGATCACGCTATCGGGCGCCGACACAAAGGTCTGCCGCTCGAAACGGGTATCAGAAACCTTGTACCGGATCGAACTGGTGGCGGTGGCCAAGTCCAGCACCCTGACGTAGTCCTCGGCCTTGTCCGCGTGACCCATCTGCAGGGTCAGGTCCCCAAGCGGGGCGTACGACTGCGAGAAGGAACCCTGGAGTTTCCGGTTGAGCGAGTCCGCCAACTCCCAATCCTCGTTGGCCAGCGCCTCCCGAACGGCCGGGAGATGTTCGTGCGCGGTGGGATTCATACGCGGGTCCACGGGCCTGCCGGTCCAGAGCGTCGCATCATTCAGGTGCACGAGCTCGTTGCGGATGCCGCCGTACACCGTGGCTCCGATGCGGCCGTTTCCGAGCACCAACGCCTCCTCGAAAAGCTCGGCCGGTTCGTCAAAGCGCAGCTCCAAACCGGGGACCGCAGGTTTCATCCGGGAGAACGGATACCCGCCGCAACCGGTGCGAGGTTCATCCCTATTCGGCGGCCCGGCGGCCGCGGCCTCATCGGCCGAATCCGCTTCATACTCAGTCAGGCAGAACGCCCAGGAGAAGGGGGGCATGTCCAACTGCATCCAGTCGATTCGCGTCCAAAGGCCCGCGCCCGTCGGGTTGCCGGCGTGGTTCTGGGCGATGAGGTACTGCGCTTCGTGATTCCAGTACTCAACCCTGTACCTGGCATACCCGTGGTGCTGCCATTCCTGCTCGGAGACGGAGTACCGGATGCCGTAGTCGTCCTGGAACTGCCCCTGCAGAGCGCCTGGTTTTTGGCCCCAACTCGCG
>JBLHLC010000006.1:0-129728 GCA_047619685.1 Rhodothermales bacterium
ATCCAGATTGCGTTGGGGGTCCGAGGTTGTGCCGGATCGCCGGGGGCTTGCGGTGGGCGTACCCCCGTCTGGCCAACCGCGATTTCGGAGACGCCGTCGCCGTCCAAATCCCCTATCCCCTATCCCCGCCACGCCACGCCGTAGCCGAAGTCGTCATCGGTGGCCGCTATGCCCAGCGAGTCAGCCGTGATTGAGACCGTCCACTTGAACGGCTGCGCCTGGGCGAGACCCGCGGCAACAACCGCGAGCACAAGAAAAAGGGTTCGCTTCAGCAAAACGCCTTTGGTTTTTTGGGACGGTCTTTTTTCTACGTGTGGGCTATTCAAGTACAGGCGCAGGGGGAAAGAGTTGGAGGCTGCTGCCCTAACCCGTCTCGAGACGATACGGCCGTGCCAGCACCAGATCAAAACCGGGCACGCCTTCTGGCACCCGCCCCACCCCACCTCCGGTCGGATGTTATCTCCTGACGAACGTCCCCAACCGCCTCCCTGGAAGCGCTTGGCCGGATTTGGCGTGAGCAACCGGGGCACGAGAAGTGTTGCGATCCTGGCGGCGGGGCAAGGAGGCGGTGAAGCAAATGCCCTCGCCGACCGTGCTTTCGACCCGAACAGACCAACTACTGCTGTGCGCGCAAACCGGACCCCGGTGTAGGAATCACCCCTACACTAACCTGCTGACCGCGGCCGGCGTCGAGAAAGAAAACGAAAGCGATTGGACTGGAGCCGTGACGGGCGGAGAGGGACAAGGTCTTGGCGCTACACCGGTGGAGAGGGTATACTCGGCCATCCACATCAAAAGGCAACCGCGACATGATCCAAATGCGATTCTCAATTTCTCTATTTCTGATTTCGGCTGTGCTCCTTTCCGTCGCCGGCTGCGTGAGCACGGAAGACCGTCTGAACCGGGCTACCGAGGCCAAAGAGCGGGGCGATTTCCTCGCAGCCGCGGATGACTTCATACGGGTTCTGGATCGTGAAACGGACAACGCCACGGCAAGGAGTGGCTTGGAGAATACGGGCCGTCAGGCTGTCGACGACTTGTGGGCCCAGGCCCATCGGGACGACAGCGAAGAGCGGTACATGTCGGCGCTCTCACAGCTCTCCTCCCTGGAGAGCCTCCTTTCCAGGGCGAGCAATGTTGGGGTCACGCTTCCCAGCCCAGGAGATATTTCCGGATTCCAATCCGACGTGCAGGTCTCCGCCATCGATCAGTCCGTTGCCCAGGCGCGGGCCCTGATTTCGAACGGACAGCCTGACAGAGCCGCCACGGAGATGGCATCGTTGCGATCACGCTTTGAACTGGGTTCTCGTCAGGGGGAAGTTGTTCGAGTTCAGGCCGAGGCCGAATTGGAGTCGGCAAGGGATCTCATCGACGCTGGTCAGCCGCGTGCGGCATGGGATCGCGCAGGATCCGCGATTGCCACCCTGGGAACGGTTGGCTCACCGGTCAAAGCCGCTGCTCAGGCACTGCGTGCTGAAGCGCTTCGAGATGGCACCGTCCGGGTGGCTATTGTGCCTTTCTGGAGGACACAGGCCTTCAGCGAGATGGCATCGGAGTTGCTTCGCTCAGACCTCAACTACGCCATCGAAAATTCGGAAGAGCCGCCTGTTCCCATCTGGCTTGATTTGGTAGACTCGAACGAACTCGAGCGCGTGGTCCGTCGGGATGGGGCGGATCGGAGAATCTTGCTGCGCCAGGAGCTTCGGAATATTGGACGGACTCTTGGAGCCCAGGTAGTTGTCGCTGGCGAGTTGGTAAGGCTCGATCAGGCGGAAGAGATAGTTTCCGAGGTTCGTGTGCCCATTCGGACAACTGGAAGGGCCGCCGTAGACACGGCCTTCTTTCAGCAGGACATGCGCATGGCCATCGGACTTCGGGCCGCGTATCGCATCATTGATGTCGAGACGGGCCAGATCATGGAAGAGGGCGAGATCCCCGCCGCAGGCGTATCCGAGTTTAGGCGTGGGGTATACTCCGGCGACTGGCGGACGCTCGACCTGTCTGGAAATCAGCTGCGGCTCTTTAATGTGGAATCGGTATTCGAGGGAATCGTCGAGGCTGAGCGAGGCCTGGCACGTACGTTGGCCGGACAGATCCGAGAGAAGGCTTTTGCCGCTGCGATGGCACGCGTGCGATAGGCAAGGCCCACCAAAGGAAGTTTGATTCGAACCGTCACCGTAACCCGTTACGTCTCCCCGCTTCGCGAAGGAGGATCTCTGCCTGCGATAGTAGAGGCCGACGACGAGGGCATGTATGTCCTCAAGTTCAGAGGGGCGGGTCAGGGTCCAAAGGCACTGATCGCCGAACTCGTTGCCGGTGAATTGGCAAGGAGCGCAGGCCTACCTGTTCCCGAGATCGTTTTTGCCGAGCTCGATGCCGCCCTGGCCAGGACAGAGCCGGATCCGGAGATTCAAGATCTGATCCGCGCGAGCGGAGGGATAAATCTCGCCCTGGACTATCTACCGGGTTCTCTTCCGTTTGACCCGGTGGTTGAAAGGCCCGATGCGACGCTGGCGTCCTCCATCGTCTGGTTTGACGCCTTTATCTCCAACGTGGATCGCACGGTAAGGAATACAAACCTCCTGATGTGGCATCGGCAACTGTGGATGATCGACCACGGAGCGGCGTTCTACGTACATCATGGAAACGACCCATTTGTCGATCGCTCCGGGGATCGCTTTCCGATGATTCACAGTCACGTCTTGCTCCCGTTTGCGGAGGCGCTTCCGGAAGCAGGCGCGATGATAACCGAACGGTTCTCCGCCGAGGAGGTGCGCCGCATTGTAGATTTGATTCCCGACATCTGGCTGGGGAATCACCCTGCCTACGAGGGTCCCGGTCCCCACCGTGATGCCTACCAAAATTACCTGATGCTCAGGCTCGAACAACAGCAAGGCTTTCTGGAGGAAGCGATCCGTGCCCGAACGCAGAACATATGACTATGCCATAATCCGGGTGGTACCCAAGGTCGAACGGGACGAGTTCATCAACGTCGGCGTGATCCTCTGGTGCGAAGACCTGGGTTACGCCGAGGCGCGCATTGAGCTGAACGAAGCCAGGGTGCTCTCCCTGGACCCGGACGCTGACCTGGACTCAATACGGGCCCACCTCGCAGCGATCCCCGCAGTCTGCGCGGGGGGCGAATCTGGTGGGCCCCTCAGCAAGCTCTCAAAACGAGAGCGTTTCTTGATGTTGGCGGCACCTCGGAGCACCATGATTCAATCGTCGCCCTTACACACGGGCCTGTGCACGGACCCGGCCGCTACGCTGGAGCACCTGATGGACTCGATGGTACGCCCTGGAAAGCCCCAGACGCGCGACTGACGAGTTGGCCAAGCGCGCGTTCCGAGAAGCTACGCCGGCGCGGGACCGGGCGGCTCCGCATCATCCGGGGCGACGACGATGCCACCGCTGGAGAGGTCGGGAGCAGGTGGCAGCCAATCCTTGAACACGTCTCCGTAGAGCTCCCAGACCGCCAGAAACAGGGCGACGACAATGGGGCCCAGGATGAACCCGACAATTCCGAAAAGGAAGATCCCTCCGAGGGTCCCGACAAGAACCAGCAGGTCGGGAAGTTTGGTGTCTTTACCCACAAGGGCAGGCCTCAGGAAGTTGTCCACGCTCCCGGCCACCAACCCGCACCAGAGGGCCACACCCAGGGCAGCACTGCCGTGGCCGGTCACAAACAGGTAGGCCGCCGCCGGAATCCAAACGAGTGCGGAGCCGATGGCGGGCACGATGGAGAGGACCACCATAACCGCGGTCCAGAACGCCCAACCAGGGACGCCTGCCACCAGGAAGGCTCCACCTGCAAGGGCACCCTGAATCAGGCCAATGACCAACGAGCCTTTAAGAACGGCCTTGGTCACCGTGATGAACTTGTCCACCAATTCAACCTCTACCTCAGAGGTCAGGGGAACGTAGTAGAGGATCTTCTCCAGAATGACGCGGCCGTTCGTGAGGTAGAAGTACATGGCGTACACGGTCACGAAGAGCATCAGGAAAAAATTGGCCGTACCCCGCGTGAAATCGACCACGCTATCGGCAAGGAGTTTTCCCACGGTCGAGGCAAACTGGCCAAGTTTCGCGGCAATCGCCGCCTCTTCGGGCATCAGCTGGCCCACCAGGGGAATAGACCGGATATACTCTTCTATCAGTCCCGGGTGCTCAATTTGGGCCTCGATCCATGGGCGCGCAGACTGGCTGACGTCCACGGCCTGGGTGACCACGATCCCCAGAAAGAGGAAAGACGGCAGGCCCACCACAATCAGGAGAATCAGAAGCGTGCAGGTGGCGGCCAAGCCACAGCGTCCGCCAAATTGACGAACCAGACGGCGATAGAGGGGCGACGCCAGGCCGGAAAAAATAGCGGCCAGAAGGAGCGGCATCAGGAAACTCCGGACCATCCATAGAAAGACAAAGGAGACGATCGCCACAAGGACGAGCACCGAGGTCCTTCTGAACTTATCGCGGTGAACCTGGTCGTTCATCTGTGTTCTGGCGGGTTAAACGTCTCCTAACCTACGCCCCGCCGGGCCTCCGTGTAACCTCTCAGAGGAGGACCACGTATGGAAAGGCCAGTCAGACAAAAACCGCCATGAAATTAGCCCAAGTCCTGTCATCCTTTCCGCTGGTAACCGCCCTTCTTGTCCGTCGGGCCAGCATCCGTACTTGGCTCGCGGCCTGAGCAAATGCTCTGGACACGTTTCATGCGCGCGTTGAAGTCCCGTTTCCGTGGCCTGGTTTCCTTTCGCTCACCCCTGCGCTAGAGCTGTACTGAGAACTCTTGCCGGGGAGGATGTGCCGACCGCTAGTCAAGTCCTACTGACTCGCCGTAGATTGTGGTAGCCAACCCTACCTGATCCCGTGGACTGGATTTTTACCGCTGAAGGCTGGATAGCCTTGGCCACGCTGACCTCCCTGGAGATTGTCCTCGGCGTGGACAACATCATCTTTATTTCGATCCTGGCGGGCAAACTGCCCCAAGATCAGCAGGCCCGAGCCAGGTTTCTGGGCCTGGCAATTGCACTGGTGGGCCGGGTCGCGCTCCTGTTGTCCTTGGCCTGGATAATGAAGCTGACGGCCCCGCTGTTTGCCGTCCTGGGCCAGTCCATTTCCGGACGTGATTTGATTCTGGTGGGAGGAGGGCTCTTCCTGCTGGCCAAGAGCACCCACGAGATTCACAACAAGCTTGAGGGGGAGGAAGAACAGACCCAGGGTCGGGCGGCGGTGACCTTTCAGAGCGTTCTGATCCAGATCTTTGTGCTCGATCTGGTCTTTTCGCTCGACTCGGTAATCACTGCTGTCGGGATGGTGGACGAGGTGCCGATCATGATCACGGCCATTGTCCTGGCGATCCTGTTCATGATGGTGAGCGCCAAGGCGGTCTCGGAGTTCATTCAGGCGCACCCAACGGTCAAGATGTTGGCCCTCTCGTTCCTCCTGATGGTCGGTGTGGCACTCATAGCTGAAGGATTCGACATCCACATCCCACGCGGCTACATCTACTTCGCTATGGCCTTCTCGGTATTCGTCGAGATGCTCAATCTGAAAATTCGTGGCGCGAAGTCCTCGCCGGTCAAACTGCGGAAGACCCCCTCGACTGACTAGGCACTGTACTGCTGCTGGGGGACGTTCGGCTAGAATGGGGCGTCGTCGGCCCCGTATCCCTGCGGTTGACCAAACCCATCGCCGCCTGCACTGCCCGGCTCCTCACCGGGAAGTCCGCCGCCGGGCACGCCTGCGTAGTAGGAATTCAGGTTTTCGAAACGCGCAAACTGGTGCACGAACGCCAGTTTGATGTCCCCAATCGGCCCGTTACGCTGCTTTCCGATCAGAATTTCGGCCATGCCTTCTGTCGAGTTTCCATTCTCGTCTACCGTAATCCCGTATCGCTCTGCCCGGTAAATGAAGCCCACAACGTCGGCGTCCTGCTCAATGGAGCCTGATTCACGAAGATCCGAAAGCTGGGGACGCTTGTCGCCTCCGCGGGTCTCCACGGCACGGCTTAGCTGCGACAGTGCAAGAACGGGCACGTCGAGTTCTTTGGCCAGTGCTTTCAAAGACCGTGAGATGTGTGCAATCTCCTGTTCACGGTTGGAGTTCTTGTTGCCGGTACCGCCGTGCATGAGCTGAAGGTAGTCCACGATCACCAGTCCGATGTCGTGTTCAGCCTTCAGGCGGCGACACTTGGCTCGCAACTCCAGCGCCGAGAGGCCCGGCGTGTCGTCGATAAATATGGCGGCCTCTGAAAGCCGTCCTGCAGCGCGCGCCATGCGCGGCCAGTCTTCGTCCCGAAGGCGCCCCGTACGAGCAGCCTGAGCGTCCACGCGGGCCTCAGACGTCAGCATACGCTGGGCCAGTTGCTGCGCGCTCATCTCCAGGGAGAAGATGGCTACACCACACGGAGTTTTGGGATGAAGTGCAGCGTTGCGGGCGCAGGCCAGCGCGAAGGCGGTCTTTCCCATCGAGGGGCGCGCGGCCAGAATAACGAGGTCTGAATTCTGCCAGCCGGCGGTCATTTGATCCAGTTTGGAGAACCCTGACGGGACTCCGGTTACCCCTCCCTCGCGACCGTGGATTGACTCAAGCCGCGTAAGGGTGTCCTTCAGGACATCCTTCATGGAGGTGGCAGACTTCTTCAGCTGAGACTCGGAGATCCTGAAGATGTCCGTTTCTGCCGCGTCCAGAAGTTCAAACGCATCGGAGCCCGGGTCATAGGCCTTGCCGATGAGGTCTCCCATCGTATGGATCATCTGCCGGAGAAGGCTCTTCTCCGCGATGATTCGGGCGTGATACTCGACATTGGCGGCGTTGGCCACCTTGGCTGTCAACTCGCTGACGTAGTAAGCTCCGCCGATGTTTTCGAGCTCCTCCCGCCGCTTCAACTCGTCCGTGACGGTGATGATGTCGACGGGGTTCGTCCGCTCAAACAGGCTCAGAATAGCCTGGTAGATCTTGTTGTGCCTGTCCGTATAAAACGAACCGGGCTGCAGGATCTCGATGGCCCGGGGTATTGCATCCGGCTCAATGAGCATTGCCCCCAGCACGGACTGCTCTACTTCGACGGCCTGCGGCGGAATTCGGCCTTCCGGCGACTTGCGCTGAACGGGGAGCATGGAATCTTGAGGCATCATTCGTTCAGGCCCCGGTCAATTCGTCATGTCGCTTCTTGAGCAACTGAACATCTTCCCAGGTAGGCCGCTTCCAGTTGGAGTTCCGAAGAAGAGCGGCCGGGTGATAGGTGACCAGAACGGGGAGGCCGTGGAAATCCTGGAACTCACCGCGCATGGCACCGAGCGATTCGTTTCGCCCCAAGAGAGAGTTGCCAGCCGTCCTACCAACGCAAAGCATCAGTTTGGGCCGGATCAATCCAATCTGGCGATAGAGTATCGGAATGTGCGCCGCTATTTCCTCAGGCAGCGGGTCCCGATTCTTTGGTGGTCTGCTCTTCAGAATGTTGGCGATATAGACGTTCTCCCGCTCGAACCCAATTGCTTTGAGTATCTCGGTAAGCAGTTGTCCTGCACGACCGACGAACGGCTCGCCCTTTTTATCCTCATCCGCACCTGGCGCTTCGCCGATCACGAGAAGATCTGCGTCCGGGTTACCGACCCCAAACACCGGATTAAGCCGGGTCCGGTCCAATTCGATGAGTTCCGTATCTCGAACGTAGTCGGACAACTCCGCCAGAGTCTTGCACTCCATAATCGGTGAGTCAGCCGGGATGAGGCTCTCAATCCGATCGTACGGACTCATCTGGGGAGGGGAGTCAACCGCCTCGGCCGCCTCCAGGAGGTCAATAGGTCCGTGAATGTCGATGTGAGCCTCCAGGGCGTTTTTCAGGATGTAGACGGGATCGATCATTCAGCGCGGCAGAATCAAAAAAGTACGGCCCGATTGCCTCGACTTGTCCCACATTTACCAACACGATATACACTCCCTGTGACTACGAATTGTCATAGTCGCCGGAGTTCGGGACGGGGAGCCCGATGTGGCCAGAAAATGCCTAGACGGCTGCCCCGGCGTCTGGCAGGACGGTGTCCAGGATGGCAAGGGCGACGTCTGCTTTTGACATGAGCGGCAGCGGCTCCTCTCGTCCGTCGCGACTAAAGAGGGTCACCTTGTTGGTACCCGGTCCAAAGCCGGCCCCTTCTTCCGACGCATTGTTCAGCACAATCCAGTCTGCGTTCTTGGATGCGAGCTTCTTGAGAGCGGATGTTTTCCCGTTCGTGGTCTCCAGAGCAAATCCAATCAACGTCTGCCCGGGTTTGCGGAGCCTCCCGAGTTCGCTGAGGATATCTCGCGTTCGCTTGAGGCGAAGGACCAGGTCACCATCGCCTTTCTTGATCTTGTTCACCGCGTACGATTCGGGCGTGTAGTCAGCCACGGCGGCAGCCATGATGATTATCTGGGCATCTGCCTGGGCCATAACCGCCTGGTACATGTCTTCCGCAGACTCCACGTCTATGCGCCGCACACCGTCGGGTGTCTCCAAGGCAGTGGGCCCCGAAACCAGGGTTACCCGGCACCCCAGGCGCGCGGCGGCCTCGGCGAGTTTGTAGCCCATCGTGCCACTGGACCGGTTGGTCATGAACCGGACCGGGTCCAGGCGCTCTACGGTCGGGCCGGCGGTAACGAGGACGGTCGGACCCTGGGCAGACAGCCCGGTCTCGGACAGATGCTGAATGGTCCGTTCCACAATATCCCGGGGCTCGGGAAGGCGTCCCATACCAGTCAGACCGCTGGCCAAAAGGCCTTCTTGCGCATCCATGACCTCCACTCCGCGCTCGCGCAACGTGGCGATGTTGGCCTGCGTGGAGGCATGCTCGTACATGTCATGGTCCATAGCCGGGCAGACCAGGGTGGGACACCGTGCGGAAAGTGCGACTGCCGTAAGCATGGAGTCGCACGTTCCGGCCACCAGCTTGCTGATGGTATTGGCCGTTGCAGGCGCTACTACCAGGATGTCTGCCCACAGGCCAAGGTGGACATGACGGGTCCAACTGCCATTTTCGTTGGGCGGGAAGATCTCGATATGGACCTGTCGTTCCGACAGGGTGCCCAAGGTCAGCGGCGTGACAAACCGCGTCGCATCGGGCGTCAGGAGAACCTGTACCTCAGCTCCATTCTTCCGGAAAAGCCGGACGAGCTCAACGGACTTGTAGGCCGCAATACCCCCGGAAATGCCGACAACAACGCGTTTGCCTGTCAGTTGGGGATACTCTTGCTGATCAATCATTCGGGTTCTGGCTTGGTTTGCCCTCAAGAAACGACCGAACCAAGCGGCTCGTTTCGTTCGCGGCTCGCTCCAGACTGTCGTTCACGATGATGACGTCAAACAATTCGGATGATGCCAGCTCCATGCCCGCGCGCGCCAGCCTGACGTCAATGTCCTTCTCTGTCTCAGTGCCCCGTTGGCGAAGCCGATCCGCCAAAACTTCAAGGCTGGGCGGCATCAGGAAAATGGTCAGGGCGTCGTCACCAAAGAGCCGTTTGACGTTTTGCGCACCGACAACCTCTATGTCCAAGAGAATGGGACGTTGCGCGGTGGCGGCATCCACGGCCGATTTGAGTGTGCCGTAGAAACGGTCTGGATAGACCTCTTCGAATTCGATAAGCCCCCCGTCAGCTGCCTTGGACCGGAATTCTTCCGCGGAAAGGAAATGGTAGTGAACCCCATCCCTCTCGTCCGACCGAGGAGGACGAGTGGTTGCCGAAACCGAAAACGTCATCGAGGGAATGGCAGCCATCAGTCGCCTGGCTACCGAAGTCTTTCCACCGCCCGATGGCGCGGTGAGCACAACTATGCGGCCGGGCCTACTCAATGTTCTCGATCTGCTCGCGAATCTTCTCCAGGTCCTCCTTCATTCCGACAACCACAAGCGCGATATCCGCGTCGTTGGCCTTGGATCCTATGGTATTGACTTCACGGTTGATTTCCTGGGCCAGGAAATTCAGTTTTCTGCCTACCGGTTCGCTGGAATCCAGCGCTTCCTGAAACGCAATCATATGCGCATCCAGGCGGACGCATTCCTCCGTGATGTCCAGCTTGTCGGCCAGAAGGGCCATTTCCTGTTCCAGACGGTCCGAGTCCAGCCGACCCTCCTGAATGATCTCATCCAAGCGCTCCCGAATTCTGACTCTTGCCGCAGGAATCCGGGACGGAGCCATTTCACGAACCACGCCCAGCCGCTCCGAAATGGAGTTGGCCCTTTCCTTGAGTTCTCTGGAAAGTGCGGCCCCCTCGACCAGTCGCATGGCCTTCAATGCGTTTAGCGCATCGAGGAGAGCGGCGGAGACGGGCGCCCAGAGTACCTCCGGATCTGCGGCCGCCTGCTTTTCAGACACGAAGATGTCCTGAAACTTGAGCAGATGATCGAGCGTGATCCGCTCGTCTGCAATGGCTGCCGTGCGTCCAACCTGCTCAATGAGTTTTCGATAACCAAGCACGGCGTTCTCGTTCACGGTCAAGCCGATGTCACCGGCCGTCGCGCGGTCGAGCTGGACGTTTACGGTCACTCTACCACGAGATATCGTGCTTTTTATTTTGCGCTGGATCTCGGCTTCGCGAGCGTTGAGTTCGCGAGGGCCACGGATCGAAACCTCGCAGAACCGGCTGTTTACGGTTCTGATCTCGACGGTGGCTTCGTATCCCTCGCCGGTGGCAGTGCCTTGGCCGAAGCCGGTCATGGATGAAATCATTGGCGGGGGTGTGAGGGGGGATTTGCGTTGCTGCGCTTGCAAATCCTTTGGGAGTGGGGGTTTGGGCGGGATTTGCATCGCTACGCTTGCAAATCTCTTGGGGGTGGGGGTTTGGGCGGGATTTGCATCGCTACGCTTGCAAATCTCTTGGGTCCCGGGGTTTGGCCAGGATTTGCGTTGCTGCGCTTGCAAATCCCTTGGGAGTGGGGGTTTGGCCAGGATTTGCATTGCTTCGCTCGCAAATCCCTTTGAAGTGGGGGTTTGGCCAGGATTTGCATTGCTTCGCTCGCAAATCCCCTTGGTCCCAGGCTCCGGGCGGGATTTGCTTCGCCTGCTGCGCAGGCTCGCACATCCTGTGGGGGTGGGCACGCAAAAACACGCCCGGATCGCTTTGCGATCCTACAGCGCTCTGGCCTTGGCTCGCTCGAGCAAGCTCGGCTCACCAGTCCTTCGCTTGCCGCACTGCGTGCGGGGCGTGTTTTTGCGGAGAGGGTGGGATTCGAACCCACGGTACGGGAGAACCGCACACACGCTTTCCAGGCGTGCCCCTTCAGCCACTCGGGCACCTCTCCGGGGTAGTGCGGCCTCCAATGCCGCTCTCAATTGGGATGTTTCGTCGGCGAGGGCTTCGCCTTAGACATCCATGATCTCTTCCTCCTTTCTATTGAGTAGGCTGTCTATCCGCTCGATGAAGGCGTCGGTGAGTTTTTGTAGCTGGGATTCGGATTCGTAGAGCATGTCCTCGGGGAGGTTCTCCTCCTTTTGGGTGCTCTTGATGTGATCCTTGCCATGCCGACGCACGGCCCGGATAGCCACTTTGCCATCCTCACCGCGAGTCCTGGCTGTCTTTACCAGGTCACGGCGGCGCTCTTCCGAAAGAGGGGGGACGGCCAGTCGAATCAGCGAGCCGTCATTGTTCGGGTTCAGTCCGAGGTTGGCGGCGATGATTGCCCGCTCGATGTCGCCCAGAGCGGCACGATCCCACGGCTGGACAACAAGCAGGTCCGGCTGCGGTGCGCTTACGCTGGCCATCTGGTCCAGCGGAGATTGCGAGCCGTAGTACTCTACACGGACGCCTTCAAGCATGGCCGGCGAGGCCCTTCCGGCACGAATAGTTCGGAGTTCGGCCGCCAGGTGTTCCAGCGTCTTCTCCATATGCTCCTTGGCATCCTCAATAACCAGGGCAAGATTCTCGTCGAGCATGATTAAGTCTCCTGACTAGGCCAGAACCGGCTGCTTGTCCTTCTGCCAGTGGACCAGCGTCCCTTCGGACTCGCCGGTCAGCACCCGCATCAGGTTGCCTTGCCGATTCATGTTGAACACAATTATGGGCATGGACGACTCCTGACACAGCGTAAACGCGGTCATGTCCATCACTTTGAGATTTCTGGCGATAACGTCGCTGCCATGGACAGAGCGGTACAACTCTGCATCCGGATCCTTTTCAGGGTCTGAAGAGAAGACACCATCGACTCTGGTGCCCTTCAGTATCACGTCTGCGTCAATCTCGAGCGCGCGAAGCGCGGCAGCGGTATCTGTGGTGAAATAAGGGTTACCGGTGCCGGCCCCGAAAATCACAATCCGACCCTTTTCCAGATGGCGGACGGCGCGACGCCGAATGAAAGGCTCCGCTATCTGCTCCATTTTGATGCTGGACTGCAACCGCGTCTTCAGGTTGAACTGCTCAAACGCGTCCTGGAGCGCCATGGCGTTGATCATGGTGGCGAGCATCCCCATATAGTCCGCATGTGCCCGGGTCATGCCTTCGGTGGCGTTGCTGACGCCTCTGAAGATGTTTCCTCCGCCAATGACTACGGCAACCTCTGCACCTGCTCCCACAGCAGCCCGCATTTCCTCCGCGTATCGGGTGACCACGGCTTGGTCGATTCCGTATTCCTTGGTGCCAAGCAGCGCTTCGCCGCTCAGCTTTAGGAGAATGCGTTTGTATCGGAGGGTGGGGGTCAAAGGCGTGCTCTATGCAAAGTCCGGCAATCTAGGGAGCCGATTCGTGCCATTCAAAAAAAAAGGGCGCTCCGGCCTGCCCGGAACGCCCTTGTATGCGCAGAAAGGAGTCCTAGCCTCCCAATGCAAAGCGAATAAACCCGCTGACGTTGGCGTTGGCGCCCTTCAGCATTTCGGTCACTGTCTGGCTAGAGTCCTTTACAAAAGGCTGCTCCAACAGGACGTTGTCCTTGTAGTAGCGCTCCAGCTTTCCGATCGCGATGCGGTCGATGAGTTTCTCCGGTTTGCCTTCCAGCTTGGCAGCCTCGCGGGCAATCTCCATTTCCTTCTCCTTGACGGTGTCGGAAACGTCGTCCCTGCCGGTGGCAATCGGGTTGAGCGCAGCCACCTGCATGGCTACGTCGCGGCCGGCGCTTCCCAGATCTCCCGATCCAGAAATGACAACCAGAACCCCCAGCTTGGCACCAGGATGGATGTACGAGACCACCTTGCCGTCCGGGTTGGATGACACGGAGTGGCGCCGAATATCGATCTTCTCCCCAATCTTGCCCGTCATCCGGATGACCGCCTCACCAATGGTCTCACCCTCGGCGAAACCCAGGGCGAGCAGAGCATCCTGATCTGCAGGCTGATGCTTGATCACAAGCGCAGCAATCGCATCGGCAAAATCCTGGAAATCAGAATTGCGCGCCACGAAGTCGGTCTCGCAATTCACTTCGACCAGAATAGCCGTCGCCCCATCCTCAGAGGAGGCCGTGGCAATAACCCCTTCCTTGGCGTCGCGGTCGGCGCGATTGGCAGCCACCTTCTGACCCGTCTTGCGAAGCAGGTCTATTGCAGCGTCGAAGTCCCCGTCTGTCTCGGTGAGGGCCTTCTTGCAGTCCATCATACCGACACCAGTGAGGTCCCGGAGTCTCTTGACGTCCTTTGCGGAAATCGCCATGTCTCTAGATCTATTGTGGTCCGGCGTAGCCAGACTCGTTAATTATTTAATCCGTGGGCGGCCCTTCGCTTCGGCCTTGGCTGCGGGAGCTTCAGCTGCGGGAGCCTTCTTCCCGGCTTCCGGCTTCTCACCGTCCTCGGTTAAAGCGGCCTCATCTGCCTTCGCACTGGCCTTCTTGGCTGCGGCCTTCTGAGCGGCACGTTCGACTACCTTCAGGGCTTCTTTTTCAGCCTCGCGTGACTCTTTCTCTGCTTTGGCTGCAGAATCGTGGTCCTCCTTTTCCCTCAGGCCCTCGGAGACGGCCGAAGCAATAACCGAGGTTATCAACTCGATAGAGCGCTGTGCGTCATCGTTGGCTGGAATTGGGAAGTCCACCAGGCCGGGATCACAGTTCGTATCCACCATCGCGATGATGGGAATGTTGAGGCGCTTGGCCTCCTTGACTGCGATGTGCTCACGGTTGATGTCCACGATGAACAGGGCACCGGGCAGGCGGGCCATGTCCTTGATACCGCTGAGGACCTTTTCGAGCTTCTCCCGCTCACGGCGTCTCATCAACCGCTCCTTCTTCTTGAGCTGGTCGAGGGTACCATCGTCCTCCATCTTGATCAGCTCTTCCATCCGTCGGATGCTCAAGCGAATCGTCTGGAAGTTGGTCAGCGTGCCTCCAAGCCAGCGCTCCACGACGTAGGGTGACCCACAATCGGTGGCGTATTTCCGCATAATGTCCCGGGCCTGCTTCTTGGTCCCCGTGAACAGAATCCGCTTGCCGCGCTTGGCGAAACGATTGGCAGCCTCAGCAGCAGCGTCTACATAACGCTGGGTCTGCGTGAGATCGATGATGTGGATCCCGTTGCGCTCCATGAAAATATGGGGGCGCATTTTGGGGTTCCACCGGCTGGTAAGGTGGCCGAAGTGCGTGCCAGCCTTGAGCAGCGCGTCTATTTCGACGCGGTGCTTCGGAGTAGTGTCCGACATGGTATGTATTGGTTGTTTCCGCTACGACCTTCGCCTGAGAGAAGGAACCGGCAAGCCGGCCACCCCTTCGCCCATCTGGTCGTATGAGTGATGCAGACTGGCAGCGAGGCGCCATCAGTCCAGGGCCTGAGCCCAATGTTTTCTAGCGCTTCGAGAACTGGAAACGTTTACGGGCCTTGGGCTGTCCGTACTTCTTACGCTCCACCATTCTCGGATCACGGGTCATGAATCCGGCGTCACGGAGCGCCTTGCGGTGCTCTTCGTCGGACTTCACCAACGCACGTGCGACGCCCATCCGGATGGCCTCAGCCTGCCCGGTAAGACCGCCACCCTTGACGTTTACGACCAGGTCCCACTGACCCGCGGTGCCGGTGACCTCAAAAGCCGCCGTAACGGACCGCCGGAGCCACTCCAGAGGGAAGTAGGTCGGGAGGTCACGCTTATTGATAACGACGCCGCCCTTTCCGGGCCGCATATAAACTCGTGCGACCGCCGTCTTCCGACGACCTACGGTCTGGTGCTGGTTGATAGTTGCCATATCTATTACAGAGTCAGCGTTTCAGGCTGCTGGGCCTCGTGAGGATGATCGGTTCCTGCGTAGGCCTTGAGTTTTTTCAGCATCTGCCGGCCCAGAGGACCCTTAGGCAGCATACCTTTAACCGCATTTTCTACAATGAAGGTCGGCTTGCGCTCACGTACTTCACGCGGGGTGCGCGTGCGGGCACCTCCCGGGTAGCCGGTATGGCGAAAGTAGGTTTTGTCGGTCTCCTTGGATCCCGTAAAACGAACTTTGTCCGCGTTGATGACAATGATGTAGTCACCGGTGTCAACGTGCGGCGTGAACGAAGGCTTGTGCTTGCCCCTGAGAATAGAGGCGACCTGACTTGCCAGACGGCCAACCACCTGGTTTTCGCCGTCCACCACAAACCACTTGCGGTCAACGTCCTGTGCCCGGGCACTGACGGTCTTGAATGAATTAACTTGCATGCGTGAGGGCCGGCACGGGGACCGGCGTCTGCTTCATAATTTACCCGGCGAGATACCGAGAGCACGGCGGTGGGAATTGCCGCAGCCTCGCAAAGTACGACGGTGGCTAACCACTGGCAACCGCAGACGTACCCCCAAGAGTCGCATACACGCACGAAGTGGCCCTGAGTTTGCAAAACAGGGGCATCGAGAACGTTTCTTGATACATATTACACGTCCGGAGCCTCCACAAGTACCTTCCATTCTCATTTGCGCGCAGCCGGACGTGTTCTTTCGGTCCCATTTACGAAAAGACCTCAAGGACCTGGACTCCCTCATCCGGCGTCTTCCCTTTGACCTGGACGACGGGGAAGCGGTGGGGCAGCTGTACGGCGAGTGGGTTCAGCACGGCCGCGCGCAAGCCGGTTACCTTGTCGATTTGTGGACCTACTGCTATGTCAGGAGGTATTTCCTGATCAAGTTCATGCGATCGGATGCTGCCTATACAGGCGCGGACCTGGAAATGGTTGTGGAGCGGTCCTTTCTCAG
Source organism: Rhodothermales bacterium (assembly GCA_047619685.1). Classification (GTDB taxonomy): domain Bacteria; phylum Bacteroidota; class Rhodothermia; order Rhodothermales; family UBA10348; genus JABDJZ01. Next base: position 16,103 of record JBLHLC010000006.1, read on the forward strand.
GATCGCGGCAAAACGAGACACGATCCGGGAGCAACACAAATATGCCAACTGGGTGATCGTAGTGTGTCGAAACACCTACCTGAACTACGTGAGCCGACAACCTGATTTCCTACCCCTGGACAGGGTCGCGGAGCCGGGGGCCGAGGACGAAATGCTGGTCGAATTGCATGACGATGCAATGAGAGCGACGGCACTCGAGGCGGCGATAGCCCGATTGCCGGCCCATTTGCGCGAGATTGCCTGGATGAAGCTGGTAGACGGGCTCGAATACGAGGACATTGAGCAGCGCACCGGAATAACGGTTCCGTCGGCGCGCGCCTATGTTCACAAGGCGCTGACGAGGCTACGAAATGACGCTCGGTTCTTGACGATCCTGGGTTATGAAGCGGGTGAATCGGGGTCGAAGAGGCATAGATGACCAAGAGAACACCCATACCCCCGCTGCTCGCTGCCTTTGTCGGAGAGCCTGAATTGGCGAGGCAGCGCCGGGACGCCGCCGTAGATCCGGGTGCCATGGCGGAGTTGCGTGCCTCCTTTGAGATAAAGAGGGCGCTTGACGAAGGGAGCCGCCTGGAGAAGGGCCAGCTTGACGACCTTCTCCTGGCGCTGCTGGCCGCCTCCGACACACGCGCGGCATGGAAGAAGCGCCTGATGGCCCGTGTCCGGAGTGACCCAGCTGCACTTGCTCGGCTGGGAGAACTGCGCGCGCGGGGGGCCGCCATCGAAGCCACATCCGACGCCGCGGAGCACTTTGCGCGCCTCACAGGCCATCCGCAGTCAGGAGTCACGCGGGGACGAGGTTTGTGGCTTGCCGCCGCATCGGTGCTTGCCTTGACGGTTTGCCATGGCATTTATTCGCGGATATCGGAGGACCCCGTCCGCCATGCCGTCTGGAGTGAGTATCGCGAATCGGGTGCCCAGAGAGGGCCCACCCAAACCATGACGGACCTTCAGGATGCCGAAAGACAGGCTCGCGAGTCTCGAACGACCATTCTGGGGCTTTGGCCCAGATATGACGGTGGGGCACTGCTGGAGGCAGAGGCGCTCCTGGACGGCCGGTCCGACCCAGATGCCATTCTGGCCCGCGCAAGAGTCCAGATACTTGGCGGGAGGGAAGCGGAGGCCCGGGAAACGCTGGGTCAACTACCGCCAGATGGACTCGTCGCGGCAGAAGGCGCCCGGCTGTTGGCGATGCTGGTGGCCCCTTCCGGGTAGCCAGGGCGCGTCAGGGAGCGTGGGCCGGGCCCGCGGCAATGCCAAAGGAGGGTGTCGAATCGCCTGACTTAAGCGTGTGGCAGGTCCAGCCGATACCACCACGCTTGGCCCCATGCCGCCTTTCGCGGTCAAGGAACCCCAAATTGCGCTCAGAATTGCTGTGGTTTGCATTGCGAGTCAGACTCAACGAAGGTAGTCTCGCCAGAGACTTTGTCAGCCGAAAGAGATCCTCAGATGAAACGAATCCTACTTTTAGTGGCCGCGGCCACTCTTTCTCTCCCCGCAACCGCTCAAATAGGCATTGGGCTTCGAGCAGGAACACTCGGTCCCGGGATTGAGGTGGCCTACGCCATCAGCCCCAAACTCTCGGTTCGCGCAACCGGATCATACCTCACCCACTCAAGAACGGAAGAGATCGACGAAGACGACATCACGCTCGAACTCGACGCAAAAGCCACGGTTGGGGCATTTGGCGCGCTTCTGGACTTCCATCCGTTTGGTAATTTTTTCAGACTGACCGGGGGAGTCACAGTCAATCTCTTTGATGTCGCGGCCAACGGCCTGCCTACGGATGACTACTGTTTCGGCGACTCGATTGGTGGCGTTTGCGACGGCAAGGTATTCAGTCCCGATCGGATGGGCACTTTTGGTGCCAACGTCTCCTACGCGTCCTCAATCGCTCCCTACGCTGGAATTGGCTTCGGCAAGATCGCAGGCAGGCGACGGATTGGACTCCTCATGGACATCGGCGCCCTCTACGCCGGATCCCCGGAGGTAGACCTGGTGGCAACCGGGCTATTGACGCCCACCGCCAGCATAGAGCAGGAGGCGATCCTCAACACCGGCGTCGAAACCTTCACGTGGTACCCGGTGGTTTCATTCGGCATCGCGATTCGCTTGTAGTTCCGGCCATCGAGCGCCAGAACCCAATCAGACTTAGTAGAGAAAATGAACATTCGTACTTCAATAGCACTCACGCTTGTCGTTGCAGCCGGACTCATAGGCTGTGACTTTCAGGCCGCGGAGGACGCATTCGACGAGTTCGCGATCATCATCCAACTTGAGCCCATCAACACGGTCATTAACGGCATCGTGATGGATAACTCGACGGGGCAGCTCGTCTCGGCATCCCTGGAATTTTCGGGACCGGGCGCGGGTCAACTTATTGACGCGTACTCGGACCCGATTTCGTCGCTGGAGGCCTCTGCCGGCATTGTTACGTTTGGTCTCCAGAATGACGTCGTGCCTACCGAAGGATCGCCTTTTGAGCTTACCGTCACGGCCCGGGCCGGGGGGTACTTCACATCGAGCGAAACCTTCAATCTGATCCAAACCGGAGACGGACAGTTCACGCTCCGGATGTCCAGCAGCAACATTGCGGCCTCTGTCGTGGGCACCGCTTCCGCCCAGGACAACAGCGCCACTGCCGGTGCCGGTGGTGCAGTCTCCCAGACCGTTACCGTCCAGACACAGCAAACGCAGCAGACCACGGCAACGGCAACCGTGACAGTCCCCCAGGGTGCTGTTCCATTGACCGCAGCCGGGACGCCACTGGTAGGACAGATCAATACGCAGATCCGGAGCTACGACTCCGGAAGAGGACTTCAGTCGCTTCCGGCGGCAGCCCGTCAAAGGAGCGACGGAACCAACCAAGCCGTTGGTGGCGCGGTTTTCTTCAAGATGTCTGACTCGGCGGGCAACGTGGCCGTGGGCGCCACCGCTGCGTCATCTGGGGTCACCAACTCCAAAAGCAGCGGGGTCTGCACGGGCGGAATCCTCATCGGTATAACCTCATCCGATACAACCCTTCGCGGCACGTACGATACTGTGACGGGCCTTGGCGGCACGGTCGACGCTGAAATTTATGGCTACACGCCAGCTGACGGACAGAACAACCTTGTCGCCAGCACGGTGGTGGAAGCCGACGGTGCCGGTCTCCGGGTTGACCTTTGTCTGGGTGGAGCCGCGGGTTCTACCGGCGTAATCGACACCAGTCTCTTTAGCGGTGCCACCCCGACAGCAGACGCCAGTGAGGGCATCATCTATACGTTCGCCTTTGGATCCGCCCTGGTCTCCACCGGACCGCTGGCCCACCAGGTCAGCATCAGTGGCGTCGCCGGTGCCCAAAGCGTGGAGTTCACGCTGGTGGGCTCTGGTATCAACAAAACGGCCACGGCAGCCGTTTCAAATGGTACGTTCCCACTGAGCACGCTGGTTGGCACGAGCGGAGACCAGGCAGTTGTCACCAACGCAACGTACGTGCTTTCCGCACGCACGCCGGGCTCAACCCAGATCGTTTCAGAGTCTATTTCAAATCCGCTGAGCGGAACGACGTCGTTGTCGATCCCGTCAAGCTCGGACCTTGAGACCTACAGCGTCACGGCGTCATTGCAATGCGACGATCCCGCCACGCAGAGGTTTGAGGTTCAGATCACCAGTGAGAGCCTGGACGCCGTCAGCGCGTTTTATCGGATCGCAAATGCGGGAGACAGCTGGACCCTTCTCCCGGGCGGTGCCATCACTTCCAAGACGGCTACGGACTCGAAAATCGAGATAGTGGGCTCACTCGACCTGAAGCCGAGCACGGCCTACGACTTCAAGGGCGTGCTCGGTAATGACGGGTCCGATACCACACAGACGACGCCAGTCGCAGGCGGAAGCTGGACTATCCTGCTTTCGACCTCTGAAGTCGGAATTGATTGCAAGAATCGCTAGGAACACGCAGCCGGCCAAATGGCCGGCCTGGACCTGAAAAGCGCCCGTCCTCCGCTTGGGGGCGGGCGTTTTGCATTGGGGCCGTAGTTTCCCGCATGAGACTCCTGATCTTTGTGTGCCTGGCTGTCGGTGTCCACGCGACCTCCGCCCAGCCCATCCGTCTTGCGCTCCGAGGAGGGACGCTGGGTGCAGGCGTGGAGATGACTGCCAGCCTGACCAGCCGAGTGGACGTTCGGGTCGCTGGACACTACGGATACCTCAATACTCGGCGTAGTTCTGTGAGAGGAGGCCTTGCTCTTGAGTCCACCGGATCTGCCTCCTCGGGCACGTTTGGACTCGCAACCGATTTTTGGCTTGGCCACCGGGCGTCCTTCTCCGTAGGACTGTATTCCATGATCACCGGTGGGACGCTCCGGGTGAGGCCAGCGGCGGGCGCCGAACTGGCCGACGCCCAATTCACGACGGAAGACCTCGGGTCTTCAACGGCTACGGCTCGGTATCCCGAAAGGCCGGCGCCCTACGTTGGCCTCCGCACCAGCCACAGACTGCTTTCGAGGCTGAACCTGCTGACCGAGGTCGGCGCATTGTACACGGGGCGTCCGAAAATAGAGGTGACCGGCGAAGGTCGATTCTCCGCCTCGGCAGGCTGGACGGGCCACCTGAAGGATGCGTTTCGCCAAGCAAGCTGGTTTCCGGTGCTATCCATCGGTGTTCAGGTGCAGGTCAATGCCCCCACTCACTAAGGCCATCTTGCTGGCGGCGTTGCTTGCTGGGGCGACCGTGTCCGGGTGTGGCCTCGCGGACGGGGTAGACGCGGCATCGTCATTCGAGCCCGTTATCCAGGTCGATTCGCTGGGCATCACGATCGCGGGAATTGTTCTGGATGCAAGGACGGGGTTGCCTCCCTCTGGGCCTGTGACGCTCACGTTTGCGGGTAGAGGTGCCTTGCTGGTGAAAGACGTCTTTGACCGAGAGGTGCTCTCGATCACCACAGAGGCGGGTGCCGCGGCGTTTGCAGTCGCGAATACGGTTCTTCCGTCTCCCGATCATCCCTTCGAGCTGCGCGTGTTGGCGGCCGCCGAGGGCTACGAAGCGAATTCCACAAGGGTCTTGCTGACTGCCAGGGGACAGCACGAATTCCGGATGGTCCTGGATAGAGTCTCTGCCCCGCTGGCGCGCAGGGTCTCGGCCGATGTCGAGGTGACCCAGGTGCAGGGTACGCTGAGTATGCCCGCTTCAGCGGTTGCAGAGGAACTCGGGGTTCGTCTCCTGGCAGCGACCATCCCGGCTGGTGTTCGAATCGTGGGCATCGCGAGTCAAGACCCGGGTGAGGTAGGTTTCGCAGTTTCCCTGACTTCACCCTCCAAGGAGATGCTGGCCACTTTTCCAGGGGGGATGGACGCGGGGATCAGGTTGCCGGATGGGCTCCATCAACAGGCAAGCCAGACGTCTGGCGGACTGGTTCGGCTGCGTCTGGAACTAGAGAACGGTGATGCGCCTTTGGGCGGCTTTTTCCTGGACGGGGGAGACATGGAAGTCACGGCCTCCCTCAGTCGGGCGCTCCTGAGTCCGCGCACCAATGAGCTAATCGCGAATGGAGAGCCAGTCGATGTCTACGAATGGAATCCTGGGGATGGAATCTGGCAGAGCCTTGACAGGGTTTCTGTGGTTCAGGAGGGCGGGAGGCTAGTGGCCACTTTCAAGACCCCACGGTTCGGGACCTACTCGCTCGGGTATGCCAATGTCCCCTGCGCGCCGGCTCTCGTGCGACTCCAGGGCAACGAGTTCGGAGGATCCGCGACCCTGTACCAGGGTGATTCCTCCCAAGCCGACGGGGTCCGTTTTTGGCGTTTTAGAGCGGGCCAGGAAGAGCTCACGCTTGCTGACCCGCCGGGGTTCTGGCGTGGCGTGCTGCGCATTGAATCAGGAGGCCACATACAGGACATCCCCTACAATGAACTATGCGGACAGGAGATGGTCGTCGACTTGGGCGGGTACGGCGCGGGCCAGCCGGAGGGCGCCGGCCCACACACCTGGACAATGGATCCGTCTCCGTGCGTGGCGCTTCGTGTTTCTGCATTGCCAACACTCGCCTTGCTCAGTCTGCCCCAACGATCGGTGCCCTTCACTGCCGTTGAGACAATGAGTGAGCGCGCCTACCTGATCTCACCTCTCCACTCGCTAAGGGACGCCATTGGAAGGGTAACCAAAACCAGATCAGACCCAGGCCAGCCGGACGGCGTGGCCATCGTGGTCCTGGGAGGAAGGTCCTGGCGCTACGAAGCCTCGCGGAACGGAGTGCTGCCCGTCTCCGATATGGCCGAAGAGACGGGCCTCTGCGTCACCCGTTAAGGCCGGTGCCGGCCCGGCCAGCTATCTACGCGTAGGTGTTGAGCATAACCGGCATGATGAGCATCATCATGCTTTCGCCATCTCTCTGGGCAAGCGGGGTTACAACGCCTGCGCGGTTCGGGGAGGAAAACTCAAACAGCACTTCCTCGCCGTCGATGTTTGAGAGTACTTCTGTGAGGTACACGGCGTTGAAGCCGATCACCATTTCCTCGCCCTGGAATTCTCCCGCAACAGTCTCGTGGGCCTCACTGGCGCGTTCGATATCCTCTGCCGAGATTTTGACCGAGTCTGCCGAGATGCCCAGTCGGATCTGGTTGGTCATACTCGATGAATACAGTGCCACGCGCCGTACGGCCGCCAGCATGGATTCACGATTAACCGTGAGCTGCTTTTCGTTGTCTACCGGAATTACCGCCTGATAATTGGGGTAGGGCTCATCAATGAGACGTGCCAGCACCCGGGACCGATCGAAGTCAAACGCCACATAACCGCCGTCTACGCTGATGGTACACGGTCCATCGTCAGCGACCTTGGCGGCCAAGGCCATCGCCTTCTCAGGAACCACAAACTGGAGCTCGGACTCGGTCTTCATGGACTCGAGGGAGAGCTTGACCAACCGGTGTCCGTCGGTTGCCACGGCCTTGCCGCCTTCCGAGTTGATCTGAAAGAAGATCCCCATCATGGCGGGCCGAAGAGCGTCTTTGCTGACGGCAAAGCCGGTCTTCTGAATGGCGCGCCGCAGAAGGGTCCCGGTGGTTTCGATCTTGTCGGATTCGGCCAACTCCGGTAGGGCCGGATAGTCTGCCCCGTCGAACCCGACCATCTTGTAGTGGCCCTGGTCCGTTGCCAGGGTCACGTTGTATTCGCCGTCAGCCTCAAAGGCAACCGGCACTTCTGGCAGAGCCCGCAGCGTGTCGATGAGCCTCTTTGCGGGCACGGCGACTCTTGATGGTCCCGCCCCCTCGGCCGAACTCACGGCCAGAGATAGCCGCTGACGAATGGAAATCTCCAAGTCAGTGGCACTCAGTCTCAACGCCTGTCCGTCGGTTTCGAAGAGGATGCACTCCAGAATCGGAAGGGTGCTCTTGGAGGGAACGGCACCGTTGACGGTCTGAAGTGCGCGAAGTAGCTCGACGCTGGAAGCAGTGAATCTCATTGCCCTGGGCCCCCTGGCCGCAACAAGTCTATGGAAAAATCAAAAACACCGGGTCGATTCGACACGCATCACCGCCCCGGTAGAGAACCTGGGAAGATGCCGAAACACCGTGCCGGAAGTTAACGCACACATGTATAGGGTGCGATCAGATGCCAACCGATATCCGGCCGGATTCAATGAAAAGAGTATTCCCGGTCCCGATTCGCAACGCCGCTGCCTACCGCGCGCGGAGCTGCAGGCGATTTCCGATCTCTTCCATGATCCCGCGAAACTTCGGATCAGTGTCGATCTGATTCTCAACGCTCTGATTGGCGTGGATAACCGTGGAGTGGTCGCGTCCGCCGAAGTGAAGCCCGATGGTCTTCAGCGAGTGCTGGGTCAGTTTCTTGCTGAAATACATGGCCACCTGTCGAGCCTGTACAACCTCTCGCTTTCGGGTCTTGGCGCGAACCAGGTCCTCGGGAATCGAGAAGTACGTGCAAACCAGCCGCTGAATTTCCTCGATCGTCAGTGTGACGCGCGTCTCCTTGATGAGATCGCTCAGCACGTCGCGGGCCAGCGGTACATCGATCTCGCGCTTCCTGAGCGTAGAGTGGGCAAGAAGCCGAATGAGAGCTCCCTCGAGCTCACGAATGTTGCTCTTGATATTGTGAGCGACAAACTCAAGGACATCGGGCGAAACCAGGATGCCATCTTCTTCCGACTTTCGGTGCAGAATGGCCGTCCGTGTCTCCAGGTCCGGTACCTGCACGTCGGCCGCCAAGCCCCATTGAAAACGGGACAGCAGGCGCTCTTCGATGCCCTGGATGTCCTTGGGAGGCCTGTCGGCGGAGAGAACGATCTGCTTTCCGTTCTGATGAAGCGCGTTGAAAATGTGGAAGAACTCCTCCTGGGTCTTTTCCTTACCGCCAAAAAACTGGACGTCGTCGATAATGAGGAGGTCTATTTGACGATAGAACAGGGAAAACTCGGCCACCCGGTTATGCTGAATGGCCTGGACGAATTCTGTCGTGAAGCGCTCGCTCGAGACGTAGAGGACGGTCTGACCCGATCGGCCAGCCTCCACATAGTTGCCGATAGCCTGTATGAGGTGGGTTTTCCCAAGGCCCACGCCTCCATACATGAGGAAGGGGTTGAAGCTGGTGCCACCCGGGCGCTGGGCAATCGCGAGCGCGGCCGATCGGGCCAATCGGTTGCAGTCCCCCTCAATGAAGCGGTCGAATGTGTAGTTGGGATTGAGCCGGCTTTCAACCTGCACCTTCTGGATTCCGGGAATCACGAAAGGGCTTGAAATCCGCGCGGGAGAGTGTGACTCCCGGCCGCTGGGGTCTACCCGACGTCGGCCTGGTGCAGACCGGCGCTGCTGGACAGCAGTCTCAGTCGCTACGGGCTCATTTGCCGGGTGTCTTGCGGGAAGTTGGGTGGATACGCCCTCGTAGCCGAGCTCCGCATCGTCCTTCTCGATCACGACGTCGTAGAACAACCGCCCGCCCGGCCCAAGTACCTTGGTAATAGTTTTGCGAAGGAGCGAGTAATAATGCTCCTCCAGCCACTCGTAATAGAACTGGCTGGGAAGCTGAACCGTCAGTTTCCGAAGGTCTCCGTCGGACGTCAGCGAGATCGGTTTGAGCGGCGCAAACCATGTACGAAAGCTCTGCCTGCTGATGTTGTCCCGGATGATATCGAGACACTGACTCCAGGCGGATTCAGGGCTTGCGGACATGGGCTGATCGGAAACCCCAAGCGGGGTGGCGGAGCGGACGGAAGTTTCAGTAGGCAAAGTATCGAATGACGAAGTCGAACACTTATTCACAGACCGGCATTTCTGGAAATGCCCTGAATCAGAGTGCCTGACCGCGCCCTTTCTCACCGTATAGGAGAAGCCGAATTGCGCTAAAGTACATGGCGCTCAACGCTTTACCGTTGCTCGGGCAGAAGATTTCGGAGGAAACACCGAAAAGCCGCTGCCCAATAACGGGAAGCCGAATTCGCAGTCCTCACACGTTGTCAACATGAAGCAGGCGCAAAAAACATCCTGCGCAAGCATCGAAGACTAAAGTAGCTACCTCTATTTCGGGGCGGGGTGCCCTTAAACAGGGGAGTTCGGAACGTTGGTCGAACAGCAATCGGTTTGCGCGTCCATTCGGAAGCCTGTTCGGCAACTTAAAAGGACGCACGGGGTGGGGTTGTCGATTGTAAAGAACCACCCGCGAAACATCAAGGAAACCACGCGGGTATTTGGACGGACGGGGAGCGAATTAACAAACCACCCTCCCGATCGCGACGATCGGGGCCAAAGCGTGTTGCCTGAAATACTCGGATTTCGTACTTTTTCAGATCTGTGCAAATTCCACGACCTCGCTAGATGGTGCGTCTGGACTTAGGTGGGTTCAAGAATGGGAGTCGGAGCTTCTCCATGAAAATGGCGGCGCCGGGACTAGGCTTGAAAGACACCGACTTCGAGAACATTTTTGTGGCGGTCGAAATGGATCGCGAGGGAGACCGCATCATGGTCAACCTTGAAGTATCTGGAACTGCACAGTTGATCTGTGACAGAACAAGCGAACCGTTTGCCCAGGAAGTTCGAGGAACTCACTCCTTGATCTTCGTTCCATACGACCGTGTGGACGTCCTGAATGACGGTACGGATGATGTGTTGGGATTCGAACCGTCGGACACCAGCATTGACGTCACCGAAATCACACGCGACACGCTTGTGCTCTCGGTGCCAATCCGAAAGATTGCTCCTGGCGCAGAAGAAATAGAGATTACCACCAGATTTGGAGATTCCGGTCAGGACATAGACCCTCGTTGGGAACAACTTCGAGGACTGTCTGATCAGGACTGAGTCTCCCAGCGACTTCCGAAGAGGAGATCATGGCCAATCCCCGTAGAAAAAATTCCAAAGCGCGGTCACGCAATCGGCGTGCTCATTATTACAACCGTCTGGACGCTCCCACCACAATGGCGTGTCCAAACTGTAGTGAAACCAAGCTGATGCACCACGCCTGCCCAAGTTGCGGTCAGTATCGTGGCCGCCAGATCATTGAGAGCAAGGTGGCCGCCTAACGCGGTCCGCGCTCCATGTCTATTCGTGTAGCGGTTGATGCCATGGGAGGCGACCACGCTCCGAGCGTGGCCGTCCGCGGGTGTGTCGATGCAGCGCGGGCGATGGGGGACTCTGTCCAGATCCTGCTGTTCGGCCCAGAGGGGGAGTTGTCTCCGCTTCTGAGTGCGGCAGGCTCGCGATCAAACGTGACGGTGGTGCACGCACCACGGGTCATCGGGATGTGCGAATCTCCAGCGGTCGCCGTGAAAGGCAAGCCCGACTCATCAATCTGCATGGCCGCCGGTGCGGTGGCAAAGGGACACGCTGACGCTTTCGTCAGCGCGGGCAACACTGGTGCCGTTATGGCGGCGGCTCTCTTTATTCTCGGCCGGCTCAAGGGTGTCTCCAGGCCCGCTGTTATTGGACACTACCCGACGGTCAAGGGGTTCTGCGTTTTACTGGACGTTGGGACCAACGTAGACTGTAAGCCAGAGCACCTCCGGCAATTTGCCCACATGGGGGCCATTTACTCAGAGCGTGTCCTCAAGGTCAAGAACCCTTCCGTCGGTCTCCTGAACATCGGAGAAGAGCCAGGAAAAGGGAATGAACAGGCCAAGGCCGCCCATCAACTCCTTTCGGAGGCTTCCGGGCTCAATTTCATCGGGAACGTTGAAGGGCGCGACGTCATGCGTCACGGCGCTGATGTGGTGGTCTGCGATGGATTCGTCGGAAACGTTGTTCTGAAACTGGGGGAAAGCGTGGCCCACATTATCCCGCAGATGATCGGGGAGGAAATGCAGCGCCAGAAGATGACGCCAGACGACCAAGCTGTTGTTGCGCGCGCTTTGGCCGGGGTCAGCAAGCGGTTCGACTACGAGGAATATGGCGGCGTCCCCATGCTGGGTATTGGGGGCACGGTTATAATTGGCCACGGCGGTTCCAGAGAAAAGGCGTTTGGGAACATGGTCCGGGCTGCCGTAGAGACGGCAAGACAGGACGTAGCAGGCTCCATCTCGGCAGCGCTCGCGTCGTAAGTTCGAGAGGAGGGGCTACTACAGCTCCCCTCTCCCATCACTCGCACGAAACACATGCTGCAAGCGGCGATTACCGCGGTAGGCCACTACCTGCCCGAAGAGCGCCTAACCAACGCCGACCTGGAAAAAATCGTCGACACGAACGACGAATGGATTTTTTCGCGCACCGGAATTCGGGAACGAAGAATCCTGAGGGACCCGGACAAGGCGACGGCATACATGGCTTCCCGTGCGGTAGAGGAGCTCCTTCAGAAGCGTGGAATCGGTCCCGAGGAGATCGAAGCCATCATCGTCGCGACGGTGACGCCGGACATGTTCTTCCCGTCCACAGCTGCATTGGTGCAGGCGGAGATAGGCGCCACCAATGCGTGGGGGTTCGATCTCTCGGCGGCCTGTAGCGGATTTCTTTTCGCCCTGTCCACCGGTGCCAAATTCATTGAGTCGGGCAGGCACAAGAAGGTCCTCATCATAGGCGCGGACAAGATGTCGTCCATCCTGGATTTCACGGATCGCACCACATGCATTCTCTTTGGCGACGGGGCCGCTGCCGTACTTCTGGAACCGGACGAGAACGGACTTGGGCTGGTTGATTCCATCGAAAGGACCGATGGTTCGCAGTGGGAGATGCTCTGCATGCGAGGCGGGGGAAGTCGCCGACCGGCTACCCACGAGACGCTTGATCTAGGATTGCATCACCTCACACAGGAAGGACGCTCTGTCTTCAAGCACGCGGTCAAGGGAATGGCCGATGTGTCTGCAGAGGTAATGGAACGCAATGGACTGACTGGCGACGATATTCGGTACCTGGTTCCTCACCAGGCCAACCTGAGGATTATTGACGCCACCGCTCGGCGCATTGGGATCGATTCCGCGAAGGTCATGCTCAATATTGAGCGCTACGGCAATACGACAGCCGCGACGATTCCACTCTGCCTTGCTGATTGGGAGGCAGATCTCAGGCGCGGCGACAACCTAATTCTGGCTGCGTTTGGAGGGGGCTTTACCTGGGGTGCGGCATACCTGAAGTGGGCATACGACGGCAAAGCTCAATGAGCAAGACGTCATTTCTGTTTCCTGGTCAGGGCTCGCAATATGTCGGCATGGGCCAGGACCTCCTTGAGGAAAGTCCCATCGCGCGGGACCTGTTCCAGCGGGCAGATGATACGCTGGGGTTCTCGCTTTCGAAGGTCATGTTCGGCAGCGGTGACACGGAGGCAGACGTGGCTGCGCTGCAAAAGACCGAAAACACGCAACCCGCGCTGTATTGCCACAGCATGGCCGTGATGGCCATTCTTGACGCCGCCGGCTTCGGGTTCGAGATGACAGCAGGCCACAGCCTTGGTGAGTATTCGGCGCTGGCGGCAGCCGGCGTGCTCGCGTTTGAAGACGGGCTCACCCTGGTGCGCGAGCGCGGCAGACTCATGTCTGAAGCTGGAGAACGCCAGCCAGGGACAATGGCTGCCATAATCGGCATGGACGACAAAGACGTCGAAGCGGTCTGCTCAGACGTGGAGGTCGGCGTGGTCCAGCCGGCTAACTTCAATTCCCCGGGGCAGGTTGTAATCTCAGGAGACCTTGATGGCGTGGCCAAGGCGATGACTCTTGCCCTGGACCGGGGCGCAAGACGGGCCATCCAATTGCCGGTCAGCGGGGCGTTTCATTCTCCCCTCATGGCACATGCCCGAGAGGGATTGGCGGAGGCACTCGCGTCCGTTTCGTTGGCGGCACCCCGGTGTCCGGTCTACTTGAACGTCACCGCGGCTCCCGAAACGGACCCCGAACAAATTCGGCAACGCTTGCTGGACCAGTTGTTGTCTCCCGTGCGCTGGTCCCAGACATTGCTTGCAATGCACGAACATGGTGCGGGGATTTTTGTGGAAGTAGGCGCCGGCCGCGTGCTGAGCGGATTGGTGAAGCGTACCCTTGGACGCGAAGTCAAAACGGCAGCCATTGGGACCATTCAGGACATTTCGAGTTACACCGCTTTGGACGCATGAAAATCGACTTCACAGGTAAAATCGCCCTTGTCACAGGGGGGACGCGGGGCATAGGCCGGGCCATCGTCCAGGCCTTGGCCGACGGCGGTGCCAGCGTAGCGTTTACCTACCGCTCTTCCACTGAGGAGGCCCAGTCGTTTCGTGCCGAGTTGGAGGCCAGGGGCTGCCCGGTGTTGACGCACCAGGGAGACGCAGGCGACAGCGAGGCCGCGTCAGAGGCGGTCGCCATGGTTCTGGAGGCATGGGGCAGGATCGACATCCTGGTCAACAATGCCGGTATCACGCGGGACGGGCTCATGCTGCGGATGGGCGATTCGGAATGGGACTCGGTGATAAATACGAATCTGAAGAGCGTCTTCAATTTCTGCAAGGCAGTCTACAGGCCGATGATGAAGCAACGCGGAGGACGCATTGTGAATCTCAGTTCGGTCGTTGGCGTCATGGGCAACGCAGGTCAAACCAACTACGCGGCTTCCAAGGCGGGCATAATCGGTTTCTCAAAGAGCCTCGCGAAAGAACTCGGAGGGCGCGGCGTTACTGTAAATGTCGTGGCACCCGGCTACGTCGCGACTGACATGACGGCGTCGTTGTCAGAAAAGGCCCAGGAGGCGATGCTGGGATCGGTCCCCCTTGGCCGTCCCGCCACCCCCGGAGACATCGCGGCCGCAGTGGCGTTCCTTGCATCCGACGCGGCCTCATACATTACCGGCCACGTCCTTCATGTTGATGGCGGCCTTGCCATGTAATTAGGCCTGGAGCAGCCAGGCGTACAAAAGAGATACAGTTTGAGTAGCGGCACTCGCTTCACCAAAACAATAGACCTGACGACCAAAGCCCTTCTTGAGGCCAAAGTCGAGCGGGCAAAGTCTGCGTTTCAAGAGCCTGATCCGCCGCTGAAGCCGGCGACTTTGGAGGATCTTCCGGAGTCACTTCAGGCTGGAGTCCGGGCAGCGGGATGGACATCCCTCATGCCGGTTCAGGCGAAGGCCATCCCATACCTGCTCAGCGGACGAGACATGATTGTCCAGTCCAAGACAGGATCGGGTAAGACGGGTGGTTTTCTGCTCCCGCTCTTTGAAGCGCTGGACCCTGACATCAAGCAGCCACAAGCTCTGATCCTGAGCCCGACCCGCGAGTTGGCGCGACAGATCTATGAGGCCTTCGAGGAAATGAAGGGCGGGCACCGACTGACTGCTACGGTGATCTATGGTGGCGTCAAGTACCAGCCGCAGTTGGATGCATTGGAGCGCGGCACACAGGTTATCGTGGGGACACCGGGTAGAATCCTGGATCACGTTCAGCGCAGGACCCTCAAACTGGACGGCATCCGGTTCTTTATCCTCGACGAGGCAGATGAGATGCTGTCGATGGGTTTCCTTCCGGATATGAAGGAGATGCGTCGGCACCTCCCCGCCAAGAGGCAGTCCTGCATGTTCAGCGCCACGATGCCCATGAGGGTGCGCGCGTTGGCAAGCGACTTCCTGGACAAACCGGGGTTCTTGACGACGGCCACCGAAGGGAACGAGGGTGTGGACACCATCCAGCATCGGTACTACCGGGTGGATGCGATGCAGAAGGATCGGACTCTTCAGCGCTTGATCGAGTTGGAGAACCCCGAAAGTGCCATCATTTTCGCGAATACGAAACGCGAAGTCGAGTACCTGGGCACGTTCCTCACCAACTACGGCTACGACGCCGCAAGTATCTCGGGGGACCTGACCCAGAAGGCCAGGGAAGCGATCATGGAGCGCATTCGAAAGGGCAACCTGCGCTTTCTGGTGGCCACCGATGTCGCCGCCCGCGGAATCGACATCTCAGACCTGAGCCACGTATTCATGTACGATGTGCCTCAGGATCAGGAATATTATGTCCACAGG
Organism: Rhodothermales bacterium; assembly: GCA_047619685.1. Taxonomy (GTDB): domain Bacteria; phylum Bacteroidota; class Rhodothermia; order Rhodothermales; family UBA10348; genus JABDJZ01. Next base: position 31,498 of record JBLHLC010000006.1, read on the forward strand.
GCTGGCCGAACCGCACGTGCGGGGAAGACCGGCACTGCCATCGTGTTGGCAACCATCGACACGGAAACCAATCTCAAGCGCACGACGCAAAAGTACGGTATTGAAGTGGAACGAGGAATAGAACCTACAGACGAAGACGTCGCAGCCCGCGTTAGCGAGCGCATGACCGTCACCCTGGAAAGCCGCTATCGTGGCAAGACCAACATGAAACGCGAGCGCCTTCAGCGGTTCGTGCCGATGGTTGAAGAACTGGCCCGGGAGGAGCCAGAACTATTGGCCATGTTGATCGACGAGCTCTACCACGATGGGCTTCACGGCAACCCCACCGCGCCCGACAAGTCTGGCGCGAGTGTCGAATCAGAAAAGCTTCCGCCATCGCCAAAGGGCCGCGGACGCTCAGACGGTCGATCCGGCGGACGGCGCTAGCCGAAAACGGAGTAACTCATGATCCGGCCCCTCCTCCTTGTAGCCGTTCTGGGCACATCCCCCGGGTACGAACTCTCTGCGGCTGGAAGCACCGACGTCCTCGCGGACACCGTAACCGCGGATCATTACCGGATTTATACCGGAGAGGGGCAACCCGTTTCATGGGAAGAACTCGTCTCTCACCTGTTGGACGCAGACGTCGTGTTCATCGGAGAGAACCACAATGACCCGGTGGCTCACTATATCGAGCAGGCAGTACTGGGTGCGGCTCTGGCGGATGAGTCTCGTCGCACGGCCGCTTCCATGGAGATGTTTACGCGCGATGTCCAATACATCGTGGACGAGTATCTGCACGACATGATCTCCGAGGACCACTTCCGTCGGTCCAGCACGCCGTGGCGAAATTACGAGGTGGACTACAGGCCGTTTGTCGAGATGGCCAAGGAGGCCGGCGCTGCGGTTATCGCCGCAAACGCACCGCGGCGGTACGCAAACCGTGTGACCCGCATGGGTCCTGAGTCTGTGCAGGACTTGTCCGATGCCGCCAGGAAGTATTTGGCGCCGCTGCCTTACTCAGGAGCATCCGATGCCTACCGCGCCGAGTGGGACGCGGTCATGGCGGAGGCCATGGCCGGCATGATGCAACAGACCGATTCCTCAGCAGCAGAGGGAGAGGACAGTCTCGCTGAAGGCTCAGGCGGCAGCCAACACAATTATGCCATGGGCTACGCCCTGGATGCCCAGTCTCTTTGGGACGCCACGATGGCGTTTTCCATCGCGGATCACCTGACTCGAAATCCAGGAAGCCAAGTGGTGCACATCGTAGGTGGCTTCCACGTGCAGAATGGCACAGGCATCCCGGAGCACTTTCAGCGTTACCGCCCGGGATCCTCCAGAGTGATCATTGCGGTCGAGCCCGTGGAAGACATCGCGACATTCGATCACGGTGTCCATCACGGACTCGGTGACTTCGTGATTCTGGGAGACGCCTCACTCCCCCGGAGCTACTGAGGCTCCGCGAAGCAGGGACAGGAGAAGGGCGTAAGGCGGCACATTTTCCCCCTCCTCCCTAAGGACCATGCCCTTTCCGGCCGATAACCGGCTAGGAACGAGTTTTGTTGGGCAGGGCCATATGCGCTATATCATTGTCATCGCCTGCCTTCTTCAGGTCTCGGAAGTTGGCGCTCAGCCTTCTCAACTGGCCAGCAATACCATCCTGACCCAGAGCGTTGTGGCCTATCCGGAGCACATGGCCGGCAGGAGAACCGCCAGCGGCGAGGTGTACAACCCGCATGGACTTACCGTGGCGCACTCCAGTTTCACCTTCGGCACCATGCTGGAGCTGACGGCTCCTGCAACGGGCCAGTCGGTGATGGTCACCGTAAACGACCGCGGTTCGATGCTCGGATCTGGCCAGCTGATTGCCTCGCTGGCCGCCATGAGCCGTCTGGGTCTGACGGGAGACGCTCCGGGCATGGTCAATGTCAGGGAGTGGAAGCAGGGTGCCGGCAGACCTCCTGGACCCCGTACGCTTCCTGCGGAACGCCCGGGCGCTTCCGGTAGCGCAACCGAAAGAAAGACGAAGCCAGCCGTACGGACTGCGATTCAGCCACCCCTACCCTCACGCTCCGAACCCGCAACCGCGCCCCATCCGGCCGGATCGGTGCGATTCGGTATTCAGCTTGGCTCCTTCACCGACGCGTCCACCGCTCGAAAGTTGGCTGAGTCTCTCGACGGCGCATGGATAGAGACTGCCACCATGGGTCCGCGGTCCGTGCACCGTGTGCTTTACGGAAGGTTTGAGGATAGGGGCGAGGCCGAGGCATGGCACGCAAGGCTGAAAAGGCTCGGAATGGACGGCTACGTCCGCACCCTCTAGACTTGTTCAACAGGCTTCTGGTCAACACCGGTTTTGATCTGATCGGAACTCGTGCACGAGTTGGATGGGGAAGGTAACTTCCAGGCTCACCATCCAAGCCTACTGGCATGCGAACGCTGACTTCAGCCCTTGTCCTGAGTTGCTTTTTGAGTGCTTGTGCACCTCCAGACGCAGGCGTTCAAACGTGCGCCGACATTCTTCAACAGTCATCGGACAATGCAATGAGCGTGTGGAATCTGGACGAGGGCTCAGACCAAGCGAAGGCTCTGCTGGCCAAGTACACCACATTCCGGCTGACGACGGATCTGAGTGTATTGTCTGAGAATGAATGCCGAATGATTCCACTGCTCATGGAAGCAGCGGATGCGATGGATGAGATCTTCTGGATGCAGTCTTTCGGGGACAAGGCCGAGCTCATGGCCTCCATTGAGGACCCCGGACTTCGGACGTTTGCCGAGATCAATTACGGACCGTGGGACCGGCTTGACGCCGAGCGGCCATTCATAGATGGCATTGGGGAGAAGCCCGCAGGGGCCAATTTGTATCCCACCAATATGTCCAAGGACGAGTTCGATGCCGCCGTGAAAAACGATCCGTCCCTGGCTTCTCTCTATACGGTGGTACGCCGAGACGCTGGAGAAGGGCTGGAATCCATCGCGTATAGCGACCTTTTTGCGGACCAGTTGGAACGCGCGTCTGCCAAGCTGGCCGACGCCGCCAAACTGGCTGACGATCCAGGTCTCAAGGATTACCTGTCCAAACGGGCGGCGGCCCTGGTCACCGGCGAATATCGGGAAAGCGACCTGGCCTGGATGGACATGAAGGACAACACGATCGATATCGTCATTGGCCCGATCGAGACCTACGAGGACGCGTTATACGGATCCAAGGCGGCCGCAGAGGCCTATGTCCTGGTCAAGGATCAGGAGTGGAGCGCGCGACTGGCCAGGTACACGTCCCTTCTCCCTGGACTTCAGCGGGCGCTCCCGGTTTCGGATGAGTACAAGGTCGAGGTGCCTGGTTCAGACTCAGACCTGAACGCATACGACGTGCTCTACTACACGGGAGACTCAAACGCGGGGTCAAAGACAATCGCGATTAACCTGCCAAACGACGAGACCGTTCAACTGGAGAAAGGCACCCGGCGCCTCCAATTGAAGAACGCGATGCGGGCGAAGTTTGACAAGATCCTGGTACCGATATCTGATCTTCTCATCGCCGAAGACCAGAGGCCCCACGTGACATTCGACGCGTTCTTTGGAAACACGATGTTCCATGAGGTGGCCCACGGCCTTGGCATCAAGAACACGATCAACGGCGGTGGGACGGTCCGTGAGGCGCTCAAGGAGCACGCATCTGCTCTGGAAGAAGGGAAAGCCGATATCCTGGGCATTTTTATGGTCTCAGAGCTCATCGACGATGGCGAATGGGAGGCCGATCTCAAAGATCATCAAGTCACATTCCTGGCAGGCATTTTTCGATCGACACGCTTCGGGGCCTCAAGCGCGCATGGGCGGGCAAATATGATCCGGTTCAACTTCTTCCGGGAGCATGGAGCCTTCGCCAGGGATGAAACAACGGGCACGTACAGGGCAGATTTCGAGCGCATGACGGAGGCTACAGACGCCCTTTCCGAGCTCATTCTGACCCTGCAAGGCAACGGAGATTACGCGGGAGTGGCCAATCTGATTGAGGAGTATGGGCAGGTAGGGCCCGAATTGCAGGGTGACCTGGACAGGCTGGCGACGGCCGGCATTCCTGTAGACGTGGTGTTTGAACAGGGAATTGGCGCACTCACCAAGCAGTAGGTCCCCGGCGGTCAAGGGCGGAGCAATGACGGGGCTTTAGGAGGCTGACGCCGCGGTCGATACGGAAGGAAAGCTTCCCAACGCCCCGCCGCGATGAAACTGGATACCAACACGCTGGCAGCCTACCTGTCCGGCGAACTTCCGACAGATGAACGCCAGTCCATCGCCGTTGCCCTTGTCAAGGATGAGGCCGCCCGCGAGATTCTGCACATAGCATGCGAGGCCCTCGCCGCCGCCCTGCAGCATGACCCCGTCGTGGATCATCTGGTGCTTCGTGCTTCCCGGCCGCCTGCAAGACCAAACCGATTCGCAATAGATCGACGGCCCGTTTCGTTACCTTACGGTGAGGCCTGAATCTCTGGCCGGTTGTTGAAGAAATGGTTAGCTCAGACGACGATGATTGAGGTTCAGGGACTGACAAAACGCTACGGCTCAGAAAAGGCCGTGGACGGGATCACGTTCGAAGTCAAGTCCGGAGAGGTGCTTGGGTTTTTGGGCCCGAATGGGGCCGGAAAGACCACGACCATGAAGGTAATCACGTGTTACCTGCCTCCCTCGGAGGGCACGGTGCGGATAGACGGCCTTGACGTCCGGACCGATCAGCTTGAGGTTCGCCGGAAGATCGGGTACCTCCCTGAGCACACCCCCCTGTATATGGATATGCGGGTCTACGATTACCTGGAATTCATGGCGGCGATGCGCGGCGTCGCGACCAATCGGCGGCCCGGCCGGATCGCAGACATGGCGGACGTTTGCGGGCTCGGCACGGTGCTCCAAAAGCCAATCGAAGCTCTGTCCAAGGGCTATCGCCAGCGGGTGGGCCTGGCGCAGGCCATGATTCACGACCCCGAGATTCTGATCCTGGACGAGCCAACCACTGGTCTGGACCCCAACCAGATTGTCGAAATACGGGAGCTAATCAAGTCCATCGGGCGCGAGAAGACGGTCATTCTGTCCACACACATTCTGCCCGAGGTCCAGGCATCGTGCGATCGCGTGCTGATTATCCATCGCGGGCAGTTGGTAGCAGACGGCACCCCACAAGACCTTCAGGACAGTTTCTCCGGGGGTCAGCGAATCCAGTTTGGCGTTTCGGATTCGACGGGCGTTCAGGAAGCGCTCATGGCGCGCGGGGATATTCGGGTACTTTCGCAGAGCAGCGAGTCCTTCGGCAATACCGTGTTCACCCTGGGAAGCGACCGCAAGGACGATCTCTGCCCCGAGCTCTTCCGTCTGGCCGTAGATCAAGGCTGGACGATGACCGAACTGCACCGGGACCAGGCCAATCTGGAGGATGTATTCCGCCAGCTGACTGCAGCCTGATCCAGCACACCCATCCATTGGTTAACCCCTAGACCCCATGCGCGAAGCCTGGACGCTCACTCGAAAGGAGCTTCACTCCTATTTCGACAGCCCGGTAGCCTACGTCGTGCTCAGCATTTTCCTGATCATGACCGGCTGGTTCTTCTCCACGAACGTCTTTCTGGAGAACACGGCATCCCTGCGCTCGATGTTCGACATCGTGCCGTTCATCTTCCTGTTCTTCATTCCGGCAATCACAATGTCCACCTTCGCGGAAGAGCGCCGCTCGGGGACGCTTGAGCTCCTCCTGACCCTGCCGGTCCGGGACTGGCAGGTGATCCTCGGGAAGTTGATGGCCGTTACAATTTTCCTGATGGCAGCGATCGGGATGACGCTGGTCTACACCGTGGCCGTTGCGTCTCTGGGAGATCTCGATTTCGGCGCGACGTTCGGGGGATACCTGGGCCTGTTTCTTCTGGGGATGACCTGCGCGTCCATCGGCATCATGGCTTCCAGCTTCACCAAGAATCAGGTGGTGGCGTTCATTCTGAGCTTCGGACTGATTTTCACCCTGTACCTCATGGACAAGGTGACGGCATTCATTCCCACGTGGATGTCCGGGGTTGTCCAATTCCTCGGAACGGACTTCCACTATCAAAACCTTCTCCGTGGCGTGGTGGACACCCGCGACGTGGTCTACTACCTCTCGATGACGGTCTTCGCGGGCCTCCTGACTATGTATTCCCTGGCCAAGCGGCCCGAATAGCAACTTCGAAATCCTCGATACCATGAAGCGAGACTGGACATCGCGTTCTACCATTCTCCTGATCGGCCTGATTCTGGTTGTGGTCAACCTGATCGGGCTGAACCTCTTCGGGCGTGTTGATCTTACCGACGATGGCGTCTATTCGCTCTCGGACGCCTCCAAGGATCTGATACAGAACCTGGAAGATCCGGTTACGGTGACGGCCTTCTTCACCGCGAACCTCCCGGCGCCGTATGGATCCAATCGGCGCTTCCTGAAGGACAAACTGGACGACTACCGTGCGTACGGAGGCCAGAACTTTCAATACAGGTTTGTGGACCCGGCCGAGGATGAGGATCAACGCGCCGACGCCGAGAGGATGGGCATTCCCGCAGTTCAGATCCAGGTCATCGAAGCCGACAACGTGCAGCTCAAGAATGCATACATGGGAGTTGCGATTGAGTATGGGGGCAACCGTGAGACCGTTCCCGTGCTGCAGAACCTGTCCACGCTGGAATACGACATAACGGGCGCCGTGCGGCGTTTGACGCGGGACAGGCAGCCGCAGGTAGGTTTCCTTACCGGACACGGAGAGCCGGCTCCCGCAACCGACATGCAAAGCCTCAACCAGGGTCTCCAACGAAACTATGAAGTGGTGACGGTCGCCGCCCAAGGGGGGAGTCTCAGTGCAGAGCCCGATGTCCTCGTGGTTGCCGCGCCGGCGGACAGCCTCTCCCCGGAGACTCAGCTGGCCTTGGACGCCTACGTCATGGGCGGAGGACGCCTGGCGTTACTTCTGAACCGGGTAGACGCGGATCTGCAGTCCGGCCAGGCGGCAGCGCGCTCGGTTGGACTGGAGCGCATGCTGGCATCGTACGGAATTGGCCTTCGGGAAAACCTGATCATGGACAAGCAGAGCTCGCCCGTGACGGTACAGCGGCAGCAGGGCTTCTTTAGCGTCGCCCAGCAGATAGAGTATCCGTTCTTTCCGGTTGCCACCTCCTTCGGCAAGGACAACATGATGGTGAGCCGCCTTCGGGACATGATGTTCTACTACGTTTCGGAGGTAGATACTTCGTTGGCGCTCCCGACCGGGGTGGAGCGCGAGGACCTGATCTTTTCCTCCGCCCAGAGCGCGCAGCAACAGGGCTTCTTCATGATTCAACCCATGGGTCAGCAGTTTCCGCTCGAAGACGGTCCGTTCGTGCTGGGCTCGGCCTACACGGGTTCGTTCCCGAGCGCGTTTGAGCCGGGCCGACAGAGTGTGTCCACGAGAATGGTGCTTGTGGGCGATGGCGATTTCGTGAATGAAAGCGTCGTAGGCGCCAACCAGGGCAACATAAGTTTCGCCCTGAACATGGTGGACTGGCTGGTCCAGGATGATGCCATGTTGTCGATTCGCGCAAAGTCAGTGGCTCCACGGGCCCTGTCATCAGTCTCCGACGGCATGCGGCCATGGATCAAGTACGGCACAATGCTGGGCCCCGTGCTACTTGTGATCCTCTTCGGTCTGTTGAGGTGGCGCAGGCGCCAAACCAGACAGATCCTTCTTGTGCGTTCCTGATCAATCTGCTTACTGAGCCCGATGCAAAAGAATCGAGTTGCCCCCCTGGCCGGTGTCCTGGTGCTCCTTCTGGGCGTGGCCTACCTGGCGGGAGTATTTGAAAGCCAGCCCACGACCATTCAGGTACCCGAGATAGAGGTCCCCTCCAGTCAAGTGACCGGTCTGAGCATCAAGAGTAGCGCGTGGTCTGCCTCTTTGGTCAGGTCCGGCGGGGTATGGCGGCTGACCGAGCCCGTTGTGTCCGCGGCGGATTCCAACACAGTAAGGCGGCTTCTGGATTCGATCGCCGACCTTGATCTGGCATCGCTGGTCTCGAGCAATCCAGATCGTCACGTGAAATACGGCGTTGATCCGGAAGCGGCTCGACTCGTGACGCTCCAATGGGCAACCGGAGACCTGACGCTGGCGGTGGCGCTCCAGGGTCCCGATGGGTCCTCGAGTTATGTCAAACTGGGCGAAAGCCCGGAGGTCTACTCCGGCTCTCGCGTCTCCCTGCCAAACACGCTGGATCAGCTTAGAGACAAGACCCTGGTGCAACTGGTGCCGTCTCTGGTGGAGTCCGTTCAGGTCACCACTCCCGAGTCATCCTATCAGCTTGCGTATGACAATGGGTGGTCCATTTCTTCGAACGGTGGCCCCTCGGTCCCCGCAGACTCGGTGCGAGTCGTGTCGTGGCTGCGGCGGTTTTCCCCGCTACGACTGGACGGCTTTCTTGACGACGAAACGGCCCAGTCTGTCAACCCGACCCATTCGCTTCTATTTAGAATGCTTGACGGGTCGACGACATCGGTATCCGTCGAAGAGCGTGATGACCAGATCGCCGTCTTCGCGACCGGTGGCAACGCGGTGATGCGAGCCGGAAAGGCCCGCCTTTCGTCCCTGTTCGAAACAGAGCACGCGCTGACAGCTAGTCGGTAGCCGAGGTCTCGATCCTTCTCTCGGGCTCCGGAAGAAAGAAGATTACCATCAACGCCATCAGGAAGATCGAGATGGCGCCGATCACGGTATTGCTTGCGAAACCGTATTGGGTGAACGCAATGCCGGCGATCCCTCCCCCGATGCCAATCCCGACCTGACCGAAGGAGACTGCAAGGCTCATCAGCGCTCCTCGACGATCGGCGTCCACAAGCTCCGTCATGAGCGACTGGAGCGGGCTGATGCGCATGGAGATGGTGACCATGATCAGGCCAAACACCAAGTAGGCCACAAACATGCTGTGCACGAGCACGGTAGTCAGGAGCATGGTGCCGGCCAGGCCAGTGCAAGAGACGATAATGAGCGGTTTCCGTCCGACCGAATCTGAAACACGGCCGGCCAAGGGCCCTGTGACCACATTTACGATCCCCCCCACCAAAAAAAGCGAGGCAATTGCGCTGCCCGAGACAGACAATTCGTTCTCCAGCCAAGTGGGGAGGTAGATCACATAGATCCCAATGCCGAAAAACATCAGGAAGTAGACGATGGTCGCCGAGACGATAGATTTGTCCTTAAGCAGATCGCCATAGCTCTTCAGGTAGCCCTGGATGGTCAACGGAGACTGGCTTCGCTTGACGTCCGGTTGGGGCACGAAGAAGAACATCAGCACGGTTGCCGCAGCCATGGTGGCGGCAAACATCAGAAAGGCGGCCCGAAAACTGAACTGATCGGCCAGAATGGTCCCCACCGGAATCCCGACAATCTGCCCGACTGCAATACCGCTCATTACCCAGCCGTTGGCCCAGCCGCGCCGCTCATACGGGAAATAGTCCCCCACGTAGGAAACCGCCCCCCCCGTCAGCATGCCACCGGCGGCACCGGCCGCACCCCGGACTACCAGAAGGCTCGTGAACGAGTCTGCAACGGTGTGCAGGCCCAGTGCCAGGGCCATACAACCACAACCAACAAGGAGCACCCGTCGTCGCCCGACCCGGTCCGAAATAGGCCCTACGATCAACGCGAAGACGCTCAGCATGACCGCGTAGGAAGTGATCAGCCATCCAAGGCGGGCCTCAGGGACCGCCAATGCCTCCCCAATGCGTGGGAGAATCGGCGAGATAATGATCACCTGACTGCTGGCCGAGAAGACCATCAGCCAAAGGCCGAATAGAACCAGATAGGGATGTGAGTTCTGACCGCGTGACATCTTGTCCAAGGTCGGGAGAGCAGCGATTGGAAACTCGGCCTAATTGGGTCTATCGCCCATCGGAACGTGTCACTGCGCAATCCCCACTATGAGTTCATGACGACCATGAACTCGTCGTTGTTGCGAGTGCCGCGCATTTTGTCCAGAAGCCAGGTCATCGCCTCGGTCGGGTCCTTTTCGGCCAACAACCGGCGCAGGATCCAGATTCTGGACAGTTTCAGGTCCGGAATCAACAGCTCCTCGCGACGCGTGCCGGACTTGATGACGTTGATGGCGGGGAAGACACGACGATTGGCCATGTCCCGGTCCAGCTGCATTTCTGAGTTACCGGTGCCCTTGAACTCCTCGAAGATGACCTCGTCCATACGGCTTCCCGTATCGATGAGGGCAGTCCCGATGATCGTCAGAGATCCGCCCTCTTCCACGTTCCGCGCGGCGCCAAAGAAGCGCTTGGGACCACGAAGGGCGCCAGCCTCCATACCGCCGGACATGGTCCGGCCGGAACTCGGAGACACCGTATTGTGCGCGCGGGCCAATCGAGTGATGGAGTCCAGCAGGATGACAACATCCTGTCCGGCCTCCACCAAACGCTTGGCCTTGTGGAGCACCATGTCGGCCACTTCCACGTGCCTGTGGGGGTCCTGGTCAAAGGTTGAGGCTATCACCTCACCCTTGACGTTTCGCTGCATGTCCGTCACTTCCTCCGGCCGCTCATCCACCAGCAGGATCAACAGGATGCACTCCGGATGGTTGATTGAGATTGCGTTCGCAATCTTCTGCAGCAGGATGGTCTTACCCGTCTTGGGCTGGGCCACGATGAGGCCGCGCTGTCCCTTTCCGATCGGGCAGAAAAGGTCAATCACCCGGGTGGACGCCTCGCCTGCAAGCGTCTCCATGGTGAGCATCTCTTCCGGATAGAGCGGCGTGAGATGGTCAAACTCCGGCCGGTTCTCCATCTCAACGGTCGTCCGACCATTGATCGTGTTGACGTGCAACAGAGCAAAGAAACGCTCGCCTTCCTTGGGTGGTCTGATCTGACCGTCGACGGTGTCGCCAATCTTGAGGTTGAACCGCTTGATCTGAGAAGGCGACACGTAAATGTCGTCAGGACTCGGGAGGTAGTGGAACTCGGATGAACGCAAAAAGCCGTATCCGTCCGGGAGTAGCTCCAGGACACCGACCTTCTGAATCATGTCCGCAAGCTCTGCGGTCTCCGGGTCATAATTGCGCATGTATTCGGGCTTGTCCGAATAGACGCGGTCTATGAGTTCCTCTCGACTCTCTCTGGACTGACTCCGGGTACGCCCACGGCGCCCGGAATCTGGCGGATCGCGGTACTCCTTATCGCTGAATCCGGCTGACTGGGGCTGCTCCTGACGCCCGCCCCGGTCGTTGCGATCGCCGCCTCTGGAGCGCTCCTGGCGCTCCCTGCGGTCGTTCCGTTTGTTGCGACCTTGACCGTCTTGCTGGTTTCCGCGTGAGCGCCCACCGTCTCGCCCGCCGCCGTCTCGCCCCACGTCTCGCCCGCCGCCGTCTCGACCACCGTCTCGCCCGCCGCCATCTCGACCACCGTCGCGCCCGCCGCCATCTCGACCACCGTCTCGCCCGCCGCCGTCTCGACCGCGGCCGCGACCACGTCCGCCGTCGCGCCCACCGCGCCCGGAAGTGCTGTCTCCGTCCGCACGTGCTCCGTCACGGTCTCCACCTGAGTTGTCTCCACGTCCACCATCGCGGTCTCCGCGACCGCGCCTTCCGTCACGTCCACTCCGGTTTCTGCCTCCTTCGCGGTCTCCGCGGGAACGCTCGCCTTCGCGGCTCTCGTCCGCACCGGTGGCCTTGCGGCCGCCATCAGCATCGCCGTCCGCAGTTTCACCACCGGCAGACTCCGATTCGGGATCTCGTCTTCCCCGGCCTCTTCCACCGTCCTGGCGCCCGTCGCGTCGGTTTCGATTCCGACCGGCATCGCGCCGATCATCGCCATCTCCGCCTTCAGATGGGCTGGCATCGCCTTCGGTAGGCTCTTGGCCTCGCCCACGTCCTCGACCTCGTCCGCGAGAACGGTCGGCACGTCCGCCATCGTCACTCGAAGAGTCGGCGTCCTTGTTGCCCGCTGAAGACTCCTGCGCGGAATCGTCATCGGCCGCTGCCTGCGCCCGTAGATCTACACGGACAATGCGAGAAACGGCGCCGGTGCGGGCTCGTTTTTGACGACCGTCGCTATTTCCATCTTCGGAGGCAGGGGCATCTTTGGCTTCCGGCTCCGCCTTTTCGCGGGCTCCTGACCCGTCACGTGACCGTCCATCAGGCTTCTCGGCGGAACGTTCGGTCCTGCCGCCGGACCTGCCGCCAGTCCTGCCGCGGGAGCGCTCACGGCTCTCACTGCCTTCCTTGGGAGCGGGGGTGGGGTCGGTGTTGGGTTTGTCACGGCCTGACTGGTGTTCGGCCTGTGCTTCGAGGATCTTGTAGATGAGATCCTGCTTGCGGAGATTATTGAAGCTCGAAAGTTTCATGCCCTTCGCGAGCTCTTTCAACTCGGGCAGCTTCTTCTCCTGCAGATCAGCTATTCGCATGAACTAGAGAGAGGGTTGTGGTCATCGGACCATCTTTTGAGTCGCGGGCCTCGAGACCTTTCGAGGTTGCCGCTTGGGCCGGACGGCCCTGGGGAGGTGGAGTTTGAGGCTGTGGATTCGGCGTCTGAGTCACTCACGCCCTCCAAGGGACGCACGATCAGGGACCAATTCGGGAATCCGACATGTCCAATCCGGGCGCTTCACGCCTCGAATACCCCAAGATAGGTTCAACGCCCTGACATCACCAAATTTGGGGGATCCAGCCGGGCGAGGAATTCGCCAATAACCTGATGTGAGCCCGTTACAAGAAGCGAGTCCCGGGAATCCAGGCCAGAGACGAAGTTGTCCAGATCCTTGGCTTCGAGGGGAGGAGCGTCATCTATCAGGTCCACACCCACCGTTTTCTCACTACCGGAGTCCCACCGGGCCCGGCTGATGCCAGCCAGAATGCGTTCGGCTGGCAAGGCCCTGGGGCCCGACAGGACGAACGGAGAGACCACGAACCCGAGGTCCCTCAGCCGAGTGAAGACGGGCAAATGATCCTTGTCTTCCATCATGCCAATCAGAATCCGCCTGCGCCCCGAACCAGCCCTGGAGTCGGCACTGAAACGATCCAGGAGCGGCAGGAGAGCGTCGGGATTATGGGCCACATCCAGGACCACCAACGGGTCCTCGGACCAAACCTCGTAGCGTGCCCTGAGGCCTGCCAGGCGCCTCACGTGTCGTAGCCCCGAGCGAACGGCGGCCGCCGAGGTCGGGCGTCCGGTCCGCGTCAGAAAGGCGGCGGACGCCAGGACCGCGGTGGCTGCGTTGCCCAACTGATGACTTCCCTCAAGTGCCGGAAAAAGCCTTGAGTATTTCGTTTTAGGTGTCACCAGGGTGTGTCCCTGCCATGAGGAGTCCACGCCGGTCTCCTGGAGACGGACACCAAGCGAGAGACAAACCTGTCTGATCACCGCAATCGCCTCGGGGTCCTGATGCCCCGCTACGACCGTGGTGCCGGACTTGATAATGCCCGCCTTTTCCGAGGCGATCCCGGCGACCGAATTTCCAAGAATCTGCGTATGGTCCAGGGCCACCCTGGTGATGACGCAGACTTCAGGTGTCAGGACGTTCGTCGCGTCAAGGCGGCCCCCGAGGCCCACTTCAACGACGGAGGCATCCACGCGACTTTCCCGAAACCGGGCCAGACTCAGCGCGACGGTGACTTCGAAGTAACTCGCGCCCACAGCCTCGATGTCAGCTCGATGCCGATCTACCACCATCCCAACCCATCCGGCGTCTGCCGCCTTGCCGTCCACCCTCATCCGTTCGCCTGGATGAACGAGATGGGGGGACGTGTGGAGCCCACAACGGAGTCCGTGTGCGGTCAGGATCGATGCCGCGTAGGACGCCACAGAACCCTTCCCGTTAGTGCCAGCCACGTGGATGACCGGGATTCCACGGTGAGGATTTCCCATCCGCTCAAGCAGTGCCGTGATTCCGGTCAGTCCGGGGCGAAGGGCAGCCGCCCCATGGGCATACTGTGGCATCGCCATGAGGTACTCGACGCCAGAGAGGTGCTTCATGAGCGGCCTTCCGGAGACTCAAGGGTGATGAGCCGCTTTGTGTCACCCGCGTGAGCAATCCGAATCACGACTGAATCGGCCGGAAGATGCGGACCGAGTTGATCGGGCCATTCAATGGCAGCCAGGACCGCTTCGTCCAGGTAGTCCGCCAGACCCATCTCCACGAATTCGGCAGGACTCTCCGAGCGGTATGCGTCCACGTGTATTACAAGGCCGGAAGGCACGTCGTACTGCTGGACGACCGTAAAGGTGGGACTCGTTACGTCGGCCGGGTCCCCGCCCAAGCCGGCAACCAGTCCCCGCACCAGTTCCGTTTTCCCTGCTCCCAGATCGCCCTGTAGAGCAAGAACGGTCCCGGCAGGAAGCATCAGCGCCAATCGCTTGCCAAATTGCCTGGTGTCCCGCGCCGATTCTGATTCCGCGGGGAAGAGTTGCGAGATGGCTGCCGGTTTCGGCTCCATTTCCGGGCTGCCTGGGCTACGACTTGGGCGTCAGCGTGGCCACGGGAAGAATCATTTCCTCCAATGAAGCCCCGCCATGCTGCATGGTGTCGCGATACTTGTTCACGAACCGGTGGTAGTTGGTCGGATAGACGAAGTAGTAGTCCTCCTTGGCAATAATAAAGTTGGTGCTACGGCCGCGGCTGGGCAGCCCGTACGCCTCCGGGTCCCGAACAAAAATGGCGTGCCGGCTATCGCTTTTGAGATTCCGACCGTACTTGTAGCGCAGGCCAGTCGAGGTGTCCCGATCGCCAATTACCTTGGTCTCGTGCAGGCTCCGAACGGCACCGTGATCGGTTGTCACAACGACGGTACAGTCGGCTTCGGCCAGCGATTGGAAGGCCTGGAAGAGCCACGAGTGTTCGAACCAGGTGCGCGTCAATGCGCGGTACGCGCGCTCGTCCGGAGCGATCTCCTTGAGAACCGCAGAATCCGATCTGCTATGCGCCAGGATGTCCACAAAGTTGACCACGATTGCGGAGAGGTCACTTTGCAGGTATTCGTTGATGGATCCGGCAAATTCCCGTCCGTCCTGGCTGCTGATGATCTTCGTGTAACGCGTCTTGAGCTTCAGGTGGCGCCTCTTCAGTTGATCCTGAAGGAGCTGATCCTCGTTCCTGTTCCGGCTGTGCTCGTCATCTTCGCCGTCCGCCCACATCGCGGGGTATTGCCGGGCCATCTCTACCGGCAATAGTCCGGCGAAAATGGAGTTGCGCGAAAACGGAGTGGCCGTGGGCAGGATTCCGTAATGGAACTCGCGCTCAATGTTGAACAGAGGATAGAGTAACTGCTCGAACTCCAGCCACTGGTCGTAGCGCATGCAGTCGATCACAAAAAAGATGACCGGCTTTCCCCTGCCGAGTTCTGGCAGGACGAATTCGCTCACTACCTCGTGCGAAAGTACAGGCCGCTTCCCGTCAGGAGGCGTCCCCACGTCCGCGATCCATCCCTCGTACCGATTCTCGATGTACTTGCAGAAAGCGCGGTTGGCGTCCCGATACTGGTCCTCCAGGATCTGCCGCGCCCCATCGTCTGCTTCCAGCTTCATGTCAAAGGAAGTGAGCTGCTTGTACACATCGATCCAGTCCTCGTGCTCCAGATGCTCATTCAGCTGGCCCGAAATGGCAGCGAAGGACTGCATGTAGTCCTGCGACGTCTTTTCGTTCTTGAGTCGCGACCTGTCCAACAAACGCTTGCAGGTCAGCAGGACCTGGCTCGGGTTGACCGGCTTGGTCAAATAGTCGCTGATCTGTCCACCAAGAGCTTCCTCCATGAGGCGCTCTTCCTCGCTCTTGGTGACCATGACTACCGGGACTTCCGGGGACAACTTCCGGATCTCATCCAGCGTTGCGAGGCCGTCCAGCCCGGGCATCTGCTCGTCCAGTAGAATCAGGTCGAAGGGAGCGGATTTCATCTGCTCCACAGCGTCGAAGCCGTTGGTGACGGTGGTGACGTCGTACCCCTTGGACTCCAGGAAAATGACATGCGGACGGAGCATGTCGATCTCGTCGTCCGCCCAAAGAATTCTGCTGGCCATGGCTAATGATTTTATTCTAGAATCAGGATCAGTAGCCTTGGCGCATCGGGTAGGGTTTTGCAGGCGCTTCATACCTCGCGGCACCTGAATGGTTGCCGGGCCGGAACCGGCCCTTGTGTCTGCGTAGTATGGAGCCTGAGAACACCAGCCCAAATAGATGAAGACCAACGTCGTTGAAGCAATAAACCGGCAGATCCGTGAAGAACTGCAGTCATCCTATGCCTACCTGGCCATGTCGGCCCGATTTGAGGCGATGAAGCTCCCTGGTGCCGCGACCTGGATGCGCAATCAGGCGCGCGAGGAAGTGATCCACGCCATGAAGTTCTTCGATTTTCTGATCCGGCGTGGAGAACAGCCGGCCCTCCAAACGGTCGAGGCCCCTGACGCCGATTTTGGCAACATCCTGGAAGCGTTTGAGGAGGCTCTGAGACACGAGCAGCACATCACGCATTGCATCAACGAACTCTACGACCTCGCACAGAAGGAGCGCGACTACCCGCTCCAGACGCTGCTGCACTGGTTCATCGACGAGCAGGTGGAAGAGGAGGAGGCCGCCGAAGGGATCATAGACAGCATCCGATTGGCAGGTCAGGCGGGTGAGGCTCTCTTCATGATTGATCGCGAACTGGGACTTCGCCAGCCAGAACCGGAAGGAGCCAACTAATGGCGATCCGCACCATCGGGGCAGGCTTCTCAACTGGTCGCCTTCTTTCGACCTGTCTTCTCTTGTGTGCAGTAGCCGCGATTCCCGCGTCCGCCCAGACCCCGTGGCCGGTCCCGGCTCCGGCTGATGTTCAGACGCTGGACGGCATCATGAGGGCGTACTACGAAGTGGTGTCTGGCGCGGAGGGAGAAGCCAGATACTGGGACCGCGACAAGTCGCTACACGTGCCCGGGGCACAGGTTGTCATAACCGGGGCGGTCGGAGATTCCCTGGCCATCCGAAAGGTTTCCATTGGCGAGTGGCATGCCCAGAGCGGAGACGTTCAACGGGCGTCGTTCTTTGAGTACGAGGTAGCCAGGGAGGTTCGGCAGCACGGCAGCACCGTCCACGTATGGTCTACCTACGAATCCAGGTCGGACCCGGATGGCGAGGTCACCAGCCAGGGTATCAACTCCATCGAGATGATCTGGGACGGCACCCGTTACTGGATTACATCATGGACCTTTGACGGGCGGGGCACACCCGTACCCCTTGAGTACCAACCCCAACACGTCGTTGGTGGGGTTGGGTCTCACAACTGACCTCTGAAACGCTTCGATGATTGATTATCGCGGGCGAACGGTGCTCCGGAAGAAGGATTTCCGGTCCGGTCCAGAGGCCCTTTTCGAGCGAAAGGCCCCAACCACACTAGAAATCGGTTTTGGCGACGGCCGTTTTCTGGTCGAACTCGGAAGGTTACATCCCGAGTGGAATCTACTCGGTGTCGAAACCTCCTTGGCGTCGGTCTCGCGGGCCTACAGGCGGTTGCACAGGGAGGAGGTTGACCACGTACGAATCTTTCGGGGTCATGGGCGGATGTTATTGAGAGACCTGCTCCTCCCGGCGTCTCTGGAGCGGATCTACGTCAATTTTCCGGATCCCTGGCCGCGGCGGAGACAGGTGTCCAACAGGCTCCTGCAGCCCGAATTCTTCAGTCTGGCAGCAAACCGGCTCGCACCCGGCGGCGTACTAATGCTGACGACGGACCATCAGGAGTATTTCGAGTTCTCTCGTGAGTCGGCCCGGCAGTCTGGCGTGATCTCCGAGTCTGTTTTGGCGCCGCCGCCGGAGACGCTACGCACCAAATACGCCCTGAAGTGGCAGGACCAGTCCCGGCCAATCTATCACGTCGTGTTCACGCCTACGGAGCGGCCCGATGTGCCGCCGTCCCCAAACCCAATCGTCGAGATGCAGCACGCGCTATTGAAGGGAAACCTGGATTCGGTGATTTCGGTGGAGAAACACGTCCGCGCTTTTGAGGGCGGCACCGTCATCGTCAAAGAGGCCTACCGGAGCCTGACAGATGAAGGAGTGCTCTTTGAGGTGGTCACAGAAGAGGCAGACCTGCGCCAGGACTTACTCGTGAAGGCGTGGACCAAGCCAGACGGCGTGTTTGTAGGCCTTGAACAGTTTGGCGACCCCATGGGCACCCGGGGCTGTCGGGAGGCCGTGCGCGCCGTCGTGGACGTGCTCGTGGCCAAGGGGCTCGAGGTCCAGGAGACCTGGATTTAGGAGGCCGCTGAACAACGAGGCGCGCGCCGTTCAACGGCCGCGGAATGCCATTTTTTAGGCGTCGCGTCTGCGCCGCGCCCAGTTCGAGCCGGCGGGAGGGTTTGGCGCCACGCCGTCGGAGGCAGCTGACGCCTTTGAAACTCCGTTTCCGTTGACCGCCGAGTAGGCGGCAAACGCTATCAGGAGCGCATCATCTTCGTGCCCTGATGCCAGGCTCTCGGGGGTAAAGTGACGTTCGACAAACCGCGTTGAAAACCCCCCGCCGCGGAAATCCTCGTGCTCCATCACGAAGCGGCAGAAGGGAAGGGTGGTCTCGACCCCGGCAATTCTGTACTCCCCGATGGCCCGGATCATGCGTTCGATGGCCTGGGTCCGGGTGCGGCCCCAGGTGGTCAGCTTGGAGATCATGGGGTCGTAGTAGATCTGTACGGTGTCGCCTTCTTCCACGCCGGCATCCACACGAACACCGGGGCCGGCTGCAGGGCGATGCACCCACAAAACCCCTGGATCAGGCAGGAAGCCACTGGCGGGGTTCTCAGCGTACACACGGCACTCTATGGAATGGCCGTTTATGGTGAGATCTTCCTGGCGGGTCGTTAATGGATGCCCTTCGGCAACTCTGATCTGCTCTGCGACCAGATCCAGACCCGTGATCCACTCGGTGACCGGGTGCTCCACCTGAAGGCGGGTATTCATCTCCATGAAGTAGAAGGACCCATCGGAGTCCAGCAGGAATTCCACGGTCCCCGCCCCCACGTACCCACAACTCCGCGCGACCTGGACGGCTGCAGCACCCATCGACTCACGAAGCGTCTCCGTCATCGTCGCCCCGGGCGCCTCCTCAACCACTTTCTGGTGGCGTCGCTGGATGGTGCACTCGCGCTCAAAGAGGTGAACGCAGTTGCCGTGCATATCGGCCAGAATCTGGAACTCGATGTGTTTGGGCTCCTGGATGTACTTCTCAATGAAGACCCGTCCGTCGCCGAACGCCGCGGTGGCTTCGCGTATGGCAGCCTCCATTGCGCGGCTGAACTCGGGCTCCGTCTCCACCACGCGCATGCCCTTGCCGCCGCCGCCCGCGGCTGCCTTGATCAGCACCGGGAAACCAATCCCCCGCGCCGCCTCCAGTGCGGCAGCCGGGTCCTCCACAGCGTCAACGGTGCCGGGCGCCATGGGAACGCCCGCCGCCGCCATGAGCTGACGCGCGGCCGTCTTGTCCCCCATAGATCGGATGGCCGAGGGAGTGGGTCCGATAAACCGGACGCCAGCCGCTTCGCAGGCCTCGGCAAATTCAGCATTCTCGCTCAAAAAGCCGTACCCCGGATGCACGGCATCACAGCCATTGGTCACCGCCACATCCAGAATTCGGTCTGCTCGAAGGTACGAGTCCGCGGAAGCCGCGGGTCCAACCAGGTAGGCTTCGTCGGCCTCGCGGACGTGCATGGCCGTCCGGTCTGGCTCGCTGAAAACGGCCACCGTACGGATCCCGAGTTCGCGGCACGTCCTGATGACGCGCACTGCGATCTCGCCTCGATTGGCAATGAGCACTTTTCGAATGGGAGCGATAGACACTGGCACGTTTTATGCGCGGTAAGGATGGACGCCTGCATGGACTGATCAATTGACAGGAACGCACCTGTCAGAGCCCTCGGATACCTACAGGCAGAGAACAACCGGCCGATATGGCAGATAATACAGACGCCGCCTGACCAAGCGAATGCCCGCACTCAAAGACTACTATAAGATTCTCGGTGTCGGCGAATCGTCGTCGGCCGCGGAAATCAAGAAGGCCTACCGCGTGCTGGCTCGAAAGTACCATCCGGACCACAACCCGGAAGCCAAATCCGAGGAGCAGTTCAAGGAGGTTCAAGAGGCCTACGAGACGCTGTCCGACGGTCCCAAGCGTACCAAGTACGATCAGGCTCGCAAACACCCGTTTGGTTCGTCCTTTGGCGAGGCTTTTTCGACGGGCAATGGAGGGAAATATTACCGATCGGCAGATGGCACCTACGTTCGCATGGAGCGGGGTGGTCCCTCCAGAGAGGAATCTCAGCCCGGAGGTATCGGTGACCTGTTCGGCCGGTTTTTCGGTGGCGAAGTGGACATGGGTCCCCGCCGGAGGGTGGAGCCGGAAACCGCGGTTGTCCTGACCTTCGAGGAGGCCCTTGAGGGCGGGAAGGTAGAACTCACCATTCCAGACGGGACCAAGGTGCGTGTCCCATTTCCCCCAGGCGTGGCTGACGGCTACAAGGTGAGGCTCAAGAAGGGCCCCCGGGACGGCGAGTTGTTGGTCCGTTTCCAGGTAACTCCCAGCAAGGACTTCAAACGGGAAGGCAAGGACCTGCACACCAAGGTCGAAGTCACGGTTTTCGAGGCGATTCTGGGAGCGAGTCGGTCGGTGACAACGCCGTACGGCCGGAAACTGAAACTGACCATCCCCAAAGGGACCCAGCCGGGCGAAAAGCTCAGGCTGCGCGAACAAGGCGTTGAGACCGGAGACGACATCGGCGACTTGTTTGTCGAGATCGTTGTGACGGTTCCGAAGGGCCTTACGCGATTCGAGGAGGAGGAAATCAGGAAAGCGGCCCAAAAGGCCAATCTGATTTAAGATCGGCCCTGCAAAGTTCGATACTGAAGACGGGGACAAACGCCCGGGGATCGAACTATGCGCATCATTTTCAGCCTTCTCATTCTGACTCTGGCTGCAGCTCCAGCTCAAAGCCAGGACCACTGGCGTCAGGTAAACGGCCCGTACGGGGGTACGATCGTTTCAGGCATGACAATGACGCCCGAGGGCCTGTTTGCGTCCACCGTGGGCGGACTGTTTCGATCCAACGATGCCGGGGCGACCTGGGAACTGGATACAGATGGTGTTACCGTGTCCGGGATAGACACGCGCGCGCTCATCAGGCTCAGCGACAGGTCTTCGCTGTTGGCCACGTATGGCGGCGGCATCTACAAACGCGCCTTCGGCTCCGACACCTGGGTGCAAGCCAATTCTCCTGACGGGTGGGTGCGGGACCTGGTCGAGGCAGAGGACGGCACGATCTACGCAGCAACGATCCGGGGAATATTGCGCTCGGACGACGGCGGGACCAGTTGGAGGGCCATGTCCGTAGCCGACCGGAGCCTCAACATTCGCATGGTCGCTACGCAGGGAAGCCTGGTGTTCGCGGCCACCTCCGAGGGCGTCTACAAGTCTGATGATCGCGGCTTCACCTGGGACTGGGCATCGGCCGGGATGACAACCTTCGACACAGATCTGCTGTTCGTTGCGTCAAACGGCGATCTGTACTCAGGCACAAGCCCCATCACGGGAGGATGCACGCTCTTCAGGACGCGATCCTCCGGCCGCTTCTGGACGTGTGTTCAACCTCAGAAAGATCCCATCAGAGCGGGTGGGATGGCCGAGGACGAGCAGGGCCGGCTCTATTTCGGCGGATACCGATTTGTCTATAGTTCAGATGATGAGGGTTCAACGTGGAAACCGGTGGCCACAACGACGACCACAGTGCACGGCATCGCGGCCAGTGGTTCCAACGTGATCGCCGGGACGTACGGTCGTGGCGTGATCCGCTCAGGCGACCGGGGCGGGACGTGGCAGGTAGCGAATGATGGCTTGCAAAGTGCGATCAGCGACATGGCGGTCGGTCCGGACGGAGATCTGTACGTTTCGACGCTCGGCGGCGTGTACGCGTCTCCAGACCGGGGAAGCTCCTGGGAACTGCTGGACGACCTGGACTCACCGGTCCGTCCATCCCAAAGTCTGGCTTTCGACCGTGAGGGCCGGCTCCTGGACGGAACGCTGAATGGGCTGTTTCGGCTCGATAGGCGGAACGAAACGTGGGACGCGCTCGGACCTCCTGGAACGCCTCCCATTCACGATATCGTCCCCGGTCCAGACGGTGAGATCTACGTCGGGTACCACGCGGGCATTTTTCATCTTCGTGGTCAAAACTGGACCTCCTACCCGCTCATTGGTCCCGATCAGGCCTCGCGCGACGTGATCGCCGTAGGCCTTGATACTTCAGGGACGCTCTTCGCTGGCGGGGCCTATGACTCATTCATGCGGCCCTTCGGGACGGAGGGCTGGATTCGCTTGTCCAGTCAGGCGGCATCGTACTTCGAGGCGCAGGTATTTGCCCATGGTCCGGATGGGAAGATGTACGCAGGGACACGATATTTCGGAGTCATGCGCTCCTCTGATTTTGGGCAGTCCTGGACCCCCATGACCGAGGGGCTCTCTGGCAGCGATGACATCCGTACCATTGTTCTTGATGAGAACGGTACCCTCCACATCGGCTCCTTCGGCAACGGGATCTACCAACTCGATCCGATCACCAAGGTCTGGCACCCACTCAACTCCGGAATGGAGAAGGCCCGCCGTGTGACGTCGCTGGCCTTCGACGAAATGGGGAACGCCTATGCCGGCACCTTTGGCTCCGGTGTCTGGATCCACGAAGCGGGTTCAACGGCCTCAGAGCCTGAAAACGGCCTTCCGAACAATGCGTCCCTGAGCGTTTTCCCCAATCCCAGTTCGGGAGCGAGTTTCGCCCAGGTGACTGTGCCCGTCAGCGGAGAGGCTCGGGTCGAGGTCTTCGACGTGCTCGGAAGGCGTGTTGGCGCCGTTCATGCGTTCCTGGAGGCGGGAAACAGCACAAGGCTGCCTCTCTCAACCGAAAGGTTCACTCCGGGACTCTACTCTGTCCGCGTTTCTACCGGCCAGACCTCTCTGTCCGGCATGTTGATCGTAGTCCGCTAGCTAGCCACCTGCGTCCGCAACAGGTCTGCCTTTTTCCGCTCGTGCGTGTCCAGGTGGCGCTTACGAATCCGAACATTTGCGGGAGTGATTTCCAGCAATTCATCGTCGCGGATGAACTCGATCGCCCCTTCCAGCGACATCCTGCGCGGGGGCACGATCTTCTCGAAGGAGTCTGATGCCGCGGCCCGCATGTTGGTGAGTTTCTTCTCCTTGGTGATGTTCACCTCGAGGTCCATATCCCGGGTGTTCTCGCCAACGATGAGGCCCGCGTAGACAGGATCTCCAGGGGAGACAAAAAGGTCTCCGCGCTCCTGAAGATTGATTGCGGCGAACCCCGTTACCTTGCCCTTGCGGTCCGAGATGAGGGCCCCGGTAGCGCGGTGGGCAATCTCGCCCGCCCAAGGTTTGTACTTGTCAAAGAGATGGGTCAGGATACCCGTACCCTTGGTGTCGGTCATGAACTCCGTCCGATAGCCGATCAGTCCACGGCTGGGAATTTCGAAGTCCAGTCGAACCCGGCCCGAACCATGGTTGACCATCTTGGTCATGACACCGCGGCGGGTACCAAGCTTCTGGACCACGGCTCCCATGTAGTCCTCGGCAACATCAATCATCGCCATTTCAAACGGCTCATGCCGTTTCCCGTCGATTTCCCGGGTCAGGACGCGCGGCATCCCAACGGAGAACTCAAAACCCTCTCGCCGCATCTGTTCGATGAGGATGGCCATTTGCAACTCTCCGCGACCAAAGACCAGGAAGCTGTCTGCGGTGTCCGTCGTTTCGACCCGCATTGCCAGGTTGGTCTCTACCTCCCTGAACAAACGATCGCGAATGTTGCGGGAGGTGACGTATTTGCCCTCCAGGCCGCACATCGGCGAATCGTTGATCCGGAACTCCATGGACATCGTGGGCTCGTCCACGTGTAGCGGCGGGAGGGGCTTGGGATTCTCGGCCGATGAGATGCTCTCTCCCAGGCCAATCCCCGTCATGCCACCGATCGCAATGATGTCGCCAGGGCCAGCCGAAGCTACCTCGACCCGGGCCAGACCTTTGTAGCCGAAAAGTGCGGTGACATTCGTCTGGGTGAACCTGCCGTCAGCATGGCAGAGGCTCACACGCTGCTTGCTGGCGAGGGTACCGTTCATGACCCGCGCAATGGCGACGGGGCCGAGGTACTTGTCTGGCTGAACGTTGGTGACCAGCACCTGCAGTGTGGCGTCGGGGTTGCCGCCGGGTGCCGGTACCCGGTCCACGATGGTCTTGAGGAGGGGCCCCAGGTCAGTGAGTTCATCCTTAAGGCTCAATTTGCACTTGCCGTCACGAGCAACCGCGAAGATGACGGGAAACTCGATCTGTGCGTCATCAGCGTCCAGGTCGATGAACAGGTCATACACCTCGTTCAAGACCTCGGCCGGGCGCGCATCGCCCCGATCAATCTTGTTGATAACCACGATGGCCGGGAGGCCCAGCTCAAGCGCCTTGGAAAGGACGAAGCGGGTTTGCGGCAGCGGACCTTCGGCTGCGTCCACCAGAAGCATGATGCCATCCACCATGCGAAGTGTCCGCTCTACCTCGCCGCCAAAGTCTGCGTGACCGGGAGTGTCAACAATGTTGATCTTTATCCCGTCATAGATCACGGCCGTGTTCTTGGCCATGATCGTGATGCCCTTTTCGCGCTCAAGATCCATTGAATCCATGACGCGCTCCTGCACGTCCTGTCCCTCGCGAAAGGTGCCGCTCTGCCAAAGCAAGGAGTCGACCAACGTGGTCTTTCCATGGTCGACGTGGGCGACGATGGCAATATTTCTAAGATTTTGGGACATGTACTTTAAATAGTAAATCGCCCGCGAAACGCCCCAGAATTAGGTAGTTCCCGACACCGGAACCTGACTCAATGCCCTACAACGAGGGTTCCGGAGGTTAAAAAGCGGCCCGTATACACCCTGTAACCGTATATACCAGCGGTAAGGTGACCCGTCTTGATCTCGATGAGATGCCCGCCTTCTTCAAGGAGTCCTGACGCAACCTCCACACGACGTCCCAGAAGGTCAAAAAGCTCGACCCGGGTCTGCGTGGCTGCGGGAACGGAAACGTGCAGCCAGGCCTGCTGATCTGCGGGGTTCGGCCACGGTTTGGATACGGCGAGTTGGGACGAAGGGACCACGGACTGGCCCGGCTCTATGGGGGCGAGGATCTCCGTGGTACGGCTCCTGACGAAGGCCATGTCGTCCTTCAATTGACGGACCGAGTCCAGGTGGTCGGCACCCTGTGAGGTGACGATTGCAAAAACCACCTCGCTTTCGGCGCCAGGGACCAACGTGTACGGGCCGGTGGCAACGACCATTTTTCGGAATCCTGGCTGGTGGCCCTCCCCGGCTCCGTCGACATTTGCCTCACTCCAATATTCTCCGGGCTCACCGGTATACATGAACGGACTCGGTTCGCCGTCCCGAGCCAAACCCCGTTCTCCAAACGTCACCGGAGCCCCCCATGGCCATCGGCCCTGCATCATGTTGTAGAACCCTACGCCAGGCCCGTCGGGGTAAGGATTACACAAGTCACACAGGTCCCGATATCCAAGGAAGGAAGTCATCCGCCTTGGGTCGAGGGAACGCGGCCCGGGATCGTCCGCTAGGTCGAGGCCGGAGCCTCTGAGAATTCCCACGCCGACCGCTGGCGGCGATGGGCCGAATACTCCCTCATCGAAATCGTCTGCGTTGTAGACGAACCCCATGCTTAGCGATGTGTCGGCGCCAACGTAATCGTCCTCCTGATTCCCCAGAGCCGTGCGCACAAACAGAGCCACGTGTGCCTGGATGAACGGGAAAATGCCGGTTCTCTTGATCCGGTATCTGTAGAATGTGCTCCGTCCCAGCACGCCAGGCAGGTCGTAGGCAAACGCCGTCGCCTCTACCTGCACCTGAATCGGGATGGCTTGGGAGGCTCCGTGGGTCCCCGCGCGATCGTTCATGACCCACCAGAGCATGCGATCGCCAAGGAGAGCGGGCCGATCTCCGGCTGCCAGGTTGTAGTTATCAGGATTTCCGTCGGCGTCCACCACCGGAGCGCCAGCCCAGGCCGGCCAGTCGCGGAGGTTGTCGGTCACCACGCCGGCGCGATCGTATTCCAGGATATCGCTTTTGGTGATGCCGAAGATTCGGTCATAGGGGCTGCAGTCTGCCGGCGATAACCCCTTCTCATCCAGCGGCCCCGGCCAGAATTCGGGGGGCTCCAGCATGGTAGCCGCCATAAAAAGGAAGCCGTCAAACTGAGCGCCTATCCAAAGACTTGCGGCAAACAGCAGCGGCCGCCCCTCCGCATCGGTATAGGCCAAGGGCGACCCGTTGTCCCGGGCGAAGAGGGAACCCGTGTTGTAAATGGGTGCCCGGACCTCACGGCCTTCGAGCCACGCAAACCCGGTTCCCGTGCCGCACGAGGCGGGCGGCGGCGGTATTTGCGCCTGAACGAAGTTGGCCGTCAGATGTGTCAGGAGCAGCCACAGTGCTACCAAGGACCCCGGCATCAATCGCCTGGGAGCCGTCGGTGCTGTGGCAAGAGCCGATGTGTGAACTGAAGCCACTATCGTCTCGAATACACGCCAACGTAAGGATCTGGAGAAGCGTGGCTACACCCGTTACTCCCAAGTGATCCGTGAGGCGCCCGTGCGGACTACCGGGCCTCCCGAAGTGCGAGGCGAATAAGCTCTCCCGCAGAGGTTGCATCCGGATTCGAGCCGGCGGCCTTCATGATGGCCTTCTCTGCTCCGGCGCGAGAGTAGCCAAGGGCCTCCATGGCAGCCAGGGCATCGGCCAGACCATCAACGGCGGTGCTACCAAGCGTGTCGCTAGCGCCCGATCCGCCCAGATCGACCTTGGCCAGTCGGTCCCTCAACTCGATGATCAGGCGCTCGGCCGTTTTCTTGCCCACTCCCGGGATGCGGGTCAGGAAGCCGGCGTCACCGGTCATGACATGGCGTTTTATCTCGCCGGGCGTCATGGACGACAGGGCGGCGAGTGCAAGTTTGGGCCCCACGCCCGAGACCGCCAGCATGATGCGGAATATCGTCCGCTCATTGGTGGTCGCAAATCCGTAGAGTTGAAGAATGTCCTCCCGCACGTGGAGGTAGGTGAAGAGGCGGACCTGTTTTCCCTGCTTGTCCAGCGCCTCATAGGTGGATGTCGGGATCAGTAACCCATACCCGACTCCGCTCACGTCCACCACTATCTGCGTGGGTCGTTTCTCGAGGATCTCGCCTGTCAGTCTTTCAATCATGCATCTCCTGCGGGCTGAGTGGCGGTTTCGTCTCTAAAGGTCGGCCTCATCACTATCGGGAGTCGTCGGCCCATGCCAAACGCCTTCGCCGAGACCCTGAGTCCTGGCGGCGCCTGGCGACGTTTGTACTCGTTCCGGTCCACCATCTTCAGGATTCGCGTTACCAGGGCGCGCTCGAACCCTGTCTCTGCGCAGATCTGGCCCACGTCTTGTAGCTGCTCGACATAACGCTCAAGAATGGCGTCCAGGACGTCGTACGCCGGCAAGGAGTCAGAGTCCTTCTGGTCCGGTCTGAGCTCCGCCGAAGGCGGTTTGTCGATGGTGGAAGCCGGAATCAGTTCACGACCGGCACGGGCGTTTATGTGCAGCGCCAATGCGTAGACGTCCGTCTTGAAGAGATCCGCGAGGACGGCCAGTCCGCCGCTCATGTCCCCATATAGGGTAGCGTACCCCACGGAGAGTTCGCTCTTGTTGCCGGTGGTGAGCAGGAGGTGTCCAAACTTGTTGGAGATTGCCATCAGGGTCAGGCCTCGGCAGCGCGCCTGAATGTTTTCCTCCGCTACGCCGAAGGGCGTCCCTGCAAACAACGGCTGTAGCATGCCTTCAAAGGCGTCAACGGCCGGCGCAATGCCGATCTCGTGGATGGTCATTCCAAGATTTTCGGCCAGAAGGACAGAATCCTGGACAGATCCCGTTGACGAAAACCGGGAGGGCATGGTCACGCCGTCGACCATGTCACCTCCAAGGGCCTCCACGGCCAACGCGGCAGTAACTGCGGAATCTATCCCGCCAGACAGACCGATCAGTGCCTTGGTAAACGCACCGGTCTTCTGCATGTAGTCTCGGATCCCAAGAACCAGGGCATCGTGGACGTCCGCAATCCGGTCATGCGCATGGACGCACGGACTCGGCACTTCGTTCGAGTCCCACAAGACGAGCGCCTCTTGAAACGAAGGGGCACAGGCCGCCAGAGACCCGTCGGCCAAATGAACCCGGCTGTCCCCGTCGAACAACACCTCCGTGTTGGCACCAACCTGATTGACCAGAACGAACGGAACCCCGTGTTCTTGGCAGATTTCCTCCAGCAACTTCCCGCGCAAGTCATGCTTCCCGTGGGAGAACGGAGATGCCGAGATGTTCACGAAAAGGTCTATCCCTTTGGCCGCAAGCTCATCAATCGGGTTGGCCTTATACAGGTGATAGTCCGCCTGCTCCTGGTTATTCCACATGTCCTCGCAGATATGCAGTCCCAGCCGGAGACCCCTGAACTGAATGGGTTCACCCGTTTCTCCCGGTTCGAAGTAACGGAACTCGTCGAATACGTCGTAGGTGGGCAGAAGGACTTTGATCACCCGACCCAGCTCAACGCCGTTCTCGAAGACCACGGCGGTGTTTACCAGGCGTTTGCCAACCGCGGCCCGATTGCGAGCGGGTCCACCCAGAACGATGCCGATGCCTCTTGGGGCCTGGTCGGCGATGCGCTGCATGGTCTCCGCGGCTGCGTCGATGAACGCATCATTATCCAGGAGGTCCAGAGGAGGGTATCCGGTTACGCAGAGCTCCGGAAAAACGACGAGATCCGCGCCCTGCTCGGCAGCGCGATTTACAAAGGAGGTGATCAGCGCGGCATTGCCAACAAGGTCACCAACGATCGGATTGATCTGGGCGAGGGCTATCTTCACGGCGAGTGGTACGCGCATAAATTCCGTGGGTGCCGTCACATTAGCCTTGGTTTTTGCGCATGAAGAGACGCTGGCTCTACATCCTTATTGCCTTTCTGATTGCGTACCTGATGGCGACCAGCCTCCGGTCAGGTGATCGGGTTCAGTCCAGTCTGGCCAACCGCGCCTCTGCCTACGATGCCGAGATTCTCCGCGACGAATTTGGCGTTCCGCACATCAAGGGTCAGACGGACCAGGATGCGGCCTACGGCCTCGCCTACGCTCATGCAGAGGATGACTTTACGACCATCCAGGCATCGCTCCTGGCCGCGCGCGGACGCCTTTCATCGTTGCTCGGTGCAGAGGGCGGACCGAACGATTACATGGTGGCCATTCTCCGAGTGACGAAGCATGCCGCCGCGGGGTATGCGGCGTTGGATTCTGCAACGAAGGCTCTATGCGATGGATACGCAGACGGGCTCAACGTCTACGCGGCCCGCCACCGCGACGATGCGTTGAAGGGGCTTTTTCCGGTTACCGGCCAAGACATAGTCGCCGGTTTTGTCCACAAAACCCCGCTCTTCTTCGGCCTCGAGAAAGTCCTTGGTTCACTGGTGGCTCAGTCTACCATCGGGGATTCGCCTGGTGACGCTGCGGGGGCTACAGGATCCAACGCGTTTGCGGTTTCGCCGGGCCGCTCCGCAGCCGGAAACACCATGTTGGCCGTCAACTCTCACCAGCCCTGGTCTGGCCCGATTGCATGGTACGAGGCGCACCTGATGAGCGAGGAAGGCCTGAACGTGGTTGGAGGCACCTTTCCCGGCGCTCCGGTCATCCTTCACGGGCACAATGCCGACCTCGGGTGGGCGCACACGGTCAATGACCCGGACGTTATTGACCTGTACGATCTGACCTTGCACCCATCAAACCCGGACCTCTATCTGATGGACGGAGAGTGGGTGGAATTCGAGAGAGAAGACGCCAGCATCCCGGTGAAGCTGATCGGCAAGCTGCAATGGACATTCGAAAGGGAGATGATCTGGTCAAGGCATGGGCCGGTGATTCGGACGGACAGCGGGGCCGTGGCTGTGCGATTTCCCGGATGGGGGGATGCCGGACAAATCACGCAGTGGTACCGGATGAACCGGGCCAAGAGCCTGGAGGAGTGGTACGATGCCATGTCGCTTCAGGCCATTCCTGTCTTCAACACGGTCTACGCAGATCAAGAAGGTCATATTCTGTACATCTACAACGCGCGAATCCCTGTCAGGGAAGAGGGGTGGGATTGGACCGGGAGGCTCCCCGGGGACCGGTCAGATTTGATCTGGTCGGAGTATGTCCCCTTCGCCGAGTTGCCTCAGGTCCTTGACCCAGCCGTTGGTTTTGTACAGAATGCCAATAGCACGCCCTTTATCACGACAGGTACGGAAGACGATCCCGACGTAGCCGCGCAGGCGCCAGAGTCCGGCATCGAGATGCATCAGACCAACCGGTCGGAGCGCGCCCTGGAGCTCTTCTCGTCGGACGAGTCGGTCACATGGGAGGAATTCAAGGCGTACAAATACGATATGCGGTTCTCTGGCGAGTCGCGGGCGGCCCGGCTGGTCCGTCAACTCCGCTTTGCGTCCACGTCCGATTCGCTGACAAGGCGGGCCGTTGACGCGATCGGCGAGTGGGACCTTGGAACCGAGCCAGCAAACACGGGAGCGGCCATTGCGATTCTGACGTTGGGCCCGTTCCTGAGCACGTACGACTCACTTGTGAACACGGAGGCCCTGATCGGGCAGGCTCGATCGAGCGCCGAGTGGCTCCTGGCCAATCACGGGACCCTGAATCCCCGATGGGACACCGTGAATCGACTGCGCCGCGGTTCGGTAGACCTGGGCCTGGGCGGCGCTCCGGACGTGTTGCACGCGGTCTACGGCAACAGAACGGCAGACGGGCGCCTGGAGGGCTACCAGGGAGACTCGTACGTCCTCATGGTCTCGTTTGAGGACGACGGAAGGGTGCGGTCCGAGAGCATCAATGTGTTTGGGACCTCCACAGATCCCGCCAGCCCTCACTACGCGGACCAGAGTCCGCTATTTGTGTCCCGCACACTGAAGCCGGTGTACTTCTACGAGGCCGACGTCCGCGCGGCGGCAAAATCCGCAGAGATAGTCGGTGTCACGCGCTAGTCGAGGACCGCAGGACGGGCCCAAGGGCAACCCGGACGGCGTCCCTGTCAAGTTCGTGCCCCGTCCATTGGAAGAAGCTCTCGGCTGCCTGTTCTATGAGCATGGGCAGACCCGGTTGAATGCGCGCCCCAGCACTGCGGGCATCGTGGAGGAGTTGGGTCTCCCCCGGATTATAGACGAGATCGTACACCGTTTGCGAGGTTGAAAAAGAGCATCCGGCAAGAGGGGACGCCTCGTGCCGCGGCCACAAACCCACGGGAGTGGTGTTCACAATCAAGTCTGCGGTTGGTGCGGCCTTGAACCGGGCGTCCCAATCGACAATGGAGACATCCTTCATCGCGAGTGCCTCCAGGAGTCGCTGGCACCTGCTGGATTGGCGGGCTGTCAGGACTATGGTTTTTGCCTGTGGACTCATTCCCAATGCGTACAGGACAGCTCTCGCGGCTCCTCCCGCGCCCAGAACGAGTGCCCGGTCGCTGCGGAATCCCTCTCCAAACTGCTGGAGCGGCCTGATGAACCCGATGTGGTCCGTGTTGTCGCCGTGTAAGCGTCCGTCTTTGACCACGATGGTGTTCACCGCGCCAATACGTTCCGCGGCTGGAGAGAGGGAATCCATGAGGGGGACGACGGCCTCTTTGTGTGGAATGGTAACGTTCGCTCCATCGAATCCCTTCCGAACCATGGACCCCACAAAGTCCTTGAGGTCGCCAGGGGAAACATCGATCGCCACGTAGCCGGGGAGGCAGCCAATGGCAACCAGGCCCGCATCGTGAATGGAAGGGGACAAGGAGTGCCCCACCGGGTGACCCAAGAGGGCGAGCTTGAAAAAACGATCTGGCATGACTCGAAGATAACATTGGCTACACTTGCCATCCCCCAAGGCGAGCGTTACTGTCATGGTTCAATCTCAAAACGATTCCTATGTCGAGCCCCATCAGCTTCCTTGACCAGGTTTACCGGATGTTCGAAAAGGCCGGAACCCACACAAAACACAACAGTGGCCTGCTGAGCCAGATACGCATTTGCAATTCGGTCTATGCGATGGAATTCCCACTCAAGAGGGATGATGGGTCCATAAAGGTGATCAAGGCATGGCGGGCGGAGCACAGTCAGCACAAGCTGCCCGTAAAGGGCGGCATTCGATATGCCCCGAACGTAAACGAAGACGAGGTCGTCGCGCTTGCGACGCTGATGACTCTCAAATGCGCCATCGTTGATGTCCCGTTTGGGGGGGCCAAGGGCGGAGTAAGGATCAACAGACGCGATTTTTCCTCCTCCGAGATCGAGCGCATTACCAGGCGCTTGACCTACGAGCTGATCAAGAAAAACCTGATTGGTCCCGGCGTGGACGTACCCGCTCCGGACTACGGAACCGGCCCCAAAGAGATGGCCTGGATTCTGGATACGTATAACTCCTTCACTGACTCGCCGCTGGATGCCCTGGCCTGCGTTACAGGGAAGCCCATCGGACAGGGCGGGATCCATGGGCGGACGGAAGCGACCGGCCGAGGCGTGTTTTTCGGAATCAGAGAGGCCTGTCAGGACAAGGAGGCTATGGCTGCATTGGGATTTACCACTGGCCTGAGCGACAAGACTGTCGTGGTGCAGGGCCTTGGCAACGTGGGGTATCACGCAGCCCTCTTTTTCCAGGAAGGCGGTGCCAGGGTTGTGGGGCTTGCGGAGTATGAGGGTGCCATCCATGACCCTGCCGGGCTGGACGTCAAGGCGGTCGTTGCCCACAGAAAGGCCACGGGGTCCATTCTGGATTATCCTGGGGCAACCAACATTGCCAAGTCCAGTGCCGCCCTTGAACTGCCCTGTGACATCCTCATCCCGGCCGCCCTGGAGGCGCAAATCACAACGGACAATGCTGCCAGCATCAAAGCGCGGATAATCGGGGAAGCGGCCAATGGGCCAGTTACCGCCGACGCCGACGCGATTCTGCTCGAGAAAGGCGTTCTGATTCTCCCGGACATCTATCTGAATGCCGGGGGAGTCACCGTTTCTTATTTCGAATGGCTGAGAAACCTGTCGCATGTTCGATTCGGGCGAATGAACAAGCGGTTTTCACAGTCCAGTAGCGAACGGGTGCTGAGGGCAATTGAGAGTGCAACCGGTGTCAAGCTGGACGACCAACTGGTACAGGACGCTATTTCCGGTGGCGACGAAGTTGACCTGGTCAACAGCGGTCTGGAGGAAACCATGATCACGGCGTATCACCAGATCGCACAGGTGGCCCGTGCCGAGAAAACGGATCTCAGAACGGCTGCCTTTGTGGTGGCCATTAACAAGGTCGCCGTCTCCTACGAGGAGATGGGAATCTTCCCCTGATCGACGATCACTCGAACCGCCTCCATCTGGCGGCGGACCTGCTCATCTATCCAGATCTCCAGCGTGTCTCTCCTGGGGTGTCCGATGACACCGTGTGACTCCAGTTGGCGTAGAATGGACATGTGTTTGGCCTGATTGGACCCCGCTTCCATGGTGTCCGCAAGCGTCATTGAAAGCTCATTCAGGGCGCGCGCCTCCTCCCGTAGACGGTATATGTCTGTGCGATTGGTGGCACCGAGACGCGCCTTCCAGTCTACGCGACGCTCGTCCCAATCTCGTCGCACGCGAGGATTGTCCTCCATGATGGGCTTCAACCGGTCGTCCATCGCCATGCGCAGGCCGTCCTCCACATAGAAGACCACCGGCGTGGAATCGGAGCCGATCGAATCAGTTGCCGCGGCCTCCCAAACGTTTGTAAAGAGTTCGAACATCCGCTCGACCCGAACCGCCGCCGCTTCCAGCTCGACCCGCTTAGACCGGACAGATGCTACCGCCAGCGGCGCTGCCGGAGAGGCGGAGCCTCCAGGCGCGGTGGCTGCCGGCGCGGTGGCTGCGGTCGTCGGCAGACTTTGAGGGCTGTCCATGGCCATCTGAAGCACCATCTCTGCCTCTTCCGGGGCCAGATGCTGCCCATGGCTCTTAAGGTTCAAGACGTTGGCGGCCAGCATTTCCATCTGTGTCGCACTGACCTGGTTGTCCGCCAGCCGGTGTTCAAACCTGGCGAGGCTTGCGCGCGTCCTCTCCCGTCCGTCACCTTCGGGCACCAGAGCAAGCAACTGCTCGGAGACGGTCGCAAGGGCATGCGCCACGAGGTCCTCTTCCGAGCTCGAGACAAAGAGGTACCCGCCGATCGCGATTACCAGCAGAAAAACAATCAGTCCGTATTCGCGCCAAATAGTCTTCATGGTGGCCCGGCAAACAGTAGGTGAACTGTGAATTGGCACCGGAGAGCAGGACTCCTGGGCAGGTGCTATTGATAACTAACGCGGCGTCACGCCCATGTATGGCCTGCGTTGCTAGCCTCCGTGTACCCATGACACTGCACCAGAGTTCTCAAATCGGCCAAGAGCGCCAAAAAAAGGCGCCCGGTCCTCCCACCAAGGACCGGGCGCTCCCCGTGAAGCGGGCACCCGACTGATGCAGGTACCCTGAGGTGTTCGTTTGCGGGTTATCCGCAGCCGCTCGTGTTGCCGCAGTTGGGGCACGAGTAGCAAGCGCCTGAGCGGACCGTTATGGACCCGCAGTTGGAGCACGGCGGGGCGTCCTCCTGATTCTTGAAGCCAGTTTGGGCAGCGGCCCGAGCGGGCGCGGTCGTAACAGCCAAAGCCGGGCCGCTATCCGTCAGAAAGGCCTCCACTGTTGAGCCGACAAGCGGCCCTGAGGAAGATGACTTGTCGAACATATCAGACTGGCTGACATCGGCGGCAGGCCCCGAGTTCTGGACCTGAAGGGCAACGGGGTCCTGAACGAGGATGGACTCCTTCTCTTCGGAGAGAAACTTGATCGACAGATACCGGAAGATGTAGTCCATGATGGACTTCGCAATCGGGATCTGGCGGTTGTTGGTAAAGCCACTGGGCTCGAAGCGCATGTGGCTGAACTTGTTACAAAGAGAGTCCAGAGGCACGCCGTACTGGAGCGCGATCGAGATAGATGTGGCGAAAGCATCCATCAAACCGGAAATCGTCGATCCCTGCTTGGCCATGGTGATGAATATCTCACCGGGCATCCGCGTATCGGGATACTGGCCGATGTGCAGGTAACCTTCGTGTCCAGCGATCGAAAACTTGTGGGTAATCGATGGCCTTTCGTCCGGAAGGCGGTGACGCTCGGCCGTGTGAACCACACGTTCGACAATCCGCTCGATGATCTGCGGCTCGGCCGTGGCCATGCCGTCTCCCGTGGTCTCGACGACTTCGGTGACAGCGGCGTTCTTGGTATTGCCGCCCTTTGACGTGGACAAGGGCTGGCTTCGCTTGGAGTTCTCCCGGTAGATGGCAACGGCCTTGAGTCCGAGCTTCCAACCCATGGCGTACGCTTCGGCGATTTCCTCGGCGGTCGTCCCCTCGGGCATGTTGACCGTCTTGGAGATGGCGCCGGAGATGAAGGGCTGGCAGGCCGCCATCATCTTGAGGTGCGCGTCGGGCTGAATGGACCGTGTTCCCTTGAACGGCTTGAACGCGCAATCAAACACGGAAAGGTGCTTATCCCGCAGCTTCGGAGCGCCCTCGATGGTGTCGTTGTCCTCGACGAAGTTCATCATTGCGTCGATTTCTTCCGCGGTGTACCCCATCTCTCTGAGCGCTTGGGGAACTGTGCGGTTGACAATCTTCAGCATGCCGTCGCCCTTGCCGGCCAGCAATTTGTACTTGACGAGTGCGATGTCCGGCTCGATGCCGGTGGTATCGCAGTCCATCATGAAGGCGATGGTACCGGTGGGCGCAAGAACAGTGGCCTGCGAGTTGCGATAGCCATGGCGCTCCCCCAGGGTCAGCATCCGCTCGGCAGACTCGTGAGCCGCGTTCAGTAGATACACGGGGCAGTCAGCGCCAATACCGGAGACTGCATCGCGATGCATCCTCATTACTTCAAGGAACGGCTCCTTGTTCTTTCGATAGCCGTCAAAGGGCCCGATGGCATCAATGCCAGCGATTTCGGCGCTTCTGGCAAAGGCCTCGCTGTGCTCAATCGCCATGAGTGCCCCGGCGACAGCACGTCCGGCATCCGAGTCGTACGCCAGTCCCATGGACATCA
Organism: Rhodothermales bacterium; assembly: GCA_047619685.1. Taxonomy (GTDB): domain Bacteria; phylum Bacteroidota; class Rhodothermia; order Rhodothermales; family UBA10348; genus JABDJZ01. The sequence goes on from JBLHLC010000006.1 coordinate 67,691, forward strand.
GGAGCGCGCCCAGGTTGGCAAAGCCGAGGCCCAGCGGGCGATACGCGTGGCTGTTCTCTGCGATGCGAGCAGAAGGATACCCGGCGTTGTCCACCAGGATTTCCATGGCCGTGATGTAGATCCGGCTAGCCGCGCGATACCGCTCTACGTCGACCGATCCGTCATCCGTCTGGAATCGACGGAGATTCAGGCTTGCAAGGTTGCACGCTGAATCGTCCAAAAACATGTACTCGGAGCAAGGGTTGCTCGAGTTGATCGGCCCTGAGTTCTTGCAGGTATGCCAGCGCTGGATGGTGTCTTCGTACTGCATACCGGGGTCGCCGCAGACCCAGGTCCCCTGCGCGATCTTGTCCAGCATTTCCTCTGCATTGACCTCCAATACAGTGGACCCATCCGTCACAGCGGTCAGAGCGTACGCCGTCCGATCCTCGGCTGCCTGCATGAAGTCGTCCGTGACCCGCACGGACTGGTTCACGTTCTGGAACGAAACGGAACCGTACGCGGGCCCGTTGAAGGAGCCGTCATAACCCTGCTCAATCAACGCCCAGGCCTTCTTTTCCTCTTCCTGCTTGGCGCTTACAAACTCCAGGATGTCTGGATGCCAGACCTTGAGGGTCTGCATGATGGCAGCCCTTCTGGTCTTTCCGCCGGACTTGATGGTGCCGCCCGTGGCGTCCTGCACCTTCATGAAGGAAACGGGTCCGGAAGGCACGCCGCCGCCGGAAAGAGTCTCTACTGAAGACCGCAGTTTAGACCAGTCGGCCCCGACACCCGATCCAAACTTGAACAGCCTGGCGCTCTCCGACATGAGTTGCCAGATGTCGTCAATGGAGTCCTGGACCGAAATGATGAAACAGGCTGAAGCCTGCGGGCGCACGTACGGGTCCCCGGCCTTCACCTTCTTGGCTTTCGAGTCCCACGCGAACAAGGACTTTCCGCCGGTATCCCGGACGCCGTACTGATGGCCGAGCCCCACGTTGAACCAGACCGGGCTGTTGAAGGCTCCGTACTGATTAACCGACATCCACGTCAGTTCATCATAGAAGCGCTCGCCATCTTCAGGTGTCGCGAAATAGCCCTGCTCTGTCCCCCAGTCCGAGATGGTCCGCGTTACGCGGTGAATCAACTGGCGGAGTGAGGACTCGCGACCACCCTTGGCGGGATCCTCCCCGCTTCGCTCGGGGTCTCCGTAGAAGTATTTGCTTGCAACTACGTTTGTCGCCAGTTGACTCCAGGCCACCGGGAAGGTTACGTCCTTCTGTTCAAAGATGGCCTCCCCGTGCTGGTTGCGAATGGCCGCGTCTCTGTTCTCCCACCTTACAGAATCAAACGGATCCTGCCCTTCCTGCGAGAAGACACGCTCGATGGTGAGGCCGTTTGCGGTGGGTGAAGGGGTCTCTGCCGTCTGCTCGAGGGCGTCTGCGGTGACCAGCGTATCATCAGTAAAAAGTGGGGAGCCCGTGTTTTCCGGCATATCGTCCGACAGTCGTTACCCCGGTCCCAGCACGCTGCATGCGGTGGCTGACTCGGGGGGTTCAAGATGGAATGTGTGGGAGCCTAGAGAGGGGGTTACCTGGGCCTGACATAACGGCTTTACCGGAACTTGGTGCCGAAAAGTAGACTGAGGCCTGCTGGGCTAATTCTTAATTTCGCGGTCTAATTACCGGTACGCAACCACTTCTTGTCCACAGATTCCCACAACGTAAACCCACAATAAAGGGCGGATAGTGTGGATATCGGCACAGACCCAGGCTCTTGAATCAACGACATCACCGTTATTGGGGCCTAATGGCAGGCCAATTGCGATCGGGCTTCAACCAAGTAATCCACAAAAGAACCAATAACGGTCTTCCGGGCGGGTCAATAACGGTTTTAAAGCTTTCGCCATGTTGTCCGAACTCCCGTCACAGTTTGTCGTTCTACCCTGCTCTGAGTGACTCAGATCTACAACACGCACATCCAACAGTACCTGCCCGGCAATGGACAACGAACGCTCCGCCTATCCGCATCCTGACGAGTTCAAGGTGATGCGTCCCGAATATCTGGAGTTGGAAGACACCTACTTCCAGGCCACGATAATCATTGCGCCTTTTAAGGTTGTTGGCAAGAGTGTGACGCAAGCGGGTGCCCGTCGCGCGGCCATCTACGAGGCCTCAAAGATCTACCGGAATTACCACCCCTCGTACAGGATTGATAACCCGTACCCCGCGGCCTTCATGGACGAGGAGAACACGAAATGGAAACAGCTCTCCGGGATTCAGAAAGAGCGCAACGGTGACTACGCCTTTTATGACGCCGAAGGCGAAGAGGATTTTGCCAACATAGAGCAGCTTCTGCTGTGGGACGTCCGGCCGACCTCCGTGGCCGTCCTCTAGAAGGCTGTTGAATAAGTGGAGTATGCCAGGCTACGAGCGCCGGAATGTCAGATGTAAGGCGTCCCGACGAGTAATGGCACCGCCATTGCGAGGAGGGATAACGCAGCAGATGGCGTTCCGCCGCCGTAGAATGGTGTGCGCCACTTATTCAACAGCCTTCTAGGGAACGGGCTAGAAGAGCAGAGCAGTCAGGAGTACCAGCACGGCGACCGGGACCAAAACACCCACAGCCAGGACTGCTCCAAGGACAACAATCAGGACGACGGGAGAGGTCAGTCTGACCAGCGCGCCTGCGGTGGCCAGTTCGTCGCGCATGGCCCATAACCGGCTGCGTACCGATAGCAGGTAACGACCGATCTTCCAGGCGGAGCGGACCGGCCCCCCACCAATCTGAAGGGACAGGTCCGATCCTGAAGTCGCTTGTCCAACCAGCGCCTCCGGGAGGCGAGACACGCTGGCGAGGGCTCGCCCCAGCAGGAAGACGATTGAGCCCGGCAGCGCCAGCAGCGCACCGAGGAAGCCGACAAATCCTGCGGCGGTCGCTGACAGTGGCCAGGTCCAAAAAAGGACGACACCCACGATCACCGCCCCCGCGACCCAGCCAATTACCGCAGTGCGCTCGCAAGTTCGGACTACGGCGGCAGAAGCCTGCCGGAGAGGAGCCAGAAAACCGAGCGACCGTGACGGGCCGGAACTCTCGATCGGTCCCTGCGAGGGCTGGGTCAATCCGGGCTCAGGCATCGTCTCTTGACCGTCTCGAGGAATAGGTCGGCCTCCGGGTCTGTCGCTGGGAGATCGTGTCCCATGATGGCCTCCTTGATGGCACCGATGGCCCTTTTCTCGGGACCCTGCAGGGTCCCAATAACACGCGTAAACAGATCTCCGCGCCGGATGGCCTCTCCCTTGTTTGCCATCATGAGGTCAAAGGCGTCCTCGTGGTTGTTGGCTATACGCCCGTCCAGAATGGCCTCCCTGATGATGCCCTTGAGTATCCCAATGGCAAGGCCCTCGCCAATCCCGAGGGCCTCCATGATTTCCACTCCATCCACCGGGGGCTGAAAATTTCGCAGGTGGTCCTTCTCCTCAACGTCGATCAACTTCTCGTCCACCCGATCGAAGGCGCGGAGGTATTTGCGGACCCGCTTCAGGTTCTTGGACGTGATGTCCGCTCTGACCAGCGTCATGAGGTCCTCCACGTCATCCCCGGCGTCAAACAGCAGCCTGCGAACAGCCGAATCAGTCACTTCCGCATCGACCAGGGACACCGGTCGATGATGCAACCGGACCAGTTTCTCCACATAGTCCGAACGCTCGTCAAGGGGGAGCTTCAGCCGGCGGAAAAGTTTGGGCACCATGCGGCCGCCCTTGTCCTCGTGACCGTGAAAGGTCCAACCGGTACCCTCTCTGAAACGCTTGGTTGAGGGCTTTCCGATGTCATGGAAGAGCGCCGCCCACCGGAGCCAGCGGGTGGCGTCAGCAGGGAGGTGCTCCGTGCTCTCCACCAGGTTGTCCACAACCTGCAGCGTGTGATAGAAATTGTCCTTATGGCGATGACCCTCGACCTGTTCTACGCCCCGCAGGGCGGACAACTCGGGAAGGAAGTGTTGAAGGAGTCCGGTCTCTTCCAGGATCTTGAATCCGACCGAAGGCCGGGGGGTGGCGATCAGCTTCTGGAGTTCTTCGGTGATTCGCTCCATGCTCACGATCCCGATCCGTTCGGCCTCAATCTTCATGGCCGCCCAGGTCTCACCGTGGAGATCAAAGTCCAGTTGGGCGGCAAAACGGGCCGCCCTGACCATCCGGAGGGGATCGTCCGAAAATGTGCGATTGGGGTCCACGGGCGTTCGCAGAATTCCCGAGTCCAGGTCCTTCATGCCGGCGAACCGGTCTATGATCTCGCCGATGCCCGCCTCTGTCAAGGGAGCGGCGAACGCGTTGACCGTAAAGTCCCGGCGCTCCAGGTCGTCTTCCAGAGATCCGTCCTCGACCCGCGGCTTGCGGGAGTCGCGGGCGTAGCTCTCCTTTCTCGCCGCTACAAATTCCAGAACGATACTGTCGCCCCCTGAAGCGGGGATCCGGATCGCCGCCGTACCAAACTGCTTGTAGACGTGGACTTCGGCTCCTCGCAGCCTGGCCGAGACGCGCTCCGCCAGCTCGATTCCGGAATTCGGGCCGATGGTGACAAAGTCGATGTCGGTCGTGGATCGCCCCAGCAGGGCATCCCGGACGAATCCGCCAACCACATAGGCTGGAATAGCGGCTTCGGAGGCAGCGGACCCCACTTCGGACAGAAGGAGTCGGTGACTTTCAGATATCAGGATGTCGAGTGACATCCTGCCTCAACGCACTCGAGCAGCAACACGTTCTAGTACGGAGACAAGGTCGATAGAGTCTTCAAGAAAGACGGAGTCGGCGCTTCCGGAGGCGAAGAGCCGAAGCTCGTCGCCCAATCCACTCTCGGCGTCATACGCAAGATCTTCCACACCGGCCGCACCGGAGCCGCCTTCGACCGAAACGCGCAGGCCCTCCATGGCGCGGGTAGTCTGAATCGCCATGATCTGGGAGGCGTGCCCGACAAGAACCACGGAGGTGCATCCACCCGATGTCTCGGCTTCCAGCCTCTGGACTCCGCCACAGCCCGAAAGCCACATGGCCAGGTCAAGCAGGTGGTCCAACCCGCACTCCACACCGGCAACAATACTGACAAGAGAGTATGCGCCGGCCTGAACTTTCTGCCGCCTTAACCAACGCGGGAAACCAACCCGGACTCCGGCCTCCTCGGCGAGGCGAATAAGATCACGAGCTTCTCGCCGTCCTTGCGGTGGCTTGACCATGAAGACGTCAAAACCGCTCCGAATAGCCGTTTCCGCGCTCAGGGAGGTGGTCATGACACCAGGCAACCGCTCCAGAAGGAAGGTGTCGTCTGCGCCGATTACCGCTACCGGTCGTTCAATATCCGATAACGGTTCCATCCTTTCTCATTTCAGTTGCGCCAAAATAAACCCGTCGAACGGGGTCCCACTGGATGGCCTGGTAGCCCCCCATCCCCGCATCTCCAATCGCGTACTCTACGGTGTGACCCATCCTGCCGAGCGCAGCGACCACGTCTGCCGAAATACCCCCCTCAACGATGAGCGTACCCCCCTCGGGCGCAGCCATCGCGCCCGTTGGTTGACTGCTTCCCAGGTGTCGATAGCGTGCGGCGTCGCCCGCTTCTTGAACGTTCATGCCAAAGTCGATCATGTTGGCGACAATCTGGGCGTGGCCTTGCGGCTGCATGGCACCCCCCATGAGGCCAAAACTCAGGAACGGCTGGCCGTCCTTGGTGACAAAGGCCGGAATGATCGTATGGAAAGGCCGTTTTCCGGGGGCGTAGGCGTTCGGGTGGCCGGGTTCGATAGCGAACAGCGCACCCCGATTCTGCAGGACAAACCCCAGGCCGTCCGGCATCAGGCCGCTTCCCATCCCGGCATAGTTGCTCTGGATCAGGGAGACCATCATGCCGCTTTCGTCCGCGACGGTCAGGTAGATGGTATCTCCGGACTCCAGGAGCGGGTCCCCTGGCGGGATCTCTGTAAGGGCTTGACCTGGACGAATAAGGCGTCTGCGTCCGCTCGCGTACTCGTCCGACAGGAGTTCATCGATCGGGGCTTCAAAAAAGTCCGGGTCAGCATAGAACCGGGCCCGATCCTCGAAAACCAGCTTCTTTGCTTCCGTCTGAACGTGCAGATAGTCCGCGGAGCCGAATCCCATCTCAGCCAGATCGTAGCCCTCTAGAATATTCAGCATCTGGAGGGCGGCGATGCCCTGCCCGTTGGGAGGGAGCTCGTAGACGCGGTATCCGCGATAATCCACGGACAGGGGCTGAACCCACTCGGAGCGGTGCGTCGCAAGGTCTTCGGCACGCAAAGGACCTCCGATCCGTCTCATATAGGCGTCAATGGCCTCCGAGATTGGACCGCGGTAGAAAGCGTCCCGTCCTCCCTCCGCGATCAGGCGATAGGACGCAGCAAGGTCCGGATTCCGGAAGAGGTCTCCGTGTCCAGGGACTACGCCTTCGGGGGCGAAGGTCGCCCTCAGATTATCCAGCTCCTCAATATCCGCTTCGTTGCGAGCATACCGCTCCAGGTTCATGTTCCAGTAATACGCAATGACCTGAGAAAGGGGGAACCCCTCCTCGGCATAGGAGATGGCCGGGCCCAGGACTTCCGACATGGAAAGCGACCCGAATCTCTCGTGGAGTTCGAACCAACCATCCACTGCGCCCGGAACAGAAACAGACAGGCTCCCGAATTGCGGTATTTCGCTCCGGCCGGCGAGCCGGTCACGCAGTTCGTCAAGCGATTGCCCTCGCGGGGCTCTCCCCGAGGCATTCAGCCCATGGAGCTCCTTGGATTCAGGATCCCAGACAATGGCGAACAGGTCCCCTCCGATGCCAGAACCTGTGGGCTCCATAAGGCCAAGGACTGCATTTGCGGCTATGGCAGCGTCCACGGCGGTCCCTCCTCTCTTGAGGATGTCCACAGCCACTTGCGAAGCAAGCGGATGGCTCGTGGCGGCCATGCCGTGGGCGGCCGCGACCGGGCTGCGGGAGGCGAAGCGCTCACCTACGAACCGGTCGCCCCGGAAGTCCTGTGCGCTCGCGTTCAACACGACCGCTGCCAGACCCAAGATGAGGAGGAGACGCATGGCATGACCCAATTATGAGGTGGGTGGGGGAGCCGCGAATTCGAGCCGGCCGACGCGTCCGCCCGGGCCAACCGCCCACGCTGCGCCTTCCGGGCTAGCCCCCACGGCCCAGTAGCTTTCCGAGTCCAGGCGCTCCCAAGTGACTCCACCGTCGGTGCTCCAGGCAGAACCCGTCGGTGCGACGGCCAGAGACGTCCGGGTCGGCGCGCCAGGTACGAACGCTGATCCGAACACGGATCCGCCAAGGCCCGTGTCGCCCGTCATCGTCCAGGTCACGCCGCCATCGGTGGTGACCGCGGAATGGGCGTAGACCGAATCGGGCCGGGTGTACTCACCCCCGAAGATCAGTCCGTTGGATTCGTCGAGAAACGTGACGGTGAATATGCCTGAAGACTCGCTGACAGACGGAATCGGAGTGGGCGAAGCCATCCACGAAATACCGTAGTCAGAGGTACGAAAAACACGTGTGTCAACGCCCGACGCCCCGGTCCCGAACCAGGCTTTGCCGTTGTCTCCCGTAAGAAGACAGGTGCCGGAGGCCGCAAAGGCGCCCTCACCTTCGTGGGCATCCTCGAGCGCATCGGGGGGCACACGTCCCCAACTGTCGCCCCCGTCTGAAGTGGCCATGAGCATAAAGTCTGTGTCCGGCGCATCACTGAATACGATTCCCCGCTCGGCATCCCAGAAGGACATGCAGTCAAAGAACCCTCCGGCTTCAGTGACCCGGTAAACCTCGGCCCACGAGGCTCCTCCATCCATGGTTCGATAGATCCTGGAGATCTCGCCAGGGCCGGTGCTCATGAGGAATGCGTGGTCAGCATTTATGGCGTGTACGTCTCGAAATTCCAGATCCTCCGCTCCGGTCACTTGGCCGGGTTGCCAGGTTTCCCCGCCGTCCACCGTGCGTGCAAAGGTGCCTTCGGTGCCACTCGCCCAGACCACGTCATTGGAAACCGCGCTGACCGCCTGCAGCCGGGCCGCGGTCTCCACGGCCTGCTGTTGCCAGTAGGCGCCAGTGAGCGGCTCTGGCGGGGCCTCCGGCGTTGTGCACGCAGAGAGGACAACAAAAGCTGACAGAAATAATCGGCGCATGACAACATCCCGGAGGGTCGGGCGTGAAAAGAATGTATCGGAATCATGGAAGCTAGGGCGAAGCGTATTCTCTCGCAGCCCCAAAAAGAGCAACTCATCATGTCATCGAGCAAGATCATTATAGGTGCCGTCGTCTTGTTGGCCCTGGCCGCAGGGCTCACCTTCAGCGTGCAATCGGGGGTCGTTTCTTCCAATACGGTTGTGGTTTACAAGAGCCCGACGTGCGGTTGCTGCACAGGCTGGGTTGAACACATGCGAGCCGCCGGTTTTGAGGTTGAAGTTCGGGATATGAACGATGTGACTCCCGTCAAAAACGAGCAGGGCGTTGCCCCGGAGCACCGTTCCTGTCATACGGCCCTTGTAGGCGGCTACGTAGTCGAGGGACATGTACCCGCAGAACAGATCACACGCATGCTGGCCGAGCAGCCAGCCATTCGCGGCCTGGCCGTCCCGGGGATGCCCACGGGTTCGCCCGGAATGGAGCAAGGCAGCCCAGCGAACTACCCGGGTTATGACGTCGTGGCTTTCACCAATGACGGAAAGTCCTCCGTCTATGCGAGCATCCCGGCTGGCTCCTAGGGCACTCGAGGCCCCTCAGACCGTGCCAATGCCCCGTGTAATCCCTGCCCTCTGTCTTGCGGCATTGGTTACTGCGTGCGGATCTCCGGACTCGAATCAGGAGGTCAGAGAGCCCGCGCCGCTTGCCACAATCGGTCACGTTGAAGCCGCGACGGCGGGCTTCAGCGATATCGTGGATGCGGACGCCTTGGTCGAGGTCCTGTCGGAAGGCTACAGTTGGACGGAGGGTCCGGTCTGGGTGGCCGGCGGCCAATACCTCCTCTGGTCCGACACCAATTCAAATACCGTGTACCGGTGGAAGGAGGGCGAGGGGGCATCGCCGTGGATGACACCATCGGGCTATACGGGCCGCGTCCCAAGGGGCGGAGGATTGGGCTCGAACGGCCTCGCGCTTGATGCCACTGGTCGGTTGCTTCTGTGCCAGCAAGGGGACCGGCAGATAGGCCGCCTCACGTCAACGCTGGATAACCCGCAGCCTGTCTTTGAGACGCTTGCGGCCAGTTACAACGGACGCCGCTTCCACAGTCCGAACGACCTGGCCATCGCAGCCGATGGCGCCGTCTATTTCACCGATCCACCGTACGGCCTGGCCGGTCCGGATGCCGCAGAACAGACATTCAACGGAGTCTACCGCGTAGCGCCCGGCGGAGAGGTCACGCTACTCGACAGCACGCTGACACGCCCCAATGGGATCGCGTTTTCACCGGACGGGCAGACGTTGTACGTGGCAAACTCGGATCCTGCACACGCTGTCTGGATGGCATACGACGTGATGCCGGACGGGGGGGTTACCCGGGGCAGGGTATTTGCCGATGTCACCGCACACGTGGCCAAGGACAAGCCTGGGCTTCCCGATGGCCTGAAACTGGACCTTGACGGACGCCTTTTTGCGACGGGTCCGGGTGGTGTGTGGGTCTTCGATCCAGACGGGACACATCTGGGGACCATTCGCACGGATGTGCAAACAGCCAACGTGGCTTTCGGGGATGACGGGTCTACGCTCTACCTGACGTCGCACATGTACGTGGCCCGCATCCGCACCAAGACCCGCGGCTTCGGGGTCTAGAGCCGCTTGATCCGGATGTTGCGAAACCAGACCGGATTGCCGTGATCCTGTAAGGCGATGTGGCCTGACAGCCGTTGGCCGTATGCCGGATGGTTCTTCCATTTGGAGGCCGCGACGAGCGCTTTCCAGGCGTCGGTGTACAGCATGTACTCCGCCACTTTCTGCCCGTTGAGCCAGTGCTCGACGTGGTTGTGATGAGCCAGGATGCGCGCGGTGTTCCATTCGCCCACAGGCTTCACGGCGTCCGGATCGCTCTCCTGCATATCGTAGTTGGCGCCGGCCATCCTGTCCTTGCCCTGAAGGGCGTCGGGATGGAGCAGGTTGTCCAGCACCTGATATTCGGGGCCGGTCATCCACGGAGCGTCGAATTCCTCGGTGGCCCGGTAAATGATCCCGGAATTGCCGGCCGGGGAGATCTTCCATTCAAGCTCCAGTTCGAAGTTCTCGAACTGGTCTCGCGTGATGATATCGCCACCTTCTTTCCCCCCCGGGATGAAGGCAAGCGTGCCGTCCTCTATGCCCCATGTATCGGGCACGGCGTCACGTTTAAATCCCCTGAAGGCGTCCAGGGAGGTGCCATCGAATAACGTCTCCCATTCTCCGACGGCGGTCGCGGAGTCTGAGACCGGAGTCGCTTCTGTGTAGTCTTCGGATTCTGCGCAGCCAATGACAATGGTGGCCGCGAGAAGTAGTGCCAGATGCTTCATGAGTACTCTGATTGCAGCTTGTCGTGGAGATAGTCCAGGATGCCCTTGGAGCGCCGAATGCCCGTCAGTTCATCCAGTTCGCTTCCTTCAAACTCGATTCCAACATATCCCCGATACCCCGCGTCCAGCACGATTCGCATCAGTCGGTCGAAATCAATCGGTGTTCGGTTTCCGGCCCAGTCCGTCCTGAAGTGTGTGCCGTCCGGCTCATCGGCCAGAATGTGGGTCTTGAAACTTACCGCCTTGGCGAAGGGCATGAGTTCCTCTGTGCCCTTGTAGAAGTCGTACTGGTTTCCTTCGCCCAGATCCCAGTTGCCGAAATCGGGCAGGGTGCCACAGCGGTCGTGGTCCACCTGGCGCATGACCTCGGCCAACCAGGCGCCGTTTGATGAGATACCGCCGTGGTTTTCGACAATGACGTTGATGTCCTGGGCGGCAGCGACTTCCGTGAGGCGGGCGAGGCCGTCGGCGGCAAGGTCACGCTGGGTATCCCAATCGCCCTCGCTGGACGCATTCACTCGAATAGAGTGACAGCCCAGAAAGGCGGCTGCATCAATCCACCGACGATGGTTGTCGATGGTTAGCGTGCGCGCAGCATCGTCGGGATCGCCCAGAGCACCTTCGCCGTCGCACATGATGAGGACGCTCCGAACGCCCTCGCCATCTGCCCGCATCTTCAGCTCACGCAGGTAATCGTCATCCGTTCGCCGGTCCGTAAACAGACCGTTGACATACTCAATGCCGGCGATATCGAGTGACTTGGCCGCGGCCGCGAAGTCGAGCGGATCCATCTCGCCAGACTGAATCGCCCGGTGGAAAGACCACTGCGCAAGGGATAGGCTGAAGAGCTGCCCGGCGGCATCGGCAGAGGGGGCAGCGGCAGACCGGGCATCGACGTCGCCTGCTTCCATGCCGGCCTTCCCTTCCTGGGTGCAAGCGGCCGCCAGGAATCCAGCGCCGGCGGCCAGCGTGGTCTGTCGCAAGAAATCTCGTCGCCTCATGCGTCCTCGGTTTTGACCTTGTCGTTAAATGTGAACATGAAGAACACCATGATGGCCGCGGCGAAGGCCGCAGGGATGTACCAGAAGTCCTGCCACTGGGCTGCGGAGAGTGCTGCTTCCCCGGCCAAAAACGCATTGAAGACGTTGCCTGCAATTTGGGCTCCGATAAACATGCCCAAGCCGTAGGTGACCAGTACGAGCATGCCCTGAGCTTGTCCCCGGATCTCGGGCGTCGACTTCTTGTCCACGTAGATCTGGCCGGTCACAAAGAAGAAGTCGTAGCAAATCCCGTGCATGAGGATGCCGCCCAAGATCATCCAAAAAATGCCAGCGGGAGCGGCCAGGGCAAAGAGGAGGTAGCGCAGTACCCAGGCCCCCATGCCAACAACAAGCATCCACTTGACGCCCAAACGAATGAAGAAAATCGGCATGAGGAGCATGAACACCACTTCTGACACCTGTCCCAGGGACAACGTGGCAGCCGGGTTGGACAGGCCTGCAGCATTCACGAAGATCGGCGCGAAGTTGTAGTAGGCCGCCAGCGGAATCGAGATCAGGAAGGAGCTGGCAAGGAAGGCAAGGAAGGGCTTGCTCTTGAGTTGCTTGAACGCGTCCACGCCCAGTATCGACCGAATGGAGACGGCCGCCCCCTTGTTGCTTGGAGGGGTATGGGGCAAAAAGAAGGAAAAGACTCCCAGAAGCACGCTTGCGACGGCCGCGGTGTACAGCGGAAGGGCGGTCTCATCGGGAAGCCGATCGCCGGAAACGAATCCGGCCAGCACAAAACTGATAAAGAGCCCAGCCACAATCCATCCGATGGTCCCGAAGACCCGGATCATGGGGAACTGCTTCTCCTGGTCTGTGATGTGGTGGAAGGCAAGCGAGTTCGTCAAGCCAAGGGTGGGCATGTAGCACAGGTTGTACAGCGCCAGCATTCCGATGAACAGGACGGGCGAGCCGCTTGTCTGTGGGACCATGAACATGACAACACCGCCCAGAATGTGGAGCACTCCCAGCACCTTTTCTGTAGCGAAGTACCGGTCAGCAATCATCCCCAGGAAGAATGGCGAGATGATGGCGGCAAGCGGGTTGACGGTGTACGGCCAGTGGGTCAAGTCCGCCATGTCCATGGCGGTCATGTAGTTGCCAATGGTGACGTACCAGGCTCCCCAGATAAAAAACTGGAGGAACATCATCACGCTCAGACGGGTGATCTTGCTCATATTCAGGGGTGGGTATTCCGTGCGGCTTTGGGCCTGCTACCGGATGAACGTGTAGGTGTACTTGGCCAGAATAGTGCGTCCCGACGAGAACGGAAGCTCCGGGCTGGAGATGAGGCGATCCGTATTCACGTTTTCGTTGTAGACCAGATAGAAGTCATTGCCCTCGCGGGGATTGAATCGGAATCGGCCATTGGCGATGATCGCATTCGCCGATGAGTTGTACTGGAGAAAGACCGAGAATGTCAGCTTGGTGCTGACCATCAAGTCGGTCCGACTCTGCAATATATGGGCATCGAATGATTGCCCGCGCCCGTCAAACCGCAGCCGGTTGTACTGGTAGGTGCCGGTTACGGCCACGCGTTCGGTAACACTCCAGCTGGGAGTGAGCTTGACTATAAACCGGTTGCCGTCATAGAAGCGACCCAGGGTCACGTCGACCTCCGCCTTAAACGGGTTGCCAGCCGGGCTCTTCATCCCTGCCTCCAGGCCGGCGAACGTGAACTCACCGGCTGGAATGTCAGCGTCTTCGGACAGGGAGAATCCCTCCACGAGATTCTCCCGATCGAAGGTGACCGCAGCGCTTAATTCGTATTGCGAACGCAATCCGACGATGCCACCTGCTTTGCCCGAAACCGTTCCGAAAAGATCATTTTCCCTTTCGTACCAACCATCCAGGTTTGCCTCAACGCTCCAGTTCTCCACAGCGCTCGCTGTCTCGGATCGCCAGCCGAATCCAATTCCGCTGGAAATCTGATAGTAGTTCTGACGCCGCTGAAAGCCCATTGCCGGGCGGTATTCCCGACCAGCGCCGCCGGCGCCCAAGCTGTATAGGAAACCAGTACTACGCGGGCGTTCCAAATCGATTCGGAAGCGGGCGTTGTCTGCCGACGCCAGACTGTTTTCGCGATCATTCTCAAAGGTCTGTGCCCAACCAAACCGCACCAAGTTGTCTCCGGTCAGGCTGAGGACTCCGTCGAGCCCGAAGGCCGTGTTGGAGTCGCCGTCCTGGTCAACGCGGGACGTAGCAATGCCCCCCAGATACGAATTGTTGTTCAGCATTCTCCTCTTCAGGCGGAGAACTCCAAAGTTTTCGGAGGGGATGCCCCCATCGCGGCCGGTCTGCAGATCCAGTAGGCCCACGTCCCACTTGCCGATGCGACCCACGACCCGTCCGCCTCCCAAGAGTCGAACCTGCTGCCCGTCAGAGAGACCGACTCGGCGGCTATGGAACACGCGATCATTTTCGCCGAAAGAGAAATCAAAATTCGAGGTCCCCTCCAGGAAGAACTGTCGCTTCTCCGGAAAAAAGAGAGAGAACCGGGTCAGGTTCACCTGTTGGGCGTCCGCCTCAACCTGGGCAAAATCCGTATTCAGGGTCGCATCCAGCGTGAGGTCGGACGTCAGGGAGTACTTCAGGTCCAGGCCTGCGTCGAACGTGACATTGTCATCTCGCCTATAGGCGTCGCCAGCGTCGTTCAGGGCATAGTCCTGACCGAGGCCGCTGGTGAGGAACGGGGTGATGTAGAGCGGTTTACTGGACGAGATGCCTTCCAGCGTGCGCCGCGCACCCTTGGAAGGTTTGAGGAAACTCCAGAATCCCCAATCGTTGCGGACGCCGGGGTACTGGTAAAAGAACCCGCCATCCGCGCGATACCGGAAGGCGTTGATGCCCATCGTGACTTCCTCCCCTTCTTCCGGCGTCTTGAACCGGAGAGAAGACCATGGAATTCGGATCTCGGCTTCCCAGCCTGTCTCTGATCTTGTGGCCTTTCCGTCCCAGTGGGTATTCCAGTTGACGTTGACCCCGCTCTGTTCGCGAGCGTCATCCGAAAACTGGGCATCAATACGCGCGCCCGTGGAATAGAGCGCAAACGCCATGGCGGTCTCGTAGTCGTTGAACGAGTCGATGCCGATGGCTACTTGGTCATCCCGGGTACTCCAGTCGTCACGACGATAGGTGGTTGCAGTGATCGGTTGGGTATCGAAACACCTCGCTGAAAAATAGAGGTAGTCGTTGTCGTAGGCTATCCGCAGTTCTGTCGCATGCTCAACCGGGCCTCCCCAGGTGGGCTGGAATTGAATCAGAGGCAGAGTTTCAACGGCGTCCCACGCAGGGTCATTGACCACACCGTCAAACAGAATGGGCTCCGTGAGACGGGGAAGCGGGGACTTGGGGCGCTCGCCTTGCCCCGAGGATTGGGCGAATAGCGGCGCGGCGGCGCACGCACCCAGACTGGCGCACAGGCCCAGGTGTTTGGTCAGCGTAGCAAGTCTCAAGACTAGTTGGCGGCGCCGTTCAAATAGTCCAGCGTCAGGTTCAGCATGGCTTTCACGCCCAGCTTCATCCCTGCCTCGTCGATGTGGAAGTCCGGGGTGTGATGCGACGGCGTGTCCTCCTTGGCCTGATCCAGCGGCTTGCCACCAAGGAAGAGGTAGAGCCCCGGCACTTCGTTGGCAAAGAAGGAGAAGTCTTCGGCGCCGGTTACGGCGTCAATGATCATCACATTCTCCTTACCTGCGGCCCGTTCCAGCGACGGCAACATGGCCGCGGTCAACTCAGGGTCGTTGTAGGTCACCGGGTAATTCGCGGAGAACGGAATGGCCACTTCTACCGAGGCGCCCATGCTGGTGGCAACGCCATTTGCGATCTCCCGTATCCGCCTGTGCACAAGATCCCGGTCTTCGTCGCTGAAGGTTCTTATGGTGCCGACCATCTCCAGTTCTTCCGGGATAATGTTGGAGCGGACGCCACCGTGGATGCTTCCGACCGTGACGACGGCGACATCGCGCGTCAACTGAACGGACCGGGAAACGATGGTCTGAAGACCATTGATGATTTGCGCAGCCGTGACGACCGGGTCGATGCCAGACCATGGGGCAGACCCGTGGGCCTGCACGCCGCGCACGATGATGCGGAAGTCCTGAACCCCGGCCATCATCCCGCGAGGTCGGTACCCTATGGAGCCGATGTCCTGCTCTGCCCATATATGGAGTCCAAAGATGGCATCAACATCAGGGTTGGTCAGCGCGCCTTCTTTTACCATGAGCTCTGCACCACCCTCCTCGCCTTCAGGAGAGCCCTCTTCTGCGGGCTGGAAAATAAATTTGACCGTCCCGGCGAGTGAGGACCTGTTTGCGGCAAGGATTTCGGCGACACCCATCAGAATGGCCATGTGGGTGTCGTGCCCGCAGGCGTGCATCACGCCGACCTCCTGCCCGCGATAGAGACTCGTGACCTGGGACTTGAAGGGCAGTTCGCCTCGTTCAACAACCGGAAGGGCGTCCATATCGGCTCTGAGCGCGAAAACCGGGCCGTCCTTCCCGCCCTTGAGGAGGCCAATCACGCCCGTGTGCGCCACGCCCGTCTGGACCTCGATTCCCAGGGATTCAAGATGGGCAGCGATAACACCGGCCGTGCGAAACTCCCGGTTGGAGAGTTCGGGGTTGGCGTGGAAGTCGCGCCTCCATTCAATCACCTTGGACTCGATGGCGTCCGCGGCAGCCGGAACGTCCACGTTCTGGGCTGAGACGGGCACCGCCAAAAGAAGGGCGAAGCAGAGGGCACAAAGAATGCGGGTCATTTTTGACTCGGAGATGGTGGGAGGCCGCAAGTTAAGGGCCTAAGTAGAAAACGTGTCGCAACTGTCAAATGCACCCGAGCGAAGCCCGCGCGTGAACCATTCCTGTCTCTGCGCAGACGTGCCGTGGGTGAAACTCTCCGGCCGCACCCGCCCGCCGGATCGTTGCTGGAGTCGGTCATCGCCGATGGCGGCGGCCGCCTGGAGGCCCTCCGCGATGTCCCCGCTATCCAGGAAGTCTCGTTGGTCGGAGACGTGATTGGCCCAAATGCCGGAATAACAGTCTGCCTGAAGTTCTACGCGAACAGATAGTGCGTTCCCGTCTGCCTGGCCCATTCGTCCCCGCGCGGCGCGAACCTGCTCCTCGGTGCCAACAAGGTTCTGTATGTGATGGCCCACCTCGTGGGCAATCACATACGCCGTGGCGAAGTCCCCAGGGGCGCCCAGTTGGGCGAGTTGCCGAAAGAAGCTCAAGTCCAGATAGACTTGAGAGTCGCCAGGGCAATAAAACGGGCCGGTGGCCGAAGAATTGAAGCCGCACGCAGACTCGACGCCTTCATCAAACAATACCATCACGGGCGGCTGGTATCGACTGCCTGCACTGGCGAAAATCGGATTCCAGGCGTCTTCGGTGCTGGCCAGGATAGTCGCGGCAAACTGGCCTTGCTCGTCGGCTGGCGTCGCTCCCGGTCGGGCGGGGCTGGAGCGGGCTGGGGGCATCACCGCAGTACCGTCGCCCAGAAGACTCAGGATTTGGGTAGGGTCTATCCTCAGCAGAAGTGCGGCGATGATCGCAATAATGGCAAAACCGCCGATTTTGCCGCCTCGGCGTCCCCCGGAGAAGCCTCCGGGCATTCGGCTTCCTGAGGCGCGGCCACCCTGGCCTCGGCGATCCTCAACGTTGCTGCTTTGTCTTCTTCGTTTCCAGCGCATGGTGCAATAACGAATGGCCCGTCATAATACGGCCGGATCTGCACCAAACGGAACGGGGCGGCCACACGCCTTGCGTGCGGCCGCCCCGAACCGGTATACGACCCTCCCTAAGTCGCACACGGGATTAACGCCCGGCGGGCGTTAATTCGTGTGCTGGGGCACAGGATTTTGCATGGGCTCTCCGGCCCCCCCCAGTGGCTTCAGTCTTCTACCCGCGTAAATACCCAGACTTCTTCCTCGTCCATAAAGCCCTTATCATCGGAATGGGCCACAAAATGGGCGAGGACGTCCGCGGGGCTGGAGGCGTCCTCGAAGTCTTTGTAGCGGTCATCGTCTATCCAGGAAAGTCGAAGTTCGCCTCCGTCCGTCCGCGCATGAACAAAGAGAAACGAGTTATCATCGTCGTCGCAGCTGAAGCACTGCACATTGGCCCACAGTGTGCCGTTCACCGAAGACTCGTAGGCCCGAACCCAAAACGCTTCGTTCCGGTCGCCGTCCGCGTCGTGCTCACCGTCTTCGCGTTCGCCGTCCCCGTCGCGTTCGCCGTCCTCGTCGTGGTCGCCCGCGCCGGCTTCGTCTTCATTATCCGGGTGTGCCTCGCGGTAGTGCGCAGCATATTCGTGCCTGTTGAAGGCGTAGATCTCCAGGACGACGACGTCTTCCCGGTCCGGACTCACGGCCTCCCAGAGGCCCAAAAAGTCTTCCTGAATTTCCGCGTCGCCGGGTTCGGAAATAGGGAACGGGGACCCCTCGCAAGCGGCAAGGAATAGTGTGAGAGTCAGGGCACCAACAAAAAACGAGATGCGGTTTCGCATGGATTGTACCAGTGGGTTTTACAACTACTCAGTCTTCTGAGCCGCTACGCGTACCGGATCAGTAACAGAAGAGCCACTCGAATTCACGGTGCTGGGTGTCCGCTTGGCTTCATGACAAGCCTGCGAGCCATTAGTCAACCACCCACGAGCAGACCCGCCCATCGAAACATGCCCGCGTCACACGCTTTCTGCCTGTCCCATGCGCGTCCCCCAATCAATCCTAGCCCTGATCCTCCTCGCCGGATGTACCACTGGTGAGCCGCCTGTCCCATTGGCCGAAGGGGAATACGCCAATTGGCACCCGGATGCGCAATACGTCGGCAAGGCGGTTTGTGCGGAATGTCACGCGGACAAGGCCTCCAGCTTTAGCGATGCGCAGATGGGGCGGTCGTTCAAGCCCGCCCAGGCATCTGCGAGCGACGCCGTCTGGGATGATGTAACTCCGATTCGTGATCCCGACCGGAATCTGTACTACCAGCCCTTCAGGCGCGGAGAGGACCTGTTCATTCGCGAATTTCGGCTAGCTGGAACGGACACAACGCACCTCCGCGAGGTCGCGATCTCCTACATCGTGGGCTCTGGACAGCACACCAATTCGCACATCCGGGACGAAAACGGCTACCTCTATCAGGTGCCCTTGACGTGGTATACGCAGGAGAGGAAGTGGTCTTTGCCGCCCGGCTTTTCTGGCGGCGACTCCTTTCGTTTCGACAGGCCTATTACCGAGCAGTGCATGGCCTGCCACGATGGCCCCTCTGATTATGCGCCGGGTTCTGAAAACAGATTCTCCAACATCCCGCACGGGATCGAATGCGAAAACTGTCATGGAGCGGGTTCGGTACACGTGGAGGCCATTCGCTCGGGCCGGGTTGTAGATGTCTCGTCGCAAATAGACTACACCATCGTCAATCCGGCCAAGTTGGAGATCGAGCGCCAGGATGACGTATGCCAGCGCTGCCATATGCAGGGTGCGGCGGTGCTCAAGTCCGGAACATCGGCATTTGACTATCGCCCGGGTCACGTCCTGACGGATTATATGGACGTGTTCTGGCCGCGATTCCCGGACTCGACCAGCCAGTTCCTGATGGCCTCCCACCCGGATCGCTTGCAGATGAGTGCGTGTTTTCAGGCCTCCCGGTCGCCAGACGCCGGCATGGACCCGATGACGTGTCTCACCTGTCACGATCCTCACCAGGCTGTCGAGGCGACGGGGCCGGCGGCCTACAACGCCACCTGCACTACATGTCATGAGGCCCAGGCGGTCGCTCAATGTGCGGAGGACCTTGCTGTCCGGGCGGCCGTGAATGACAATTGTGCTTCGTGCCACATGCCCCAGTCGGGCACGATAGACATTCCAAACATCCAGATCACCGACCATTTCATCCGGGTAGTGGACCCACTGCGCAGCGAGTCGGGCAGCACGGATACCGCGTCTCGCACGGACCTTGTGCGCATGGCAAGCCTCCTGAGGGACGAGGTGGACGCGCCTACCATGGCGGCGGCATATCTGACCTTCTACGAGGAGTTTGCCCACCGGCCGTTCTATCTGGATTCCGCCCGAGCTGTCCTCGGAAGACTACCCCCGCAGGCTGCCATGCGGGAGCGCGTTCGGCTTGCGTTCCTGGAGCAGGACTGGAATGCCGTGAGCCGGTTGGGGTCTACGCTCTCCGCCGCGTCCGAGACGGACGCCTGGACGGCCTACCGCGTCGGGGAAGGACTTTTGACCCTGGGAGAGGTGCCGGGAGCGGTTTCCTGGCTGGAAAAGGCCACTACCCTGGCGCCAGACCATTTGAGATTTCTGGATAAGTTGGGCACAGCCTATCTGGCGTTCGGAGACCTGGAGAAGGCCTCCGCTGTATTCGAGGACGTGTTGGATCGCGATCCCACGTTTGCCTTTGCCTGGAATAACCGCGGATTTCTTCGACTCAATCAGGGAGACCTGACAGGCGGCGAAGATGACTTTCGCCGGGCTCTGTCCCTGAATCCCGATTTGCCGGAAGCGCTGGGAAATATGGCATCCCTGCTACTCAATACCGGCCGGGTTCAGGAGTCAGTGCCCTACGCGAGCCGGCTGCTGTTTCTGGACCCACAGAATGCCCAGTACCGACAATTCTGGCAAGCCGTCTCAAGTGCCGCCGCGGGGACGGAATAGATCAAACGGGCTCGAACCGGGCCGAGAAGTGTCGGAGTCTTAAGGGTTGCTCGACGATTCGAACGCCCTGCATATCCTGGCTTCGGCTCTTGAGTTCGCGGAAAATGTCCACGACGTAGTCAATGTGACTCTTGGTGTAGGTCCTTCGCGGAATGGCGAGACGGACCAGTTCGAAGCGGGACGGGGTCTCGACGCCACTGACGGCGTCCACGGCGCCGAACATGACCGACCCTATCTCCACCGCGCGGATCCCACCTGCCCGAAACAGGCCGATCACCAGCGCCTGACCCGGATATTCGGTAGCAGGGATGTGGGGAAGCATGGAGCCGGCATCCACGTAGATGGCATGCCCTCCGGGCGGTTGAAGAATTGGGACCCCTTCGGCCTCAATCTGCTTGCCGAGGTACTCCGTCGAGGAAAACCGGTAGCGTTGGTAGTCGAGATCAAGCGCTTCGTAGAGCCCGATCGCAATGGCCTCCAGATCTCGCCCTGCCAGACCGCCGTAGGTAGGGAAGCCTTCAGTCAGAATCAGAAGTTCGGCCTCCTCTTTGGCGAGTATATCGTCGTTGGTGCACAGGATGCCACCGATGTTCACCATGCCGTCCTTCTTGGCGCTCATGGTGCAGCCGTCCGCGAAGGAGAACATCTCCCGAGCGATGTCAATGAGGTCCTTTTCGGCGTAGCCAGCCTCACGCTCCCGGATAAAGAACGCGTTCTCGGCAAACCGGCACGCATCGAGGTAGAATGGAATGCCGGCCGCGCGGGTCATTTCCGAGGCAGCACGGAGGTTGGCCATCGACACGGGCTGTCCGCCGCCTCCGTTGTTTGTAACGGTGACCATCACGAACGGGATACGCTCGCGATGCGCCCTGATGGTCTCCTCCAGCGCATCGAGATCAATGTTGCCCTTGAAGTCAGCCGGCTTGAAGAGGTCGTCCGATTCGGCGCACGGCAGGTCCAGCGCCGTTGCCCCTACGGCCTCGATATTGGCCCGCGTCGTATCGAAGTGGGTGTTGTTGGGGACCAGATCACCCGGCTTGACCAGGGTTGCGGCCAGAATGCGCTCGGCTGCCCTTCCTTGGTGGGTCGGGATGACATGTTTGAATCCGAAGATGTCCTGCACCGCGGCCTCGAACCGGTCAAAGCTTGGGCTTCCTGCATAGGATTCGTCGCCCCGCATGATGCCGGCCCACTGCTCAGCACTCATTGCTCCCGTCCCGGAGTCCGTCAACAGGTCAATAATGACCGAACGGGAGGGCACCTTGAAAAGGTTGTAGCCCGCCTCCCGCAACACCACTTCACGTTCTTCCGGCGTCGTGAAATGAATGGGTTCGACGGACTTGATTCGGAAGGGCTCGATTATGCGCATAAACTCTGACTCAGGCCTTGGCGACTGGAAGCGTTTCCAAGAATAGGACGGAGCAGATCAAGCAGCATCCATCCGCGGCCAAAATTCAACGCCTGAAAATCGGTAGCACAGCGCGCGGCAAGTCCGCATCTTTGCGTCTCACTCAGGCCATTGACCATGATCGTCCAATCACTGCCCCAGGAAAGCGAAATGATGACCGCGTTCCAGTCACGGGACGCGTCGTTTGACCGGGTGTTCTACACAGGGGTTCGGACAACCGGGATATTTTGTCTTCCCTCCTGTCCGGCCAGAAAGCCGAAACCGGAAAACGTCGAGTTCTTTGCGACCTCTCGCGATGCCTTGTTTTCTGGCTACAGACCCTGCAAGCGCTGCAGGCCCATGACATCCGAGGGCGAAATCCCGGACTGGCTGACGCCGTTGTCTGAACGGATAGACGCAGAACCAGAACACAGGTGGAAAGACGGTGACCTGCGCGGAATGGGCCTTTCTCCAGAAAGGGTCAGGCGCTGGTTTCAGTCAGTCCACGGTATGACATTTCAGGCCTATGCACGCGCGCGCCGATTGAACAAGGCCTTGGGGCAGATCAGGGAGGGCTCGTCCGTGACCCGGGCCGCCCTGGAGAGCGGCTACGAGTCCCTCTCGGGATTTGGATCGGCAGTGAGGCGTATGACGGGCGCCACGCCATCGGATGCCACGCCCTTGATCTGCTCTCTTCGCATCGAAACGCCCGTTGGCCCCATGATGGCGGCTGCCGATGACGATGCGCTGCTGCTCCTGGAGTTTGCAGACCGGCGGATGCTTGAGAAACAGGTGGATCGTATCCAACGCAAATTGGGCGCGCCCCTTGTGCCCGGCGAGAACGCGGTACTCAGACAACTGCAGTCGGAGCTGGACGCCTACTTCCAGGGCGAAAGGCGCCAGTTCGAGGTGCCCTTGAAGCTGACCGGGACTCCGTTTCAGGAGACCGTCTGGCGTGCGCTCCTCGAAATCCCCTACGGGACGACAACACACTACGGAGCGATCGCGGCCAATATGGGCCAGCCGGGTGCGATGCGGGCGGTCGCCCGGGCAAACGGTGACAATCGCATGGCCATCATCATCCCCTGCCACCGGGTGATCGGAAAGGACGGTACCCTTACGGGGTATGGCGGCGGACTGTGGCGGAAACGGAAGCTGCTTGACCACGAACAGGGCCTGTTTGTCCTGGCAAACGACACGGCGTGATCCACGTCATTTACAACGCCCAGGCCCGCGGTGGCAGGGTCAGGCGAATCCGCTCGGAGATTCGGCAGGCCCTGGACACGCAGTTCGGCTCTGAGGGGTATCGCTGGGTTGAGACCACCTCCGAGGCGAATGGCATCGATGTCGCCGCGGCCGCGGCCGGCGGGGACACCGTTGTGGCCGTCGGCGGAGACGGCAGTGTCCACACGGTTGTTGAGGGACTTTGGCGGTCCGATTTCCGGGCAACCCTGGGCATCATCCCTGCGGGAACGGGGAATGACTTCGCCTTCGGCATGGGATTGCCAACGTCGATAACGGACGCCGTGCAGGTCCTGGGCGGTGGGTCGGGCCGGATGGTAGATGTCGGCGAGATCAGTCTGGACGGCCGGGCCCCGCTGCCCTTCGTCAACGCGGTGGGGATCGGGTTCGATGCCGCGGCATCGGTGCGTTCCAGGCGTCGCAAGTTCCTGCCAGGGGTTCTGCGTTATCTGGTGTCAACACTGGAGACCCTGGTCACCTGGAAGGCACCTCAGGGCGAAGTGACCGGGCAGGCATTTGCCTGGCAAGGCCCCCTGATGTTTGTCACTGTCGGCAATGGGCCCCGATCGGGAGGCGGTTTCATGATCACGCCGGACGCCGACCCGTCTGACGGCCAGTTGCAAGCCTGCGTGGTCAGAGAGTTGTCCATCATTTCGGCCGTCCGTGTGATTCCGTCGGTGATGAGAGGCGAGCACGGCACATTGCCCCAGGTGGAATTGCGCCAAGGCACGTCTTTCAGGGTCGCGCTGGACAGGAACGTGCCGGTCCATGCTGACGGGGAAATCGTTTCGACCGCGTCAAGGACGATGGACCTCGCGGTGCGCGCTGGCGTGATGAACGTGCTGGTTCCATCCCCTTGACCGCGACCCCCGCGCTCACCGATCATTCGGCATGAGCAAGTACTTCGAGTTTGATTACAGCGGTGGAGCGTTCGCCCTGTTCGGGCCCGCGCATCTCTGGACCGTGGTTGCCATGGTGCTTTTTTCGGTAGTCTTTCTGCGCACCGGTAGATCGACGACCCAGGAGAGCCGGGTCAACATGCGCAAGGGTCTTGTGCTTTTTCTGGTGGCCCTGGACCTGGGCTCCAACGTGTTTTGGGCGGCAAGCGGCGCCTGGTCTGTGAAGTGGCACCTGCCCTTCCAGATGTGCACCGCCACGACCTATGTGATGGCGTACGCCTTCCTGACCGGGAATCGGCGTCTCTACCCGCTGGTCTATTTCCTGGGGATCGGTGGCGCCATTCAAGCCGTTATTACGCCTGACGCCGGCGTTTATGGTTTTCCGCACTTGCGCTTTTTTGATGCGCTCCTCTCCCATGGGGGACTGGTGCTGGGCGGGTTTTGGGTTGTGCTGGTGGAAGGTGTGCGCCCGAAGCTCCGCGACCTCATCCGAATTATGGTTGGGCTGAACGTGTACGCGCTCCTGATGTATTTCCTGAACCTGGCCCTGGGCTCTAATTACCTCTACGTAAACGGCAAGGCGGAGGTGGATTCGGCGATGAACTTCATGCCCGAGTGGCCCTACTACATTCTTGTTCTCGAGGCGCTTGTGATAATAGTCTTCGGATTGATGTACCTGCCCTTTCGGCGCTACGAAACCGGCCGTTTGGCGGGCTCAGGCGACGTTTCAGCCTGATACCGGGCCATCCACGGAACCATTGGCAGCGTCCAAGATGTAGTAGTGCACCGGTTCGGTCCCCCAAGCCCGAACACCCGTTTCGCTTTCAAGACGATCATGCGCCTACCCTCCCTTGCCCTGGCGCTCTCGGTTGCCGCCCTGTTTTCGGCCTGCCAGAGCAACAAAATAGACAACAGCGTGATCGTGGAGCCTGACGTTGGCGTGAGTTATGCGGCAAGTGTCCAACCGATTTTCAGTTCGGGCTGCGGTGGAGTTGGGTGTCATGTTGGCGAGACCACCAACGGGGTCAATTTGTCCAACCATGCTCAGGTGATGAGTTCCTCCGGCCTCCAATATGGCGGGTCGATCGTGGTGGTGGGCGATGGCGCAAATAGCCCCTTGGTTGACAAGATCGGTCCCAGCCCGACACACGGCTCGCGCATGCCGCTTGGCCTTGCCGCGCTTTCTGCCAGCGACGTTGCCCTCATCCGTACATGGATCGACGAGGGCGCAACGAACAACTGACATGCTGCGACCCTTCATTTGCCTTGGTCTGATGTTTCTGGTCACGGCCTCCCTGGCCTCAGGGCAGTCGTATACCTCCGATTCCGGGCGCGTGGAATTCGACTCTTCCGTGCCACTGCATAGTTTTACCGGCACGAGTAACGAACTGGTGGGCCGAATAGTCCTGGCCGATTCAACCGTTGACTTCTACGTGGATCTGGAGACGCTGGACACGGGAATCGGCAAGCGGGACAAGGACATGCGGAAGACCCTCAAAACGGGTGATTTCCCGTTTGCGGAGTTTTTTGGCAAGCTGACCAGTCCTTTTGATCCTTCCGGCGGGCAACAGCCAGCCCGGGTGTCGGGACGGTTCTCCATTCGCGGCGTGACCAAAGACATCGAAGTCGCGGGGACGCTTGAGCCCACAGCCGACGGACTCTTGCTCAACGCTGAGTGGGAGCTAAACCTGAATGACTACGAGATCGTCCCGCCGAAGCTGCTGATCATGAAAGTGGATCCCGTTCAGCAGTTGCGTATCAGCGTAACCCTACTCCCCGAATCCGGAACCTGACATGCGATTAATTCTCCTCCTGCTCGTGGGATTCGCTACGCTGGCACCCGTCTCTGCTACTGCGCAGATGTCGCGGACGCGGGCGGACGTCAATCGGCCCGTAGAGGAGCTCTTCTGGGCACCGACGGTCATTGGGACGGCCTCGGTCACCAACCTGGATGCCGGGGATCTCAATTTTTCGATCAAACACGCCTTCGGCCTGGTTTCTTCTGGAATCGAGAATCTCTATGGCCTGGACGGCGCGGCCAACATCCGGTTCGGGCTGGACTACGGAGCCACGGACTGGCTGTCTCTTGGATTCGGGCGGAGCCGGTTCGACAAGGTCTACGATTTTCGGTTCAAGACTAATCTGCTCAGGCAGACGGTCTCCGGCTCCAGCCCTCTCGAGGTCGCCGTCATGGGAGACATGGGCGTCACGACGCTGGAGAATGGCTTTTCGTTCAATGACCGGCTGAGTTATGCGGGCATGATCATGTTGGGGCGACGGTTGTCAGAGAAGGTGTCCGTTCAGGTCTCACCCATGGTCAGCCACTTCAATACTGTCTATATCGAACGGAACAACAATGGAGATGTGGTCGCTGAGGAGAACACCCATTTCGGAGCGGCTGTAGCTCTGAACCTGAAGATCAACGAGGTTGTTGCGGTGCTCGTAGAGTATGTACCCGTGTTCGGGGAGCGCACCGACGGTACGGTTGACGCGTTCTCCGTTGGTCTGGATATCGAGACCGGTGGCCACGTCTTTCAGCTCTTTTTTGGCTCTTCTGACTGGTTGACCGAGCAGCACCTGCTGGCTCGAAACAACGATGACTTCTTCGCCGGGGACTTTCGGTGGGGATTTAATGTCAACCGCGTGTTCGGACTTTAGCCGGCCACGCGCTAGTAGACAGGGACCCCCGGGTCGATTTCCTCGCTCCAGGCACGGATGCCGCCGGTCAGGTTGATGGCTCGGGCGAAGCCGCGTCGCTCCAGGATGTGTATCGCGCTCACAGACCGGATGCCAGTGCGGCAGTAAACCACGATTTCTTCGTTCCGCCGCGGTTCCAGTTCGCCCAGCCGAGATTCGAGTTGGGCCAAGGGGATCAACGGCGCTCCGAGTGTGGCAATATCGGCCTCGGCGGGATCACGGACGTCCAGGAGGAAAGGACCTGCACCCGCGTCCATGCGACGTTTGAGTTCACGCACCGACATACTGGGCACCTCTTGCGCGGCGCGCGGGTGTGCTTCCGGAAAGCCACAAAAATCCTGGTAGTCGATCAGTTCGGTGACAGACGGATGGTCTCCGCAAACCGGGCAATCGGGATCCTTCGGGACGGTCACCGTCTGAAAGCGTACATCCAGTGCATCATACAGAAGCAGGCGCCCGATCAGCGGCTCGCCCGTCCCAAGCAGAAGCTTGAGAACCTCTGTGGCCTGCAGCGTCCCAACGGTGCCGGGAAGGACACCCAGAACGCCGCCCTCCGCACAGGAGGGGACCAGTCCAGGCGGCGGCGGCTTCGGATAGAGGCATCTGTAACACGGCCCTCCAGGTGCTCCGAATACGGAGACCTGACCCTCGAAACGATAAACGCTGGCGTACACGTTCGGGATGCCCAATAACACGCAGGCATCGTTGACCAGGTAGCGGGTGGGGAAATTGTCCGTCCCGTCTGCAACGACGTCGAATCCGCGGATAATGTCCAGCGCGTTGTCGCTGGACAGCATGATGTCGAACTTCTGAATCTCCACCAGCGGGTTTATCTCGCGCAGTCTGTCGGCCGCCGACTCCAACTTGGACCGCCCGACGTCGCTCGTGCCGTGAATCACCTGACGATGGAGGTTGGACTCGTCTACCACGTCGTAGTCCACAAGGCCCAATCGCCCGATGCCGGCTGCCGCCAGATAAAGTGCCAGGGGGGAGCCAAGTCCGCCCGCGCCTACGAGCAGGACAGCCGAGGCCTTCAGCTTCTCCTGACCCTCCAACCCGACTTCGGGCAGTAGAATGTGACGGCTGTAGCGCGTCCGTTCCGAGGATGTGAGGCTGGAGTTCATGTATCCAATAATACGCGAGGGTTGTATGGCATCTTTCCGCCTCCCCGCCAGTTGCGGGCCCGGGTGATTTGTGCATCTATTCTGAAAAAGGACAACACATCGGAACAGCCTTTGCGTCCCAGCATAGAGCGGCACTAGCTTTAAAAGCCACTGCCCTATAGCTCAATTGGCAGAGCGTCGGATTCTGGTTCCGAAGGTTCAAGGTTCGAATCCTTGTAGGGCAACCATATGGGAGGCCGCGTCCGTACTGGGCGTGGCCTCCTCCTATGCGGTGTGCCCGGCATGGACACACTCCCGGAGGTGCAAGTCCTCCCCGAAGCGGGCCATAGCGACGGAAGTGAAGTGCAAGGGCGGAAGGCTTTCGCCTTTTCCTCTATTTGCGTGGGCCTACGTCCAGAAGTCTACCGAACGGTTTCCCCTCCCAGCCTAGACTGCAGACGACCTCCCTTCCTTCGGGACCGGAGTCATCTCTCGACTTGGGCGATCTCCCGCAAGGGGTCTGCGAGACTCCTGGACCGCGCCGGACGCGCCGGCCTCCAGGCGTTCCAAGCCGACTGCCGGTTCCGACCGCCGGGATTGGCTGGGCGTCCAACGTGCAAGCGTTTCCTTCAGCGCTGCCCAGTCAACCGGCTTGGAAAGGTAGTCGTTCATCCCGGCGTCCATGCACAGCTGCCGATCACCCTCGAGCGCTTGCGCCGTAATCGCGACGATAGGCATGTCTCGAGATTTCTCTGTCTCCCTAAGCTTTCGTGTAGCTTCCAATCCCCCCATCACCGGCATCTGGCAGTCCATAAAGACAATGTCGAAGTCTCTTGCGGCGCATGCTTCCAGAGCCACCTGGCCATTCGCGGCAACCTCAACCTCGCAGCCCGACTTGGCCAGCATCGTCTGGAGCACCTTTTGATTAATCAGGTTGTCCTCTACGAGCAATACCCTGGGACGCGAAACCCGGTATTCGCCTCCGAGCGCTCCATCGCACAGTAATTCGTCACTGCCAGCCGACTCGCTGTGCCTCCGAAATGGGATAGTGAACCAGAACCTGCTGCCCTCTCCCGGAGTGCTCTCGACGCCAATTGTGCCACCCATGCCTTCAACGAGACGGCTGCAAATCGTCAATCCGAGCCCTGTCCCTCCGAAAAGCCTGGTTGTAGAATCGTCGGCCTGCGCAAACGCGTCGAAGATCCGATGCTGAACTTCGTCAGGCACTCCCACGCCCGTGTCCCTTACCTCGAATTGAACCAGATCCGAACCGGGATCGGCCTGAATTCGCCGAGCGGAAACGAGGACGCTGCCTTGCTCAGTGAACTTCAGGGCGTTGCCGACCAGGTTTCCCAGAACCTGCTGCAGCCGATGTGGGTCTCCTTCTACCATTTTCGGTAGAGACTCGTCCAAGTCCAGTCTGAGCGTCAGGCGAGCGTTCTTAGCTGCCCCAAGGAACATGGCGCACGTTTCCTGAATGCCCAGTGACAGGTCGAACGGAGTCGATTCGATGGCTACCCGCCCGGCTTCCATTTTGGAGTGGTCCAGAATGTCGTCGATCACCGATCGCAAGGCCCTTGAGGAAATGCCGAGTATCTCGACACATTCATCCTGCTCTGGCGTGAGTGGTGTTTCCTCCAGCAGCTGGATCATTCCGATCACGCCGTTTAGAGGAGTCCTGATCTCGTGGCTCATGTTGGCCAAGAACCGACCCTTAGCCTCGTTTGAGTTCTCGGCGGCCTCCTTCGCAGCCTGGAGCGCCCGCGCGAGCTTCTGCTGCTTCCCAACGTCGTGAATAGCGGCAAACGCGCTGGTAAATTTGCCGTCTTGATCGAAGAGAGGAGTTATCGCGAGGTGTATGTCGACCCGCGTGCCATCCTTCCCCACGCGAACGGTATTGACTGGAGGTACTCTCCCTCCTGATATCACTTTGGCTATTAGCGCCTTCTGTCCACCTCTGGATTCAGGCGGCACGAGAACGGATATATGCTTACCGCATATTTCGGACGGGGCGTACCCGAACAGTCGCTCCGCTGCCGGATTCCAACTGTAGATCGTCCCGTCACGTTGTATGCCTACCATTGTCGTGTCGGTCTGCTCGACCATCGACTGGAGCCGAAGTATTGCTTCATCCCGCTCCTTCTTGTCGCTGATGTTAACGAGCGAAACCACCACGTGGATCACCGTTTCGGCCTCGAGTACCGGTGTTAGTTTGCACCAAAACGAGGTCCCCTTCCCTTCCTGCGCCTCTACGACTACTTCCATCCCGTGACTCGTGCCATCGTGCACCGTGTTGGCAAAGTGCGCGTCGAACCGGGGACGATCATGAATCGCCATCCAGGCAGATACCGAGCCGCCCACTATCGGCTGCACTCGAAGCAAAGGGTTCTGACGACTGACGTACTCAACTACACCCTGGCAATCGACCCGCAGAACGATATCAGATGCACTCTGAGCGAGGGTCTCCCATCGATTGCGGGCCCCATCCAGCTTCTCTCTTGCATGCTTTTCGGATACATATGTGTCAACCCAGTCATAGAGCAGCCCTCCCAGCGGGATCAGGTACGCAAACACCTTCAGAAAATGGGCAATCATGAAATGATTGTCGAACAGCGCCACGGATCCGAACGTCATGTGGAGCTGCGTAGCAACATGGGCGATTACCCCGATCCAAATCGCAGTCGCGAAGTGGCTGGGATGGCGCCTGCAAAGCGCCGGACAGATCGTCACACCCGCGAAAACGAACAGAATCAAAGGGGCCAGATCCCACGGACGAGTTATCAGACTATCCGGAAACATGGTCGGCGGGAGGACTGGCTGCGTCGCGAACAGGTAAATCACGCCGTAGGAGATCACTGCGAAAAGAACGCCTACACCCGTGACGAAACGTGGCCCGCGAATAACGGTCTCGTCCTTTCTTGACAGGATCAGTACTAGACCACCCCACACGACGGCGACGTTGAACAAACGTGAGATCGCCCACGTGAATGGAATGAAATTTTCTGGATCGGCCGCACCCGAGACAAGTTGTCCGGCTGCGAGTGTATGAAACGCATCCATGAACCCTGCGAACACCAGGGCCAGACCGATGATTGGCGTCACAGATTCCCTGCGGATGCCGTAGTGCAGAATTGACAGGGCTCCAATCAGAATTGCGACCACGAAGGCACTCCATTCGAGGAGCGAGTGGACGATCGGACCCGCCAGTCCTGTGGAACCTTCTAGTCCAAAATCGAACCCGGCGAGCGTGAGTAAAGCGGGAACGAGGCATAGGCCGACCACCACGACGAACGGTCGTCGTCCTTGCAATGGACCGCCAGTGTGCACTGGGGATGCTTTCATATCGGGCTTGGGGAAGAGTCTACCCGCTGTATCGGCGGTGGCGGGAAAGTCTATAAGAACGAACCGTTCCCATCGGCGAGCGGGACTCCGCCCAGATAGTCAGTCCGGAGTGAGCACCATTTCATCCCTCCCGTGGAACAACCGAGACAAAACCGGCAACTCCGTTACGCGGGAGGCGCTCCGGACTGCTTCCCAGGCGGGTCAGAACCGGGTCACCTACCCTGGATTTGAGCTGAGTCAGAACCTGTCGGTCGTGGCTCGTCTCATCAAGGGCGATCTCGGGTCCAGGGTAAATGTGGTATCCCTCGGAGGATTCGACTTGTCGGGGACCTTTGAACTCCGATGACCATCGTGAAGTAAGAAGGGCGCCTGCCTTGTAAAGTGGGAGGATGTCGTCCTACCATCGAGTGTTGACAGACAGCGTGAAGATGGGAGTTATTGGGACGACAGACAGACCAGTCATCCAACCTAGGCAATGGACGGGGCTCAGGCGGGCCACAAAGGCAGTGATGTGCCTACTCCTTGCGGCGTGCACCGCGGGCTCTTCCAGCGCACAGGAGGTCTTGATCTACACACACGGATCGGGGGCCGCAGTGGTGGATTCCATGGTTGCCCACGCAGACGTCATCGACGTCATCGCTCCGCAGGCTTTTGGAGTCGGGGCAGACGGAATCATGCGTGGCGCAGTGGACCTCAGGCTTCTTGGGGAGGCTGCACGCTTGGGAATTCAGGTAGTCCAGCTCATCATTTATCTCGGGTTCAACCAGGAGAATCTCCACGCCCTGTTGTCGTCCGTCCAGATGAGGCAGGTCGTCGTTGATTCGATGGTGGCCGTGGGTTTGCGCCACGGCTTCG
The DNA here is from genome assembly GCA_047619685.1 of Rhodothermales bacterium. Classification (GTDB taxonomy): domain Bacteria; phylum Bacteroidota; class Rhodothermia; order Rhodothermales; family UBA10348; genus JABDJZ01. The sequence goes on from JBLHLC010000006.1 coordinate 99,426, forward strand.
ACGGTTGGCAATTCGATTTCGAGAATTTCCACGTCTCTTACCGGGATGCCATGACGGACTTCTACCGGCAGGCAGCCGAGGCCCTGCATGATGCGGGGATGACGATCTCGATTGCCGTGGTCCCGACGGATGGTTCGACGGGCGTCAGCCCGTTTGCCCGCTATATGGCCGACAACTGGCGCAACGCATTCGACGTTGCCGCCCTCGACGCGATCGGCGATTTCATTTCGCTCATGACCTACGCCCAGCACGGAGCTGCCACGGCGCCAGGTCCCATCGCCGGTCTGGATTGGACTCGCCGGATGCAGGAGCATGCCCTGGTCGCGGGAGTCGACCCCAAACGCATCTCCATGGGAATGCCGTTTTACTCTGGCTATTGGGCGGCGAACCACACTGAAAAAACCGGGCCGCGTCCCGTTGGACGAGAGGTGCCCTTTCGGCGGGTCGAAGAGCTTCTATCGGGAGGAGGCGCCTCTCCCGCCTGGCTTCCTGAAGTTGGTGCGTCGCTGGCCTTCTGGGAGCAAGAAGGGACGTATCACTGGTTGTTTATAGAAGATGGCCAGGCACTCCGTGTGAAACTGGACGCGTTCGACCGTCGGCTTATGGGTGTCTCCATCTGGGTGTTGGGAGCGGAAGCCCCCGGGGTCTGGGACGAGCTGCGGGAGTGGAAGCACCGAGCATCGGGCTAGTCGTTTGCGAGGAAGGAAAGCGCTGCCGTAGTCATGGCGCGAACGCCAACATCCAGCGCAGCCTCGTCCACGGTAAAGAAGGGCGAGTGGTTCGTGGCGACGCCGTCGATCGAAACACCAGGCGTTCGCCCGCCAAGCCAGAAGTAGAATCCGGGGACCTCGTTTGCAAAGTAGGAGAAATCCTCGGCGCCCATGGCCGGGACGCCTTCGACAACATTGGAGGCGCCGAGCGCTGCCCGGAGGGCTGCTACGGAAGACCGGGTGAGCTCCGGGTCATTAAAAGTCACGGGATACCCGCGATTGATTTGCACTTCGGCGGTGGCGCCGGCGGATTCAGCAATCAGCGTTGCCGTCCGCTCAATCCGGGCGTGAATGTCGTCCTGCATATCTGGGTCAAGGGTCCGGATGGTCCCGATCATCGTCACTTCGGCCGGAATGATGTTGCCGCGCACACCACCCTGGATTTGACCAATCGTAACAATCGCAGGCGCCTTGGTCGCATCTGTTTGGCGACTCGGAATAGTCTGGAGCCCCAAGACAATTTGAGACGCCACAACGATTGGGTCCACGCCACGCCACGGATAGGCACCGTGAGTCTGCACGCCCTTGACCGTTATTCTGAGTCCATCGGAAGCTGCCATGGCACCCCGCGTGACAAATCCGATTTGCCCAGCTTCCTGGCCCGGGCCAACATGGAGCCCCAAGACGGCGTCGGGCTTCATGATTTCGAACAGGCCCTCTTCCAGCATGAGCCTCGCGCCCCCGCCTCCCTCTTCGGCAGGCTGGAAAATGAACATTACGGTCCCCTCAAGGTCCGCCTGCCTGCTGGCCAGGATTTCCGCGACGCCCATGAGGATGGCCACATGCGTGTCATGACCGCAGGCGTGCATCACCCCGACTTCCCGCCCGTTGTACTGGGTCGTGACAGTAGAAGCGAACGCCAACCCGGTCTGTTCGGTAACCGGCAGCGCGTCCATGTCTGCCCGAAGGGCGACCGTTTTCCCAGGTTTGCCACCTCGGAGTATTCCCAGCACACCGGTGTACGCAATCCCCGTGTGGATCTCCATTCCGAGCGACTCGAGGTGGGAGGCCACGATGCCGGCCGTTCGGAATTCTTGATTCCCGAGTTCAGGGTTGGCGTGTATGTCGCGCCGCCAGGCCAGCACCTCGTCCGAGACACCGGCAACCAGACCAGGCAGGTCGTCGGCGGGTATTTGAGCGGAGGCCGGCGTAAGAAGGAAACCGGCCAGGATCAGAAACAGGAGAGATCGCATGGCGAAGCGCGTTTGTGTGGGAGACTCCAAGAGGACCCATTGTGCGAATCCTGCGAAGCATGAATGTAACGCACAGAATAGACGGCACTTCAAGGTTACTATCCGCGGTCCGTCCCTGGACACCGCCTCTACTCGAATCTCGACCGGCCCCGGCCTCAATCGTATGGACTCCATTAGATCGCTTGCCACTTCTGTGACGGCCGCATTAATCATGATCCTGGTCACCCCCGTTTCGGCCCAGGAAGTACCCGCTCTTCTCAGGGGATCTGTGGAGACAGACAGCCGTGCAGTCAGGCGAGATGTCCCGTTGACTCAGATGATTCGCCGGGCTTTGGAGTCGGGGACGCGCGATTTCACGGGGCGCCCGGGCGCGAACTACTGGCAACTCGAGGCAGATTACGACATCGAAGTGAGTCTGAACCCGTCCACACAACGTCTGGCCGGTAGCGAGACCATCACGCTTCACAACAACTCGCCGGAAGAGCTGACTGAGGTCTATCTCCGACTCGACCACAATGTCTTCAGGGACGATGTGCCCAGAGGGACTTCCGTTCCCGCCGAAGAAACGGAAGGCATGGTCTTGACCAGCCTGACCGTCAATGGGGCAAAGGTCGACCTGCACGCGCGGCCGCCCGCCCGGCGCCGCGGAGGCTCGGAAGGATCCGCCAGCTTGTCTGTTTCAGGACTTGAGGACACCGTTGCCAGGATTTTGCTTTCGGAGCCCATTCCAGCCCACGGCACGGCTTCGTTGGAAATCGAGTGGCACACCAAGTTGCCGGGTAGCGAAAAGGGGCAAGGACATCGGATGACACAGCGCTGGGGCGACACGCTTTTTCAGCCGACCCAATGGTTTCCCCGCATCGCCAAGTACGATGACCTGGGCGGTTGGTGGACGGACCTCTACCTGGGTCCCGCGGAGTTCTACAACAACTTTGGCCGGTTCGACGTGAAGATCAACGTCCCGGGTGGTTGGATCGTAAGCGGTACGGGTACCCTGCAGAATCCAGAAGAGGTGCTGACCGCCGATGCCAGGGTACGCCTGAAGGGAGTTCTGGTCTCCGACCAGGAAATCATGATCGTCGACGAGAGCGAGCCAAAGACCGCAGAGGGCGAGAGCCTCACCTGGCATTTCACCGCTGATAAGGTCAATGATTTTGCATGGGCGACGGCGGACGACTTTGTCTGGCGAGCGACCCGCGCCACGATTCCGGAGACTGGGCCCGTCCCCATTCACATGGTGTACAGGCCGGAGCGGGCCGAGTTTTTCGTGGAGGCCGGGACGCGAACCAGGCACGCTCTGGAATTCTATTCAGCACTCTGGGCTCCGTACCCGTTCCCGCAGCTGACCCTCCAGGACGGCCCGAGCGCGGGCATGGAGTACCCAATGGTGATCAATTCCAATCAGGGAGCAGCAGACCACGAGACCGCTCATCAGTGGTGGCCGATGACGGTCGGCACCAACGAGACCTGGTACGGATGGATGGACGAGGGCTTCAACTCGTACATGAACATCCTTTCGGGGGCCGACTCAAGGGGAGAGGAGCCGCGCCTTGATGGCCTGGGCCTGAGCTACGGCCGCACCTCTGGTGACGAGGCCGAGCCGCCAATGATGTGGCAGGCGAATTATGGCGGCGACCTGTATCGTTTTCAGACCTACCGCAAGGCGCCGCTCATGCTCTCCATGCTTGGCGGGATTGTTGGGGATGCGGAGGTTCAGCGCGCCATGAGTGCTTACACACACGCCTGGGCATTCAAACACCCGTCGCCCTGGGATTTTGCATTCTTTATGTCGAACGAACTCGGTGTTGATCTGGGATGGTTCTGGTACTATTGGCTCTGGACAACGGACTCGGTTGAAGGGTCGATTCAATCGGTCGATGTCACGGGCACCCGGGCCGTGGTCAACGTCCGACAAGCCGGACAAATGCCGGCACCGATCGTCCTCCGAGTCGAATTGGAGCCATCGGGATCTGATGCCCCGCTTGCCGGGGCCCAGATGCTGGACGCGAACACCGGTCTGATTGTTATTCCCGTCGACGTGTGGTTTGGAGGCAACAAGAACTACCAAGCCACCATCGATCTGGGCGGGCGTACGCTGGAGCGGGTTGTCCCGGATCCTGGCTGTCGTTTCCCAGATTCACAACCGGCAGACAACGTCTGGCCTATTGGGGGCGGGTCCGTTTGCGGCGGGTAAGCCTGCCGGTCCGTCAATGGCAGGGCCGCCGTCCACGGGGGACGGCAACTCTACCGGGATTTCACGAATCCGCGGCCACGGCGTCCAGGGCGTGGGACCGGGCCAAGGTGACGGCGGCTTGAGCCCGTTCGAGATGATCCAGTGGGATTTCAACCGTTGGCTCAAGATCAGACACGCTGGCCAGCGCCGCTGAGTACCATTCGGCCCAGGCCTCGATAATCGGAGCCTGGTCGTCCAATGAGTCACCGCTGGCAACCGCTGCCATACTCAGGCGGGCTTCCACTTCAAGCCGGTCCAGTGCCGCGTTGGCGATCTCCGAGATGAGTGCGTGCGCGGTCTCGCCGTCGGCTGAGGCCAGCCGCATCGCAGAGACGAGCGCGGTGCGCCCCACATTGGACAGCTCTTGTGCGGAGACCTTGTCGATACGGTCGCCATCCGTGTGGTAGAACTGGTCTGTAAAGTGCCAAAACAGCACGCTCGGGATGTCGGCTCTGAGGAAGGGGACATGGTCGCTGCCACCTTCGTACGGATTGGTCCCGATCAGCCAGTCGGTGGTCTGGGCCGTTTCTCTGGCACGATTGAGTACGTAGTCGTTGAAGTAGTGCGGCATCATGTCTTCAAGAGTCAGGGGCCGTCCACCCCACTCCGAGTGTTTCTCGTCTCCGCGCGTCCAGACCGCAGAAGGATCAGGCATCTTTTCGATGAGAAAGGTGCCTCCAGTCTTCTGGATGTCCTCTCCTACCATATCCAGAGAGAGGCCCCACTTGATGCCGAGCGCACGGACGGAATCCTGTTGTATGTATCGGGCCGTTGAGCGGATCTCCAGACCCCACAGGAAGGTGATCGTCCGGTCTGCCGAGTAGGCGCCGGCCTGGACCATTTCGGCCGCAACCCGGGCCATCTCCAACTGGGCACCGACGCCAGATGCGTTATCGTTGGCGCCGGGCTCCTGAATGTGTGCACTGAACACAAATCGTTCGTCCGGCACTTGGGCACCCTTGACCTCTGCGACAACGGTCAACTCGTCTGCGTCCGGGGTCCACGCGACTTCAGTTTTGACATTCACCCGAACCGGGCCGTCCGCGAGGGCCGCGCGGAGCTTCTGATTTGCCGCATACGACAGGGATATGGCCCATCCCGGTTCCTCGGAATAAGGTATGGAGCCGAACTGGATGGACTCCTGGTTCTTCTCGGGCTGCAGATAGGCCGGCAGACTATATCCGAGAACGCCAAGGGCACCGCATTCCCGTACGGCCCTGCGGAATACCCTCCCTGCGCTGGCATCCGCCAGTACGATGTGACCCCGCATCTCAACACAATCAACGTCCGAGCGGTCGGCAATATCGATCAACTGTGCATCCACGCCGCCCAGCTTGGTGGCGTGTGACGAGCGGGCGAGCATATTCCTGTTGGTCGCAAAATCCAACACGGGCTCTGATGAGCCGGCGAGCGTGACGCTGGCACCGAGGGGCTCCCAGGCCGGGGTATCCATCGGATACCGCTCTATCCGATAGGTCAACGGGGCATTCTCAGGCGCTTCGTCCTCGCGCACAAATCCAGCCTCAGCAAGGCGCTCGGCAATGTGATGGACAGATGCATCAAACCCCCGGTTGCCAGGCCAGCGTACAAACTGGTCCATATATGCAACCGTCTCAAAGGCACGATCACCCGAGAACCGGTCGGCGACTCTATCGGCCAGCTCGTGAGTGGGTGAGGAAACCGGAAAACGGTCGCTCTGGACCGGGCCAGAATCATGGCAGGCGGCGACGGCAAGGGAAACGGAAAGGAGGAGGAAGGCGGAGGAAACGTGCTTGTTCATAAGGCCTGGAGCGAGCGGCAGGGCTTGGTGGGCGTTCGTGGGGTGGAGCTCACTAAAGTCACTTGGGAAGCACCTCGATCTCAGAGTAGCCACATGCGTCACAGACGTGGAGAAAAATTTCCTGCTTGAGGGACCACCGCGAAGAATCGTCGGCAAGGAACCGTATTTCCTCAAACGAACCCTTCTTGAAAAGCCGGCCCCACGTCCACTGTTGGCTTTCGCATTTGGGACATGGTCCGCTCCCGTTCGCACTGGTCGTGTTCTGGACCGCCGTTGGGGTCAGTTCCGAGGTAGAAGCAATAGACTCCGGCTCTGGAGCAAGACCAAAATCGTGACCCGGCTCGGAGGGAGATCGAAGATCCGGGGGCGGCGCTTGAGCGGCCTCGTCCAGCGGCGGCTGAGCAACGGCATCCAGCGTCGCCGCGAAAGCGTTTGCCGCATCCCAGGCAAGTTCGGGCCGGGTTGCCCGCAGTCGGGTGTTGACCAGACCAAGTAGTGGCCCGCCAAGATCTTGCGGCGAGAGCCTCGCCAGATCGGCGAGCGTCTTGGCGAGGTCTGGATCAGTACGCTCCAACCCCGCCCGGCGCGCGGCGGGCTCCCCGGCGCTCCCCAACAGCGCCACGGCCTCGTCGATTGCACGCCCGGAATACGAGTCTGAGGAGAGGCGATTCCCACGTTGCCATTCGCGCTTCGATGTGTTCAAGAGGACGCAGAGAGCCTCCAGGCTCCCCGTCTGTAGATCGCCATTGTTCATCCGTTGATCGGAAAGGGCAGACAACAGACGCTTCAATCCGCCGCGATCAAGGAGCACATCGTGAGGGCCCAGGTATTCAGCCCCAAGTTCATCCACATCGAGTACGCGGATTTTGACCTGGTGGCCACCACGAAGGATGAAGGTGCGATGACCGGGACTGGGAGAGGTCTCAATCAGAACCTCATCGGGGTTTGGCAGCCAGGAACGCTCCGTCAGATAGGCGGCCTGTGAACCGGCACTTGCGACAATACAGAAGTCGTGATCTGAGAGCTCGTCTCGAGGGTCGGACGCCGCGGCCGTGTCCAGAGCGATGAGGCCGAGAACCCCCCGGTCCCGGGTGACTGCCATCTTCAAGTGTTCCGTGAATCGATGGAAGTCCCGGTCGTTCATGACGTGGCTGCGGTCTCTATATCAGTCCGAACCAATGTACCTTCTGTCGGCGACTCGGTCTTGCTTTCAACACGCTGCATCAGCGCGTCTGCATGGCGCGAACGACGAAGGCTCCGGCACAAAGAACACCCAGCACGGACACAATGGCTGGTCCGGCCGGAAGGTCAAAGCCCACGGAAAGGAGAATTCCCAGACCGCTGGCAACCGAGGCCAGGACCATGGCCAAAATCACAACGGCCGCGTCACGCTTAGCAATAAGAATGGCAGCTACTGCGGGAACGACCAGGTAAGAAAAGACGGGGATCACGCCGCCCACGGCAACGGCCAAGACGATGGTCAGGCCTATGGACACATAAAACAGGAAATTCCAGACGTCGAAGCCACCTCGAACGGCCTCGTGATTCACCTGTCTTCTGGTGAGTTCGAAGAACTGGCGACGGAAGACCCAGTGGACAACTCCGAGCGCGCCGAATACCACGATCATCCAGAGCAACCTGGAACTAGTCACCGTGAACAGGCTGCCAAACAGCACTTCCTGGATATCGGAATCGCCGTGGGCCGCTTTCGAGATCAGCAGGACGGTCAAGGCCGAAGCAACGGCATATACGATACCAATCACCGCTTCGACCTTCAGCCGTGCGTCGCTGACCTTGATGAGCGACAGCAGGAACGCCCCAACGAGTGTAAACACAATCGAGACGACCGTCGGATTCAATTCCAGGTACGCCGCCGCCGCAACGCCCAGCATGGAAATCTGACCCAGGGCCAGGTCCACAAACACGATCCCTCTCTCGACTACATGCACACCCAGGTAGGCCAGCATCAGGCCCATCACGATGCTGGCGACAAGGGCGTACTGGACAAATTCCAGGGCTAGGAGGTCGGCCATCCAGGCTACGGCCGAAGACCGGCTTCGAGTGCGCCGGCAATAAGATTGACGTTGTAGTCGAAGAGCTCCCTGTAGGTATTGATCTGTGGGAAAGCCCCCACAGAAGACGCCAGAGTCACTACGGTCCCACCGACGTTCCGGGCCACCAGATCTGCCGCGTCGTGGCTGTAGTACGGTGCGATGATGATGACGTTGATGGCATCCCGTTGCATCTCCCGGATGACCTTCGCCAGTTGAGACGGCGACGGTGGTATTCCTGGTTTCGGCTCCAGGAAGTCCACAATCTCAAGTCCAAAGGCCGCCTCGAAGTATGGCCACTGGTTGTGGTAAGCCATGATCTTCGAGCCCGCAAACGGTGCCATGAGCTCTGCCCAATGGATGGCTGCACCGTCCAATTCTAGATTGAACTTCGCCAGGTTCTGAGTGAACAGAGCCTCGCTCTCCGGCTGCAGGCGGACCAGGGCCGCGTGGATGGTTCCGGCTATGATCCGGCCCCGATCAGGGTCGAGCCAGTAGTGAGGATTCCCCTGAATGTGGATGTCCCCCTGCTCACGGCTCGTGCTTGTGGGTACCTGAAGCAGCGGAATTCCAGCGGAGGCATCGACGTAGCCGTCTCCACCCGGCAGGATGTTTGGATTCCGGGCGCTGTTGAGAAGAGGCGGGACCCAGCCTTGCTCCAGATCAAGACCGACCGAGACAAACATGTCCGCTCTGGAGAGCTTGACGATGTAGCTGGGCTTGGGGTCAACAAAGTGAGGATCCTGATAACCCGTCGCAATCGCGAATACAGAAACCTGCTCCCCGCCAATCTCTTCAGCGATGCTGGCGAAGTCCGGAAGCGTCGTGACCACGTTGAGGCGGGACTGCCCGGCGGACGTATTCGCACAGAAGACGAGAATAGTCGCCACCGTCAGTAAACGGTACAAGGGAGCAATCACACGGCTCTTTTTCAATTCGTCCTCAGGAACAGGGAAAGCGCTTAATACGCGTGTGCTCCGTGTGTTCCAATTACAAACACGAGCCGTACGAGTCCCTGGTATGACCGGTCCGTCTTGGGTCCCCAGGTGGTGCGGCCACCAAGTTCGATCTTCTGGAATTCCGACAGGAGCCACGCGAGGGTAACGGATCCCGCTTCCTGATTCCAATTCGGGTCATCGGGGAGGTCGGCGTGATCAAAACGTCCCGTCACGGCCCAACGGCGGGCCAGCTGCCACCCAATCAATCCATAGAGCCCGAGTCCTTCCACGGTCATCTGGCCAGTGTTTCGCCGGCTGAAGAACACCTCCGTCTGCAATGTGAGCGCCCGCGACGTGTTGAACTGGAGTGGCTTCCATTTGTAGGTCACGTCGATTCCACCAATGCCTGAGGATTGGCCGAGGTCGTTGGCACCGTAAACGCCGGTCAGGCCAACCTCCAGCGTGGCATCTCGCGAGAGATCCCAGAAATTCTTGAGATGACCGGTGTACAGCAGGCGCCCGCCCTCGTCCAACGCGAAACTCGCACTCTCGGAAGGGCCCCGGGTTACCTCGAAGGTCGCCTCCTGGAAAAACCGGGGGTTTGGCAGTAGCCAACTCAGAGAGATTCCCTGATCGTTCAGACCCTCTCCTCCGAAAAAGTGTTCGTAGACCAGAGGCGTGTCTATGTAGGGAAGCGTGTGGGGATGAAGCTGGTTGGTCTTCCCGACAGTATTTCGAAACTTCCCGATTTTGGCTTGAAGTCGAAACGGAAGGGAGAGTGTCGTCAGGTATGCCTCCTCCAACTCGAAGGCGAATTCGCCGTCTTCCTCGCCAATGGAAATGAAGACGTCCGCGCGTGCGTACGGATCTACGGCCGAGCGAAAGGCCACCTCCATCTCATGAATTGCGCCGTCGATGGGCCTCGCGGCGTCCTTGTCCCAAGTCGCGCGCGCGTCCCCGATAACGCTGATATCCGGATTGGCCGAGCCGTTACCTCGGGACTGGCCTGCCGGCTGACTCTGGACCGACGGCGACGCGCCCTGCAAGGCGGCCATCTGGCGCGCTAGCGCCTGGGTAAGTGAGTCGGCCACGGCCGTCGAGTCGGTCTGCGCTACCGCAGGACGGGCAATCGACAGCAACACAAATAAAAACAGACCCATCGATCGCATATAGCTCACAGTCAGACCAGATCATTTCGGACCGCGGTAACGGCACAACATCGGGCAGGTTCGATTCGTGGCCGCTCTCGGGTGTAAGTTTCGGCCAAAGGATACCCATGTCTGACCTTCTACATATTCGCGGCCTGAAGACCCATTTCCATGCGGAACGGGGCCTGGTGCGGGCCGTGGACGGGGTAGACCTCCGGGTAGCCGCCGGTGAGACGGTGGCCCTGGTCGGGGAGTCCGGGTCCGGAAAGTCTGTCACCAGCCTCTCAATCATGGGATTGGTGCCTCCGCCCGGCGTAGTTGTTGAGGGAGAAATTTTGTTTGGTGGCAGAGATCTGGCCGGTCTGGATGACAAGACGCTGCGGACGGTCCGGGGCAACGAGATCGCCATGATCTTCCAGGATCCCATGACGAGTCTGAATCCGGTTCTTCGGGTTGGGGCCCAAATTGCGGAAGCGTACCGGCTACACAAGCGGGTGGACCGTCGCGCAGCAGCCAGGCGCGCCGAGGAGCTATTGGAATTGGTGGGCATAGCGGATCCCGCGCGCCGTGCCCAGGAATACCCCCACCAACTCTCCGGCGGTATGCGTCAGCGGGTGATGATCGCCATGGCCCTGTCCTGCGATCCTCAACTGCTCATCGCAGACGAGCCCACTACGGCGCTGGACGTCACGATCCAGGCCCAAATACTGGACCTGCTGGCAGGCTTGCAGGAAAGAACCGGGATGGGCATCCTCTTTGTCACACACGACCTGGGCGTGGTTGCCGAGATCGCCGACCGTGTAGTTGTTCTCTACGCAGGGCGAGTTGTAGAAGAGGCCCGGACCAGAGACATATACAGAAATCCCAAGATGCCGTACACGGCAGGCCTGCTTGCCTCTGTCCCCAGTGTGGACGGCTCTGTCGGGAGGCTCAAGGCAATATCTGGCGCTGTGCCTTCGCCGACGGCGCGGCCGCCGGGGTGCACGTTCCATCCCAGATGCGAGTTCGCGATTGACGTATGCGGCCAGGTTGAACCTCCCCTGGAGTCTGCGGACTCCTTGGACGCCCAGGAAGGCACGCCCTTTCGCCGGGTGCGTTGCCATCGCTGGAGGGATCTGGACCTGTCGCCGCAGGCCGAGCGGCAGTCTGGTGAGAATATGGAGCCTACGGCGTGAACCATCTCCTGGAAGCATCTGGACTCCGCAAGGAATTTCGATTCCGAGGTCAGGGCGCAGTCACGGCCGTGGATGGGGTAGACCTGCATGTGGCAGCCAACGAGGTGGTTGGGTTGGTCGGGGAATCCGGCTCGGGGAAAAGCACGGTCGGCAAAATGCTGCTTCGACTCATCGAGGCGACCGCCGGAACGATAACATTTGACGGCACCGACCTGACCGGTCTGAGTCGAAGCGAAATGCGTCCCCATCGGCGTGCCATGCAGATGGTCTTCCAGGATCCGTATGCCAGTCTGAACCGCCGAATGCGCGTGAGGCAGATTCTCGAGGAGCCCCTGCGGGTGCATGGTATTCCAAGGGGAGACTGGCCGACCCGGCTCGCTGAACTTCTCGATATGGTTCAGCTGCCTCTCTCGACGCTCTCGGTCTTCCCGCACGAGTTCTCGGGTGGACAGCGGCAACGCATCGGCATTGCCCGGGCCCTGGCCGTCGAGCCCCGCTTCGTGGTGGCAGACGAGCCCGTGTCGGCGCTCGACGTGTCGGTCCAGGCCCAGATACTCAATCTCCTGGCCGACCTCAAGGACAGTCTGGGTCTGGCGATGTTGTTTATCGCCCATGACCTGGCCGTCGTACGGCATATCGCCGACCGGGTGATGGTAATGTATCTGGGCCGAATTGTGGAAGAGGGTCCAACCGAGCAGATCTTCTCGCATCCAGTTCATCCCTACACGGAGGCGCTTCTTTCTGCCGTTCCAGTGCCCGACCCGGATGCCGTAAGGGAACGGATTATTCTGCAGGGCGAGGTGCCGAGTCCGCGTGACCTGCCGTCAGGATGCGTGTTTCGGACCCGATGCCCTCTTGCTGAGGCCCGCTGCGCCGAAGAGCGGCCACCGCTGACCGAGGTTGCGCCAGGCCACAGCAAGGCCTGTTGGGTGCGCTAGACCGGCGCCTGGGTGCGCCAGACCCGCCGGGGTCAAACGGCCAATTCCTGTTTGCCCCGTGCGTCCAGCGACAGCCCGACGCGCTTGATGAGGGCGCTGAGTTCGGCCTCTCCGCGAGCGTCCAGGAGCAGACCGGGCGGCCGGATAAACGAGCAGTCGATGATGCCTCGCCGGCGAAAGGTGTACTTCCGGAATGCCAGCCCAATCTTGGGCTGGAACTCGTACCGAATGAGTGGCGCGTAGTGGTCGAAGATGGCTGCCGCCCGGTCCACTTCGCCAGCCCGGAAGGCATCGTAGATCCCGACGAGGACCTCCGGGAAGGCGAACCCGGTCATGATGCCGTTGGCCCCACGCTGGAGTTCTTCGAGAAAGAAGACACCGCCCAAGCCACCAAAAACACCAATGGCGCCATCCGCTTTGTCCAGAACCGCGCTGAGCTTCTCCAGCACGGGTGGGTCTTCCAATTTGATGTACTGCACCCCTGGAATCTCTCGGGCACAACGGGCTACGAGGTCCGCCGAAAGCGTGGTCTTGAATGACTCGGGAAAGTCATGGAGGATGACCGGGATAGTCAGCGCTGCGGCCACTTCGGCATAAAAATCAAACAGGACCTGATCGTTTTGGATACCGATCGGCGCCACAAAGACGGCATCGGCGCCAAGCTCCTGTGCCTCGAGTGCCTGTTCGATGGCCCCGGCTCCTCCGAAAGCGCGAACACCGACCCAGACAGGGATTCGGGCGGCCACGCGTTCCACGACCGTGGACACCACCAGGCGTCGTTCGGAATTCGTGAGCTTATGCGCCTCGCCCATGAAGCCAAGGATCGACACTCCGTGGACACCGACCTCCAGTTCGAAGTCAATCAGCCTTTGCAGGCTGGAGACGTCGACAGCACCGGACTTGTCGAACGGCGTCGGGAGAATGGGAAGAACGCCTTGAAACTGCATTATCGTCAGGTTTTCGGTTGAACAAAACGGCCGTTTCCGGCCTCGCCCACTACACTGGATCCATCATAAACGCAGTGGCCACGGACATAGGTAGCCCGGACCCGGCCGTTAATCTCTCGGCCCTCGTAGGCGCTCCAGCCAGAAGGACATAGCAGCTTTCGCTCGTCCAGCGTCCACTGGGCGTGCGGGTCAATCACCACAAAATCGGCGTCGAGCCCTTGTTCGAGGCGGCCCTTGCCGGCCAGGCCGTAGATAGCGGCGGGACCGGACGCGGTGGCTTCAACGAACCGGCCCAGTGTGAGGCGGCCGGCCGCCACGCCTTCGCTGTACAGTAGAATCCCGAAGGTCTCGGCCCCCGAAAGCCCGGCGTAGGCATCGAAGACGTCGTCCTTGTCCTTGAGGGACGGCGGATAGGGCGAATGGTCCGATGTGACGATGTCGATTCGGCCGTCTGCCAACTGAGCCCAGAGACCCTTCCGTGCCTCCTCGGAACGGAGAGGCGGATTGCATTTGGCGCGACTCCCCAACCGCTCGAATGCAGAGTCATTCAGCAGCAGATACTGGACGCAGGTTTCCGCGGTGGCATCCACTCCCTGCGTCCGATTCCAGTTTACCAGGTCGAACGTGCGGGGCACCGTCCCGTGTACGATGTGGAGTCGTGCGCCGGTTGCCAGTGCCAGCTCCAGGAGCCGGGCCGTGGCTTCGGTCTCGGCAACCGCGGGACGGCTCCGTGCATGGTCCAAGGGGATGGGCGAGCGAAGGGCCCGAATTCGCGCGGCCTCGTGGTCCACGATATCCTGGTTCTCCTGATGCGCAGCAACCGGCCGCCCGGTGCCGGCAATCACCTGAAACGCCTCATAGAGTTGGCCGTCCGGCACCCGTGGGAATCGGTCGGCATCCACATGAACAGTGGAAACCTTGAATCCGCAGGCACCCGCCGCGGCCATCGGCGCAATTTGGTCCAGACCTCCATGGGGAGGAAAGGTGGCCCAGAGTGCAACGTCAATGATGGCCTCTCTTCCGACGTCGGCAATCTTCTCTTCCAGCGATTCGACCGTTCTGACTGGACGAGAGGGCCGGTCGAAAGGCATGTCGATGAGGGTAGTGGTGCCTCCTGCGGCCGCCGATCGGGTGCTGGCGGTGATACCCTCCTCAAGGTTGGATCGGGTGTGAACATGCGCATCCACAAAACCGGGCAGGACAAGATGGCCCGTCGCGTCATAGTGCTCTCGGCCCTGAAGGGGCGCACTCCCGACAGCGGCCAGGCGCCCGTCCAGAATCCCAAGCCATCCGTTTTTCAGCACGTTGCCGCCGGGCTGTACAATGTCGCCGGTCACGGTAAGGTCGAAGAGGTCTGTCATGACGGAAGGTAGCGTCGGGGCGATGTCCGCAGGGCTAGGGTCGGGTAAGTGCTCGAAGTGCGGCAGCGGCCAAGTGGCCCAGGTCCAATACAGGAACGCCAATCCGGCCCCGGATGGCACTGAGAGACTCCTCGGCCAATCCAACATAGTCGAAGACGATGGCGTCTGCGCCTTCTGCCAGCGCCGCGACCATCTCCACCAGCTCCGGACCGGCAGTAAAAACGGCTGCCTTCACCTGGAATCCGGCCTCACGCCATTTTCGCTCGGCAGGAACGCGCTGCGCTTCGAAGGGCACCAGCGCCAACAGTTGTTTGGCTCCCATGGCTCGAAGTACCTCGATGCCCAGCCTGAACGGATGCACGAGTGGCCTGTCTGCAACAAGGCCGGCGAATGGTCCGGCACACATCAACACGATCACGTCGGCGCCCGCGGACTCGAGGTTTCGGATCTGTTTCTGGACGAGAGGCGCCAACCAGGGTTCGTCCACCAGGACGTTGGTCCCATCGGCCAAACGAGTCGTCAGCGGGAACACGGTTGTTTCGTCCTCCTGTATCGGGAGCGCTCCCGGAAGGTCCAAAGCACCGCGTAAATCGATCTCTCCGCCGCCCAAAACGGCCAAGAGGTCGGGCCTGGGCGTTTGCCCTATGACTACCGCGCCTATCCGCATCAGTGAAAGATTGCGTATCCGTCCGGGGAGGGCGTCCAGCCAGCCAGGCGAGGGGCTACGGCGAAACAGCGCGACGGGTTGTAGAGAAAGATCCACGGCGCATCGCGGCTGAGAATTCCGAACGCCTGTCCATAAAGAAGTTGCCGGCGCGCGATATCGGGCGAGGCCCGGGCCTGGTCCACCAGCCGGTCCACTTCCGGATTTTGATAACCCTGCCACCATGGCCCTCGGTGTCCCGAATGGAATTTCTCCCAGAGGACCCGGAAGGTGCTCGACGGGCTGGAATCGAAACATGCAGCGTCGTGGATTCCCTTGTCGCGGACCCGGTCGGCATAGGCGGGCCGGTCCTCGTGGACCGCGATCTCGCAGTCAATTCCTACTGCCGCGTAGTATTCGGCAAGCCGGGCGGCTACGCGCTGGGCCTCGTCCGGGAGCCGAGTCGGGACGTCGAGCGTAATTTTTCCCCCAACGATGCCGGACGACTCCAGAAGCCTCCGGGCCTCGGAAGGTTTGAAGGTGTAGCCCGGCGTGGATCCGTCAACGCCAAGATGTCGTGAAGTGAGTGGACCCTGGATGGGCACTGCAGCACCACCAAGCTCTTCCCGGATCAGCGTTGGTACGTCCACAGCCCAATTCAAAGCCTGCCGGAAGGCGCGGGACGTACACGGTCCGCGTTCCAGATTACAGAGGAATGTGGTGCAGACGGTCGTGGCCGCGCGGACCTCTCCGGGTGCACCCGGGGCTACATCGGTTGCCACGTCGGCGTCGGCGCCCAGTCGGGCTTCGGGGTCTGCGATGCCGATGTACTCCAGGCGGGCGGGGAGCTCCTTCATCCCTCTGGGCGTGTGGGCCATACCGTCTCCAGCCCGCTCGAGCACGACTCGGTCCGAACCCGATTCCAAAACGCGGTAGGGGCCCGTGCCCACCGGGTGTCCATTGTAGGAACGTGGGATAATCGGGATATCCACCAGCAGGTCCAGCAGGTCCGCCGTGGGTGTCGCTGTGGTGAGGACCACAGTTTGCTCATCGTCCACCGCAACGGTTGCCCGCCTCAAGTAGCGCTGAAACACGCCCGAAGTACCGAGTTCGCCCTCAAGGACCTCGTCCCTCACCCTGCGCAGAGAGAACACTACGTCTTCAGCCTTCAGCGCCTGACCGTCGTGAAACATGGCGGGACGCAACACAAAACGCCACGTCCTCGCGTCTGCCGAGAGTGTGTAATCCGTGGCAAGTCCGTCTCGAAAATGCCCCCCGGCGCCGCGACGCACAAGCGCCTCATACACGCACGCATGAATACTGAGCCGCGACGGATCGTCCGAGGTCACATGAGGATCTCCGAACCGGACATGAGGCTGAGCAATCCGGACAGTCACCCGGCATCCTCTTCTGTTTCCGGCAGCGGATCGAGCCCAAGGAGTTTCTCCGGATTGGTCTTGATCATCGTCCGGATATCCTCCGGGGAGATTCCGAGGTCCAGCATGCAGGCCACAAACTCGCGAAAGCCTTCGACCGGTGTGGGAAGGGTGTACACACCAAAGTCGGAACCCAGGATGCATCGATGGGCCCCCAGTTCGCGGATCTGCTCGGATACCTTCTTGACGCCGCCCGAGGGCGCGTCCTCCATGCCCTCGTCGATGGACATGTACTTCCGCTCCACGTAGTAGTGGGTCTTCGGAATAGGCGTGGTGTGGGTGTAGGCGGCCAGCGTGTATTCGATGTACGCGCCACGATCCGCCATCGTGACGAGCTCCTCCATCGTAGCAATCTTGGTGACTGAACTTGCCACAAGGATGCGTTTGATGCCGTACTCCACGCACAACTCGGTGAGGCGCAGCGCCTCGGGTACCGAAATGTGCCCGGTGTTCAAATAAACATGCGGGTGCTCGGCGATGAGCGTCAGGATTTCGTCCAGCTCGGGGCCGGGTTTACCCTCCAGCGGAATTCGGATGCACCTGTCCAACTCCTCTGCCTTGAACGCCGGGTACAGTTCGCTGAGGGGGACGAATGCCCCATCCACGATCTGGCCTTCGCGGGCAGCCTGGAAGTACGTCGAGTGTGCGCCGAAGCTGATGTATTTGGCGCCGGTCCCGTAGTACAGGGCGGTCTTTACCGCGCGCGGGTTCATCCCGCCGTAGACGGTGTTGAGGATGAGTCCGCCGAACGTTTCGAAGTCGGGGACCACCCTGTTTACAATCCAGGAGGTCCCGTTGGACATCTCGAAGACGTCCATGTAGACGATGGCGCGCATGCCCGCATCCCGGGCCTCTATGGCGGCCTCGACCGGGTCCACGCGTCGGGGGCTGCTGAAAATGTGCGGGCCGGCGTGCACGTGAATGTCGATGGCTCCCCGGAGGAGCGAACGCGACAGCTCGTAGGAGCGGCCGGGAGGGAGGAGATAGTCGCTCATGCTTTGCGCGCCTCTGCTTTAGGGGTCCAGTCCACACCTTCGGGCGGCGAGCCGTCCAGCGTACCGATCCACACCAGGAAGCCGTCCTTCTTTGCCGGCATGCCCACATTCAGATTCATCACACACGCATCCTGGGGTGCGGTTACGGTCTGGAGAATTTCTCCGAAGTAGTCGCGGACAATTCCCAGGCGCTGTCCGGCCACGACCATCTGCCCCACTTCGACTTCGGGAAAGAACACGCCCGGCCCATCGCCCGTCAGCCACCATCGATCGCCGATGATTTTGGGTGCCGCTACCGGGTGAGCCTCCTCGTCCAGAAAGTCCAGCTCCCTGAGCACGTTGAGGATACCGTTGTACATGATGGTGTCGTCGCGGTCTCCCTTTTCTCCCACCTCGGGCGTTATTTCAGGGATTTGGAGCTCATCGCACAGGCCTTTATTTGGCCACAGCCACCAGGCTGCTCTTGCTCCGGACGGGTCTGGTGGCGGCTCCCCGCGGTACCTGGAAAGGCTGATGATCCCCGCGCCGAACGCCTCCGACATGCGCATGGCCGTGGCATCCGCCTGGGCGTCACTGATGAACCGACAGATCACGTATGGGTGCATTCCTTCAGTGAACTCGCCACCGTGGCAGTTGATGATGTACTGGCTGCCCGTGGCCGCCTCTTTCATCATGTCCCGGATTTCGGGGTGTGTCGGGGCGAACTGGATCCAATCGTTCAAGGACTCCTCGTGAGTCGCCATCACCACGACGACGGTGCCGCGGACATCGGCTGGATCAAGCTCTCGGTAGAGCCTCATGGCAGCCTCAATGCCGGCGTATTCGGTGCCGTGCTGTCCGGCGAACACGGTAAGTCTCTCGCCGGGCCGGGCGCCGTGGATAATGCCTACAGGCATCCGGCGTTCGCGGCCATCTGACGTGGCCCGTGTCAGAAAAGTGGGTTCCTTCATGATGATTGGGAGAGGAGATCGTCGACTAGTCCGACAAATTCACGCTGGCCATCGCGACATCTGTACAGGCCAATGTCAGGGTTCATAAGGTCCCCGTGCTTGTCGAAGCTGACCGGCCCGATTGAGCCTGGCCACACATCGATGGAATGCATCGCGTCAAGGATGGCGGTACGGTCGGTGGACTGGGAAAGGCGCATCGACTCCAGAATCAGATTCGCGCAGTCGTACGCCTCGGGCGCGTACTGCGGGGCGCCCAACATCTCAGGGAAACGATCGGCGAAGGCCACCAGGAAGGGTTTTGCCGAAGGCTTGATGCGCATATCGATGCCCGCAAGCGAGTGGTACGGCGCCTCGGTGTCCAGGCAGGGCACCTCCAGGAAGGCGTATGGCTTCAGCGCATCGCTCCCAAGGAAAACGGCCTTCAGTCCCCGGTCACGGAGCCGGTGTGCAATGATGTGCGATTGATTCCAGTAGATCGCGAAGTAGACCAGGTCGGGTTCGCAAGCCAGCGTGGCTTCCACCAGCGCATCAAAGTCCAGATAGGCTGACGAGGCGCTGTACTCATGTTGCAGGACCGGTGGCGAGCCAAGGCGCGCCGCCTCCTCGGAGAAAATACGGGCGATAGGCCCGCCCCAGGCAGAGTCCTCATTCAGTACCGCGATCCGTTTGGCGCCCAGGTAGCTGGCGGCCACGCGGCCCAACGCGCGCCCCTGCACTTCATCGTTGGCGACGGTCCTGAAGAAATTGGGATGGCCGTCCGCCGTTAGGAGCGGGCTCGAAGCCTCTGAACTCAGCTGCAGCAGCCCGGCTTCGCGGAAAATGGCCTGGGTGATCACAGCCATCGCGCTGTTGCCGGGTCCCACAACGGCCACGGTGTCCTCGCGGGCGCAAAAGGCGGCGGCGGCGGCGCGGGCCACATCGGCGTTCTTGCCGTCAACGATGGGCTCGAGCGCCACGACCACGGGAAGGTCTCCCCGGTCGTTGGCCTCCTCCACTGCCAGGGTTGCGGCGCAGTAACCCCCGACGGTAAACGGGTCTGTTCCGGAGACCTGATATCCAATGACGGCAGTTTTCATATGGGCAAAGTTCTAGTCGGTGAGGGTTGGGTCAAGATAGTCGCGCAGCCAATCTCCCAGCATGTTCACGCTGTAGACCACAAGCATGAGCGCAATACCCGGCAGCGTGGACACCCACCAGGCAATTCGAAGGTAATTGCGTCCTTCTCCAAGCATCCCGCCCCATGTTGGCGTAGTCGGAGGGACTCCGACGCCAAGGAAACTGAGAGACGCCTCGTTGATGATACTCGTGGCCAGGGCAAAGCTGGCTATGACAATGATGGGGCTCAGTACGTTGGGCACCACATGTCGCCAGATGATGTGCCAGGGCCCCGCGCCGATTGCGCGCGAGGCTGTAATGTAGTCCTCCTCGCAGACGGCCAGAGTTTGTGCCCTCGCGACCCGGCAAAAGGGCGCCCACGTGGCCAGGCTGAGGACAAAGATCACGTTCCAGAGCGACGGCCCAAGGATGGCCATAATGGCCACGGCCAGCAGTATCGAAGGGAAAGCCAGCTGTATATCGACCAGGCGCATGATCACGGTCTCTATCCAGCCGCGCCAGTACCCGGCCACAACCCCTAGCAGTGCCCCGATCGTCCCACCCACCAACACGGTGGCTACGCCCACAAACAGCGACACGCGCGCGCCAAACAGAATTCGACTCAGGAGGTCGCGCCCCACTGCGTCTGTGCCCAGAGGATGCCCCGGCGGACCGCCCAGCCACGACGGTGCTGCCAGCCGATTGCGAATATCGATGTGTTCGGGATCGAAGGGAGAGAGCAGCGGAGCCGCAATGGCCGCCAGGACAATCGCGCCCAGAACCACAGCGCCCGCCGCTGCAAACCGCGACCGAAACAGTTGCCGGAGGATATGGCGGCCGGGCTCAGGCATTCCGAATTCGGGGGTCCAGATACGAATAACTGAGATCCACCAGCAGGTTGGCAATGACAAACAGCATGGCCCCAAAGGTGATCACCCCTTGAACCAGCGGGAGGTCGCGTGCCTGAATGGCCTGAATGGTGAGGCGGCCGATGCCCGGATACGCGAAAACCGTTTCGGTGACAAGGGCTCCGCCAAGCAGGCTGCCTAGCTCCAGGCCCAGCAGGGTCACCACTGGAATGAGGGCGTTCCTGAGGGCGTGCCCGTAGTTCACCTTCCAGGGAGGAAGTCCCTTGGCCCGGGCGGTCCGGATGTAATCGTGGCTCAACACGTCCAGCATGCTGGAACGCACCAGTCGGGCAATCCTTGCGGTCGAAAATGTGGCCAGTGTGATGGCGGGAAGGATTAGGTGAAGCGGAGACCCTCGGCCTGAGATGGGGAGCCAGCGAAGCGTCACCCCAAAAACCAGGATGAAAAGAATCCCGAGCCAGAACGTGGGGACGGACTGCGCCAGAAGGGCACCGCCCATCGCGATTCTGTCCGCAGGAGAATTTCGCCGGACGGCAGACAACACGCCCACAGGAATCGCCACGACGATGATGATGGCGAATGCCGCCAACGTCAGTTCCGCGGTGGCGGGAAACCGTTCAAGAATCAACTGGGTCACCGGGACCTGCTGCCTCACAGAGACCCCGAAATCGCCCTGGAGGATTCGGCCCAGGTACTCTACGTACTGGACGAGGAGAGGGCGGTCAAACCCCATGTAGTCACGGAATGCGGCGACCTGTTCGGCCGTCCAGTGCTCCCCGATCATGAGGGTGGCCGGATCGCCCGAAAGCAGGGTCAGCAGGAAGGCAATCGACGCGACCGCCCACAGTATGAATACAGTCTGGAGCAGCCGTCCGGCGATGTACCTCAGCATGCCAGCACCTTAGGGCGTTTCCGTCCAGTTCACATCCCACAGGTGGATCACCTCGTCCATGCGCGGACTCCAGCTGATGCGGTCGCTCACGCCGTAGGTATCTACCTGGATGTAGAGAAAAATCCAGGGCGCCTCCTCCAGAACGAGCTCCTGCATCTCGAGACCGATCTGGTAGCGGCGTTCCGAATCCATCGTCTCAAGAAGCTCCGACCACAGCTTCTCGTAGGCAGCATTCTCCCAGTTATAGAAATTGCTGGGGCTGGTGATTGTCAGGTCGGCCGCTTCCGTTTGAAGTTCGAACTCGCCTCCTGAGGCCTGCATGAACAGTCCCGGGAGGTCATGGCCCAGGAGCTTCGTCCGGTAGTTGCCCCACTCATAGGTCCGGACGCCCTCTTTCAGGGTAACGCCCACCTCAGCCAACTGAGAGGCGATGGTCTGGGCCAGCTCAAAGTCCTGGATCCACTTTCCAATGGGCGTGTCCAGACTCGCCAGTTCGAACCCGTTGGGGTACCCGGCCTCGGCCAGAAGCTGGCGCGCGCGGGCGGGATCGTACGCGTACGGCGACAAGTCGGGGTGCCTGAACGGGGGATTGAAAACCGCTGCCATGCGCGTGGCGGCACCGCCATACAGCCCCTCGTTTATGGCGTCGAAATCGATGGCGTAATTCAAGGCTTGCCGGACCCGGGTGTCCGTGAGGGGCTCAGGGCCTCCCTGGGTCTTGATTCCGATCATCACGCGACGTCCACCAGATACCGTGGCAACGTGTACATCCGAGGACCTCTCAAGCAGGCCAGCCTGGTCGAAGGGCAGGTCACCGATGATGTGGATCGTGCCTATTTCAAGCTCGGCAACCCGGGTGGAAATCTCCGGAATCGCCCGGAAAACCACTTTGTCCAGCGCAGGAGCCGGGCCCCAGTAGTCCGGATTCCGGGCTAGGGTGACATGGCTGTCGCGAATGCGTTCCTGGAGGACGTAGGGACCGGTACCGACAGGATTCTCCGCCCTTTCCGCATCGCCGGCACCTCCGTAGTGCCCGGGCGCCAGCATGTAGATCTGCGTCATATAGAACGGCAGGAGGGCCTTGGGCCGTGCCGTGTCGATGCTGACCGTAAGTGGGTCGATGACGACGACCCGGGTAATCTCCGACGATGGCAGCGCAACGGAAGCGCCGCCAACAACCATGCCCTGACGGTTGCGCTCAATGAAGAGATCGACACTGAACTTGACGGCCTCCCCGTCAAACGGTTCGCCATTGGTAAATCGGACCCCTTCGCGAAGATGGAACACCCAGGTGGTGTCTCCCGGGAGCCTCTCCCAACTGGTAGCCAGAGAGGGGACCGTCTCCATCTCGCGATCCAGAAACGTGAGCGTCTGGAAGATGTGGTCTCCCAACGAGATCTCGACGCGGCTGAACATGCCGAACGGGTCCAGTGTGGATATATCCGTCGAACTCCCAACCGTCAGCACCGGCTCTCCCGCGCAAGCGGTGAGACCGGTCAACAAGGCTGCAAGGACCAGGCTTCGTATCAAGGCGTCTCCCATGGCGTAAACATAAGAGGAACCACGTGTCATGCCTACCAGACGGTCCGCGAGCGGCCGCCATCGACCAGAAGCGTGGCGCCGGTGATGTAAGAGGCGGCATCGGACAGGAGAAACGCGCCTGTTTTCCCGAATTCATCCGGCGCCCCGTACCTCCCCATGGGGATGAGTTTTTGCCGTGCGGCCCTTTGCTCCTCCACCGGAATTCCGCTGCGCTCCGCGGCGAAACGGTCCAGGTTTCGGACCCGATCAGTGTCCACCTGCCCCGGGACCAGGTTGTTCACCCTGATGCCCACTGGCGCGAGCTCCCCGGCAAGGCTTTTTGCAAGGCTGACTACGCCGGACCGGAAGACATTTGACAGCAGCAGGAAGTCCACGGGTTCCTTCACCGAGGATGAGGTGATGGTCAGAATCGATCCGCTGCCCTGCGCGCGCATGGTGGGAAGAACCCCCCGAATCATCCTGACCGAGCTCATCAGGGTGAGATTGAATGCGTGGGCCCATGCCTCGTCATCGAAGGCGTCGAACTTTCCTGCCGGCGGTCCTCCTGCGTTAACCACCAGGCCATCGATCCTTCCGAAGTCTTTTAAGGTTGCCTCTGTCCAGGCGGCAATGGAGTCCGCGTCCGTGGCGTCCATGACGTAGCCCCGGGCGTCGGCGCCGTGCTGGGCGGCGAGGCGTTCTGCGGCGGCCGTAATATCGGCCGATGTTCGACTGGCCATCGATACCCTGGCGCCGTCCGCGGCTACCGCGTCGGCTATTCCATATCCGAGACCCTTGCTGGAGGCGGCGACCATGATCACCTTGTCTTTCAGTCCGAGATCCATCGCTTGGCTTTGGTTGGTTGATGTGACGGCGCCTGGCATGCACGCACAACTTACGGGGAAAGTAGGCTCTGGCCGCGTTGCGGCAAGGTCAGACGAAGTTGCATTTACCCGCTAGCGGTAGCCGAGTCGCGGGCACGCAATCCGTCGTGGACGAAATGGCCCCCGTGTACCACGTGCGACCAGATTCGCCCCCCATGCTGCTCATCACGGCCGATCGGGAGCGCGAGCTGCTGGGCCGGTACGAAGAGAACGCCTTCTTCTGGCGCATGACGCAGGAAGTCGGCCATCCGAGCACGCAGATCTTCGAACTGGACGGCTACAACCACGGGAGCATGCCCGCGGGGGCCCATCCCCTGCTCCTCAGTTTTGTGCGCGACATATCCAACCAGTGAACAACTGGGTAGGTCTTGTGGAACCAGCCGCAGCTACAGGGTCACAGATAGTCCGGCGCCCGCTTCGAAGCCGGAGACCGTTCCGATTGTTGCCACGACCCTGGATAGGAAAGTGATCCGCGGGGATATACGGAACGAGGGAATGAGTCCGAGGTCGATGACACTTCTCTTGGGGTAGATCTCTGTCTCATCAAAGAAGTGGATTTCGGCCTGCAGGGTGGTAGTCACGACGGAGGTCACCCGGAGGCCGTACGAGGCCCTGAGCATGATCTCATTCGGGACCGTCCGCTGTTCCTCGGTGACAAGGGAGGACCCCGCAAGTTCGTCGCTCTTGGTTCGGTTACGATAGAGCCCAAGGAGTCGCCACTCATTGAAGCCCTGAAATCCTCTTATCAGGACGGACGAGGTGATCTTGTTGCCGGCCTGATAGATATCCTCGTCGCCAAGCCGGTCTGCGGCGTAGATGGCGTAGGTCATGTCCAGCGATAGCGCGGTGGTTCGGCTGAGTCGTGCGTCCAGACCGACGGTCAACAAAACCTCGTCGCCGGGGACATACTCTTCTTCCAGCGAATCAAGTGGTTTATAGCTTCCTCTATGCTGGAAAGAGGCACCGATGCCGGCGACCACACTTGGGGCAACCGGGAAGGCCCATGTGACGGAGGGAGACACGCCGAGACCTTGTCCGAGGCTCGGAACACGATAATCGTATGCGGCCTGACTCAGGAGGATGACGGTCTCGAACTCCTCCGTGGTCAACTCGCTCTGGCCTGTGGGGACGTTGGCGCTCATACTGAGCACCAAACTCCCGGACCCCACTGGCTGAGCGAAACTGAGAATGACCTGGGCATCCGAAAAACCGGACAGAGACTGGACGCCTTCGCCTTCCGTTTCCATCCTGTTTGCCCAGGCATTCAGTCTGAGCTTCCGCCCAAGGGGTACATCAATCACAAGCGGGAAACTGAGCTGGGACATGCTCAGCAATCCGTCCTCCTCATAACTCTGATAAACACCCATCATTGATATTGAGGTAGACTGCCGCTGACTGGTCAGGTCCACCGCGTTCTGACGGGCCAGTACGCCCGTACTGGACGTCACCGCCAGTAGGCAGAAAAGGATCGGGACCCGGCAATTGGAGAGAATCGTCATATGTCAGCGTACAAGGACCATGAACCTGCTCATCGTACGGCCAGGGGCCTCCAGCCGATAAAAATAAAGGCCACTTGTGACCGGGTATCCCGCGTTGTCTCGGCCGTCCCAGGTGGCCTCGAACCAGCCTGCGCCGCGCGTGCCATCAACCAGGGTGCGAATCCTCTGTCCGAGGGAATTGTAAACGTTTAGCGTCGCGTGCCCACCTTCGGGTAGTTGAAACCTGATCCGCGTATCCGATTCGAACGGATTGGGGTAGTTCTGCTCAAGAGCCACCCGCTGCGGCACGAGCGAGATACCGTCCCCGTTCTGGCTCGCGAAGGTCTGTGTCCCGACAAGCAAGCTGAAGTGTCGGACGGGTTCGTCTTGGGTCAGTGTCACGTGAAAAGAGCCGTCGCTCAGCCACATGCGTTCGCCCCGATCCAGGTCGAAGACATAAGGGTCTTGTCCCGCAGGGATTGAGCCCGAGCCCGAGAGCGAGACAACGACCTGTTGCCCGGTCTCGCCCAATCCTTCCTTGAGTTCTGCACCAACTTCAAAGTGCCACTCTGACCCGGTGTCGCGGAGCTGCTTAAAATCACCAGCCATTCGCCGATCGTGCTCGACGATACTCAATCGGACATATTCGCCGATGCCGGGGGCCTCGGCAAAGTCCAGCGCGTCGTAGCCGTCGGTTGCTGTTTCGGCTGCTCCGACGAAGTTCTGGGCATCTTTTAGATCGCGCAGAGGCATTCTGGCCGTCAACTGGAACGCATACCCGCCGCGATCGAGTACGCCGCCGATGCCCGCATTCTTGGCTGCTGCTTCTGACGTATTCGACGTGGCCGAGCTCTCGATGGGCTGAAAGGCCAGGCTGACGACGTCCGATGTAGGGTTGTTGACCCAATACCCATCCCAGGGCTGGAGGACGGCCTGATTGTATCTGTACGGGTCGTCGCCCACGGTCGAGGCGTCGAAGTGAACGGGTGCGTCTACCGGTGCGCTGAGTTCCACGTCAGACCATGAGATCGGAAACGCGTATGGACTGGCAATCTGATTCCAACCCGGAAAGAGGTCCAGATCACACGGTTCGAGTGCGTCCACCGATGAACCCAGGGTGATATCGAAGGTGGCGCCGTCGATCGTGACCAGCCAGAAAGCGGTACACGGAGTGAAGACAGCTGGCGTGTTTGGATGCTCGCCGTACTGTTGGGTAGCCCCGTTCCAGCGCTGGAGACGCCACCGAAACGGGTCTGGAGGGCCGAGAGCAGCCAGGACGGATTCTGCCTGTGGGTTCGCCAACTGCAGCGGTACCGAGATCATCCGGTACACTTTCGGAAGAATCGGGACAGGAGCGGGGAAGGCGTCAACCAGAACACTCAGCCGGTACGGCATCAAGTCAGGCTGATCGGCAGGATCTGTGTACGTCGAGCCGGCGTCCGTGAACCGGAAGAAGTACTCCACACCACGAACCGTGACCGCGGCGGCTGGAACCGATGCCGCGTTCAGTGTCCCGCTCTGGACGAGTGGGACACAGACATAGGTGGCTTGCCCGGTTTGCCGGTAGCACAACTCCCGGGTTTGTGGCTGAAAGGTACTCGAGAGTTCGACCGTCAACGGGACATCATTCCCTAGGCTCGCGGAGACGGCTTCAGGGGCGGTCCCGATAATGCTGGGCACGGTTCCCGACCCCGAAACCGAGATGGAGATCGGGACGGCGAAGGGAGTGCTTCCCACTGCAATTGTAGCCACATGGGCGCCAACGCGTTGGGGCACGAAAGCAACAGACAGCTGTACCTGTTGGCCGGCAGCGAGAGTGTGCGAGGGCAGGGCAGCAGTGAATGCCGCAGCGTCTGCGCCTCCCATCAGTAGAGAGATGGTTGCTTCTGTTTCCCCCAGATTGGACAGCACCACTGTGCGCGTCGCAAGAGCCCCCACTTCGACGCTCCCGAAGTTCAGCAACGTGGCCGCCGCCGATACGTCCGGTCCGGCTCCCCGGCCGTCAAATGTCACTCGCGAGGTTCCTACACTACTTACGATGTCGAGGGCACCGCTAAAGGAGGCTCGTCCGGTAGGGGTGAATCGAATCACGACCGAGCGAGACGTCCCGGCTGGCAGGGCCCCGGTCCCTCCTCCGCTCACAATTGAGAATGCGCCGCCGGAGATCGCCAAAGAGAGGAGGTTGAGTTCGGCGGTGCCCGTATTCTGAATGTGCGTCGTCAGGTCAGACGTCCCGCCCACCAAGACCTGCCCGAACTCAAGCGAAAGCGGGGCGACCTCAAGGGCCGCCGCCGCCACCGTCCCTGACCCGAAGAGCGAGACAAAGACGGGCGTGCCGGAGATTTGGCTGGTGATCGAGAGGCTGGCCGTACGCCGCCCCGATGTCGTTGGGGTGAACGTCACGGCAACGGTCTGTTGCTGGCCGGCACTCAACGCGCCCGGCGTTCCGCCCCCGGAGATCGAGAACTCGGTGACCGCCTCTCCGACGATGCCGATTGCCCCAAGGGACACCGTGGCGGTCCCCGTATTCGCGATCGTCACGAACAGGGTGCTAGCCTCGCCAACTTCAACGTCCTGGAAATCCAGGGCCTCGGGAGACACTGTCATTTCGGTGATTTTTCCAGCGCCGCTCAGGGCCACAGAGGCAGTGCCACCGGGAGCGTTGCTGTCAACCTCAAGCTGCGCGACTCGAGATCCGGTGGCGCCGGGTGTGAACCGGACGGTGATCACTCGCTGCTGGCCGGGTGACAGCGTTCCAGCCAGTCCGCCAGCGGTAACGGCCATGTCGGAAGCGTGGCCGCCACTCAGAGTGACCCCTCTGAGCTGCAGATCGGCGTCCCCCGTATTTTCGGCGGTTGTACTCAGGGTGCTGGACTGGCCGATCTCGACGGCGGGGAAGACGAGTGCCCGTGGCGTAAGGCGGAGCGCGGGTGCTGTTCCTGTGCCTGAGAGAGGGACGGTAGTCGGGCCCGCCAGATCGTTGCTGGTGACCGTCAGCGTGGCCGTCCGGGCCCCTGTGGCGCCGGGTGTGAACTCGACCGTGATGGTTCTTTGTTGGCCTGGAGTGAGGGTTCCGGCCAGTCCTCCCGCAGTAATGGCCATATCGGCCGCGTGGGTGCCCCCAAGCGTGACGCCCGTGATCTGCAGATCCGCGTCGCCGGTGTTTTCGACCGTGGTGCTCAGACTGGCGGACTGCCCCAGTTCTACGGCGCCGAAGGCCAGCGCGAGCGGCGTCAGGCTCAGTCCGGGGAGGGTTCCTGTCCCCGAGAGCGGCAATGTGAGTGGTCCTGCCGCATCGTTGCTGGTGACAGTCAGTGTCGCGGATCGCACGCCCGATGCTCCCGGCGTAAACTCGACCGACAGGGCGAGCTGTTGCCCCACCGCGAGCGTGATTGGTGCGCCGCCAGCCGTGATCACAAAGTCAGAGGCCTGGTTGCCACCGACGGCGAAACTGCTGATCACAAGCGGAGCCGTTCCCGTGTTTTCGAGCGTCGCGGTGGCGGTAGCGTGGGTGCCCACCTCGAGGGCGCCAAACGCGAGGGAGGCCGGGGTCACGCCAAGTGCGGGCGCGATGCCCGTCCCGCTCAGTGTCGATCTCGAAACCTGGTCAATTCCTGCCACCTCTAATACAGCCGATCCCGCGCTCGGACCGGTGGGGGCAAAGGTGACCAGGACGACTCGATTCTCTCCCGCCGCGAGCGTGCCTGGATCGCCCCCCTCAGTTATGGAAAAGGCTCCCGCGGTGCCGCTGGTAAGTGTTATGCCGCTGATCGGGAGATCGATCGAACTCCCGTTCGCAACAACGATCGGGAGTTGTCGGTTCTCCCCGACCACGACTTGACCGAAGTCCAGCACGGTCGAAGACAGAACGAACGCAGGCCCGAGGCCCGTGCCGGTCAAGACGATTTCATGCGCGCTGCCGGCAGCATTAGAGGTAACCAGGACGGATGCTTCTCTCAGCCCGAGGGCCGTCGGGCGGAACTCCAGGCCAACCGCACCCGACCCTCCCGGGGGTATATGGATGGCCCCGCCCGCCGAGGGACCGGCAAAATCCGCTGCGTCGCCCAAGACGACGAGGGATGTAATGACCAGATCGATGGTACCGTCATTCGAGATGGTCGCTTCCAGCGTGTTTGCTGCTCCGACCTCAACCTCACCGAATTCGAGCGAACCGGCGGAGATCCTCAAGATGGCATTCCCGGATCCGGTCCCCGACAGCGGAATCGACGCTGGGCTGCCTGGTGCGTTGCTGGATACAAGCAGTTGGGCAGACCGGACGCCAGTGGCACTGGGTGTGAACTGAACCGTGATCGCTCGCTGTTGGCCGGGTGCCAGCGTTCCCGCCAGTCCGCCAGCGGTGACGGCCATGTCGGCTGCATGGGTGCCACTCAGCGTGACGCCAGTGATGTGCAGGTTCGCGTCCCCAGTGTTTTCTACCGTGGTACTCAGACTGCTGGTCTGGCCGAGTTCGACAGACAGGAAATCGAGCGCAGGGGGCGCCACCTGCAGTGCGGGGACCGTTCCCGTGCCCGAGAGCGGGATTGCTACCGACCCTGCAGGGTCGTTGCTGGTGACAGTCAGCGTGGCCTCTCGGACTCCGCTTGCACTCGGAGAAAACTCAACTGAGACCGCCAGCTGCTGCCCCACGTCGAGCGTCCGCGGGGTCCCCCCGGTCGTGATCACAAAATCAAACGCGTGGTTACCGCTGATGGCGAGGGCGCTGATCACCAGCGGAGCCGTCCCGGTGTTCTCCAAGGTGGTCGTGGCCGTGGCCTGAGATCCGAGTTCGAGGGCACCAAACGAAAGGCTAGGTGGGGATACACCAAGCGCAGGCGCAATGCCGGTCCCGGAAAGGGCCACGGAGGCGGGACTGCCGGACGCATTGGTGGCGATGACAAGCTCCGCCGCCCGAGCCCCCGTCGCGCCGGGTGTGAACTCCACCGTGATGGTTCTTTGTTGGCCTGGAGCGAGCGTCCCGGCCAGCCCTCCCGCGGTAATGGCCATAT
>JBLHLC010000007.1:0-125176 GCA_047619685.1 Rhodothermales bacterium
CTACGAGGTGAGGACCGCCGACCCCGACGCCGGCGATACCCGCGCGATCACCGGCACGGTGGTGCCCTCGTGGCTGACGGTGATCGACAACGGAAACGGCACGGCGACGCTTGCGGGGACGCCGACAACCGACCATGTCGGACCCCATGATGTTGAACTGATCGTGACGGATGCCGCAGGCGCGACCGCGACGCAGTCGTTTACCATCACGGTCTCCAATACGAACGGTTCGCCCGACGATTGGACGGTTGACGCCGCTCAATACTCATCATCGATGAACATCGTTGCCGGCGTATTCGTCTCCGGCAGCCCGATCAACAGCCTCGATGCAGTCCTTGCCGCCAAGTCCGCCGGTGAGGTTCGTGGAGTTGCATCGGCTTTGTTAGTCCAGGGCCAAGTCGTTTTCTTCCTCACCATACACGGCTCGGGCGACGAACCGATCACGTTCGAAGTGTACTCTGGGGTAGAAGGATCGTCTCCCGCGGCGATCGGGCCCGGCACGACGTTTTCACCAGACGGAAGTCGGGGCACGGTCGGAGCGCCTGTAGTGCTTTCGGATACCTCATTCGGTTTCCCAACCGACTGGTCCGTGGATGCTTCGGCCTATTCAGGCTCATCAACACTGGTCGCGTCCGTCCAGGTCGACGGTAGTTTGATCGTCCACCCAGACGCCGTTCTGGCGGCCTTCGATGGTGCGGAGATTCGGGGTGTAGCTCGAGCTACCGTCAGCCAGGGATCGGCACTGTTCTTTATTGTGGTCTACGGCGAGGCGACCGCATCAATTTCCTTTCAGGTCTTCGATCCCTCGTCCAGTTCGATACCGGTACCCCTGGGTCCGGCGATGGACGTCGCGCCCGAATCAAGCTTGGGCTCGCTTTCAAGTCCGATACTGCTCTCGTCCGGGAATCCGGGGTCGCCACCGACGGGTTGGAGCGTAGATGCATCTGGGTTTGAGTCGTCGATGAACCTAGTCGCCCGGGTGGTAGTCGGCGGAGTGGCGACCGACGGCTCTGGGAGTTACCTCGCTGCGTTCTCGGGCACCGAGGTTCGGGGCGTTGCGTCTCTTACCGTGGTCGGCACCGACCCGCTCTTCTTCCTGACGATTCATGGGGACTCGTCTGACCCGATCACGTTTCAGATGGTCGATGGCGCCGGGTCTCCAACCGGTGTGGGACCAGGTATCGTATTTGCCCCGGGCGCCGTCATCGGAAGCATTTCGCAGCCGCTGGTAGTCTCGACAGATTCGTCTGTTGAGGTGCCCGCTGCGTGGACTGTAGACCCGGCGGGCTACACCTCGGCCATGATCATCGTTGCCACGGTGCTCTCACCGAGTGGGAGTCCAGTCGAAGCGAGCGGTGTTCTTGGTGCATTTTCTGGTTCCGAGATCCGGGGAGTCGCCAGTTCGCTGCCGCTGGGGGGTACCCAGGTGTATTTCCTAACAGTTTATGGGACGGGGGGGACGTCGATTTCGTTCGAATACGCCACGGGGACCTCTGCGCCGATCTCGGTCGGCCCGAATCTTCGGTTCAAGCCGGATACCGCACTCGGCTCCCTGGATCAGCCGCTCGTCCTTCGGCCTGGCGTATTTCCGGCCGCGACCAATGCGGCTCCGGTCGCGTCCGACCAGATTGTGACCGTTGCTGCAGGCGGTTCGGTCGGCATTACACTCCGCGCATCGGACGAAAATGGAGACCCTCTTTCCTATTTGATCGTCTCTGGGCCATCCAACGGCACGTTGTCTGGTGGCGGGGCTTTGCGGACCTACTCTCCAGCCGCAGGATATTTCGGTACGGACTCCTTCACCTTCAATGTGAACGACGGCACCGTCGATTCGAACACGGCGACCGTCTCGATCACAGTCACTGGGGTCAACAACCCGCCCGTATTCGCCGATCCAGACGACGTCTTCAACTCGCCGGTACACCAGGCGTCCGTAGCGGCGACTGGAAATCTAGCGGACGTTCTCTTTGCGGTGGAATGGAATGCGGCCATTGATCCAGAGGGAGGGGATGTGTCATACACTTGGGAGGTTTCCTCTACTCCGAGCTTCACGTCGGTACTCCGTACCGTGGATCCTGCCGTTTCGGGTTTCGGGTTCACGGTCGCCGACGCAGTCGAAATCATGAACGCCCTTGGTACGAGGCCTGGCGCATCTGTGGGGCTCTTTCACCGCCTGACGGTGTCCGATCGACAGGTGTCGGCCACTAGCGCCGTCTTCTCCTTCGTGCTTGTGCGTGGCGCGGTGACCGGAGTCGAGGACGACCTGCTGCCCGCATCCTTCGAGTTGCGGCCGAACTACCCCAACCCGTTCAACCCGTCAACCCTTGTCCGGTATGCTCTTCCGAAGGCTGGCCCCGTGACCGTCAGCGTCTACGATGCGCGTGGAAGGCTCGTGGGCACCCTTGTGAATAGTCTCAAGCCGGCCGGCTTTCACGAGGTCTCGTTCGACGCATCCAACCTGCCGAGCGGCGTCTACCTGTCGGTAATGCGGGCCGGAAGTTTCATCCAGACCCGTTCGCTGGTGCTTCAGAAGTGATGGATCAGGTCGGGAGGTGATTTACAGCAGGCCCAACTGCTTCACTATCTCGCGGGAGTCCCCTACCGTCCGGAAGCAGGGTTTGCCTTGAGTGGGAAACCTCACCACCCAGCAGTGTGGTCACCGGCTGCGTCGGTCGCCGAGTCCGCAGATTCCTGACCAATGTCAACTACTTGGCCGGAACACGCCGAAGGCGCATTGGCGACAGCGCGATACCAGCAGATCGCGCCCGCTCCTTAACGATCTGGTAGACGATACGCTCAGAGAGCGGTCTGCTCAGGACGTTACCAGATTTTGATATCGGCCGAAGAACGGACCCGTCTTGATGCCTGAGGCTTCTAACCAACGCGGCAGCGCTTTTCCCGCGTTCCCACCCTGGGACGCAGGAGAGGCAGTTATCAACTACCGCAATGTCCGCCTCACCGGAGATGGGGATTTTTTCTCCGATCTGGCGTCGGAAAACGGGGAGAGTCTCCTTGTTGCCTTGGCTGAGTTTTGGGTTGGAGACATTCCGGGCGTCATGACGGCAAGTGACCTCAGCCGTCGTGATCAGGTCTTACAATTCGGTCGCCCACCGAATCTGCCCATCTGCACACCTGGCTGTCCGCGAGATACCTGAGCCGAGTTTGGGGTTGTGGAGGGTCACTACAGCCTATTTCATCAGCATCAGTGTCCGTGCGATGGCGCCAGTGTCGGTCGAAAGCCGGTAGAGGTACGCTCCCGTCGGGAGGCTCTTTGCATCGAACCTGGCCTCGTGGTGCCCGGCCTCCAGGGTCCCGTCAACCAGCACGACTACCTCTCGGCCCAGCCCGTCGAACACCGCCAAACGCACGCGTCCTGTCTCAGGCAGCGCGAAGCCAATCGTCGTGACCGGGTTGAATGGGTCGGGTAGTTCTGTGAGAGCGCGTAGCCATCCGGCAGTTCCTGGAGCACAGGCTCGCTTGCCGTGGAGACCCCCGCGGAGGACGCCGTCGTCGTGATCTGCTTGCCTTCTTAATCTCGCTCCCCCGCACCGTGTTCGCGTCGAAGACCATGCCGTCGTCGATCTCCACGGTAAGGCATTCGCGCACCACGTCCTCCAGGTTGTCAATGCTGAGCGGCCCCCGCCCGAGCAGGTCGATGTCGCGCGTGGGCCGCGTCGCCGCCACATCATGGGTGCGCAGCAGGAGTGCTCCCTTAAGCACGAACTGCTCTACGTACGGCGACTGACTCAGGCGGAAGAGAAAGCGCTCCACGGCATAATACTGCACCAGTTCGTTGAACGGGCGCCCCGACGTGCGGGCCTCGTTCAGTAGGCGCGCCCTCAGCCCCCATAATTCCCCGGCGAACTCTGCGATGACGGTAGGACAACGAGCCATCGAGGTGCACGAGGGCCAACTCGTGGTGCCCGCGCGAAAGAGCGAAATAGGCGAGGATGCTCCGTCCGTCGCTCGTCCAGTCTTGTGCATCGACGTGGGCGCGGCCCGTGGACTCCAGGCCCAGGCGGGCTTTCGTGTAGTCCCCCGCATCGATTACTTGGCTAACCCTGCCCGACTCCAGATCACGCACTCGTAGGGTCAGATTGGGCACGCCGCCGAGGCCCGGGCGGCTGAGACCGGGGTACCAGCCGGCCGCGAGCGTAGTGCCGTCGGGTGAGAGAGTCACCAGCTCTGCGCTCCCGCGAGCCTCTTATCCCATGTCCAGGTCTGTGACGGTTACGGCTCCGGTTTCAAGATCTTGTAGCGCGACCCCGTCAAGTCCTTCGCCGTAAATCGCGGTCACCAGGACAGAGCCGTCCCGCGACAGCGAGGCACCCCAGCTAGTGGCGTCCGGGTGTGTCCTGAGCACGAATATCGCCCCGGGCGACTTCTCTTGTGGCTTCGGAGAAAGCCGCTCATACCCCGCCCGCGCCTCAGCGGCTACCTCCGGGTAGTCTGCCTAGTCGTTCAGCAGGGGTCCGTAGGCCTTCCGCGCCTCCGTACGACCAAGCGATTCGTAGGCGCGCGCCAGCTGAAGGAGTGCCTGCGAGGAGAGGTCGCGGTCCCCAGCGTACTGCTCGACGATCTGCTCGTACAGGGCAATGGCAGCGTCGAGGTTTCCGGACAGACGCTCGGTCCGAACTGCCTGCTGGAGCAGATCCTCGCCGGTCTGGGCCAGGGCGTCAGGAGAGAGCAAGGCGGTCAGGGTCGTGACCGGGAGCAGTGTAAGAGCGAGTGAAAAGCGTCGCATAGCAAGGGTTGGGTTGGCTGAATACTCACCTAAAGTGGCACCTGGCCTCCCGGGGATTGTCCGGTTAGATTCCACAGAAGTAAAAAAGGCTGACAAAGCGATTCATGGTTTTGTCTGGTCGCGCAGGAACCGGTAGCCCACGCCGTGGACCGTTCTGATGAACTGCGGCTTCCTTGGATTGTCCTCCAGCGCCGTGCGCAGCATGGAGACGTGGTTGTCTACGGTCTGGGTGCCTGGCACAACGTCGTATCCCCAGACCTCATCCATAAGCTCGTCGCGCGTCATGACGTGCCCCTCCTCCTGAACCAGCTTGCGGAGGAGCGCGAAGGCGCGTGCCGGGAGGTGAACTCCGGCTCCATCCTTGACTGCCTCGAACCGGAGGAAGTCCACCTCGGCTGATCCAAAGACAATGTGCGGTGGCCCGTCGTCCTGGGGCTCGATGCGGCGGAGGCCTGCGCGGATCCGCGCCAAAAGCTCACCGAGGGCAAAGGGCTTGGTGAGGTAGTCGTCGGCTCCCAGGTCCAGTCCCAGGATCTTGTCCGACTCGTCTGACAGGGCCGTCAGCATGATGATCGGCCTGCGGAACCATCCAGCGCGAAGGTCGCGGCAGAACTCCAGGCCACTTCGGCCTGGAAGCATCCAGTCGAGCACGATCAGGTCAACCGAGTTCTCTTCGAAGCGCGCCAGGCCCTCCTCGGGCGAGATTGCCGTCAGCACGCGGTATTCTTCCTTGAGCAGTGACCGCTCGAGGCCCTGGCGCAGTGTCCGGTCGTCTTCGACAATGAGAATCGTGTGACTCATGGTTCGATGGGAATCGTGATGACAACCCGGCAGCCCCGCGCGCCCAGCGGGTCCATCGAGGCCTCGCCCCCGTGTCCACGGGCAATCGTTCGGACCAGGGACAACCCCAGGCCGGTGCCCGTACGGGTCCGAGCGGCCCCGTTGTCACCGCGGAAAAAGGGCTGGAAGGCCTTCAGGAGTTCCTCCTCCGACATCCCCGGTCCGTCATCGGCCATTGTAATCACGCCTGCCGCGTCCGTCTCAAGTGATAGCGATCCGCGCCGCGTTCGATACGCGAGGCTCGAAGGACGTTGTCCAGCATCCGGGTGAGGCGGTCCGTCTCGTAGGAAATGGTTTCGAGGTCCCTCCGCCACTCGTCGCTGGACCCCGGGCCGTAGGTCAACAAGCTGTCAGTCAGAAGGCGGATTCCGGCCGGTGGCGTGCGGACCTCGTGGCTGACCGAAGACACGAATCCCGCTCGCAGTTGGGCGAGTCGCCGGTCGCGCCGGGCATCTCGGAGCAGGTTTAGCGCCCCGAACGCGGTGACCATGGTCACCAGTCCAAGTGCAAGCATCCACAGGAGGGAGAGGTGGACTGCGCGGTCCGTTTCGATGTCGGCCTGCAGAAACGGAAAGCTGGGATTGAGCGCATAGCCTTGGGCGCCCCGGCTGGCCGCGAGCGAATGAACACCGGGAATCACGCTCGCCAACGCCCGTACGGAGTCCATCCGGATGCCCACAAACGCATCCCCAACCCGGCGGATCATCCAACTCGAATCAGGACTGAGGCGCCAGTTCTCTATGGCCGAGAAGCGGCCTCGGACGTGTGCCAGGATGTCGTGCTCGCCCGTTGCGAAGCCGTCCACGCCCAAGTCGCGGGCATAGGCGATGGCGCCAAAGTTCAGCCACTCCGAGGGGGCGAAGTCCCGGTCTCGCTGGTCCGTGGCTTCCATGGCCCAAAGCGATAGCGGAATACCGAACTCGTCCGCGAAGCGCGTGCCGGACCGGACGAGCTCGAGGGCTGCTTCGGTGGCTTCGCCCAGAGCTTCGGCCTCGCGAATTTCAAAGAAGGCGCGTTGATCCGGACTGCGTGCCTGCCTGGCGGCTTCACGGTATGCGGAGGGTGGGGAGCCACTGTGCAGTCCCGCGAGCGTCAGCTGAAAACGGCGCTCGGATAGGGCCGAAGGGATATCCGCGAAGGGAGGCTGGAAGGCGCCGTCCTGCACCCCGCCAAGATTTAGCACGCCGTTGTTACCGGGGTACCGGAGACTGGAGGCTGGGGGGACGGCAGTCAGCCGGTCGTCCAGAAGCGCCCGGAGGGAATCCGATGCCTCCCGCGCGCGCAGACGGGCCTGGTCCTCTGTCCTGCGTTCGGCAAGCTCGCCGTGCTGCTGGACCAGCACGACGCCCACCGCGGCCAGCGCAAGGCCCGGGATGACCACAGTGGCAAGGAGCAGTATGATGGAGCGAGCAGTCACGCGTCGGTCGTGGGCACTACATGCTACGGCGCACGCGTCGGCGACTTGTCGATGAAATGTCTATTCGCCCAGGTTGCGCCTCAGGAACACGAAACCCCGTGTCACGTACGTTGTGTTGTACAATTAGGCTAGCGAACGCAGGGTAAAACATGAAGGCTCTTCCACAGATCATACCTATCTCCGACCTGAGAAAGGAAGCGGCGGGGATAGTCAGACGGGTCTCCGGATCATCCGATCCGATAGTGATTACCCAGCGAGGTAAGGCGGCGGTTGTGATGGTGGGTGCCGAGGCATATCGGCGCTCCCAGGAGGAGTTGGAGATACTGAAGATTCTCGTGCAGGGAGACAAGGAGATTGCGGCGGGAGCCGGTTTCTCGATGGAAGAGGTGATGAAAGAAGCAGACGCAATCCTGGAGGCGTGAGTTGAGAATTGAATTCACGCCAAGGGCCAAATTGCAGTTCTTGTCGGCAATTCGTTACATCCGCTCAGACAAGCCTATCGCGGCGGCGGCCTTCAAGCGAAAGGCCGAAACGGCTCTGAGCCGCCTGTTCGACTATCCTGAGTCTGGTCACCCTGTTCCTGAATACCCTGACTCTGGATATCGGCAGGTGATCGTCAAGCCGTACCGGTTCTTCTACAAAGTCCGGGGAGAGACGGTCTGGATTGTGGGAGTCTGGCATGGGGCGCAATTGCCGTATGGCTGACTCCGACCAGACAGATAACCAGCCCATGTTGCGGAATCCGGGCGGAAGCCCTCGATCACTCCGATAGGCCGGCCCTACCTTGGAATCTGACAACCAGCCCTTGAACGCAATGATCAGCAGGCGGAGCTTCCTCAGAATAGGCGCCACCGGCGCCGCGGCATTGGCCATCCCGGGCGTTGCAGTCGCTGGCCGCCCGAGAGAAACCGCTTGGCACGATGTCCGAGATTGGGGTGTCGAGGGCAAGGGTTGGGATGACACGGTTCGCTATTTCGATCGGCTGCCGGGCAAGGCGGAGGGCGTGGTTCGAGAACCAGTGTGGGATCTGTCCCGCCATTCTTCCGGGATGTGCGTTCGGTTCGCGACAGACGCGACAGCAATCCGTGTTCGGTACTCCCTGCTTCTGGAGCGTCTAGCCATGTCGCATATGCCGGCCACGGGAGTCAGCGGGCTGGACCTCTACGCGGAAGACGCGCTGGGGCGGCAACGGTGGGTCGCGGTGGTCCGACCGGATTCGCAGGAGATGGACGTGGCCATTGCGCAAAACCTTCGTCCCGGGTTCCGTCGGTATTCCCTCTATTTGCCACTCTACAATGGAGTAGAGTCCCTGGAGCTGGGTGTGGATGAGGAGGCCGTCTTCGAACCCATTGCGCCGCGTACAGAGCGCCCGATGGTGTTTTACGGCACTAGCATCCTCCACGGAGCATGCGCATCCAGACCGGGAATGGCCTTTCCCGCCATACTCTCTCGCCGGCTCGACCGTCCGTTCCTGAATCTGGGGTTCTCAGGCAATGGCCGGATGGAGGCAGAGGTCGGCGCGCTGTTGGCAGAACTTGACCCCTGTGTCTTTGCTGTCGACTGTCTGCCCAACATGAACGCTGACATGGTGGCCGAGCGGGCCATTCCGCTGGTGAGGCAACTGCGGGAGGCGCATCCAGACACGCCAATTCTACTGGTCGAAGACCGGTCATTCACGAACGCGCCGTTCTTCCCCACCCGGGTTGAGCGGCATCGGACCAATCGAGAGGCGCTGAAGGGCGCACATCGCAGTCTGCTGGGCTCCGGATACGAAGACCTCTACTACCTGGACGGAGAGGATCTGCTGGGCAGCGACGCCGAGGCCTCGACGGATGGATCTCATCCGAATGACCTGGGCATGATGCGGTACGCGGATACCTACGAGCCCGCCCTGCGCCGAGTGCTTGGGCAGTACTAGTCCCAGGGACGTGCGGCGCCAGGAGTTACATAGCCGCCAGAAAAGGACTTCACCTGGCCGCAGTAGAAGTCTCGATCAGCCGAGGCTTTATGGTCAGGTCACGGTCCACGTTCTGGCGGAGGAGCAACCCTGAACGGCTCAGGACGTTGACCTATCAAATGGTCAATCTAGTATCGCGAGTATGCTGAAAATCGACAGGACCGCCGTCCGAGTGGTGTCTTTCTCCGAGCAGGAGCGAGAGGCCGATTACTGGCGAACACGCCCGCCGGCCGAGAGGCTTGCCGCACTGGAAGCAATCAGAGCAGATCATCACGGCTGGAACCAAGAGAGCCCGCAACATGAATCTCGCCCCAGACTTCAAAGAGTTTGTCGCGTCATTACACGCCAATAAGGTCCGGTTTCTCATTGTTGGGGGATACGCGGTCGCCTTTCACGGACATCCCCGCTACACCAAGGATCTCGATGTCTGGATTGAGATCTCGTCTGAGAACGCCGCCGGGCTTGTGCAGGCCCTGATTGACTTTGGCTTTGCCGAGGTGGGACTTGGCGTCGCAGACTTCATGACTCCCAAACGCGTCATCCAGCTTGGCAGGCCGCCCTTGCGCATTGATCTTCTGACGTCAATTAGCGGGGTGGACTTTGCGGAATGCTTCGAGACCAAAGAGACTCTGCTGCTGGACGGATTGGAGGTCCCATTCATCGGACTTGAGGCTCTGAGAAGAAACAAGCGCGCGACCGGTCGAAGTCAGGACATCGCTGACCTGGACCATCTGAGATAGGTGCGGGCAGCGGTCCGGAGCTCGTCAGTACATGGTATTCCCATTCGCCGAATGCTCCGGGATCTGCTGCATGGAATCCCAGTGCTCCACGATTTTTCCTTTGGGATCGTGTAGAAGGCAATCGCGTTGCGTTTGTTGGCCTCGAGGTCGAAGGAGGGGTTCTCGCCAGGAGATAGATACTCATACCTGAAACGGGATTCATCCAGATTGGCAGCTTGTCGAAGCAAGGATTCCAGGTCATCCCACCGTGCTTCTTCAAACCGCCGGATATCGAGGTGGCGCATGAGTTTCCGCTTTCCCGACAACACTGAGCGCGGATCATCCAGCACCGACCCGCGACCAGATCGCACACGGACGATCCCGTTCCGAATGTCTACAAAGCAGATCCCTCCCGTGACCGTGCCGCCTTTCGTTGGATCAAAAACCGTGAGCCCTCTGGGTCTGATTCGCTCGGTTGCCCATGGCTTGATGCCCAACGCGAGACTTCGCACTTCCATCAGTATGTCGACCAGTTCCTGAGGGAAGAAGCGAAACGCCGTTTCCGTAGCTCTGAGAGATTCCAGGAAAGATCCGGTCATGATTCGTTATCGGGCGGTGCGGAGGGCCGGGGCTGTGCAGTATCGTGCCTTTCGTCCCTGGGCACAATCACTCGCTACCATTTCAGATCCAACTCGGAGCATCCTTCTGTTTTCCCTCATCTCGCTCGGAGCCTTGGGCTGTGTTCGGACCAACTACATTTCCATCTCCCCAGAGTCCTATGCGGAGGCAAACGGATTTCTGACACCTGCTACGCTTGCACCATGCTGTGGGACCCTCGCGCCGATGC
Source organism: Rhodothermales bacterium (assembly GCA_047619685.1). Classification (GTDB taxonomy): domain Bacteria; phylum Bacteroidota; class Rhodothermia; order Rhodothermales; family UBA10348; genus JABDJZ01. Next base: position 10,525 of record JBLHLC010000007.1, read on the forward strand.
CAAAGTGTCTACCAGGGAAGTGTTCGGTCCGGTGGTGTGCGTGTACCCCTACTCCGATATGGACGAAGCGATTGCCCGCGCGAACGCCCTCGCGGTTTCCTTCCAGGCCGCGGTGTTCACCGAAGATCTGGACACCATGCTCCGCTGCTACAAACGGCTGAACGGATCCGCGGTCATGGTCAACGACCACACGGCGTTCCGGGTCGACTGGATGCCATTTGCCGGGCTGAAGGAATCCGGCCACGGCGTTGGCGGCATCCCGCACACCATGCACGAGATGCAGGTGGACAAGCTATTGATGATCAAATCCGATCAGCTCTGAACCGGCATGCGCCCATGAGCTCTTCGACCTAACGGTACCGGAGACTTTCCTGCATATCCCTCAAGTCGCTGTGCTCTTGACGGACTGGGTGTTGATGGCGGTCAGCCTCGGTCAGCCCAAGGTCTCCTGGATCTTCGCCAGGTGATGGTAGCTGTGGCGCAGGGCGTGGTCCTCGATGAAAAACTGAGCGGTCAGGGGCGCGTCCGCGTAGAGAGAAATCGTAGCTGCAGAGTCCAATTCTGCATCTGACATGGCGCGAATAGCTTCCGCGGCTTCTTCAGAGTTCTTCCGCAACGTCGCCAGTGCCACCTCTTTGGAAACAGACGCATTCTCGCTCGAGTGGTCGGCGTTCATAGCGTGAACGACCGGCCAGGTGACACCTTCGATCGGGTTACCGGCCGCAAGTGCGCCTGCCAACTGAATCTCTAGCGGATATAACGCTGCGACGGATGCACCACCACGCCGACGGAGCGTCCATCTCCCACAACGGGCGTCTGCCATTGCCTGTCGTCAAGTTCGGCCGCGAATTCGACCAGAGCCTCGGCGCCCTGCAACAGGCGAGTGGCCAGGGCCTGGGAGCGTACGGGCATGTCATTCCTCATTGATTGATCAGCAAGTCTACCACTCCGGGGCAGCTGTCAGCAAATTGGACTTCAAAGGCCACGCGAGGAGTCGCTGATCTGCGGGGGTGTTTTACGCGTACTGACAAGGCGCTGTCGGAGGGCGGGTGAACGGTCCGCGGCCCCAATTGAAGAGCGCGTGGTTTGGTTTGTCCGCCAATAATGTCGCGGCATTCAAGAAACGGAGGTCGATGTACCCTTCCAGTAGCGGCGCAGTCGGGGCATATCGAGTCGGGTCGCTTCGGTTTAAACCAGCGGAGGGTGGTGTCTGATGACGCCGGGGGCTGTGATATAACAAGGGATCACTAAATTGATGGGGAATAGCAACTGGGGCCTGGATGGCGGAGGATTTTATCCCTTCGCTACCCCGCAGGCTGCAACACCTAGCATGAAGGACCAACTCAAGATAATTCTGGAGGACACCACAACCCGAGGTGGGCGCGCCTTTGACCTAGCAATTCAGGGACTGATCGTCTTCTCGCTGGTCAGTCTCACGGTCGAGACCCTCCCCGACCTTCCCACAAGCACCTTCAAGTTCTTCCAGGTGTCGGAGTTGATAGTGGTCGCGGTGTTCAGTGCAGAGTATCTATTGCGATTGTGGGTGGCCGATCGGCCGCTAAAGTTTGCCTTCTCGACCTGGGGCCTGATATCCGAGAGCAGAAGGCCGAATTCGCCGTGCCCGCCGGCCTACTCGCTTCGGCTCTCACCCGGAAGGCCGACCGCCATTCCCCCTAGAGACAAATGACAGCAGCAAACCTTGGATTCCGATTTCGCAAAAACATCGGGCTGGCGACGGTTCTGTTGTTTCCCGCTCTCATCGTTGTCGGAGCTGGAAAGGTCTGCGCCGCTCAAACAATCGGACAACCTCATGTTGTCATCCTGACCACGGGAGGAACGATTGCGGGATCAAGCCAGGGACTTCTTTCAGGACAAGAAGTCATCCTTGCAGTTCCGTCCCTTGAAGATCTAGCATCGTTTTCTGTGGAAGAGGTGTTTCGGATCGGCTCATCCCAGATGACACCCGAGCATTGGAAGCAGCTCGGCAACAAAATTAACAAGCTTCTAGATGACCGAGCCGACATCACTGGTGTTGTTGTGACACACGGCACGGACACCATGGAGGAGACTGGATACTACTTAAACCTGGTAGTTGACGACGAGAGACCCGTCGTTTTGGTAGGTTCGATGCGCTCCTCAAATGCCGTATCCGCAGATGGGCCAGCCAATCTTCTGAATGCTGTGCGCGTCGCGATAGATCCTGATGCGAGAGGTCGTGGTGTTATGATCGTTCTCAATGATGAAATACACTCTGCACGAGCCGTCTTTAAATCAGACAACCAGAGAGTACAAGCCTTCAGCTCGGGACAACTTGGTCTCCTTGGCAACACTGATTACGACACAGTCATCTTCTACCGGTACCCTTCACATAGACACACCGTCACCTCACTATTCAGCGGGCAGAAAGAGGATGATTTGCCGGTGGTGCCCATTATTGCGGACTTCGCCGGATACGACGGCTCAACCATCCAGGAATGGATTGATAGAGGAGCTATGGGAATTGTCCTTCAGTCGTTTGCTGGTGGACGCATGAGCCGGGGCGCGCGCGATGCTGTGGAATCCGCAGTCCTGGCAGGCATCCCGGTCGTTATTGCATCTCGGGTTTCGGGTGGGCGAATCCCCGGAACGGCTGGGGTCGAAGGGGCCATTCTCGCGACCTCTGTCTCGGCCCAAAAGGCTCGTGTTCTCCTGATATTGGCACTAGGCGACAATCTGGCTCAGAGTGAATTACAGAGTGCTTTCGACCAGCACTAGCATCCGGCTGGTGTCTTCCGCTTTGTAGACGCCTGCGCGGAGAGGGCGCAATGGGCACTTCCAGGCGCGCCTGCTGTCCGCAACGCGAGGCAGGCTAATTGTTGCCGATGAGAGCCGGTACATTCACTACGAGTTTGATACTCGTAATCTCGGGAAAGGGCAGGGGTGTGCGCAGAAGAAGGACACGGCCGTCGGCGCTCGATACGTCAAAGGAATAACCACCCGGATTTTCAAAGGGCTCCGTAAAGAGCGTGTCCACGACACCAAATGTTGGTCGCTCTCCGTTTAACGATGCGTCGATTCTATAGAGGTTATCTCCGTTTCTGAAGTAGAGATACTCGTCATTTGCTCCCCAGACCGGTTCCTCTCCACCACCGGTTTCAACCTTCCATTCACCCCCATCCGGCGGGAATGGCTGAACAAAGATCTCGTAGTCGCCCGTTTTGTTCGTTGTGAACGCAACGTGAGTGCCGGAATGTGACATCCTGCTTAGCGGGGTCGGAAAATAATAAGGGAATGCATTCGTTTCCTGCGCCTCGAGATCGAAGTATCCCGCTTTCTGGACCCCATCGTGATACAGCCCCCCCAAATAAATATCGTTGGGACTGACCCAGTCTACTGTTGCCAGGGCCGCGTTCACGACCTGCGCGGTTGCGCCCGTGCCCACGTCCGCAACCATTGCGACGCTGGGCTCATCCAGCGTCCTCGAGGTGAAATAGAGTTTGGACCCGTCCCGAGACCACGTCGGAAGATCCGGATTGCCGGACGTGGCAATATTGGTCCTTGATCCCCCACGCAGAAGATCGAAGATCCACAGTTCAGAGCCAGACACGCCATATACGACGGCAGCGAGGGATTGCCCGTCCGGTGACAGCTTGAAGGTGCCGAAGGTCTCGACTCCGAGTCCGAGCGACTCTGTGTTTCCGTCGTCTGTCAACCAGACAAACTCGCGGTAGTCTCCATTTGGGCCCTCTACGTAAACCACGCGCCCGAACTCGTCTGCATCAAAATAAGGGATGTCTCGCGTGTACACTTGCGATGAAATGGTCGCCGTTGGGCCCGAGCGGATGTTCTCAATTCCTGTCGATTGGATGACAGACAACCCTGATCCTTCAGCGAAGACCAGGTAATCTTTGGTGGAGAACATGCGCTCTGTTATCCCGCGGTCGATGCGTTCAACTGTGGCAGCATTGACGTCAAGAATAAACGTTCCAGGAGTATGCGGGAATCCTGTCAGCAGGACCGTGTTATCGGAGAGCCGCGTCCGGGGGGAGACAGATCTGGTAAACGGGCCGCCGTCGAGGGTCGGATTTACTGCTGACCTCGATCCAGCGATAACATCAAGCACTTCCAGGTCTTCGCTCTCGTTGTTGGCCGTCAGTATTCGGTTTTCATCGAACCATACGATCCCACTCGGGAGAGAAACCGAAGCTATTTCTCTAGATGCTCCCCCGATTGTGCTCACAACATGGAGCCGGTTGTTGGCAAAATACGCGATATTCGAGCCATCAGGCGAAAACTCCACACCGTACGCACCTTCCGTTCCGGCAAATCGCTCGAACTGTGCCCTATCCATTCGGCGGACGTAAATGGAGGTCGTTTCACGATAGGATCCAACTATCGCAACCACATTTCCATTGGGCGAAATGGCGACTGGAGAGCGCGATAAATCAAGGGGGGCCGACTTTCCCGGTTCAAGGACCACCCCCGCAGGTAGTTCAAGGCTGGCAAATATCGCCCGGTTTTCCGAGGACCCAGTCTGCTTGAAGAATGCCCACAATAACCCTGCGAGCAGCAGCGCCAAGATGCCGGCGACGGAGCGCCATAAAGTAGGACGTGAAGGAGTTTCGTCCGCCGACGGAGCCTTAATGCCGCTCTGAGCACTCGGTCCCGTACGCGAAGGTGAGACGACCTGACTCATCCTTCCGGTTTCACCCGTCGACGTGTGATCGAGTGCGCGTTCGACCGATTTCAGGTCGGAAATGAGGTCGGCAGCGGACTGATAGCGATACTCCCGATCCTTTTCGAGCGCTTTGACTACGACGCGTTCCATTTCCATCGGAACGCCGCTGCGAATGGCAGTGAGCGGCTCAGCGTTTGTATTCAAGATTGAGTAGACAACCGCCTGCTCGTAGTCGCCAGCAAAGGGCGCCCGTCCGGCTATCATTTCGTAAAGGACGGTGCCGAGCGAGTAAATGTCGCTTCGCCCGTCAACTTCCTCCCCACGCGCCTGCTCCGGACTCATGTAGGCTACGGTGCCTACCGTCGACCCCATCTTGGTCAGCTTGGTCGAAGCCGCTGTCTGCGCCAGTCCGAAGTCCAGCACCTTGGCGACTCCCTTCGCCGTCAGCATAACGTTCGCCGACTTGATGTCTCGGTGAACAATGTCCTTCTCATGCGCAGCTTCCAGGGCGCTTGCGATCTCGCTGGCAATACGTACGGCTTCCTCCAGCTTCAGCGGCCCCGCCTTGATGCGCTCTTGCAGCGTCTCTCCATCGATGAACTCCATCGCGATGAAGGGGCTCGCCTGGGTCCCGTGGGGGGCGTCTGAAGGCGCGGCTTCGTCTATTTCAAAGACGCTTGCGATGTGCGGGTGTTGGAGCTGGGCGGCGGCCTTCGCCTCGCGGTAGAACCGTGTGCGGTCATCTTCGGAAGCCAGTGCGGAGGAAGGAAGCACTTTGATAGCCACCGTGCGGTCAAGCTTGGTGTCCTCAGCCTTGTAGACGATCCCCATGCCGCCCCGGCCTAGCTCGGAGAGAATCTTGTAGTGGGAGAGGCTCTGGCCGATCAATATTCCGAAGGGTGGGTTGGCTGCAAAGAAACAGCCTGCGCCGGGACGGTGCAATGGGTGCTATGATTGGGCTCGTCTCGTTTGCTGAGTAGCGGGTTGGACGGGCCAGAGCAGTTGGCAAGCTGGTCCCCTCTCTGCGGCTGGCTTGCTAGCGTTTTCGGTCACTTCACCTCTAGCCGGGTCGGGGGGCCGCCGGATGCCTGAAGTACAGGTCCAGCGCCAGGATCAACTGGTCACGGGACCAGGGTGGGTTTCGCACGGCGGATCATGCCAGACGGGGAGAATCCGTTCCCGAAGGGGTTCCCGAAGTTTGGTCCAGAAGTACTCTGATCTACCCTGACATACATCCCTGAAACGCCCCTAGGGCCTATATCAGGCTAGATTCGCCATCATCGTCGCTCATTCGTAATGAGCAGGTCAGCGGTTCGAGTCCGCTCATTGGCTCCAAGCGCCCCAACGACTTAAACGGTTGTTGGGGCGTTTTGCGTTTTGGTGGTTCGGCCTTTACGCGAACGCCCTCATACTCCTGCTCTTCGCAGATCGTGTCTGCCTCTATTTCCACTCCGTCGTCTTCGACTTCAGTCGCCGCGATCTCACGGATTGCCTGCTCCACCTCAGGTATGCTGTTGGCAGGGCCGAAGCCGAGGAGGTCGAGGTCACGCGTCATTCGGTGGAGGTTGCCTTCCCAAAGCACGAAGAGCATGGCACCTTTCACTACGAAATGTTCGCGGTGCGGCGATCGACAGAGTCGGTAGAGGAAGCGCTCCAGTACGTATCGCGTGAGAAGGGTCTGGAAGTCCCCACCTTCTGCCCGCGCTCTGTTTAGGAGTCGCTGGTGTACTGATGCCGCCTTGTTGGACAACGAACTCACGCGAGAGCTTCAAAGTATGGGCGCATCACTTTGGAGACCCGGCAGAGCTTTGCGCTGCGCCAAAGGAGGTCAGCGTCGAAGCGGCTGCTTTGCCGATAATCGCGCAGCGCCTCGATGGCGATGTCGAGGCCGACCCGGCTCCGGTACTTGAAGCAGTCGGCTACTGTCTTTGCTGGGCCGAAGACCTTCACAGGGACCCCTTCGACTTTATGCGTTTCGACGCCCTCGGTGAATGCCGCGCCCGACATGTAGACGATTTGGAGCGAGTGGGTCTCCGGCTCGGGTCGTCGCGCCTTCTGCTCAATAGCTAGCCAGAAGTCAAAAGGGTCCTGCGTTGTGAGGTCGTGGAAGCGGAGGGCTGAAAGAAGGCAAACGACTCCGTGAGGGACGCGGCGGGCAACCTCAGCCAGCGTGTGGTGCTCGGTCACTTCCGCATCCGCAAGCCGGTAGAGGCCCCGTCCAACGCGGATGAGCACGCCCTGGCGATGGAGACGGCTGAGCGTCTGACGGGGGATGCCGACAGGGGCGAGATCCTTTGCTCGGAGCACGCCGTGCTCGCGTGCTAGGGCGATGAGTCGGTCGGCATGGTTCACGAAACGTCAGTAGATGATAATAAGTACCGACGAATGGTAACCGCCCTCCTATTTACAGGCAAGTGTAAACCGATGGTCCCTACACTCTCGCGGCACCGACTGGCGGCGTTCCATAGCAGGTCGGCATGCACGAGAACCCGGCCATACCTTGAAGACCGAGAACCAAACCCTGAATGCAATGATCAGCAGGCGGAGCTTCCTCAGAATAGGCGCCGCCGGCGCCGCCGTATTGGCCATCCCGCGCATTGCCGTCGCAGGCCGCGCGCGAGAAATCGCTTGGCACGATGTCCGAGATTGGGGTGTCGAGGGAAAGGGTTGGGATGACACGGTTCGCTATTTCGATCGGCTGCCGGGCAAGGCAGAGGGCGTGGTTCGACAACCAGTGTGGGATCTGTCCCGCCATTCTTCCGGGATGTGCGTTCGGTTCGCGACAGACGCGACAACAATCCGCGTTCGGTACTCCCTGCTTCTGGAGCGTCTCGCCATGTCGCATATGCCGGCCACGGGAGTCAGCGGGCTGGACCTCTACGCAGAAGACGCGATGGGGCGGCAGCGTTGGGTCGCGGTGGTCCGACCGGATTCGCAGGAGATGGACGTGGCCATTGCGCAAGACCTTCGCCCGGGGCTCCGTCGGTATTCCCTTTATTTGCCACTCTTCAACGGAGTAGAGTCCCTGGAGCTGGGCGTGGATGAGGAGGCCGTCTTCGAACCCATTGCGCCGCGTACCGAGCGGCCGATGGTGTTTTACGGCACGAGCATCCTCCACGGAGCGTGTGCATCCAGACCGGGAATGGCCTTTCCCGCCATACTCTCTCGCCGGCTCGACCGTCCGTTCTTGAATCTGGGATTCTCAGGCAATGGCCGGATGGAGGCAGAGGTCGGCGCACTGCTTGCAGAACTTGACCCCTGTGTCTTTGCTGTCGACTGTCTGCCAAACATGAACGCTGATATGGTGGCCGAGCGGGCCATTCCGCTGGTGAGGCAACTGCGGGAGGCGCACCCAGACACGCCAATTCTACTCGTCGAAGACCGGTCATTCACGAACGCGCCGTTCTTTCCCACGCGGGTTGAGCGGCATCGGACCAATCGAGAGGCGCTGAAGGGTGCACATCGCAGTCTGCTGGACTCCGGATACGAAGACCTCTACTACCTTGACGGAGAGGATCTGCTGGGCAGCGACGCGGAGGGCTCGACGGATGGATCGCATCCGAATGATCTGGGCATGATGCGGTATGCGGATGCCTACGAACCTGCCCTGCGCCGGGTGCTTGGGCAGTACTAGAGGCGTTCAAGAGCGGCAGGCTAGTCACCCGCCGCCATCGCGAACGCCCGAATCAACGCAACAAGACCCGCCACGTCAGAAAGATCGGCGATCTCCGCAGGCGAGTGACTATACCGCCCTGGCCAGGAGAGGCCGGCGTTGGGCGCGCCGAAGAACGAGAATGTCGTGCCATCGGTGCCGCCCTGCGTGAGACCGATCTGCACGCGCAAGCCCGCCTCGGCCGCCACGGATCGGTTTCGATCAAGCTCATCGGGTACAACGAGTCCGGAGTTTTCTGCTGACCGCAGAACCGGTCCTCCTCCCAGGGGGGCAAAGGCAAAGTGAGGCGACTCCAGCGGAGTATCCGAGCTTACAAACGTATCGACGCTGTATGCACGCCGTGTTTCCGGGCCAAACCGTTCGGCCAGGGCGGAGGCTCCGAACAGTCCGCTCTCTTCCTGCACACTCCAGGCGAAGATGACGCGACCGGGCAGTTGGTTCAGATCCAGCTGCTGCACGGCCAGCAGCAGCGCTGTGGTGCCGACGCGGTCGTCCAGAGAACGGGCTGCGTAGCGGTCGACTCCGACGACGTGCCCTTCCTTGTACCCTGTCACACCCAATCCCGGCGCTACACCAGCTGCCGCCAGCGCGGCACCATCCATTCCAAACCAGGCCCGCACCTCTGCTGGCCGCTTCGTTACGGGATCGGGTCGCGACAGAAAGACCCCGCGGAGTTCCTCATAATCGCGCGCTGACAGCAGACCTTCGCTCGCATCGAGTTGAATCAGCGCCGGCTGGCCTTCCCATGCTGACGCTACCGGGCCGCCTGCGCGGTCCAACTCGACTACGCCGTCATCGCCGATTGATCGAATCCGGTAACCGACTTCGTCCATGTGCGCAATGAATATGGTGGCCTCGCCCTCCTTCGGGCCTGCGTCCACCCAGACGTTGCCCATTGAATCGCTTTCGGCCGCAGCGCGTGCCCACGCTGGCAACGCCTCCAGAACGCGCTCCCGGATGGGCCCTTCATGTCCCGGCACGGCCGAGATTTCGGCCAGGGCATCCAGCTGCCTTGCCACGGCGATGATATCAGGGGCAGAAGTCTGGAGTGGCGTGATAATAGATGCAGGCGAGGGTGCGGGGTGCCAGTCCGGCCTCGACGCTCCGCCATTTACCGCCTCAACCACCGCGTCCAGAAGCACCTGGGCCGACGCCCCCGTCACGCGTTCCATGAGTGCACCAGGATCCGCGATGGCGGGGGAGATCATCGTTACTTCCTCCACTCCCATACGGCCAAACGCACTCCGCAGGTAACCGCTGATTCGAGGGTCTGTTCTCTCCGATCCCTGCACGTCGCCCGGCCCGACCATGAGCACGGTATCGACGTCACCAAGGAGGCGCACGGCTCCGCCGAGTCCGATCCATCCGAGGGTGTGCTGGGTCGACAGCACATACGTCGTGCGACCCGGGCCGTGTACGCCGGCCTCACCCGCTGCGAATACGGCCGCACACCCGATGCGTGCGCCGGCACTTGGTCCGGCTGCCTCATCCGCATAGCTCCATGCCGGCAGCTGCCGCACCACCGGATCCATCAGCGCTATGCCGGCCTCGCGCACCTCTTCAGCGGTCTCCAATCCAACGTCCACCCAGAGGTCGTCCTGGGAAATCACCGCTGTCTCTCCACGGTGTTGGCTGGCGAAGTGCCCGTTGGCGACGGCCGAGATTCCGATCACCGGCCCACCGCGCGTAAGGATCCGTAGGTGCTGACCTTCGTGCGCCTGATCCCACAGCGGGTGGTTGGAGCCTCGGCCGACTCGGTGCAGCCGCAGATACCCCTCGTTCGTTATCTGCGTGACGAGGTAGGCATTTGCATCCAATCCGCAGGCTACGACCTTGTGCGGCGAGCCCTCGCCGACGGACTTGAGCAGATTGCCGGAGCGGTCTCGTGTCCAACCGGGATACACGGCCTCCAGTGCTTCCGTCGCATGATGCTCGTGCCCGACCGGAGCATCCAGAGCAATCCATGTCGCGAGTACGCCGGGATCAGTCTCTTGCGCATTCGACTCGCCGAAGACGGCTACCAGGATGAGTAAAACGAGGGACGAACGCATGGGCACGGCTGGATCTGTTGGCTGGGCCAATATCGATCGCCGGTCGCCGTCTTGTCTAGATCCCGAGGTCAGCGGTTCGAGTCCGCATTGGGTCTCTCCAAGAACGTCGTTTCCGATGCGGGAAGCCTCTTTGTGCGTTTGTGGAGGGTCGCAACCGCCTATTTCATCAGCACCAGTGTCCGTGCGATGGCGCCCTTGTCGGTCGACAGCCGGTAGAGGTGATGAAAGAAGCAGACGCAATCCTGGAGGCGTGAGTTGAGAATTGAATTCACGCCAAGGGCCAAATTGCAGTTCTTGTTGGCAATTCGTTACATCCGCTCAGACAAGCCTATCGCTGCGGCGGCATTCCAGCGAAAGGCCGAAACGGGCCTGAGCCGCGAGTCTACACACCGAAACCGGCCAATAGGGCTATTCGGGAGTATTTTGGCGTTCGTGCGAGAGCCTCTCACAAGCCCGAATGACTAGAGGGGGAATCGGAGGAGGCCAGACCTACTCTTCGTTGTCGCCCTTGTCGGCCCCAAGAATGTTGTGAATCACCCTGATCAGGTTTACAGGGGTCTCCTGTGGCGGACGGCCGTAGACCGCGGCTTGATTGCCGTCCGGAGATGATGCGCGCCTCGGAGGCATCGTCGCCCAGGATTCTCGGTGCCCCCTGTCAACACGGCGTGCAACTATGCAATTACAGGATTGCATCCTGTAATTGCATAGTTAATGCGGCCTCTCGACTCAGCAGCGTTCCTGCGTTACGGCGTCTGGCGACGAGGGGGACCTACCCCGTGGCCTCCTGCACCAGCGCTTCCAACTGTGGCGCAAACGGCTGGTCCTGAAGGCGCCGGCCGGTGGCCTGGTACAGCGCGTTCGCCAGTGCTCCAAACACCGGCGGGTATGGGGGCTCTCCCAGGCCCGTCGGGTCGATGCCGTTATCCACGAAGTGAACGTCGATGGACCGGGGCGCCTCGTTGTGCCTGATCATGCGGTAGGTATTGAAGTTCTGCGCTTCCGGCACCCCATCCTGAAAGGTGAGGGACCCGTACATCGCAGTGCCGATGCCATCGACTATGGCACCTTGGGCCATGTTGATGGCCGCATCCGGATTTACCACAACGCCGCAGTCCACCGCGCAGCAGACGCGGTCGATCACAGGCTTCCCGTCCCGAAGGGTCAGGTCGAGGACGTGGGCGGCATAGGTGGCGTGACAGAAGTACGCCGCAACGCCGCGATGCGCATCGGAAGACACATTCTCTCCCCACCCCGACTTCTCGCGGACGAGTTCGAGGACGCCCGCGTAGCGCGCGGCGTCGTAATCGTTTCGCGTGCCCACGGGATCGGTTTGCGCCCGTGCCAGAAGCTCGAGCCGGAAGGCGATGGGGTCCTTGCCCATAGCCTCGGCGACCTCATCCAGAAACGCCTGCTCAACGCCGGCGATGAAGTTGGATTTCGGGGCCCGGAAAAATCCGACTGTGATGTTGGACGGGATGGACCACGATTCTGCCAGGTAGTTGTCGATCGCTCCCGCGGGGAAGCGGTTCGCAAAAAGAGGACTCTCCGGGATGCCGCCGGCCTTCACGTGGAAGCCGATGAGATTGCTGTCCGCGTCGAGTGCTGCCCGATAGGTGGCATGGTAGGTGGGTCGATAGATCCCGAAGGACATATCGTCTTCCCGGGTGTACATCAGTTTGACCGGCGCACGCACCCGCTGTGAGATGACGGCCGCCTCAACCATGTAGTGGCTGTAGGCCCGGCGCCCGAAGCCACCCCCCATGCGGGTTGGCTGAATTTCGATCTGCTCGATGGGGAGGCCCAGGCGCGCGGCCAGAGTTTGCTCGATCAGCTCGGGTGCCTGCACTGGACCGGCCAGTTCGGCCCGGTCGGCCGTCACGTGGGCCACGCAGTTGATTGGCTCCATGGGGTTGTGAGCCAGGAATGGGGCGGTGTAGGTCCTCTCGATGACCCGGGTTGCCCGGGCAAAGGCGCCCTCCGGATCACCGTCCCGCCGCGCGATGGTACCCGGCTTCGCTGCCATGTCAGCCATCATCGCGGCGTGGTCGGCGGTGTTCTCCAACCCGGCCGGAGCCCTCTCACCTCCAGGAGCTGGCTCCCACTCGGCTTGCAGAGCCCGCTTGGCCTTCATGACCTGCCAGGTGGTTTCGCCCACGATGGCCACCAGTTCCGGGAATGCGTTGGCGTCCAGGAAGTTGGGGCGATAGTCGTCGTTGTAGGTCTTGAAAGGAAAGACCGCGCGGATCCCGGGCATGGACGCCACCGAGGATTCATCGACCGACTTCAGCCGCATGCCGAACGCTGGCGCGTGGACAATCATGGCGATGAGCATGTCATCGCTGTACCGGTCCATCGCAAAGAGCGGCTTCCCGGTGACGATGTTCTTGGCCTCGACATTCTTGCGGGAGGTGCCGATGATGGTGAAAGCGCTCGGATCCTTGAGCTGAACCTCATCGGGAACGGGGACCTGAGCTGCGGCAGACGCCAATTCTCCGTAGCCGGCTGACCGTCCCGATCCCGCGTGGCGAAGCACACCGGCCTCTGTCGTAACCTCGCCTACCGGGACCTCCCATAGGTTGGCCGCGGCCTGCCGAAGCATCTGGCGCGCCGCGCCGCCCGCCATGCGCAGCCCCGTCCATCGGCTTCGGATGCCCTGACTGCCGCCGGTGAACTGCCGGTCGAAGACAGCCGCGTTGAACGTGGCCTGCTCGACCAACACGTTCCGCCATTCCACATCGAGTTCTTCGGCCACCAGCATGGGCATGGAGGTCTTGACGTTCTGCCCGAACTCCGGGTTGGGAGCCATGATCGTCACGATACCATTGTCGCCAATGGTGACGTAGCCGTTGATCTGGAACCACTCGTCCGGCATCGTGAGGCCCGGCTCCGCCGTCCGGCATCCGGCCATCCAGTTGAAGCCGATCATCAGGCCACCACCGGTGAGGGCAGAGGCTTTCAGGAAGGAGCGTCGGTTCAGGGTAGTCTTGACGTTAGCCACAACAGTACGGGGTTGGGATGGTCGGTAATGCGGGAGCTACTTGGCCGCGGTGTGGATGGCGGCGTGGATGCGGGTGTAGGTGCCACATCGACAGATATTCCCACTCATGGCCGCATCGATCTCCTCATCAGTCGGCGATGGATTCTGCGCCAGCAACGCCGAAGCGCTCATGATCTGCCCGGCCTGGCAGTACCCGCACTGCGGGACATCATGCTCGAGCCAGGCCTTCTGCACCGGATGGGAGCCGTCGGCGGACAGGCCCTCGATGGTCGTGATCGGCTGGCCGGCCACCGCGGATACCGGCATGGAGCAGGATCGGATGGGTGCCCCGTCCAGGTGAATCGTGCAGGCACCACACTGGGCAATGCCACAGCCGAATTTCGTTCCGACCAGATGCAGGTGGTCACGCAGAACCCAGAGTATCGGGGTATCCGCATCCACATCGACCGAGGCCTCCTGGCCGTTGACGGTGAGATTGAAGAGGGCCATGGGCGTCGTCAGTTGCAGGAAGGAGCGCAGGCGTTGGGCTGTCGCTCCGTCGATGGGTGCACGGTTCAAATTACAATAGGAAAAAAAGCCGCGTGTCGGTAGCGGGGCGTTTCGGTCTAGCAAAGGATCTCCAACATGGAAGCGCCGTTCTACAGAAACGACCAATCTGCCGGAGTGACCATCGTGTCCTTAGAACGCATTACAATCGATCCTGCGGTCTGTCACGGGCAGCCCTGCATTCGCGGGCTTCGCTACCCGGTATCCTTCATTCTGGAACTCCTTAGTTCGGGCATGTCCAACGAAGAGGTGCTGGCGGACTATGAAGACCTGGAGGCCGCGGATATTTTGGCCGTACTCGCCTATGCGGCGCGTCTGAGCCAAATCAAGCGAACCCAGAGCACCGCCGCATGAGGTTTCTGGTGGACGCTCAACTCCCGCGTCGTTTGTGCTACCGGCTGCGAGAAGCAGGTCATGACGCCGTTCACACCCTGGACCTACCATCGGCCAATCGAACTGCAGATGCGGAGATCAACAGGGTATCGATGCAGCAGGAGCGCGTGGTAATTACGAAGGATGCTGATTTTGTTGATGGCCTCATCGTACAGGGCGTGCCGTATAAGCTTCTCCTCATCTCGACGGGCAACATCCGCAACGATGTCCTCGAGGCCTTGTTGGTTGAAACACTCGCCGCCATTTCGGCGGGCTTTGTGGAGCATGAGTATATCGAGTTGGACCAGCAAGCGGTACGCTTTCATTTCTAGGGACAGCTCCTAGGGGCCCCGCGGTCTTGGAACTGCCTCATTTACTTTGGCCACATTATGGATCCCGAACAGGTCCCGAATCAGATTCTGCGCGAGGGCTCCCGGCCGCAACTGTCTCTGGCAGAGGCGGCCGAGCTGGGCACGCGTGGGCAGGTGTAAATGGTGCGTCTTTGGACCTTGCTGCTATTCTTCGCCATCGCGTCGGAGGCCAATGGGCAACACGCCCTCAACGCCCTTGTCCTGGACGGTGACTCGGGCCTCCCGCTGGCCGGGGTCAACGTACTTGTGACCGGGACTGAGGTCGGCGCCGCAACCGCCCTGGACGGAACTGTCAGCCTGACCGGCCTGCCGTCAGGCACGTGGACCATTGCCTTCTCCTTCATCGGTTTCGAGTCCGAAAGCCTGGTTCTGGATTTCCCGCTTCCCGACCCCGGATTCGTGTATGAAATCCGCCTGGAGGAGGGCCACGAAGAGATGGAAGAAATCGCCGTGAGTGCCACGCGGACGAGCCGGACAATCGCCAACCAGGCCGTTCGGGTGGAGACCATTGCGGGTGAGGAGATCGACGAGAAGATCTCAATGGAGCCATCCAATATCTCGATGCTGCTCAATGAGTCGCCCGGCATCGTGGTACAACAGACTTCCGCCGTGTCGGGCAATGCGTCCATCCGCATCCAGGGCCTGGATGGACGCTACACGCAGATCCTGAAGGACGGCTTCCCGCTGTTCGGTGGTTTCTCCGGGGGACTTTCGCTCCTGCAGGTGCCCCCGCTGGATTTGCGGCAGGTTGAAGTCATCAAGGGCCCTTCCTCCACGCTCTACGGCGGAGGCGCCATCGCCGGCCTCGTGAACCTCGTTTCCAAAGGCCCCTCGGAGACGCCTGAGTGGTCGCTGCTGGCCAATCTCACCTCCGCCGGGGGGACCGACCTGGGCACGCTGTACCGCGCTCGCGGGGAACGGATGGGACTGACGCTTCTGGCCACGGGTAATCTGCAGCAAGCCTACGATCCGGACGACGACATCTTCTCCAACCTGCCTGACACGCGGCGCTTCACGCTTCATCCGAAGGTGTTCTGGTATCCCGGGGACGCCACCGAAGCCTGGTTTGGTGTGGCCGCGACCGTGGAAACGCGGGAAGGAGGTGACCTTGATGTGCTTGACGCCGGGCCGTCCCCGGGGGCCTCGTTTTCGGAACGGAACGAGACCACCCGTCTCACGACGCAGGCCCGCCTGGACCACCGGATTGACGCCGGCGCGCGACTCACCGCCAAGAACTCGGTCAGCCTGTTTGAGCGTAGCATCCAGGTGCCTGACTACCGCTTCGACGGGCGCCAACTGGCGTCATACACCGAACTGTCGGCATTGTCCGAGCGAGCAAATCATGACGTGGTCCTGGGAGCGGATTTTCGGAGTGACGCCTTCCGGGAGGACAGCGTTACCCCGCGGGACTACACATACTCGAGCGTGGGCTTGTTTGCGCAGGACACGTGGGATGCCACCTCCCGCATCGTGATTGAGGCCGGACTGAGGGGCGACTGGCACAACACCTTTGGGAGCTTCTTGCTGCCCAAGGCCTCCGTGCTGTTCAGGGCCACCGACCGGCTGAGTGCCCGGGTGGGGGCCGGCGGAGGGTACAAGGCGCCGACCGTATTCCTCGAGCCCTCCGAGGAGCGCGCTTTCCGGGGCGTGCTTCCTCTCAGCGCGCGGGTGCGAGCTGAAACCTCGCGCGGTGGCACCGTGGACGTCAACTATGCGGCAGTGCTCTTCGGGGAAGTAGCGCTATCAGTCAATCAGGCGTTTCATTTCACCAATCTGGACCATGCCCTGGTGCCGACCGCGGTAGGTGGCACGCTCAGCTACGAAAATTCAACGGAGCCTGTCCGGACACGGGCGTTTGAGACCAACCTGACGCTCTCTCGCGAGCCACTGAAGCTGTTTCTAGGCTACGTCTACCTGGATGCTCGGGAGCAGGGTGAACCGATGCCCCTCACCCCCAAGCACAAGACGTATTCGGTGTTGGTCCTGGAGAAGCACGGCCAGGGTCGAATCGGGCTTGAAGCCTACTACACGGGACCGCAGGATCTGCCTCAGGGCGGCACGACGGCCGGCTACTGGGTAACCGGCGTGATGGCAGAAAAACGGTTCGGCCGGGTTAGAGTTTTCCTCAACTTCGAGAACATCCTGGACACGAAGCAGAGCAACTACGCGCCGGTGGTCCTCGGGTCGCGGACGGATCCGCGCTTTGCTCCCATCTGGGCGCCCATGGACGGCTTTGTGGTCAATGGCGGCGTGAAGCTGGACCTGCGCAACTGAGCGGGCTTGACATGCCCCCAAAAGCGGAGTTCTTTTGACAATGCCCTCTACCCCCCTCGACCGCCGCCGATTCCTCCAGTCATTGGGTACAGGACTGGGCTTGGCCCTCTCGCCAGCCACAATCGGCGCCGTCCTGAGCGGATGCTCGCCAAACGAAACCGGCCTTCGCTTCCTGAAGCCCGGGCAGGCGCACTTGGTGGGCGAACTCTGCGAGGCGATCATTCCGGCTACGGATTCGCCCGGCGCCCGGGAGGCCGGTGTTGTCGAGTTCATCGACATGCTACTCCAGGAGTTCGAATCAGACGAGGGCAGGACGCATCTGGCAGACCAACTGGCCGTTGTCCACCGTTGGATCTCTCAGCAAGGTGCTGGCAGTATGGCCGAACTTAGCCCAGAGCAGCGCTCGGACTACATCGCAGCCTTGGATGCGCAGGCTTTTCCGCGTGCCGGTGACATGCCATCCCCGTTTGATCTTCCACCCGCTGACCCGGCGCTCTTTCTAAGCCTGAAGCAGTGGACAGTTGCCGGGTACTACACCTCCCAGGTGGGGGCCCAGGTCGAACTGCGCCAGAATCCGATGGGCGTCTATCGGGGCGACATCCCGCTGAGGGAGGTTGGCAAGACATGGGCGTGAACGACTTCGACGCCATCGTAGTTGGCACCGGAATGTCCGGCGGCTGGGCGATGCGCCTATTGACGGAAGCTGGACTCAGGACACTTGCGCTGGACCGTGGTCAGATGCTCGACCACCCTGCGGGGTACGTGAATGAGCACCGGCAGCCCTGGGATATGCCTTGGAGAGGGGGGCGGATCCACCCCGACGACCTCGCACAGCACCCAATACAGCAGAAGACCTACGCCTTTTCGGAATACAACCGGAAGTGGTTTGTGCGCGATGCTGACCACCCCTACGTGCAGACCAAACCGTTCGACTGGATTCAGACCGATATCGTAGGTGGCAAGTCGGTGCTCTGGGGCCGCCAGAGCTACCGGTGGGGACCACAGGACTTCCTCGCGAACCGGGAGGACGGTCACGGGGAAGACTGGCCGATCCGCTACGAGGACCTCGCCCCCTGGTACGACCATGTGGAGCGAATCGTGGGCATCAGTGGGTCGGCCGAAGGCCTTCCACACCTTCCGGACAGCGTCTTTCAGCCGCCCATGGACATGAACGCAGCGGAGAAGATGGCCAAGGCCAAGATCGAAGCCGCCTTTCCAGAGCGGACGCTGATGATTGGCCGAGCGGCGGTCTTGACCGAGCCACTCGAAGGCAGGGCGCCCTGCCACTACTGTGGCCCGTGTCACCACGGCTGCTCCACGGGATCCTACTACTCGACGCTGACGAGTGCGCTTCCAGCAGCTGCGGCGACGGGCAACCTGACGCTCCGGTCGCGGCAGCTGGTGGAGAGCGTGCTCTGGGAGGATGGCCGAGCGGCCGGCGTGCGCACCATCGACATGGAGACGGGACAGGAAGAGGAGTACCGCGCGCGGGTCGTCTTCCTCTGTGCCTCGGCACCGGGGAGCGTCCGGATCTTGCTGAACTCCAAGTCCGCAGAGTTTCCCGAAGGCATAGCAAATTCGAGCGGTGTTCTGGGCCGATACATTCTCAATCATCACTCGCGGGTGGGCGCTTCGGGGCGGATTGAAGGCCTTGCTGACCGCTACTATCAGGGCAATCGGCCCAACGGTGTCTATATCCCCCGATTCCGGAACCTGTCTAAGGCTACCCGACGCCCTGACTACGTCCGCGGGTTCGGACTTCAGGGTGGAGCATCCCGGGAAGGGTGGTCCCGGGGAGCCGGGATGCGGGGCTTCGGAGCCGACTTCAAGAACCTGTTGCAGCAGCCGGGCGGATGGACCATGAGTTTTCAGGCGTTCGGAGAGGTGCTTCCGTACTACGAGAATCGGGTCGTGCTCGACCCGGAGGTCGTCGATCGCTGGGGTATGCCGGTGCTCCGCTTCGAGGTCCAGCGGTACGACAACGAGATGGCGATGCGAAAAGACATGGAAGTCTCGGCCGCCGAAATGCTGGAAGCCGCGGGCGCCGTCGACATACAGAGCTACGACAACGCGCACATCGCGCCCGGCAACAACAACCACGAGATGGGCGGTGCGCGAATGGGTCGGGACCCTCGGACTTCGGTCCTCAACGAGTGGAATCAATGCCACGACGTCCCCAATCTGTTTGTGACAGACGGAGCCTGCATGGCTTCGTCCGCATGTCAGAACCCCTCGCTTACGTATATGGCATTGACCGCGCGGGCCGCGAGTTATGCCATCGACCAACTCAAGACCGGCTCGCTTTGAGGATGCCGGCATTGCCGTCGGCTCACGGCTGGATTGAGACCGGAAACCAAGACCCGAATGATCTGACCACAGTTTTCCGATCCGCTTTTTATGTTAGGTGCAGCGCACGGATTTCAGCTGAATCATGAAGAGAACCAAACACAGCCCGGCCCAGATTGACGAGCACCTCGGCAAGGTGGAAGTGCTCGTCTCGGGCGGATCTACGGCATCGGAGGCGGTCAAATCTATCGGCGTCTCCGGGCAGACTTACTACCGCCGGAAGAAGCAGTACGGTGGGATGGACAAGCAGGATGTCCGAGCAAACTGCTCTACGAAAGCCCCGCTTTGGCTACCGCCGGTCAAGCCCGGAGACGAGCTACGAGCCTGCCTTGCGCCGATTACTTGGGCAGTACTAGAAGCCTGTTGAATAAGTGGCGCACGCCATTCTACGGCGGCGGAACGCCATCTGCTGCGTTGCCCCTCCTCGCAACGGCGGTGCCATTACTCGTCAGGACGCCTTGCATCTGGCATCCCGGCGCTCGTAGCCTGGCATACTCCACTTATTCAACAGGCTTCTAGAGGCGTTCAAGAAGACCCGGGCGCGAGCAGACCGGGGTGCCCATCCCGCTCGCAACTGGGCGAGTCGCCGCTCACGCCCTTCGGATAGGGTCGACGGGACGTCCGCGAACGTAAGGTTCTCGTTTCTCACTACCTTGGACTTTGCTCCACCGGACCCTTGATTACCATGAAAACGTCTCGCCTGCCCTTGCTCCTGACCCTCTTGGCGGTTGGCTGCACACAAGCCGTTGTAGATCCTTCCGTCCACGATGCGGCGCTTATTGAGGCCGCGCTCGAAGACGTGAGAACTGGATGGGAAGAAGGAGACGGAGCGCCGTTCTATAACCACTTCCTGGACTGGGATGGCGCTCGCTATTTTGAGGGGGGAGGCCAGAATGAGGGCCTGGAGGACCTGGTGACACATCACGTCGAGCCGGAGGCAGAACTCGGGCTGCGCTTGGCTTACTCCAACATCCAGACGCACTTCGAAGGGGACTTTGCCTGGGCCCTGGTCGATTCGGACATCCAACTGACCACGTCCGACGGTCGGGACATCCACAACCAGGGGCACGGTACCTATCTGTTCCGCTGGGTTGACGGCGCCTGGAAGATTGTCCATACCCAGTCCGCAAGTCGACCAGTCCGTACGGCCGCGCCTCTGGACAGCTAATGGATCATTTCTTGGGTGCTGGCTCCGGCCAGTTGCCACTTTTCGAGGCACCCATGGCTGGGTTGGACACGCAACCGGACAGCTAGCCTGCCGCCGGGCACCCGGACGAAGTGAGCACGCTTGACATGCCCCCGAAAGCGGAGTTCTTTTGACCATGCCGCCTGCATCCCCCGATTCCGCAACCTGTCGGAGGCCACCCGTCGCACTGACTACGTCCGAGGTTTTGGACTTCAGGGCGGAGCCTCCCGGGGAGGTTGGTCCCGGGGAGCCGGGATGCGGGGCTTCGGAGCCGACTTCAAGAGCCTATTGCGGCAGCCGGGCGGATGGCGCATGGGTTTCCAGGCGTACGGAGAGGTGCTGCCGTACTACGAAAATCGGGTTGTGCTTGACCCGGAGGTCGTCTATCGCTGGGGATGCCGGTGCTCCGCTTCGAGGTCCAGCGCTACGACAACGAGATGGCGATGCGAAAAGGCATGGAAGTCTCGGCCGCCGAAATGCTGGAAGCCGCGGGCGCCGTCGACGGTCCTCAACGAGTGGAACCAGTGCCACGACGTCCCCAATCTGTTTGTGACAGACGGTGCCTGCATGGCTTCGTCCGCATGTCAGAACCCCTCGCTTACGTACATGGCTCTGACTGCGCGGGCCCCGAGCTACGCCATCGACCAACTCAAGACCGGGTCGCTTTGATGAAGCCGAGAACCGTACGTCCGCTATGCGACCGCCCTACCGGTTCGTTTTGACACCGCCCGGCTGATGGGCCGAAGAGCTGAGAACAAGACAAATCCGGCTGGTCCAAACAAGAAGGTGACAGGAAGACAAGGCAACACTATCCAGAAGGTGATGTCTTCCCGTCTGGCGGTCCGACAGATCCACGCGCCCAGGAGGAGATCGAAGGCTAGAAAGTGAATCCATCCGCCCATTAGAGCCATTGGACTCGAAAACAGCCGAGTTACATCGGCGAAGCTGCCAAACCCCCCGCCATCACTCGCGGAAAAGAAACAGGAGGATGACGACGTAGCCGAGGGAGAGGAGCCTCTGCGCCTTCTCCAGTCCGCAGACGAAATCAAGGCTAAACTCGCTGGTGAGTTTTCCGCCGTGCACGGCCTGTCAGTCAATGAGTTCTTCCTGCTGATGCACCTGGCCCAAGCGACACGCAACCGACTTTCGCGCGTCGAATTAGCTCGGCGAATGCACTTGAGCGCGTCCACGGTCACTCGCATGGCCGCGCCAATGGAGAAACTCGGCTTGCTCACCCGTGAGGCTGATGCGCGAGATGCAAGACTGGCATTTGTTGTCATTACCGATGCAGGCCGGACGAAGCTGACAGAAGCACGTGCTACGTTTTCCAAGCAGGCGGAGTATGCGTTCAAAGATCGTTGGGACAAGGCCGAATTGGATCGTCTATCCGAGCTGCTCTATCGCCTCGTCGTCGGAACTTCAGCCAATCTGACGTAGAGAAGCGGCAAGGCGTCCGCGCGCCCTTTTCCGGTCGGCCAACCACGCTTCATCGCTCACAACATGAATCTCGCCCCAGACTTCAAAGAGTTTGTCGCGTCACTACACGCGAGTAAGGTCCGGTTACTCATTGTCGGAGGATATGCGGTGGCCTTTCACGGACATCCTAGATATACCAAGGATCTTGATGTCTGGATTGAGATCTCGGCTGAGAATGCCGCAAGGGTGGTCAATGCCCTGATTGACTTTGGCTTCGCCCAACTGGGACTGGGCGCCGAGGACTTCATGACTCCCAAACGCGTCATCCAACTCGGGCGGCCTCCTTTGCGTATTGATCTTGTGACCTCAATTGACGGGGTCGACTTCGCCGACTGCTTCGAGACCAAAGAGACTCTGCTGTTGGACGGGTTGGAGGTCCCATTCATCGGACTTGAGGCCCTGAGGAAAAACAAGCGTGCAACTGGTCGAAGTCAGGACGTCGCTGATCTGGACCATCTGAGTTAGCGGAGCGGCAGCCCCGCCTGACCGGTAGCCATGGTCATGGCTTTCAATCGGGATCGGGACTCGCACTTACGCAAACCTAAAGCGCGTTGGCCGCGGCCCTGCCCGCCCAGCGCCCGGTTGCAAAACAGGCCGTCAACAGGTATCCGCCTGTCGGTGCCTCCCAATCCAGCATCTCACCGGCGCAGTAGGTGCCGGGGATATCCTTTAGCATCAGGGAGTCATCCAGCGCGTCGAAGGAGACACCGCCTGCGGTCGAGATTGCCTCGTCAATTGGGCGAGGTCCATTGTGTTTGATGGGAAGCGCCTTGATGAGAGCGGCCAGTTCAGCCGGATTGTGCGGCAACGGCCTCCCAAATTCCAGTAACAGGGCCAGGCTCACCTTGTCCAGTCTCAGCGATTTTCGCAAGTGGTTGGAAAGGCTGGCTTTTCCTCGAGGACCCGCGAGTCTCGCCGCAATTCTTTCGACGGTCCAATCTGGCAACAGATCAAGTGTCAGAGGCAAGCCATCTCGCACATATCGCGAAATGGTGTATAGACCGCCACCCTCCAAACCGCGGGCAGAAATCATCCCTTCGCCGCGTGAAACTTGGCTCCCGGCGTGCCACGCGATTCCTTTGACCGCTTGCCCGAACAGTGGCTTCATGTGATCGGACCACGTTACCGACAACCCGGTATTGGAGGGCTGAAAGGGCGCCAACGGCACTCCACGAGCAGCCAAGTGTTCAGCCCATTCTCCATCAGACCCCAGCCGTGCCCAGCTCGCGCCGCCCATCGCCAGAACAGTGACTTTTGGGGAGAGGGACTGCGGGCCATCTGGAGTATCAAACCGCAGCGCGCCATCCTTCCAGCCCTGCCAGCGCCAACGCACATGTTGCTTCACACCCAAACCATCCAATCGCTTCAGCCACGCACGTAAGAGCGGAGAAGCCTTCATCGCGACCGGGAAAACGCGGCCCGTCGATCCGGTGAACACCTCTTGGCCCAGCCCTACCGCCCAGGCCTGTATTGCCTTGGCATCAAAGGCTTCAATGATCGGACGCAGACGAGGGGCGGCCTTGGTATAGGCCGCCAAAAGCGTCTCGAGGGGTTCATCCTTGGTGAGGTTGAGCCCGGACCTGCCAGCCATCAGAAGCTTGCGCCCAAAGGAAGCCTTGGCGTCGCAGATCAGGACGGAATGACCGGCGCTCGCCAACTCTTCGGCGGCCATCAATCCTGCAGGACCGGCCCCGATAACGACAGCATCGTTCATGTAGGTGTGGCGCAAACGCCGGTCTCAGTCTTTGACAGCGATGCCTCTCGCCACCAGCCAGAGAGGAGTCGTCACTTGTACAAGGGCGATTGGAATAAAAAGCCTGTCGTCCATGCCGTTTCCCAGCATCGCTCCGATCACTCCAATCGCCATGGTAACTGCAGCCAGGATTCCGAACAGCGATATGGCCTTAGGGATGCCCCGGGATACGTAGAAGCCGGAGAACATAACCAGGACGGGAAGGCAGGACGTTAGCAGATAGAGGTGATGCGTCCACCATTGCTGTTTATAAACCAGCGTCACGAGACTGTCTACCGAGTGCACGGCGAGGGCCGAGTCAGCCGCGTAGATGCGACTCATCTCCAGTATGGACATCACGCTGACGGTGTCGATGGCGATTGCCACAAAATTGGTGACGGCGAAGGCTACATAGGCAAAGGCTAGCCCCTCGCTGGCCCTCCTGAACACCGGAAGCAAGGTTAGAGCGACCAAAATGGAGAGGGAGCCAATGGCCATCCCTGTGAGCGCGGACGCGATGATCCTGCTCGAATGTGGCGCCACGTTTTCAAAGTGTTCAACGCCCGAGAGCACGGGACTCTGGAGAAACTGGAAAGTGAGGACTCCGAGTGCGAACACTAGAAGCAAGAGCACTCCCGCGATTCTTCCGGTGTTGATTTCTGGCTTCATGGGGGAAGATTGGAAACGACTACTTTCTGATAGGTGAGTGAACGGCTCGCCGCAAACTCGCCTGCCCTGATCCGTCAAACAAGGCCTCTGAAGCAAACCGCTGGCGCGGACTCAGAATCAACACAAACTCACCAGATGATTCAACGATACGAATCACGCTTCTTGCTCTTGGTGGCACTGGGCCTGAGCGCCAGCGCCAGCGGCGCTCAGGCTCAACGGGGCCAAATCTTAGAAGGCCAGATCCTGCATAGTGAGGTGCTGGGCAGGGATTGGCCATACACCGTATACCTTCCCTCGGACTACGCGAGCTCGGAGCGGTCGTACCCCGTCGTCTACCTACTGCACGGGCTTGGCGGTGATCATACCGGCTGGATCCGGCGGGGCGATGCGAGCATGACAGCAGACTCGCTCATTGCGGCCTCAGCAATTCCGCAGATCATCATGATCATACCGGATGGCTTCGTTCGGTCCATGTGGGTTGACTCGGACCCGGAGACTGGCTTCGGCGCAGTTGAGACGGCGTTCATGCAGGACCTCGTCCCACATGTGGATGGAGCGTACCGAACCATTCCGACACGGGACGCCCGCATGATTGGTGGCCTGTCCATGGGTGGATACGGTGCGCTTCGGCTAGCGTTCAAATATCCTGAAGCATTTGGAGCGGTGGCGGCGCTGTCCCCAGCCATTTGGCGAACATTCCCACAGGGGCCTCCGGTTGGCGATGAGCCCCC
The DNA here is from genome assembly GCA_047619685.1 of Rhodothermales bacterium. Classification (GTDB taxonomy): domain Bacteria; phylum Bacteroidota; class Rhodothermia; order Rhodothermales; family UBA10348; genus JABDJZ01. The sequence goes on from JBLHLC010000007.1 coordinate 35,607, forward strand.
AACCCCAGCCTTCGGTGTCCCGTTCGACCCTGCGCGTTGGGAGGCGGAGACGCCCTGGGCATACATTCCGAATCTAGTGGCGAATGCTGGGACTGCACCGCTCCAGGTCTATTTGTCCGCTGGCGACGACGACCCCTTTCATCAACTAATCGACGGCACTACCGATCTGTACTTGACACTCCGGGCGGCAGATATCAAGGCGGAACTCAGGATTACAGATGGTGGGCACACATGGGCCGTTTGGGATGCCGCGCTCGCGGACGTGCTGCCTTTCTTCGCGGACGTGATTCGGCGTAGGCGATAGCCGATCACGTGGGGCACCGCTAGGTGACCTGGCACAAATCGTTGACATGGCTGAGGCCAACGCCGTTGAGGTGCGAGAAGGTGGAACAATTGGCGTTCCTTCACCACAGGTCAAGACATTGAATCCAGACTATTCTACGACCGCTCCATTCCCGTTTTCGGCTGCAGACTTCAAGAGTAGTGTCGAGGCCTACCAGATTGTTTATCGAGTCCACCACTGGAAGATTCAGGCCAAAAACATGCGCGAGTGGATTTCAGATTCCGCGAAAGCTTTTGACATCAGGGTATCAAAGGAGCTGTCCAAATAGATCCAAACCATCAAATGAAACCCACTGCGCTCACAGAACACCCAGAGGGTGGCCGATTCCAGGAAGTATTCCGATCAAGTGCACGTGTCACCACCAGCAGTGGCCGGAACAGATCTGCCATCACTCACATCTACTTCTCCCTCAACCAAGGAGAGGTGAGTCGCTTCCACAAAGTCTCATCAGATGAGATCTGGAACCTATACAAAGGGTCCGGGATCAGGATCTACACGTGGGATGGCACGGAGAAAAGGCCCACCTGCACCGAGTTGTCCGCAGAGGCCAATGTGTTCTGCCACGTAGTCCCAGCTGGCGTATGGCAAGCCGCTGAACCCATTGGCGATTCAGCCCTCGTGGGCTGCTCAGTCGGACCGGGGTTCGAGTTCGATGACTTCCAACTCATGGATCCGGCATCTGATAAGGCCAATGCGTTACAGTCACTTGACCCAAGAATGTCAAAATACACCGGCCCCTGACCAGTATCGAATATGGACACCTATCAGCACGTCAGGAGCGGAGCAGAGACCGTGCTGGCCAGGCCCGGCGATACAGTCACCGTGCCGCCGAACGTTTGGCATGCGGCTCGATGTGAGGGTGGTGGCAAGATGCTGACGATCTTCAAGCAGGGTCGTTTCGATGCGTATTTGGAGCGCCTGTCGCACATGACGGAGGAACAGTTTCAGGATGCTGGGCTCATGAAGTCAGTGGCCGAAGAGTTCAATATTTATGGAGCGGACTGATCCGCACACGCAATTCAGACAGTGACGCACCCACAACCTGCCTTCTATGAATCGCCTTATTGCCACACTTCTCCTGCTGGCCCTCGCCACCCCTGCCCTAGCCCAGGAAGGCCTCTCAGACCGGGCCGACGTGGCGTCCGCCCTGAGCAATCTGGAATCTCGCTACCAGGACTACGTGAATTGGCAGATCCAGATTTCGCAGATTCCTGCGCCGCCTTTTGAAGAGGCCGAACGAGCCACGTTTCTGGCCTCGGAGTTCAGGCGCATTGGGCTCTCAGAGGTGCAAATCGACGCAGTGGGCAATGTGACGGGACTCAGGCCGGGCGCCTCAGACAGCATCGTCGTGGTGAGCGCCCATCTGGATACCGTGTTTCCGGCAGGTACGGACGTCACGGTGAGTCGGAACGGTTCAAGATTGGAGGGACCGGGCATCGCCGACGATGCAGCAGGACTCATGGCGGTTATGGCGGTGGCCGCCGAACTGGACCGCGCCGGGATCGAGACGCGTCGATCAATCCTGTTTGTGGGGACGGTGGGTGAGGAGGGGCTCGGCGACCTTCGCGGGGTCAAACACCTCGTCAACGAAGGACCATACAAAGATCGTATCGCCAGTTTCGTCTCCATTGACGGCACGGATCCTGCGCGCATTGTGCACCGCGCCCTGGGAAGCCGGCGCTACCGCGTCACCATTTCCGGCCCGGGTGGACACAGCTGGGGCGCCTTCGGGCGGGTTAACCCGGCACATGCACTTGGCAGCATCATCGCCCGTTTTACCTCCCTGCCGGTGCCGGGTGATCCCAAGACCACGTATAACATCGGACGAATCGGAGGTGGCACGTCCATAAACTCCATTCCGTTCGAGGCCTGGATGGAGGTGGACATGCGCTCTACCGACCGATCGTCGCTTGAGCGCATCGAGCAACTCTTTCTTGAGGCCGTCCACTCAGGAATTGAGTCTGAGAACCTGTTTCGCTCCGCATCAGAAACCGAACTCACCGTCGATGCCGCGCTCATCGGCGACCGGCCCGGGGGGGAGACATCCATCAACGCGCCAATATTTCGCGCAGCAGAATGGGCCACCCGCGCCATGGGACTGGAGCCCGACCCCGCGCAGTCAAGCACGGACTCGAACATTCCCATAAGTATCGGCATCCCGTCAGTGACAGTCGGGGCCGGTGGATCCAGCGAAAACTCCCATTCCCTGGCTGAGTGGTTCGACCCGACAGACGGCCACATAGGCCTGCAGCGAGCACTCCTGCTTATTCTGGCCTACGATGAGTTGGCGGGCCGCTGATTCTATGCCCGATTTGCTCGCAAAAGAACTGACTTTGCCCTGCGGCGCCGTGCTACCGAATCGCCTCGCGAAGGCCGCCATGACGGAAGGCCTGGCCGACATTCACGGTCGGCCGACGGAGGACCTGGAACGGTTGTATGGAATCTGGTCCGACGGAGGCGCCGGCCTGCTCCTGACCGGCAACATCCAGGTGGATGCGGATCATCTCGAACGGCCTGGAAACGTAATCCTGGATCGCGAACCGGACGATCGCATGGCGGCTGCCCTGCGCAGTTGGGTCGCGGCGGGTACTCGGGCCGGCAATCACATGTGGGCGCAGATCAGTCATGCCGGTAGGCAGACACCCAAAGCCATAAACCCAACGCCGGGTGCGCCGTCGAGTGTGAAGGTCGGACTCCCCGGTGGACAGTTTGGAGATCCGGTACCTCTGACTGAATCAGAAATTGAGGCGATTATTGACCGGTTTGCCACGGCAGCCGTAGCGGTGCAGGCAGCAGGTTTTACCGGCGTACAGGTTCATGGGGCCCATGGCTACCTGTTCTCTCAGTTCCTGAGCCCCCGAACCAACCTTCGCGAGGACCACTTCGGGGGATCGCTGGAAAACAGGGCCAGTCCTCTGCTGAAGACAGTAGCCCGCGTGAGGGAAGCGGTGGGGCCGGCGTTCCCGGTGGCCGTCAAGCTCAACAGCGCGGATTTTCAGAAAGGCGGGTTCGCCTTCGAAGACAGTCTGCAAGTGGCTACCTGGCTGGAGGAAGCCGGCGTGGATCTGATCGAGATCTCCGGGGGTAACTACGAACAGCCCAAGCTGCTCGGATTGCAGGGGCTGGAACGCGAAGAGAGTCAGCAAGTCGCCCAATCGACGCTGCTTCGCGAGGCCTACTTCGTGGATTTTGCGCTCGCGATGCAGGAGCACGTTTCGATCCCTCTGATGGTGACCGGCGGCTTCCGAAAACGGGCCGGGATGGAAGAAGCCATCGCCAAGGGTGCCGCCGACGTCATTGGACTCGCCCGGCCGCTCTGCGTGGACACCGATGCCCCCCGCCAACTTCTGGAGGGCGCGGGCGAGCTGGTGCGCTACGAAGAACTCCTATCACTTCTGCCAGGCTGGCTATCCTTCCTCAAGAAGATTCCTGCTGTTCGGGCTGCATCAGGCTTCTCGCTGCAGTATTGGTACTACGTCCAGCTCATGGAATTGGCCCGCAAGGGTGCTCCAAAGAGGGACCTTTCGGTGTTCGCGGCCGCGAGTCGACTCGTGAAGCACGAGAAGGATTGGCTGGGCAGGAGGCAGGCAGCGCTTGGCGGGGAATAGATCGCAGCGGCCCTGGCAGCGCAATTCAGGACTACCATCAGTCGATGGGACCGGATGACCGAGATCCGGGGTGGCTGAAGAGATCGTACACGCGCGCACTTTCCCTGGTTCACAGCGGGGTTTCCGGCTATTATCAGAGTGAGAGGATTCGTATCAGGGCCACCTGTCGCGCTTCTCACAAGGAGCGGCGCAAATTCCAAACGATAAGAGGCAAAGGTGGAATCTGCTTGGGGTTCCATAAAGCCTGCTGTAGGGGACGCTGCCTCGAAATTCAAGGGATAGTCGCCCAACAACGGCATGCAGCCGACGCAGAGCAGCGCGGCTTTGAATTGCAGTGACGATAACTACAGGGAGACGGACTTATGCAAATTCAGATCAACACCGACAACAATATCGACGGTAACGACCGGTTGGCTCAATACGTGGAAGGGGTGGTGAGGGACGCCCTGGATCGGCTCAGCGCGCAGATCACACGGGTGGAGGTCCACCTCAGCGACGAAAACAGCGACAAGAAGTCCGGCCCTGCAGATAAACACTGCCAGCTCGAGGCCCGTCTCGCCGTCCTTCAGCCGATTTCGGTGAGTCATCAGGCAGCGACTATGGAGCAGGCCGTCGACGGCGCTGCCGAGAAGTTGAAGCGTTCCCTGGAGAGTACCCTCGGGCGGTTGGGTAGGCGCTAGTGGACGACACCTCCGGCCGATACCCCATCTCGGCCGCTCTGATGACCCACATGCCAACGGTACTGGGAGGCCGTGAGCGTTGGCATCAAAACGAAACCGTGCGACGCGCGATCGCAATCGACGCGGGCATGGTCAAGCAGCCCGGCATCCTGTCGTTTCAAAACGCGTCACTCAGGCCCAAGAACCGGCTCCTGGCTGCCGTATTCGTCGACGGGTTGCTGGAGCACCTCGATGTGAGAGTCGCGCAGCACGATGAGCGACGAGGCCGAGTAGATGCCCATCAACTCCCCCTGGAATCGGTAGTCGATCAAGGTCAAGACCACGATCCCGTCGATCGAGAGCTCGATGTAGTTACCATACCACACCAATCGGAATCGCAACGTGTTCGTCGGTGACGGCTTGAACTGAGCCGATTGCAGGTTGTCGTAAACGAAGTTGTTTCGGGTATCGTTTGGGTTGAATCCCCACCGCCTGACCCGCACGAGGCCTGACACAAAATCGAAGGGGAAGTAGTAGCCATTCCCCTCTTCGTCGCAATCCATCAGCAGGCCACACTTGCCAAGGCCCTCGAGGGTAAGTGTGCCTTCCCAGATCAGACTCTGGGCCGGCTTGCGGAATGCGAACAATTCGTACTCGCTGGCCGAACTGAACGTCCAGCGGTTTGGCTCGATGGTCATCGTAGCGCGCCTGTTGCCCAGCAGCCCCTTGGGGTGGGTAAACTCGGGCTGGTGGACGACCGAGCGGACTTTCTCAGCCCAGCGATAGTAGCTTCGGAGGATGAGGCGCCCATCCGAATCGGTATCGATTTCCTTGGGAGGAGGCAGGACACGCAGCGAGTTCACCGCCCGATCGGCGTAGTAGAACGTGTACAGGAGTCGATGATCGCCGTCTCGGACGACCCGACCGGCATAGTTGCCCTGTGGCAGAAGCACATCCGAATGAAACGATCGGAACGGTTCAAACAACCCGTCTGCCACCCAGTAGCGAACCTTGACGTCTTCCCGGATGGAGCCGATGAGGTACAGCCGGCCATTCAGGTCGAAGAGGCACGGACACTCGACATCGTCATACATCCGTGGATAGTGAAGCGTCGGAAGCTGCTCGTAGCCGCCAGGGGTCTCGCGGGCTATCCCGACGCAGCCACGCCGTGACACAGGGCCGTTCAGGGCCCGCGCACTGAAAAGCATGTACTGACCGCCATCCCATTCGAATCGGTACGGATCCCTGAAGCTCGTCCAACCGCGCGCGCAGTCCTCGATCGTCTCATAGTGCCGGCCGTCGGGATACAGTGGCCAACCGTGTGGGATCACCTTCTCCCACGTAAGAAGGTCGTCTGAGACGGCCATCCCAATGCCATGCAAACGTCCTCGGTCACTGCGCCGGAGACCGGTATACAGCATCTCGAATCGGCCCCGGTTTCGGGTGACGTGCATGGTCCAAAGCATGTCGTCGTCCCATGCTCCCGGATGACCGACGAACAGGGCATTGTCGACACGCCGCCAACTGATTCCATCGGTCGAGACCGCGTGCGCGATGTAATCGTGATTGGGTATGATCAGGTGAAAAAGATGATAGACGCCGTCGTGGATAAAGACGTCGACGTCTCCGATCTCCCACGCGCTGTGCCCAGCTCCTGTGTACATGATCAGCGTCCCGCCGGCGAATTTTGCCAATCTGCGTCCTTGAGCCAGCCGTAGTGCTCCAGACCTTCTAGGATGCCGGACGATGCTCTGCCTTTTGCCAGGTACAATCGCTTCCGAGGCTCAAGATCGGCGAGCTCCGGAGACCGGTTTCCCACCACGACTCCCAGGGCCTGCCCCGTAAGCATGTCGCGATCGTTCCCCGAATCCCCCGCAACCAGAACCTCTCGATCCGAAACCGCCCATTTTCGACTCAGATAGGTCAGGGCCTTCCCCTTGGACGCTCGACGCGGTAGCACATCCAAAAAGGCGCCATGCGAAGCAATCAATGTGACCTGCTTGACGAGCGATCCCAGAACCAGGCGCAACTGTTCGTGATCGTACCGGTCCTCGCGTGTGTAGAACGAAATCTTGTGCCGATTCTGCCCGTCCTCGGGCTGGAGCGTCAACCAGGGCACGGATCGAAGCAGTTTCATGAGGTGATCCCGATTCCAGCCGCGATTGAGATGCGTCTGCCAGGATCTATCCAGTACGTATTCAGACCCATTGAAATAATAGATCTGGGTTCCGACCGAACAGATCAGGAAGTCAGGGGTCGGAATATCGAATCGCTCAATCGCGTCCACTACCAACTCAAACGAGCGGCCGGAGGAAAGTCCGAATCCGATGGAAAGTGGGCGATCCGACAGCGCGGCGCGCATCGCGTCCAGACCCGGGTTGCCTTCGGGTTCGAGGAGCAGGGTCCCATCGATATCGCTCACGACCAGTTTCTTCATGCGACGCAGTCGAAGCGAATTCCCGGCATTCTGCGTGGTGTCCCGACCCGCTTTTGCAAGTGTGTCCTCCACAAGGGTCATGTACCGCTCGACATGTGCTTCCCAGCTGTAGTACTTCCGCGCCTGGAGGATACCCTGGTCTGAAAAGGACCGCCATCGTTCCGGATCGGTCAGGATGGCGACGATGGCATCGCGGATCTCCACGTCGTCTGTTGGATCGACCAGGATTCCGTTTTCGCATCGGGGAATGATTTCGGAGGGGCCGCCGTTCTTCGTCGCCACAACGGGAAGGCCGGTACTGGCCGCTTCGATGAAGGTCAGTCCGAAATTTTCGTGGTGAGCGACATTGACGAAAACCCCGTGCTTTTCGGCGCAATAGCGGTAGATCGTGGCGACATCATTCTCGGCGTCGTGCTTCTTGGGTATCGCCAACTTCCCGTAGAGATCGTAGCGGTCCATCAGGAGCAGGATCTCGATCAATACGTCCCGCTCGAGTTCCGGCATCCCCTCGATGTCCTTTCGAATACCCGCGTAAATCACCAGATTCGCCAGGCTCTGGAGCTCCCTGTCCTCCCCGTAGATCTTGACCAGGGCATTCAGGTTCTTGTGCCGGTCAGGCCGTGACAGCGCCAAAATGGTTGGCTTCTGCGGGTTGTTGAGAAATCGCTCGATGTCCTCCCCGACCCAGTACATACGCTGGAGCTCGGCCGCGTCGAGGACGTCCGACTCGAGCCGCGACTGGTGGAAGGGGGAGAACTTGGCTGAATCAATACCCGGCGACAGCACGCGAAACGTTGCCTCCGAAACGGCTTCATAGTCGGAATAGGACGCGATCTCACTCTCGGTGGACGTGGCGACGAAGCTCGAAACTCTCAGCGTGGCTTCTTCTGCCTCAATACGCTGGGAGAACTTGAACTTGCGCTCCCCTTCGGCTTCGGTCATTCCGACCTCGCGAAACTTCTCCATCTTACGCCGACCGAGCGAGTGGGCCGTGTGGGCGAACGGAATCTCCAGGAGCCGGGAAAGCTCTGTCGCGGCATATCCTGCATCGGCATAGTGGCTGTGAAGCCAGTCCGGGATGATGTCGTGCTCCCTGATGTGATTCAGGGCGCCGGCCACGAAGTCATCCAGGAAGGGCCACAGCTGTTCTTTCAGGCGATACTTCTTACCGCCAAACGGAATCCGGTGTATGGACAGACGGTCGTTCAGAATCTCGACGGGAACGCTGTACGCGTCGTCCAGGGCGGGATCATCGATCAGACGCGTGAAGATGTCCACCTGGGAAACATGGGGGTGGCGCGACAGGAATTGCGCCACATCAGAGACGTACCGGGTTTGGCCGCCGTTGTCCGCGTCTCGACCGATTTCGAGCCCCGAACCCTTCAGCAATCCGTGGAGGTTCAGTATGAGAATTCGGATACCGTGGGTGTCCGGCATTATGGCGGGTGGCGTGTCCTGACCGCCAAAATGAGCAAAACAGCGCGGCTATCGGGCCATATCTGCGCTTCAGGAACCTACAGGGCCACGGGAGCGATGTTTCGGTTACGTTGGGACCGACCGAAGCCGCTTCCCCCGGTTTCCGTCGTTTGCATTGGACTGTTCAGAAAATACGGTTGGCCATGAAGGACGTCATCGTCTGTGTCGGAGAAGTGTTGTGGGACTCGATGCCCTCGAGTCTTTTCTTGGGTGGTGCGCCGTACAACGTCGCCTACCATCTGCACCAGCTTGGCGCGAACACGAGGTTGGTGAGCAGAGTCGGCGACGACGTACTCGGACACGAGATTCTGCGCCGATTGGTCACGAGCGGGCTGGAAACGGAATGCGTGGGGATGGATCGCGGGTTGCCCACGGGGTTCGTGCGCGTGGACATGGGGTCACACGGAATCCCGACCTACGATATTGTGCGGCCTTCGGCCTGGGACGCCATCTCAATCGATCCATCGCTCCTGGAACGGCTCACCCAGGCGAAAGCCCTGGTGTTCGGAAGTCTCGCGCAACGCAGCGAGAAATCCAGAGACGTCATCCGCGCCCTTTCCGGCTCGATCAAACCGGCCGTCTTCGATGTGAACATGAGGCCACCGTACGTGGATCGGACGACCATCGAAGCCTCCTTGGCCGTTGCCGACTATGTGAAGTTGAACGCGGAAGAACTGGGCGCCCTGTCACGCTGGTTCGGGCTGCCCGGCAGTCCGCGAGACGCGGCCAGGAGCCTGGCGCGGCGGTTCGATTGTGCCGTGGTCTGCGTTACGAAGGGCGCCGACGGCGCAAGCCTGTGGCATGACGGTCAGTGGACGGAACACCCCGGTTTCCCGGCGGACGCCCGCGATACCGTCGGTTCGGGCGATGCCTTTCTTGCCGCCTTGCTGGACGGTCTTCTCAAGGGCCGAGACGACGCATCAGCCCTGGCGTTCGCCTGCCGTCTCGGCTCGTTCGTGGCAACGAAGAGTGGCGCCACGCCCCAATACACCCTTGAGGAAGTGCGGTAGCTTCGGCCCGGTCAAGTGGCAGACAAGAGGCAAGCTAGGAAAGCCTTAGCTACGACATCGTGACCAAGGGCCACGGCGGCACGATGACGGTCGGCACGGCAGCAGGGGGTGGCGCGGCCTTCGCCATTACGCTGCCAGGGACTGCCTGAGTGGATCGCGCCCGCGCGCCTTTCTGCCGCGGACTCAGGCGCAAGCGCCAGCGGATTGATTCACGTATCCTGATGAGCCCGTCGCTCGGGATATGTCGTAATGAAAGAGGAAGAGCTCCCACAACCAATGGTAATGGATCGCAATCTGGACCATCTCACCCTGGACTCAGCCCTCCGGGCCCTCAAAGTCGAAGCCGCAGTGGACCGGGTGCGCGCACGCGCCATGGCCATGCGAAGCTCGGAGGACGTATACGGTGTTGCAGCTGCCCTGAGGGGGGAGGTTGTCGGGCTAGGGATCCAGGGTGTCGTGGCCGCGACCATCTGCATCGAGCAGTCGGCGGGTGTTTTTCGAGTCTGGGACTTGACCAAGATTGACGCCATCAACACGGATGAGCATCCCTTCGACGAGCTTATGGATATTCGTGAGGTGCCCGAAGAGGTGTACTATCACGGGGTGTTTGGTTTAAGAGAGCCTTTTGCTGTCTTCGAGTCGGACCGCGACGCCTTACTCGTAACTGCAGACTGGTGGGCCGCCCGGTACGATCCGGAGCTCGGCCAGCAAATGCGGGAGGCTGTCGAGTCGGGCGCAGTGTCTCGCCTTTGGACTCCAGCCGTACCGATCGAGAAAGGCCGGTTGAGCTTGGATTTGACCGAGCGCCCTGCCGATGAACTGGAGTGGATCCTTCCCCGGTTTGCGGCGGCGTTTGATCTGGCGTACCAGCGGTTCGAGGACCTGAGGCACGCCGAGGCGGCCGCGCGTGAAGCGCGGATCGAAGCGGCACTGGAACGGGTGCGCACCCGCACGATGGCGATGCGTCAGTCCGTCGAGATCAGTTCCATTCTTGGGACCATCTTCAGGGAGCTTCAGACGCTCGACATGGCCCTGGCACGATGTCTCATGTGGATCTTCCAAGACGATGACCAGCGGGTCGAGTGGTTCATGGCTAATCCTGAGGCTGAAGGGGGAGCCGAGTCGTATCTCGTGGACTACACGGACCACCCCGTCTTCAACGCATACTATCAGGCGTGGCAGGAGCGAGAATCGGCCTGGCTTTACACGCTCGGGGGTGACGACAAGCGAAGTTGGGACGACTTCCTGTTCGGAAACGGCCTGAGGAACCTTCCCCTGCCGGTTCAGAAGGGTATGCGGGCGGCCGAATGGGTCCGTATGACAAATACCTTCGGGGACTTCGGTTGCCTCATGACCCAGAGTGAGGAGCCTCTGACGCCGGAGAGTCTTGATATCATCCAGCGCTTCGGCCGGGTGTTCCAGCAGTCCTACTCGCGCTTCCTGGACGTACGCCAGGCGGAGACCCAGGCTCGTGAGGCGCAGATCGAAGCGGCGCTGGAACGCATCCGAGGGCGGGCCATGATGATGCGCTCGTCCGAAGATCTCCGCGAGGTCATCGCACGCATCTACGATGAGATCAAGGGTCTCGACAAGATGCTCTTCTGGTTGAGCCTCTACGTACGGGATCCGGATTCGGATGTGCTGACGGCATGGCCGCGGATGCCGGGTCAGGAGGAGGGTTTCCAGTCGTTTGATCTTCCGCGGCTGGACCACGCGTTCCACGATCGGTATTTCGAGGCCCTTGGAAAAGGGGAGGACTTCTACGTCTACCACCTGGCCGGAGACGACAAGCGCGCATACGACGACCTGCTGTTCGCGATGACTGACTTCCAGCACATCCCGCCAGAAGTACAGGAGACAATGCGTGACATGCAGATTTTCTCAAACAACGCGGTTCATGGAAACAGCATCCTTCAGGCGGCGACCCTGGAGTCACTGAACAACGGCTCACGGGATCTCCTGCAACGTTTCGCCCCGATCGTAGACCTGACGTACACGCGGTACCGCGATCTGAGAGCGGCTGAGATTGGGGCGCGCGAGGCCGAAATTGAGGCGGGGCTCGAGCGTGTCCGGTCCGCTACGCTTGCGATGCAGACCTCGGAAGAGCTCGGCGATGCGTGCCTGATCTACTGCGACCAGCTCGTCACGCTGGGCATCGAGATTCACTGGACCAACTTTGTGCTCCAGGATCCCGACTCAAAGGCCTGGCAGCTCTGGCTCGCGTATTCCTCGTCCTATCCGATTGAGCGGGTTCGGAACCAGGCCTTCGTGCTGGACCTGCCGGAGGTCGAGTCCGATAGTCCGGTGATGGAGGCGTGGAAGCGCGGCGATCGCTACCACGTCTTGCGCGTTCCCGAAGACGAGCTGGCCGCCTGGAACGCCAAGTACAGCCGGATCTTCGAGGTCGTGGGCCAGGATCCGCAGGAGGCCACGTCCTTTTATCCGGACGGATGGTGGCGCCTGGACGCGTTCATGAAATACGGCGTGCTGGCCGGCGGTTCGAATTCCTCGTTCTCCGACAGTGAAATTGAAATTCAGTGCCGTTTCGCGCGCGAATTCGAGAGGACCTACCGGCGATTCCTGGATCTGAAGAAGGCGGAAGCGCAGGCCCGCGAGGCTGAGATCGAGGCGGCGCTGGAGCGGATCAGGGCCCGGGCGATGGCCATGCAGGAGCCCGAGGAGCTCGAAGACGTGGTCAACGTCATGCGAGACGAGTTCGGTCTCCTCGGGCTCGACGAGCTGGAAACGTCCAGCATCTTCCTCAGGGAAAGCCCGGAGGAGCTCCGGTGCTGGTTCAGCATTGCCCGCCTTGAAGGCCGGGTCTCCGGCGACATCCTTCTGGATCTGGATCGAACGAGCGTCTGTCGCCAAATGGGTGCGTTCCTTGATTCGGATGCTGCCGAAGTATCGATCCCGATGACCGGCGAGGTGCGACAAGAGTGGATCGCCTACTGCTATTCGCTTTCACCGGCCTTCGAGGGGTACTACCGGGAAGAGACACCCGACCGGACCTATCACCTCGCCCGATTCTCGCGTGGAGCCATAGCCGCGATCACACCGGGCGCGCTCTCCGAGGAGTCCTGGAGGGTCCTTCGCAGGGGGGCTACCGTCTTCGATCTCGCGTATTCCCGTTTTCACGATCTCGTGCGAGCCCGCGAGGATCTTCGGAAGCTCAAGGCTGAGAAGGCGCGGACGGAGACCGCGCTGGCCGAGTTACGGACCACGCAGGCGCAGCTGGTGCAGCAGGAGAAGATGGCCTCTCTTGGTGCCCTCACCGCTGGAATTGCCCATGAGATCAAGAACCCGCTCAACTTCGTCACCAATTTTGCCGAGGTGAATGTGGAGTTGGCGGACGAGGCCAAGGAGGCCCTCAGGGCTGGGGACCTGGATGCCGCACTTGAGGTTCTCAGGGACCTGGCCGCAAACGCGGCGCAGATAGCCAAACACGGCAAGCGCGCCGACTCCATCGTCAAGGCCATGATGCAGCACGCACGTGGCGGGGCGTCCGAGCGGGAGGAGATTGACGTCAACACGTTCGTGGGCGAATACGTAGACCTGGCGTGGCACGGCATGCGGGCTCGGGACGATGCCTTCAGCGCAGACGTGAACCGGGATTTTGCCGCGGACGCGGGAATCCTCGCCGTGATGCCTCAGGAATTGGGGCGGGTGATCCTGAACCTTCTGAACAACGCGTTCGACGCGTTGCGGGGTCAAGACGGCGGTCAGGTAATAGTCTCAACAGCCCGGACTGCAGAGGGCGTCCAGATCTCAGTCTCGGACAACGGCCCCGGGATCCCCGACGAGATCAGGGAAAAGATCTTCGAGCCGTTCTTTACTACAAAGGCTACGGGCGAAGGCACGGGCCTGGGTCTGAGCCTCAGCTACGATATTGTGACCAAAGGCCATGGCGGCACGATGACGGTAGGCACGGCAGCAGGGGGTGGCGCGGCCTTCGCTATTACGCTGCCAGGGACGATCTGAGCAGGCGTTGTCGCGGTCTCAACCCGCCGCGCGCGTCCTCTGGTGGAACACAACGTCGTTTACGAATGCCTGGTGGGTGTACATCACTGCCAGCATTTCCGTCGACAGGACCCCGTTCTCCCCAAGATTGGCGTTTGCAAAACGGGCCAGATCGGAAGACCGTGGTAGATAGCCGGCCGCCGCCAGGGCGGTGAAGTTGGAGTAGTGCGACGTGCTGCCATCCACATCGAACGACTGCGCGCGTTGCCAGCCAAGCGTGTCAGACCATGCAAAAGTGGAGTACTCCATCCCCAATGGAGTGAGAACGCTCTCGGCCATGTAGTCCTGGAAGGAGGTTCCGCTCACTTCTTCGATCAGTAGCTGCAACAGTGTGTAGCCAGCCCCGGAGTACATGTACTGGTCCCCGGGAGGTAGCCCAAACCCTGGCCTGCCCCTCGGACCACGGGGCATCCGACGCCTTCGTCAGCGACTCTTCGAGGGTCTGCACCGGCTCTCCCGGCTCGAATCCCTCTTCGCGAGCCGCCATACCGATGAACGCCGCAAGAGGTCGACTTCAGAGCACTCTGACTATGCGAATCGATCCAGATCCATGACCGTGCTCCACGCCTTTACAAAGTCCTGGACGAACTTCGCGCCGGCATCCTGAGAGCCGTACACCTCCGAAAGTGCCCGGAGCTGTGAGTTGGAGCCGAAAACAAGATCAGCCCGTGTGCCGGTCCACTTCAATTCACCGCTCGCACGATCGCGTCCTTCGAATGTCTCCTCGTCCGACGATGCCGTCCACACCGTGCCCATGTCGAGCAGGTTGACGAAGAAGTCATTGGTCAGCGCGCCCGGACGGTCGGTGAGGAGACCGTGGCTTGTCTTTGCAAAGTTGGTCCCAAGGACCCGCATTCCGCCCACGAGGACCGTCATCTCCGGAGCCGTCAGCGTAAGCAGCTGGGCTCGATCCACAAGTTGCTCCTCAGCAGACACCGCAAAGTGGGCCTTCCGATAGTTCCGGAACCCGTCAGCCTCCGGCTCGAGAACATCAAAGGAGGCCACGTCGGTCTGCGCCTGGGCAGCATCCCCACGTCCGGGTGTGAACGGGACGGCCACCTGGTGTCCGGCCGCGCGAGCAGCTTCTTCCACAGCAGCGCAACCACCCAGCACGATCAGGTCCGCCATCGAGATCTGCTTGTCGCCTGACTGCGCGTCGTTGAACTCCCTCTGGACCGCTTCGAGGGTCTCCAGGGCCGCCTTCAACTGGCGGGGCTCATTGACCTCCCAGTCCTTCTGCGGCGCGAGTCGAATACGTGCGCCGTTCGCTCCGCCCCGTTTGTCGGAACCTCGGAACGTGGACGCCGATGCCCACGCGGTAGACACCAACCGGGACACGTCGAGACCCGACGCGAGGATACGCTTTTTGAGGTCGGCCACGTCGCCGTCATTGACCAGCGCATGCGAAGCAGTCGGGACAGGATCCTGCCAGACCAGATCCTCACCTGGAACTTCAGGGCCCAGGTAGCAGGCGCGCGGACCCATGTCGCGGTGGGTCAGCTTGAACCAGGCACGAGCGAAGGCGTCGGCGAATTCGTCCGGATTCTGGTGAAAGCGCCTCGCGATGGGCTCATAGATGGGATCTATGCGAAGGGCCATGTCCGCGGTGGTCATCATGGTCAAAACCCGCTTGGAAGGATCGTGGGCCGATGGCGCCAGGTCCTTTTCTGCAGGATTCTTAGGCGCCCACTGGTGGGCACCCGCCGGGCTCTTGGTCAGCTCCCATTCGTACCCGAAGAGCATGTCGAAGTAGCCCATGTCCCACTTGGTTGGACTCGGTGTCCAGGCACCCTCAAGTCCACTGGTTATGGAGTCGTTGCCCAAACCAGTACCGAAATTGTTCATCCATCCGAGACCCTGCTCCTCGATGGTGGCTCCCTCAGGCTCAGCACCAACCAGCGCAGCGTCGCCGGCGCCATGGCACTTCCCGAAGGTGTGCCCGCCGGCAACAAGAGCGACGGTCTCTTCGTCGTTCATGGCCATCCTGGCGAAGGTCTCGCGGATATCACGTCCCGAGGCCACGGGATCGGGCGTGCCGTTCGGTCCCTCGGGATTGACGTAGATCAGTCCCATCTGGACAGCGGCCAGGGGATTCTCCAGTTCCCGGTCGCCGGCGTAGCGCTTGTCGCCAAGCCAGGTATCCTCTGCGCCCCAATAGATATCCTCCTCAGGCTCCCAAACGTCTTCGCGTCCGCCGCCGAAACCGAAGGTCTTGAATCCCATCGACTCCAGCGCGCAGTTACCGGTCAGCACAAAGAGATCGGCCCAGGAGATCTTTCTGCCGTGCTTCTGCTTGATCGGCCAGAGCAATCGCCGGGCCCGATCCAGATTGGCGTTGTCGGGCCAGCTGTTCAGCGGAGCGAATCGCTGCATACCGGAGGACGCGCCCCCGCGCCCATCGGCCGTTCGGTAGGTCCCGGCCGCATGCCAGGCCATCCGGATGAAGAGTCCACCGTAATGACCGTAGTCGGCCGGCCACCAGGGCTGGGAGTCGGTCATGAGATCATAGAGATCCTGCTTCAGCAGGGCCAGGTCCAGGCTCTCGAACTCGGCTTGGTAGTCAAAGTCCTCGCCCATGGGGTCCCCAGCCGGCGGGTTCTGATGCAGGATCTTCAGGTTCAGCTGGTTGGGCCACCAGTCCTTATTGGACGTGCCTCGTCCGGCTATGGGCGTGTTTTGTCCACCGGTCACCGGGCACTTGCCTTCGCTACTCATTGCTTCTCTCGATTCCCCATGTTTCAGAGTCCTGCAGCTGTGGGGTTGCAGCAATACATCGACCGCCTGACCAGACGATATGTAATTATCTGGACCTCATTGGCGTGTTCGAGGTGCTCCTGAGACAATGGGTCAATTCTTCAGAATCCAGTCCTGAGATTGCCGGAGAGGTCGAGGACATGGTGGCAGCGCCGACCAACGTCCATGGTAATGGAGTCGGGTGAGAAACGTCGCCGTCCGCTTCGGGGAGCCTACCCTGCCGGCAGCATCCGCTCCGACGGCGCCTGCATCACGAGCTTCGGCTTGCGGTCAACGCCAAACAGTCCCCAGTGCTTCTCCGGCTCCATCGGTTCCTCTGATCCCTTCCAGGGCTCGTCGAATGCCTCGAACAGGAACGTGGTAATCCGCTGCTCCGTGCTCCACTCGACCAGTTGGCGGCAGTAGATGGCCTGGAGTTCCTGCGATGCGTTCCAGGGCTCGATGCCGCGGCCGTTGGAGCCGGTCGTCCAGCCCGCTTCCGTGATCACGACCTGCTTGTCTGGGTAGTGATCGGCTACGCTGTAGTAGTTCTGCTTGGTGTATTCCAGCGCGTTCTCGATGCTCTGGTACTCCCAGACGGGATAGGTGTGCACCGAAATGAAATCCAGCTCGGCCGCGAGTGGCTCCAGCTTTCCGGTCCAGGGGACATAATTCTCGCAGAAGGTGACGGGCTGCTGAATGGCCTTTTTCACACGGCGCACGAATTCGATCAGCCGATCGACCGGCACCATGTGATCGTTCCGCTCCACCGTGGCCTCGTTTCCTACCGAAACTGAAAAGGCGATCTCGGGATAGCGCGTGACAGGGGCCTGGTTCTCGCGATACCCCGAATAACAGATTGCGGGGCGGAATTCGACCACCGTGGAGCTGTTGGTCCTGATGACTCCGCCTACTGGTACTTGAGGTTGCCTGCGGAGTCCCAAAGGCCCCAATGGGCACCGACGTCGCCCTCGGCACCGACCTTCCAGTTCTCGTCGAACGACGAGAGGTAGAAGAACTCGATCTCCTCCTCCTCACACCATCGGCAGATGTTGATGATGTACTCGAGCGCGTTGTCGTGGGACGGCACCGCCGAACCGTACGCCGAGCCCTGGCTCGGCCAGCCCGTCTCACTGATGATGACCTTCTTGCCCTTGGCCGCCTTCACGGCGCGTCGGTACATCTCCTTGACGTACACGAGCGAGTATTCAGCCGAGCACTTCTCCCAGAACGGGTAGCAGTTCACCAGCAGCACGTCGACCGCGTCCACAATGCGATCCCCGGAACCGCCTCGTTACCCTCGATGCAGGAGAAATTGCGGATCCAACTTGTGTGCGGCGCAATGACGGCCAGTCGTTCGCGGATCTGCTCTTCACTGATGTGCGTGCCCGGCCGCTGACCATCCAGATAGGGACTGAACGAGATGCCGTGGATTTTCTGCTCCAGAACCTTATGCAGGAGCGCGATGCGATCGGCGCTGGACAGTGCCGAGAAGTCCACGCCGCGCAACGCGACCCAGGAAGGGATATTGTAGCCGGACGATAGGGGAGATTTTATGGGGGTGCGAGAACGGGTTTGGGGGAGTCGAGAAAACTACGACCGCCCAAACTCGAATTCGGAGAAAAGCGTTTTCAGGGCGATTGAAGGCTCTATTCCACTCCCACTCGCCCCGGTTGAGGGGTAGCCCATCCGGAGCCCACCATGAAAGGCATCACTCCGGCAACGCAAACGCCACGTACGTCCCGCCACTGGGCGCTCCGTTTTTCCCTCCTCCGGCCGCGATCACGATGTACTGCCGCCCATCCACCATGTAGGTCGATGGGGTGGCATTTCCCGCCGCCGGAAGCGCATGCTCCCAGAGGAGTTCTCCGGTCATTTTGTCAAATGCGCGGATTTTTTTGTCGTAGGTGGTGGCGGCGATGATCAGCAGTCCGTTCTGGGTGACAATGGCGCCGCCGTAGTTGTCCGTGCCGGTGTCGGTGAGTCCCTGCGCCACCAGTTCCGGGTACTCGCCGAACGGGATCGACCAGGTAATGGACCCATCGTTCAGGTTGATCGCGCTGAGGGTGCCCCAAGGCGTCTTCGTCCCGGGATACCCCTCGTGATCCAGGAAGATGTCGATGACCGTGGTGCGGTAGGGGAGGTCGAAGGGTGTCGTGCCCACCTTCTGGGCGGAGGAGTCGATGCCGGTCTCCAGGAAATTGATGATGTCCTCGACCATCGACCGCCTCAGGGAGTTTCCAAAGGCAGGCATCAGTCCGGAGCCCTCCTGAATGACGCGGGAGACCTCGTCGCGCGATTTCCGCTGAACCACTCCGATGAGCGTCGGTCCCGCGCCGCTTCCGGCTCGGTCCGCCCCATGGCAACTGCTGCAGTGGGCAGCATAGAGCGACTCGTCGCTGGGCTCGGCGAGCCTGAGCAGCCAGCCCTGCTCGTTCGAATTGAAGTACAGGTGCCCGGTTTCTGGGTCGAAGGCCGGGCCACCCCACTCTCCACCTCCGTCCGTGCCGGGATAAAGGATGATCCCTTCGGTGCTGGGGGGCGACCATGGTCCCTGGGTGGGGAAATCGCGAAAGGTCTTGAGCGCACTGGCATGGGCCTCCGGCGTCCGGGTGGTGAGGTCGTCCTCGGTCAACTGCATGCGTGCCACGGCGGGCGGAAGCACGGGGAGCGGCTGGGATTTGGCCATCTGTTCACCCGGCAGGCCACCGCCAGGCATCGGCACCTCCTCGATGGGGAAGAGGCTCTCTCCTGTTTCGCGATCCAGAACAAACACGTGCCCGGTCTTGGTAATCTGGGCGATGGCGTCCACCTTCCGCCCTTCGTGTGTCACCGTAACCAGGGCCGGAGGCGCGGGGAAATCCCGGTCCCAGAGGTCGTGCCGGATACCCTGGAAGTGCCAGATGCGCTCGCCTGTCCGCGCGTCCAGGGCCAGGATGGTATTGGCAAAGAGGTTGTCGCCCGCCCGGTTTGCACCGTAGAAATCGTACGAGGCACTTCCCGTGGCAGCGAAGACCATTCCGCGCTTCTGGTCGACGGTAACGCCGCTCCACGCGTTCGCACCACCGGCAATCTCCCAGGCATCAGGCGGCCAGGTCTCATAGCCGAACTCGCCTGGACGGGGAATGGTGTGAAAACTCCAGCGCAGGGCGCCGGTCTCCACGTCATACGCACGGATGTCGCCGGGGGCGCTAGGGAGAGATTCGGGCATCGAACTGCCGATTATCAGCAGGTCTTCGAACACCACGCCCGGCGTGCTCGCACTCACAGAGAGTCCTTCGGCCGGTCGCCCCAGGCCCTCGCGCAGGTCGACCCAGCCGTCGTTCCCGAAGGTGGGGATGGGCTGGCCGGTCGTCCTGTCGAGTGCGTAGAGCCGATTCCGGTAGTTGAAGATCACCCGGTCACCGGTCACCACCACGCCCCGATGCCGAAACCGCGTGCCGCCTCCTTCGCCTCCAGTCGGATCGAACTGCCAGATCATGTCACCGGTTGCGGCATTCAGCGCGAACACGTGGAGCCGGGGGGTGGTGGCGTACATCACGCCGTCGATCACGATGGGGTTGGCCTGCATTTCCGACCCCTGGGATTCGTGCCCGGTCTCATAGGTCCAGGCGACTTCCAATTCGGCGACATTGGCTGGCGAGATCTGGTCCAGCGTCACATAGTGGGTGTTATCGCTGTTCCCGCCGTAGACCGGCCAGTTGTTTTGTCTCTCAGGGGAGCAGGCACCAAAGGCCAGGCATCCTACTATGATGAGGGTATTCCGGAGGGCCATGGTGCGTCAATCGTTTTGTGTGCCTAAGGCTACGGCACAACCGAATCGATTGCTCGTGGCTACCACCCCGATGTAACGACTCTGGAACGCCTACCGGATGTGAATCACCTGCTTCATCTCTCGCGATGACCCGACGTCAATGATGAAGAGGTAGCCATGGACGTTAACCCGGACAGTAGGTCTCCGCATCCAGGTCGATGGTGAGTGTGGTCGATTCACGAAACGGATTTGGATAGGAGGAGGCCACGTTGAATGCCATCGGAACGGAGACAGCCGGTTCCAGTGCCGTGGCCATCGGGAGCCCACAAGCCGGTTGACGAACTCGCCGACAGCAACGGAAAGGGTATCGTTCACAGTGTAGAACCGGTTGACCGATCCATCCAGCCGGCCCTCGGGGTAACCGGACCAGTAGCGCTCGACCTGGGTCCAGGTCCTTCCGCCGTTTTGGGTCATGGAGGTGACTCCGCGCCCCGAGGCCCACCCAAGGTTCTCCGTGACGAATCCAATTCCCTGGAGTCCTGCGTAGGTGGTACTGCCCTGGAAATAGAGCTCGGTCCACGTTTCCCCTTCGTCCACGGTCTTCAACACCTTGCTCTCGTCGTCCAGGTCGTTGTTGGAGTATTCCACGGCGATATAGCCCACCTGGCGTGACGGGGAGGAGATCTTCCATCCCCACTCTCCGCGAACGCCATCGTTCGAAGTGCATCTTGATTTTTCGGTTCTCGGGTAGGGGACCTACATACTGGTCCTCGTGGCCGACAGCCGGCAAGTCAGTAGGCCTTTGATCCTGGTCAGGTGGAGGTTCGACGGGCCGGCGACCTACATTGGTACCTCAGCTCAGCGTAATGACGAAAGACAAAGCGGACGTCCTGGTTATCGGCGCGGGTCTCATGGGCTCAGCGGCTGCTCGGCATTGCGCAGACGCCGGCGCATCCGTCATCCTGATCGGACCCGACGAGCCCCCAGACCTCAGGAATCACACAGGTGTTTTCGCCAGCCACTACGACGAGGGCCGGATCACCAGAACCCTGGACCGGAGCGCGGTTTGGGGCGAGTTGGCCCGGCGTTCCATGGAGCGATATGCAGCCCTGGAAGACCGCACGGGCATCGACTTTCACGAGTCTCGCGGCTTCCTGCGGGTCGATCCCCCGGGTAGCCCGGCACCGGATGACGTCGGGAAGGTCGAGAAGGAGCTGAAGGCCTCCTACCAGACGCTCTCACCTGGCGAGTTGAAGGCGCAGCTTCCGGACTTCGACTTTCCCGAGGGATATACGGGCATGCTGGAGCGAGGGCTTGCAGGCGTGATCAACCCGCGGCGACTCTTGGAGGCCCAGCACGAGGCGTTGAGACTGGCGGGTGGTCGCGTTATCAGGCACGTCGTACACCGGTTGGATCGGGACGGAGGTGCGTTCGCGGTTCGAGTGCCGGAGGGCACAATCCGTGCTGAGCGTCTGATTGTGGCCACGGGTGCGGTCACGGGCCTGAGGCCCCTGACACCAGAGCGCGTTCCGCTTCGCGTGGCGGTAGAGACGGTCTGGCTGGCTCGCGTCACCGAGGGGGAGGCAGCCAGGATGACGGCGAGCCCTCCGCTCCCGGGACTCTGGTATGAGATGGACTGGCACGCCACGATCCCCCATATCTACTTCCTTCCGCCCATCCGATACCCCGACGGTCATTGGTACCTCAAGATTGGAGGCGACGCCGATCCCGGCGTACCGTTGGAGAATATGGAGGACGTGAGGCGGTTTTTCGCGGCAGGGGGGACGGCTACGAGGGCAGTGGAGTTGCGTGAGATCATACACCGACTCTTGCCCCGACTGTCTCTGGACCAGGGGATGGCGATGCCCTGTATTCTCTGCTACACTGCACACGGCAGGCCGTACATCCATCAATTTCCGGACGGTACGGTGGTAGCCGCCGGAGGCAACGGGTCAGCGGCGAAGTCGAGTGATGAAATAGGCCGACTTGCCGCCAGGCGCTCACTGGGCCTTGAATCTGACCCGACCCTGCCAGATGCATTGTTTGAGATCCGGTAGACGTCTGTTGCGCTCTTGCGATCACATCGCGGAGCGCCATTCGGTCTGAGGAGTGGCCCGTATGCCCTTCGCCAACCGGACCATCTCCTCGTGGAGACGCGCCTTCGCCGGGTCTGGATCGGATATGTGGTATTTCCAGTACCTCCAGCACGAGACCAACACCGCGGCATATTCCGCAAAGCCCTGAAGCGCCGCCTTTTCGGCTTCCTCCAGTTTGCGCACTTCGTTGTATCCCTGGATGAGCGCCTGAGCCTTGCTCAACACCACGCGCTCGTCGACCACGCACATCCCGACTATTCCAGCGCCAAGATCGAAAGCAAGGTCTCCAGGCCGAGCCTCCTCAAAGTCAATGATCGCCTGAATCATCCCCTCGCGCCAGAGCACGTTGTCGTAGAAAATATCTCCGTGAACGAGGCCCGTGGGCAAACCCGATGGCCTCGCCGCCTGGAAGTCTGCAATGCGGCCTGATGCCCAGTGAAGGTGCGCCGAGTCCACGCCCTGGTCCCTCATTCTCGTAAACCCGAGCAACCCGTAGTCCACCCGATTCGCCAGGTACTCCGGCGGCGGAGCCTCATGCAGGCGAGCCATAGAGCGCCCAACCTGGATCAACATCGCGGGGGTCACGTCACGAATAGTCTCCCCCTCGATGTAATTTTTCAGGAGAACGGGTTTGTTGCGATGCATGACGGCAAGCGCGCCGTCGGCAGTTGATGCCAGTGTTGTCGTCCCAATCCCGCGCGCTTTCAGGTATGCCAGAAGATGGCCGAGTTCGACGGCCTGCCCGAACGATTTCCCCTCGATCACGGTCAGGACGAAACGGCCCTCTTGCGCCTGGACGAGGTAGTTCGAATTGTCTCCGCCGGCCGCAATCTCTTTGAATGCCACAACCGCGAGGCCAAACCGGCCAGCGATCTCCCGGATTTCGCTTTCCTCAAGGGAGGTGTAGACCGCCATGTTTTCGGGCGTAATGTGGACCAGACCGTCAGGCCGACCTTCGAATTTTCTCGTGACTCTCCACGTAGGCGAAGGCCTCAACGGGGTCGTGGCTTTTTTGCCGGAGCCCTTCTATGAGTCTCGCTGACAACGCGTAGGTGGCAGGAACCAGGACCAGGCCGCCAACGGACCTCAGGTCACGGGCCAGGATCATCCCCGGGCGAAGGTCTTCAAGAGCAATTCGGACACCTTGGAAATCTGACTCGGGCATAGTGAACGCATGTAGTTACGATAAATCATCCTTGGTTGACAAGTTCGAAACTCCACGCTTCTTGTCACCCGCGTACAATCACCCATTCAACCTTGTAGGAACTACGTATTGCCGCGGACGGACCTCGGGCTTACTGCAGCAAGAAGCTGTGTGCCGCAACCCCGTTGGTCTTCACTCTAAGGCGGAAGCTGACACGGTCTCCCACCGCAATGCCAAACCGGGCCGAACTAGTCCCACTCATTGATGCCGAATATCGAACGAACTCCAGCCGGTATGCACGGGGGATAATGGGCACTTCGTTGGGAGGGCTTAACGCAGCCTACTTTGCCGCGAACCGAACCGACAGATTCTACCTCGTTGGAGTGCAGTCTCCTGCGTTTCGGTCGGGCAATCAAATTTATGACCTGTTTCGGGACCACGATGTTCGAGACGTTCGCGTACACATGTCGTGGGGGACCATCAACGACGTTGGGACCGCGGGACAGGTGATGTCTGACATCATGACGTTGAAAGGTTATGATCTGACGACTGTCGTGCTCAATGAGGGCCACTCCTGGGGCTCCTGGCGAGCCACTCTCGACGATGTGTTCGAGTATTTCTGGGGCGCGGGTTCAAACGTGGCCGTATCGGACACACCGTCTCCCGAAACGCTCGAGTTCGACCTGTTCCCGAACCCGAGCGGTGGCGCGATGACCGTTCGAGGTGGAATGGGCCTGGCCAAAGTCGTCCGGATTGTCGTCTACGACATGCTGGGGCGCCGGTCAGGCGCGTGGTTGGCTGAGTCTACTGATTCGGGAGGCTTTAGGGCTGATATTGACCTCACCGGTGCCGCGCCCGGCCTATATGTGGTCCGCCTTGAGATGCGGGACGGGTCGGCAGTGAGTCGTCCGATCCTTTTGGGTCGGTGACTGCTGCCAATCGGCTCAGTCGTTAGTTGCACATCGAGATCGAACTCCCTCCCTTCGGTCTCTGGGACACCTGGAGCGCCCCCTCAAGCATCTCGGAGCGCTCTCGCATCGACTGCAGCTCGTCAGGTTTAGCGGCAATCTAGGTGACCGCGCGGACCGGGCGAATGGCACCTGCGAGCCTGGCGCCCAAATAACCCATCGGGATATAAGCCAGCAGCAGATCCGTGACCTTGAACCATAAGGGCCCGCCAAGAATGACGACTGCGGAAATGCCTCCAAGGAGGAAGAACGCCCCTATCCCCATTGCGACCGCGAAGCGGTGTTTCTTAGCCAATGTGGCCGCTACGAAGGAGCCTGCGAGTGCCCCCAGCGCGTGACCAAGGAAGGGAGGCAGGAAATTTACCGGCGAAAAAAGGCTCATGCTCTCGCGAAGTCTCTCCATGCTGGAAATATCCGCGCCCTCCGGAAGCGGAATCACCCACGGCCCGAGATTGACGATTCCCATGTTGACCAGGCTTCCGACCACAAGTCCGGCGAGTACGGCGAGTGCGATGTTGACGAGGGACTTCATTACTTGGCTCCAAGAAGGGTGACGTGGAGGAATGTAACGGCCACATTACCCGTGGTAAAACACGCGAGACCGCGAAGAGCAGAGTTCGGGCCCGAGATCACATTGTGACAACGACCTTGCCCACAGCGCGGCCCGTGGCGATGTGGGATAGCGCGGCCGCGGTCTCTTTTACCGGATACGATTTTCCGATGACCGGCTTCAGTGCCGATGTCGAGATCATCTCGCCGAGGACTGCAAGATCCGGCCCGTTCGCGACAGACAGATACCTTCGAAGGTTCTGACGGACGAACGGCGAAATCAAGAGGGGTTTCAGGAGGCGGGTCATCATGGCGAGGCCGCTTGCACCCGTGCCGCTGTTGACCACGAGCGTTCCAGTGGGCGAGAGCGCCCGCCGAACTTCCGCGAGCGGGCGGTTCTCGATGTTGTCGAAGATGGCGTCGTACTGCTGGCTGCCGTCGGCGAAGTCCGTCTGGGTGTAGTCGATGACGTGGTCCGCCCCCAGGCCCCTCACCGCGTCCACGTTCTTGGTACTGCAGACACCCGTCACCACCGCTCCCATGGAGTGAGCAATCTGTACCGCGAAGGAGCCCACTCCGCCGGAAGCCCCGTTGACCAGAATCGATTGACCAGGCTGGAGCCGGATCACGTCTCTGAGTGCGTGCAGCGCAGCGAGGCCGGACGTAGGGGTGGCGGCGGCGTCCTCGAAGGTGACGCCCTCCGGAATCGTTGACAGTGTCTTTTCTGCTACGCAGACATACTCGGCACAGGTACCGAAGCCAGCTCCGAAGACCCGGTCGCCGGGCAGGAAGTGGATGACAGTTTTGCCCACGGCCTCGACCACGCCTGCCACATCAAATCCCGGGATCCCGGGTTTCGGCTTGAAGAGGCCTGTGGAGAAACGCATTACGAAGGGTGCGCCTCTGACCGCAAACACGTCGCCAACGTGGAGTCCAGCCGCATGCACCTTGATAAGCACCTCGTTCTCTTTGGCGATGGGCTTGTCGAGCGTTCGAAAGGCCAGTCCGTCAAACGAGCCATAGCGCTGGTGCGTCACGGCCTGCATTTGGGTCGAGGACCTGGATGCGACCACCCCACCGGATACAGGGCTATCTGGAGCGAGAGGGGATGTCTGTGCGGATGTCGACGTCATGTTATCGGAGGCAAAGGCCTGAGAACCACCGGGCCGGTCGTGGCGTAGTTGGCATGTGACTTACGGTGTAAGGTGACCATCCTTACGGCGTAAGGCTCACGGGAGTTGCGCAGCGCGAGAAACTTTATCGTTGGCCTACCCCGCGACGGCCATTCCAAACGTCTTGAACAGACCCATCCCAAATATGGTGACTCCCGCGCCAAACAACCCTGAGGGCCGCCTGGCCCTGACCCGGGACCGGATACTCGTGGCAGCGGTGAAGCTGGCCGACGAAATCGGAATCACATCGCTCTCAATGCGAAAGCTGGGTAAGGAGCTCGGCGTCGAAGCCATGTCCTTGTACGGGTATGTGTCGAACAAGGACGCCATACTCGATGGGATCATGGATCAGGTAGTCGGGGAGATTACCGTACCCGAAGCAGGGGGGGACTGGAAACACGAAATCCGCATGCGCGCCAACTCGGCCCGCACCGTCCTCCTGCGGCACCCGTGGGCGACAATGCTCATCGTATCGCGCCCCAACGTCGGCCCGGCCATGCTGCGCTATGTGGATGCGACCATCGGCTGTTTCTGCGCGGCAGGCTTCTCGTACGAACAGGCGGATCACGCGTGGAACGCCATTGACAGCCACCTCTACGGCTTCACCCTGCAGGAACTGAACTTCCCATTCAAGCGCGGCGAATACGCAGAGGTGGCGGAGCAATTACTCCACCTGATACCTGCGGACAAGTATCCCCATCTGAATGGGCTGTCACAGGAGATAATCAGCGGCAGGTTCGACGGCCTCCACGACTTTCAGCTGGGACTGAACCTCATCCTGGACGGTCTGGAGCGCCAGCTGGAAGGCTGAGATCAGCTCTGTCTCCTATCTGCTTGCATCCAGGACGATTCTGGAGCGGGCCTTGCCGGCGTGGAGATGCTCAAACGCCTCGTTGACTTCCGTCATTCCGAACATCTCAGCCACGGGAGCAATGGAGTGTCTCCCGCAAAACTCGAGCATCTTGGCAACGGTAACCGGACTGCCAAGCGGCGACGCTTGCTTGCATAACGCAACTGTTTCGACGTTATTGTCAGTTGCATAAAGAAAGCAATAATTGTGAAGCGCACCGACCGACGATCCGACTGCCCGACAAACTTCGCCCTCCAATCCTTCGGGGATAGCTGGAGTCTGCTGATCATCCGCGACCTGATGTTCAAGCGGAAGCACACGTTCTCGGAGTTCGCGAACTCGGAAGAACGAATCTCAACAAACATCCTGACCAGCCGCCTGAGTCAACTCCAGGAGTCAGGCATCATCCGGCGAGATGGCGAGGCCAAGTCCACACGCTACTATCTGACACGCCGGGGCATGGACCTGCTGCCAACCATGGTGGAGATGATCGTATGGTCGGCAGGGCATGATCCGGACTCGGCCGCCCCGACTTCCTTTGTGGAACTGGCGCGCTCAAACCGCCCGGCACTGCTGCGGGAACTGGAACGCCGGGTCATGGACGAGCACGGAGCCGGCTGACGATACTATATTTGCGGCCATGAAATACGCAGCGCCCCTGGTTCTGCTGCTGGCCCTTGGCGCCTGCAGTTCAAACAGATCATCAACCTCCGTGCAGGAGGACCAGGAATTCCACCGCATTTCCCGCGCAGGGTACGCCAGTCAACTCCAAGGCTTTTGGCTGGGCCAGAGCATCGCCAACTGGACCGGCCTCATCACCGAGATGGACAAACTTGGTGGTGACGGTTTTGAAGGGAAGGGCGCGGGATTCTACACGCGCGAGGACTGGGGCGGCCCGGATGATCCGAATATCTGGGGAGGAGCGGGCCCCTCCCCGGACGGCACCATCCGCTTCTACGTGGATCCACAGGACGGAGCGTGGGGGGCCGATGACGACACGGATGTTGAGTACATGTACATGGACCTGACTTCCCGGAGCGCCCACCCGCGGCTCACTGGCGACGAGATTCGCGACGGGTGGCTCAGGCACATCTACTCGGACGAGAACACGCCCTTCACGGACGGAGAGGGGCGCCCGGAGAACTACCTGTGGGTGTCAAACCAGATGGCGCTAGATCTAATGCACAAAGGCGTCCGGCCGCCGGAGACCAGCGACCCTGAGCGCAACCCCTTCTTCGAGATGATAGACGCGCAGTTGACGACCGAAATATTTGGTCTCTTCGCGCCCGGAATGCCGAACGTCGCGCTGGATCTTGCGCACCTGCCCATTAGGACGACCGCGCGTCGGGACGCGGCATGGATCGCCGAATTCTACGTCATCATGTACTCGTTGGCGCCGGTCTCGGACCCTTTGGTACCGATAGGCGCGCGCCTAAGGGACATGGCTGCGGAAGCCCGTAACCACCTCCCAGACTCCAGCTACGCGGCGGCGATGTACGACTTTGTGCACGCAATACATGCTTCAGGAGCACCATGGGAGGTCACGCGGGATTCGCTCTATGAGCGATACCAGGTCCGGATGGAGGACGGCTACGATGTGGCCAGCCGGGATCCCGTCTGCGGGGGCTGCTTTGCCGCTGGGATCAACTTTGGGGCCGGCGTGATCAGTCTCCTATACGGGGACGGGGACCTGAAAGAAACCATCAAGATCGGCGCGCTTGCGGGCTGGGACTCGGACAATCCAACGGCCACCTGGGGAGGCCTGATCGGCTTTATGCTCGGCCGAGAGGGTGTCGAGAACGCATTCGGCCAAACTTTCCCGGACGGGTTCAACATCCATCGAACGCGGGGCGGCTTTGCGAACGGGATCGACCGTTTTCCGAATATGGCGGCAAGGGGCGTGTCGGTGGTGGATCGGGTGATCGAGGATATGACTGACGGGCGTGTGGAGGGCGACGCCTGGTACGTGCCAACGGCCAGGTAGAGGCGCCACCGCCGAACGCGCGCGCCCCAAAAGCAGGAGTCATCTCAGGGTGTCCGGGTCCCTGGCCTTGCTTCACAACGTCTTCATCACTATCAATGGGTTCCCGGAAGATGCAACCCTGGAATGGAAAAGAAGAAAGAACTGATCATGGTCGCTGTTGTCACGCTCGTGTCAATTGGCGTCCTCCTTAGTGTAACCACACTTGTCCGCGGCACTATCAACGCAATCGGGATAGTGTTTCAAAATCTCGGCGGCTGAGGCCGGTCAACTCCATTATTGGCAAACGCAAAAGCGCCGGGGCAGTGATGCCCCGGCGCGCGGTTACTAATGGGATACAAGGGAGGCGTTACATGCCGCCGACGTAGACTGATTTCGCGACGGTTTGGGACCCGGTCAACAGGATGCCGCCTCGGGCGGCAGCCAGAAGCGCGGCCCTTACGTCGGCCGGAGATGCGGCCGGGTTGGCGTAGAGATAAAGCGCTGCTGCGCCGGCCACATGCGGTGCTGCCATGGACGTTCCGGTCATCTGGACAGGCGTACCCACGCCGCCGATGGTAGCCTGAAGGGAAATCACATTGGCTCCTGGAGCGAGAATGTCCAGGGAAGCACCCGAGTTGGAGAAGGAGGTGAAGTAGCCATCGGAATCGTGGGCGCCCACAGTAATGACGTTCGGCACGTGAGCGGGAGTCACCAGGTCAGCGTTTACACCCTGGTTGCCGGCAGCCACCACAACGGTGACTCCAAGACTCACGAGAAGATCGACAGACTCATCCAGGGCGGTGAACTGGGTGGTACCAATGTTCTCGCCGAGCGACATGTTGACGACCATCGGAGTGGTGGGGTTGGCCCTACGGGCCGCAATCACATGCTCGACCGCCGCAATGACGACGGACACGTCGCTGGTACCATCATCGCCCAGGACCTTGAGATTGTGAATACGGGCACCCGGAGCGATTCCAACGAGCCCATCCGCGTTGTCCATGGCGCCAATGATGCCTGCCACGTGGGTCCCATGCCCGTCGTAGTCGTTTGCGTCCAGTCCTACAAGACCCCGGAAGTCGACAGACTCCACAATGTTGAGATCCGTGTTCGAGACGCCCGTGTCAATGATGTAGACGTCCACCGGGACCGAACCGCTGCCGTCTCCGGAAATGGTCGAGCTTTCCTGGCCGCCGACATAAGAGACGCTCCACGGTACAGTCTGGCCGGCATGCCCTCCAATCTCAGCCGAGGTCGGGTTTACCACTGCATAGTCGCGCTCGAACCACTCGATGCCTGGCTCAGCGGACAGCGCGGAGATAATATCCCCGAAGTCCGTCCCACCCGTCGTGTCTTCGACAGTCACAGCAAAGCCGGAGAAGGCCTCGGTGTACTCGTAGCGTTCCATGATTTTGTAGCGCTCCAGGAGTTTGTAGCGCTCCAGGAGTTTGTAACGCTCCATGAGCGCGTAGGGGCTGATCTTGATGATCAGGCCGAGCTCGTTGGGCTTCTTGCCTGCGACCTGATTCGTCCCGGTGCGGAGCGCGCGGTCAAACAGGTTGGCGTGACGAAACTTGCTTGCCGTCTCGGTAAGCTCGGTTTCAGGCGCACCGTTCGCGTCGGAACTGGTGATGCTGTCGGTACAGCCGGACAGTCCAATAACGCAAACCGCGAAGGCCGCAAGGGTCATTCTTTGGAGGATGGCAGAACAAGTCATAGGATTGTGCTTCAAGTTTTAGGGGCCCCGAGGGGGACCTACCCCATGCGTGTTTCACCGCGGTGCGGCAGACAGCAGGATCTCCAACTTGGTATCGGCCGCACTCTCGCATCCTTAAAAAACAACCGATGAAGAAAGCGTGAAGCACAAATTGTCGAAACCCTAAGGCCAGTCAACCCCCGTTTTGGCAAACGCGAAACGCCGGGGCAGTGATGCCCCGGCGCGCGCGGTTAAAAACGTGATGTGAAGGTGGTTTTACATGCCGCCGACGTAGACTGATTTCGCTACGGTTTGGGCCCCGGTCAACAGGATGCCGCCTCGGGCAGCAGCCAGAAGCGCGGCCCTCACATCGGCAGGGGACGCTGTCGGATTGGCGTAGAGATAAAGCGCTGCTGCGCCGGCCACATGCGGTGCTGCCATGGACGTTCCGGTCATCTGGACAGGCGTACCCACGCCGCCTTGGGTGGCCTGGAGCGAGATCACATTGGCTCCCGGAGCGAGAATGTCGACGGAACCTCCCGAGTTGGAGAAGGAGGTGAAGTAGCCATCTGAATCGTGGGCGCCGACGGTAATGACATTCGGCACGTGAGCCGGAGTCACCAGATCAGCGTTTACCCCCTGGTTGCCGGCGGCCACAACAACGGTGACTCCAAGGCTCACCAGAAGATCGACTGACTCGTCGAGCGCTGTGAACTGGGTGGTCCCAATGTTCTCGCCCAGCGACATGTTCACGACCATCGGAGTGGTGGGGTTGGCCCTGCGGGCCGCAATCACGTGCTCGACGGCCGCAATGACGACGGACACATCGCTGGTCCCATCATCGCCCATGACCTTTAGATTGTGGATACGGGCACCCGGTGCGACTCCGACAAGCCCTTCCGTGTTGTCCATGGCACCGATGATTCCGGCCACGTGCGTTCCGTGCCCGTCGTAGTCGTTGGCGTCCATTCCGACTACACCCCGGAAGTCCACTGACTCCACAATGTTGAGGTCGTCGTTAGAGACGCCCGTGTCGATGATGTAGACGTCCACCGGGACGGAACCGCTGCCGTCGCCCGAAACGGTCGAGCTCTCCTTGCCACCCACATAGGCGACGTTCCACGGTACCGACTGGCCAACCTGTCCCCCGATTTCAGCCGCAGTCGGGTTTACGACCGTGTAGTCTGGCTCGAACCATTCGATGCCGGGCTCAGCGGATAGAGCGGAAATGATGTCAGTGAAGTCCGAACCACCCGTCGTGTCCTCAATGGTCACGGCAAAGCCGGAGAAGGCCTCGGTGTACTCGTAGCGCTCCATGAGTTTGTAGCGCTCCATCAGAGCGTAGCGCTCCATCAGCTTGTAGCGCTCCATGAGAGCATAGGGGCTGATCTTGATGATCAGGCCGAGCTCGTTGGGCTTCTTGCCTGCGACCTGATTCGTCCCGGTGCGGAGCGCGCGGTCAAACAGGTTGGCGTGGCGAAACTTGCTTGCCGTCTCGGTAAGCTCGGTTTCAACCGCGTCGTTTACGTCGGGGCCGGTGATGCTGTCGGTACAGCCGGACAGACTGATCACACAGAAGGCGAAGGCGACAAGGCCAATGCGGGGGAGCAGGGAAGAGAAAGTCATAGGAGAGGGTCTCGAGTTTGGGGAACTGCCCTCCAGAGAAGAGGACCGACCTTGCCATCGCTTCACCGTCGGTGCGGCGCGCATAGGGTTCGCAAACCCGGTATCGGCCATGCTTCCGCGCGCTTAAGGAATCGTACATGAAGATCGCGCGAATGGCAATCCCGGGGCCCGTTCGGGATTGTGTCGCCGCGCCTGCGCCCTGGCGCTTGCCTTTTGGCGACGGGGTACCCATCATGGGCGAGTCCTGAACCCGTGACCCCTGCCCAGAAATACCGATGCTAGAGCGTACCCCCCCAATGCCGCGAAGGGAATTCCTGCGCCGTATAACCGCGGCCGGACTTGCCAGCCAGCTTCCCTTGTTTCTCAGCACGGCCAACTTTGCCTGTTCGCCCGGTGCCGCGGAGTTGGGTTGGCAGAGGTTTTCAGAGGACGAGGCCCAAATGATGGATGCTGTGACGGCCCGCCTGATTCCGAGCGGTGACTCACCCGGCGCCCGCGAGGCCGGCGTCGTGCGGTTCATTGACCTAGCGCTTGACCGCGTTCCTATGCTTGCAGGGGCAGACGGTCTGTTTCGCGATGGGATGGATGACCTCAATAGGCGGTCCGCAGGCGGTCGGTTCATGGACCTGTCGGAAGAGGCGCAAGACGCCGTCCTGCGTGGTGCGGAGGAGGAGGAGTACTTCGGCTTGATGCTGTTCGTGACTCACGCGGGCTATCTGGGCCATCCGAAACACGGAGGGAATCGGGACAAGGTGTCCTGGGCTCACATTGGCTTTGACGATCGAGGCGCCTGGCAACACCCATTCGGGTACTACGATGCGCAGGAGGGCGCCTGAATCCATGAAACGCTTTCAAACGCGGGATGAGGTGGATTTTGTGATTGTCGGCTCAGGTGCTGCGGGTGGCATTATGGCTCGCGAACTGTCCGTTGCAGGGTTCGATGTGGTGGTCCTGGAGCAGGGCAAGTACCGCAAGCGGGAGGACTTCAACCACGACGAGTGGACTCACTTCGTTCAGGGTGCCTGGACCAATGATCCTGATGGCGGTCAAAGGCAGACGTTTCGGAGCAGCCTGGACGAAGAGGCGGCGCCTCTCCCGGTGGCGCCCGCCTACTACGCGCGCACAGTCGGAGGCTCAAGCGTCCACTTCACGGCCAATTTCTGGCGTTTCCACCCGATCGATTTCAATGAGGCCAGCGTCCTGGGCAGCATTCCCGGGACAAATCTTGCCGATTGGCCCATCGACTACGACGAACTCGAGCCGTATTACACGCGTGTGGATTACGAAATCGGCGTTTCCGGAGAGCAGGGACCGTTCGATCCTTCCAGATCGCGGCCATGGGCCATGCCGCCCCTCCCCCCCAAGGCGTCGGGAGTTCTATTCGACAAGGGCGCGTCCGCGTTGGGGCTGCACTCGCAACCCGCCCCGATGGCCATTAACTCGGAACTGTTCAAAGGCGCGCCACCCTGCATGAATTGCGGGTTCTGTCTGGGATATGGCTGCGAGGTGGGAGCCAAGTCTTCCACGTTGGAGCGCATGATTCCCGAGGCTGAAGCCACTGGCCGATGCGAGATCCGCTCCGAATGTACCGTCTTCAACGTGGCCACTGGCCCCGACGGCCGAGTGACCGAGGTCCGCTATTTCGATCCGGACGGTGTCGAGCAGGCCCAGCGTGCCCGGGCCGTGGTGCTCTGCGCCAACGGAGCCGAGACGTCCAAACTGCTGCTCATGTCCGAAAACGCACAGCAACCGAGCGGGCTGGGGAATTCCAGCGGGATGGTGGGAAGAAACCTCATGTTCAACGGGCAGACGGCTGCTTCCGGGTTGTTTGAGCATGAGTTGAACGAATACAAGGGCCCGCTGGTCAGTCGCATCATCCACGACTTCTACGACAGCGACCCCAAGCGCGGCTTCTACGGAGGCGGTGGAATGGACGCTCGCTCATTTGCGAGCGGTCCGATACTCTTTGCATCAGGAGGACTCCCTGAGACCACCCCCCGGTGGGGCCAAGAGTTCAAGGATGCAATGGCTCACTACTACACGCGATCCTTTGAGGTCGCTGGCCACACGACATCGTTGCCACTGGATAGCAACAGAATCGACCTAGACCCGGTGGCCAAAGACCGTTTCGGTTTACCTGCGCTCAGGGTAACCTATCGCGATCACGACGACGACCTCGCCATGATGCGATTCCTTCAACAAAAAGGACTCGAGATACTTGATGCGGCCGGCGCGAAGGAGACATGGTCAAGCGAAGTCGTTCCGCAAACCCTTGGCGCCCATTTGCTGGGAACGTGCCGGATGGGGAATGATGCCTCGACTTCGGTGGTGGATAGATATCACCGGTCGCACGACGTTGAAAACCTGTTCATTGTTGACGGGTCCAGCTTCGTTACTTCAGGCCGCGGGCAGCCCACCATGACCATCATGGCCCTGGCGTTCCGGGCAGCCGAGCACATTGCGGAGGCGGTGAGGCGGGGAGAGGTGTAGGGCACTACACACGGACGTTGCGAGCGCGGCACTCGGGTCCTCCAAGAGGAAACACAGGAGGAAAACAATGGTAACCGTTTCGATGTCTAATGCAACCGAAACGGAACCGATGTCGTCACTCACACTGAAGAACCTGCCAACCGGACTACTGGAGCGACTTCGGAAGCGGGCTGACTCTGAGCATAGAAGTATCAACCGGCAGGCAATAGCCATTCTGGAGGCCGCCCTGCCCGAGGATGAAGCTTCTTTTGGTATCCGTTTGGCAGCTTTCCTGGACAAGTGGGAGGGCACAGGGCTCGATGCAGATGAAGAGGTCGCGTGGCGAATAACTGGCGCCTTCCCCGGAGGCCCTGCCGGGGCGCAGTGAAATACCTACTGGATACTGATACGCTTTCAGAGCCGGCTCGCCGGAGCCCGGACAAGTCCGTCTTGAGACGAATGACCGAGGCGCGCCCGGAGATAGTGACATCAACGGTAGTTGTCCATGAAATGGTATTCGGCATTCTGCGCCTTCAGAAGGGGCTCAAGCGAGACATGCTGACCGAGTACTGCCGGGAATTTGTACTGGACTCAGTGCCCGCCCTCGCCTTCGATCTGGAAGCCGCTCTTTGGCTTGCCGGACAAAGAGCGACATTGGCCGCGGTTGGCCGGCCTGTCCCATTTGTCGATGGGATGATAGCGGGTACGGCCGCCGTACACGACCTGACGTTGGTCACACACAACGTGCGTCACTTCGAGGGATTCTCCGGCCTCCGCGTAGAGTCGTGGCATATGCCGACATAATATTCGATCGGCCTGACTCGGAAACCCGGAAAGGTCACCTCATTTCTCCTGATGATTGTCGTCCTCGTAGCCGGCAGCTGCGACACGGCCGATCCCGCCCTGGAGGCTCGGCTGGTCTGCACTCATGGACCAGCCGGCCAGGTGCTCCAGCCAGTGGAGGTCGGAAACTTCTGGGAGTATGAGTTCTTCTGGCGGGGAGTGCTCAGCGACGCCATTCGAATAAGTGTGGTCGAAGAACTCCCCCGAGGACGATTCAGTGACGAGCGTGCTTTCGATTTGATCGAGACCCGAGGGGGCGAGCCTGCAACGCCAGCTACGCGGAAGGACGTGTGGGCAAACGGTCCTGGCGGTCTCACTCTGGTCGGAAGGATCTTTGACATCGACGCTGATACGGTCTCTGGATTGCCACTCCTCACCCATCCGTTCCCCGCTGTTTCGGGGGAAGAATACTACTGGCACTTGTGGACCCCGCCCGACGGCGACCCCGGCGGAGAGCGTTTCCTGCGCGATTCAACTCGCTACGAAGTCGTGAGTCCTCACGAGCCCCTAGAGACCCTTTTCGGCACGTTCACGACGCACGTATACACACACTTCGCGCCTACTCCCGGCACATCGGGACACAACGCCTTCCTCCATTACGCGCCAGGTTTCGGTCTCGCGGCGTGGACAGAGTGGCCAACTAGATTTGCGCGGGTAGGCACACCGTCAGCCGAATTGAGATTGATTGATTATTGCATCAAACAAGCAGAGGACAATCCATGAGAGCCCACATTACACGAAATGCTCACCCTTTTCGTCCTGGTTCTAATCTTTCAGCCAGGCTCGTCAAATGCCCAGCGGACAACTGCTTTATTCTCTCCCTCGTCGGTTGGCCTTGACCACCTGGACCAGGAGCAATCGCGCAGGTTGACGCAAATTGGCGGGCAGGAGCGGGCCCTTCGCGCCTCAATAGTCGACGTTACCGGCGGGCCTGACGTAGCGCTAGGGCACCGCTTTCACCCCAGCGGCGGGTGCCGACATACTGGAGCCGCTTCAGGCGCTTATCGACCAGCGCGCGGAGCGACTCCACTCGGAGGTCACGGCTTCCTATCGTATTGCCGCATCCGTACTGAAAGTGGCCGCTACCGAACCGGCGCAAACGGCCGCGGAACGGCTCGCGGCGCGCACCTTGGTGGAGCAAGGCGAGTCCGCGGGCGGGCGAGGATTTGGTCGCGGTGGCCCTCCGATGAGTCCGGAGGATCGTGCAGCCACGGCCAAGGTGCCGGGCCACATGACCGCCGAACTCAGGCTGTTGCTTGCAAAGGGCCTAACTGTTATGGAGATTCGGGACTTCCTGGTCGGCGAGTTCGATCCGCTTCCGCTTGGAGATCTGATGGGTTATCTGCGTGTCCAGGAAAAAACGGGCGCAGTGAAACTCGTTCAGCGCTAATCAAGGACAGACCGCATCATTGAGATACCCATGACCCCAAGACTCACTTCTTCGTCACACGTGGCGGCCGCTTTCCTGGCACTTTTTCTCATCGCCCCCGCTTCTGCCTCTGGGCAGGACTGGATCAAGAGCATGCCCGGGTACGAGCAATTCGAGAAGATGCGCGCCGAGGCCGGCGACGCCTTCGTTTCGGGTGCCGCGACTGCTACCTGGGCCGATGACAGCAAGTCCTTTGAGTACACGTTTGACGGAAACGGATTTCTATACGACGTAAAGGGGCGCGCGGCCGCCCAGATAGAGGGCGGCGATGAGCCAGCAGGTGGAAGAAGGCGAGGTGGCCCGGCGCGCGGTCGGCAGGCCGAAAGTGCGGATTCACCGGACGGGACGCTCAAAGCGTCCTATCGCGATCAGAACATGTGGCTGAGCAACGCCGACGGGACCGAAGAAAAGGCCTTGACCATCGGCGGCAGTGTGGAGAGCCGGATCAAGTACGGCGTCGCGAGTTGGGTCTACGGCGAAGAACTGGGCCAGGGAACGGCGATGTGGTGGTCCCCCTCAGGTACACACCTGGCCTACTACCGGTTTGACGAAAGCGGCGTGCCGGACTACTACCTGCAACTGGATCAGACCAAATTGCAGAGCACGGTAGACACGGAAGCCTATCCGAAGGCCGGAGTCCCAAACCCGGTGGTGGACCTTGTTATCTACGACGTGGCAGCCGGTACCAATACGACCATCGACATTCGTGACGGCAAGCCTTTCACGGACGATGTAGTTGGGCACTATGCCTACAACGTCAATTGGACACCGGATGGAAGCGAATTGTTGATCAACCGCACCAACCGTCGACAGAACATTCTGGAGTTGGCCGCCTGCAGTCCCACAACAGGCTCATGCCGAACCGTAGTCCGGGACGAGTGGCCGGCCAGCTGGGTGCGCAACAGGCCCACCATGCAGTTTCTGGACGACGGGCAGCGGTTCATCTGGGCCTCCGAACGCTCGGGATGGCTGAACTATTACCTCTACAGCCTGGACGGAACACTGCTTTCCACGCTGACAAACCATGAGTTCGAAGTCGCGAGCATCGTCAGTGTGGACGAGAAGGCGAAGGTCCTGTGGTACATGGCGCGCTCGGGAGACAACCACATGAAGCTCCAGTTGCACACGGTGCGATTGGATGGAACGGGCGATAAGCGCCTGACTGATCCTACGTTGGATCACGCCGTGCGGCTGTCCCCGGACCGCAAGTTCTTTGTCGATGTGTCCCAGACGCATGCCACCGCGCCGGTGACCAACCTCATGGACTCGACGGGCAAAACCGTCGCGGAGGTGGCCAAAAGCGATCTCACACGGTTCCACGAACTCGGCCTTGAGACCAATGAGCTCTTTACCTACATGGCCGCCGACGGCGTCACCGAGCTTCATGGCATTCTGAGTAAGCCATCCAATTTTGACGCGTCGAGGATGTACCCGCTGCTGGTCAGCGTATATGCAGGTCCCAACACGAACGGTGCGCGTGAGACATTCAGGACCGCAAGTGCGCTCACCGAATATGGATTCCTGGTGGCGTCCCTGGATTCCCGGAGTGCGAACGGACGGGGCAAGCACTTCCTGGACGCGATCTACGAGAAACTCGGTATCGTGGAGGTGGACGATCAGGCTGCCGGCGTGAAAGCACTCAGGGAGCGTGACTATGTGGATGGCGAGCGCGTAGGAGTTTTCGGGACGTCCTACGGGGGGTATGTCTCTGCCATGGCCATCCTCCGATATCCAGACGTATTTCAGACTGCATCCGCATCGTCGCCCGTGACGGACTGGCGCCACTACGACACCATCTACACGGAGCGCTACATGTGGAAGCCGCAGGAAAACACCAGCGGCTACGACGAAGGCTCAGTGGTGACCTACGTCGATAATCTGGAGGGTCGTCTGATGTTGTACTACGGAACAGCCGACAACAATGTGCACCCCTCGAACATGATGGAGCTCATTCAGGCCCTTCAGGGCGCGGGGAAGAGCTTTGATGTTCAGGTGGGCCCGGACAGGGGGCACTCCGGCATAAATCAATATCGGATGATGGAATTCTTTATCCAGAACCTGGTCCTGACCGGTCCGCGGTTGAAAGCCACGCCCGGCGGGTGATATTTCTGACATGGAAAAGGCCTCATTCGGAACCACCCTTCTCGTCCTGCTACTGGTAGGCTGCACACAGGAGCCGCCGCGCGCCCCCGTGTCCGTTGCGGCGCCGCAGCCCATAGTGATTACGGACGCCTCCATCGACGGGTATCCCCCGGGATCCATGTTCGATATCGACCTGGTTAGGGAGGCGCTGCCCGGGTATGACGTCGTGGAGGCTATCGACGGCTCGGAGGGCATGGAGTGGACCGTTTTCCACGTGCTGCAGGGAGGAGAAGTCTTGCTTCAGATAGACCCCGGCCCGATGGGGACGCGGGTTGGTGCGGTGCAGAGCTGGAGCCCGGAGGTTGCGACCGAAACGGGACACCGGGTGGGGAGTCTCTTCTCCGCCGTCTATGGCCAGGGGGGAGCGGAGCACTGCAGTCCGGGGATGGAGGAGTTGTCCGGATACGCAATTTGTGCCGCTCCGGAGATGGTGCAACTGCGTTTTGTCTTCGGGGACGCCTGGGACGGCTTTGACGGAGAGTTGCCGCCACGAGAGGTGCTGGACGGCTGGACTATCGACAGGGTGGCATGGACGATCTACGCGGCGGACGATCAGAGTGAAGGGTATTAACCCATCGACGCCATGCACAATGCGCTTCGCCAGCAGGACCACCGGCCCTGGCCAATACCGGAGGGGCCTTGGAGATGGCGCCAGTCCTGGTGCGATCTGTTGTTCGCGCATTGGAAGGTGGACGCTGGCAGTCTCCTACCAGGGATCCCGGAAGGCCTTGAGTTGGATACCCGAGATGGCTTCGCCTGGATCGGAGTTGTCCCTTTTCGCATGGCAGGCGTGACGAGGCGACCCCTTCCTGATCTCCCCGGCGTATCCGCCTTTCCAGAAGTCAACGTCAGAACCTATGTGACCAGAAATGGAAGGCCGGGGGTGTGGTTTTTCAGTTTGGACGCCACGAATCCGCTGGCAATATGGGCCGCCAGGCGGTTCTTTCACCTCCCATACTTTCGGGCTGACATCCGGATTGCCCCCCTGGAGAAGGGGTTTGACTACGCTTGCTCTCGGCGTCAGGATGATGCGTCGTTCGAGGTCACTTTCGCGCCCGCCGGTCCCGTCCGCAGGGCCGAGGTTGGCAGCCTCGAGCACTGGTTGACCGAGCGGTATTGCCTCTATGCGGAGTCGCGCCGGGGTCAGC
Organism: Rhodothermales bacterium; assembly: GCA_047619685.1. GTDB lineage: Bacteria > Bacteroidota > Rhodothermia > Rhodothermales > UBA10348 > JABDJZ01. The sequence goes on from JBLHLC010000007.1 coordinate 75,742, forward strand.
TTTTCAAGACGGAAGTCCACCACGAGGCGTGGCCCCTGCAGGATGCGATCGCGGAGTTCAGGGTTTCTCGTCCGGGCCTGGGACTGGAGCTGATCGGACCTCCTGACCTGCTTCATTTCTCGAAGCGGTTGGACGTTGTGGCGTGGTCTCCGGAGGTGGTCGGCTAGCTGACAGTAGGCAAGGGTGCCGCCAGGAAGTCCGCTAGCGGGCGACGCCAACCGACCGGCTTTCTCCCGGAGGCACGCGGACCACAATCTCAGCGAAATCCTGGATGTACCTGGTGGTCCTTTCCGCCGCGGTCTGTACGCCGTCCACCTTCAGGAACCGGTGGGTACCGGAGATCCTGGCCCGCCAGGTGATGGGTTCAGCGCCATGGTTGGTAAGCGTAGATGACATCAAACCTGTGTCGGAACACGCGGCAAGGAGGATGGCCACGCAGAGGAGCGCCGTCCTCGAAGCGGTGTGCCTGCTCTCAAGCTGTGCATCCATGGAGATTGTGGCCTGGTCCTACCTACTCGTACCTCAACGCAGTAACCGGGTCTGTCGCGGCAACCTTTACGGCCTGATAACTCACGGTAGCCCACGCCAGGATAAGGGCAGCAAACCCCGCGGCCAGGAGCGTTCCAGGCCCGAGCGTTACGTGATACGCAAAGTCCGCCAGCCACCGGTTGGTCACCCAGTACGCGGGAAAAGCGGCCAGAAGAAACGCCACCAGCACCAGTTTCGTGAATGCGCCTGACATTATCAGGACAATGCGGGGAACGGAGGCCCCCAACGCTTTCCGGACGCCCATCTCCTTGGTACGCTGTTCGGCAATGAAGGCCGCGAGCCCGAACAGCCCAAAGCACGCTATCAGAAGCGCCAGCCCGGTGGCAACACTGAAGACAAAACCGGCACGTCTGTCCTGCTCGTACTCATCCTCCAGGCGCATCTCCAGAAAGTTTGCCTCGATGGGCGATTCCGGGTCGAGCCGCTCCTGGATGTCGCCCAACTGGGCCATGAGCCCCGGTATGTCGTCCGTGGCTATCCGGAGCGTGAAGTAGTCGATGGAATGGATGGGATTATTGCGAAACCCGAGCACCATGGGTCTGATTTGTTCGTGCAGGGACTGGAAGTGGAAGTCGTCCACAATGCCAACCACCCGGCCGTCGTAACCCCGGCCGTTCCACTGCCCGCCAAAATATGTGTCGAGAATGCTGAGTGGATCCTCCTGGGCAGCCGTCGAGATGCCGAAGAGCTCGGCGGCGGTCCGATTGATCAGAAAGGCGGTTGAATCCGTAGCCAGTTCCTCGGAGAAATTGCGGCCATCAACCAGCGCGATTTGATACGTGTCCAGGAAGTCCGCATCTACGCCCATGAAAGTGGCCTCCAGGCGTTCGTCGGTCATGCCGCCGGGAGTCCGGACGGCAATGGTTGGAACCGCCTTCCAGTCGCCGGGGACCCTCGACGAGACAGACACCTGCTCGACATCGGCCAGGCGCCCGAACTCCTGTTTCATGCTGTCGAATCCGTTCCGTGAAGCGCTGCTGTTGATGTCCAGGACCAGGAGCCGACTCTGCTCAAACCCGAGGTCCTTGCCCTGGATGTATTGGAACTGGCGAAACGAGCCGATCGTGGCCACCACGAGAACGATCGAAAGCGCGAACTGCACAACCACGAGTCCATCGCGTAGCCACCGTCCGTGACGCCCGGCCGACCCCAGACTCCGCAGAACGTGAGCCGGCTGGAATCGTGCGATATAGAACGCCGGGTAACTTCCAGATATCAGCCCAACTGCAATCGTCGTGCCGAGCACGGCCAGAAGGACCGGCCACGAGCCTCTCGGGTCCAATGTCAGGCTCTTGTCCGTGAATGCATTGAAGCCGGGGAGTACCAGCAGGACGAGGATGACGGCAACAACCAGCGCGACCAGAGCTGTCATGAGAGACTCGCCAAGGAACTGCCCGACCAGTTGTGAGCGCCGGGCACCAACTACCTTTCGGAGTCCAACCTCCTTGGCTCGCTTCATTGCGCGCGCCGTCGAAAGGTTCATGTAGTTGATACAGGCGATCAGTGCGATGAGCAGGGCAATTGCCATAAAGACGTACAGGTACGCCCGGGTACTTTTGCCCACATTCAGTTCACGTTCAATGTGGCTTGAGCCGAAGTGAATCTCGGGTAACGCCTGCAAGGTGTATGCCCTGGCGGTCCAGGACTCCGCGGTACGGTGGCCGTCACTGAAAGACCTGAGCCGCGCGGCTACCGCGCCAGGGTCTGCGGCCCCATTCAGACGCAGATAGGTAATAAATCCCTGCGATTCCCAATCGTTCATCCACTCGAGCCATCCGTCATTGGACTGGAGAGTCGCATAAGACAGGATCATGCTGAACTGGAGGTGCGAGTTCGGAGGCGGGTCTGGCATCAGGCCCGTGATGACAACATCCCCGAGTCTTTCCGTCTCCAGGCTTTGGCCCAGAACGTCCCGGTGCCCGAAGTAGAAGTCTGCGGCAGACTCCGTCAGTATCACGGTCTGCGGTAGATCAAGGGCTGAAGACTGGTCCCCCTCCAACAGCGGGAAATCGAACACGTCCAGAAAACTCGCCTCGGCGAAGAGGTACTCGCCCTCATGCCGCTCGTTGTCTTCGTGGCGGACGGTGAACCTGCCAGCGGAGCCGGAGCCCAGCAGTCTGACAGTGGCCTCAACCTCGGGCATATCTTCGCCAAGAGCCGGGCCCACTGGGCCTGCCGTCTCGGCCACGAAGCTTACGTTGCCGGACTCCGTGGTCCGGCGCTCGACGACTCTGTGGATCTGGTCGGCCTGCGCATGCATGCTGTCGAACGTCAGCTCGTCCCGGACGAACAGCAGCATGATCAGGCAGCTGGCAATGCCCAGCGCCAGCCCGGCGATGTTGATCCCGCTATACAGGGGTTTGCGACGCATCTGGCGCAAGGCAATTTTGGTGTAGCTCTTCCACATGTCGGGATTCGTTCTAAAAGCGTATTCGCGGCCACCCAGGACGTAGGGTCGCATAAACCAGCAGACATTCCACCAGTACCAGAGGGCAGCCTGGAATCCGCCCCAATGGTTTGCCCGCACCTCGTACATCTCCAGGAGATCGCCTTCGATATCCTCGACGAGGTCATCCGGACAGAACCACCTGAGAAAGGAGGCTGCGGCCTTGGGGGGGTGGTATGCGGGACCTTGGGGCATCGCGTGGCGGAGTTCCGGGGGAACTAGGCGAGCGCCGGACGCGAGGTCAGCCGGGGCATCATTTCCCAGAGCTTGACCCGCTCCTGGCGGCGGTGTTCGATGACCTTCTTTCCGGAATCTGTCAGATTGAAGAGACGCTTCCGTCGGCCGCCGCGGCTGGCTGAGGCTCCACCCATCTGTGAGGTGACGTGGCCTTTTCGAGCCAGTCGCTGCAGCGCCGAGTGCACTGCGCTGATCTTGACAGACCTGCCCGTCTGCTCTTCGATGCCCTTCTGGAGCGCGACGCCGTACGCCTCCGCGTACATCACGCCCACCATCAGGAGCACCAATTCCTCGAACTCGCCCAGGTTTACTCCTTTCATACCGCGTCTTTGCTGGCTTTCTCTTAGCCAACTACGGGCGGCCACGCGGATTAGTTACACATTTGTGGATGTAATAAATCGGGGCCGCTGAAACTCAACTTTGTCCCCGGGGGCGAAACCTCAATATAACTATGTCGTAATCGGACCTAGATATAGGTCATAATCAGACATAGTGAACAAATGTTTTCGAAACGCCTGATCGCCGCATCGCTGCAGCCGCTGATGCTTTCGCTGCTGGCTGATGGTCCCAAGTATGGCTATCAGATTATTCAACGCGCACGCAACCTGTCGGACGGCGAAATATCGTGGTCCAACAGCAAACTCTACCCGCTCTTGCACCGCTTGCAACATGAGGGGCTCGTGGAGGCGTTCTGGGAAACCTCTGAGTCGGGTCCGGACCGCAAGTACTACAAGCTCACAGTGGCCGGCTTCAAGGTACTGGATCACGCAAAGCTCGAATGGAAAGCCCTCGACTCCATTTTTGTGCAGCTCTGGGCCCCAAAACCTTCGCTGGCGTGACCCGGTTCAATCTCGAGAACGCAATCGCGACTTGGCGGCGTCAGTTCAGGTTCAATCGGGCGTTCCTGGACCAGGACATCGATGAACTCGAATGGCATGTCCGCGATCAGGTGTCCGCGCTCGTGGCACGCGGCAATTCCGAACGAGAGGCGTTTCAGACGGCCGTCAACGAGATGGGGCTTTCGGTGGACGCGGCGGGGGAGTACCGGAAAGTCTTCTGGACGAAGCTGCTTGATCAGCGCGCCCTGATGGCCGAGCTGCGGTGGAGAGCATCCATGCTCAGCAACTATCTGAAGCTTGCCTATCGCAATCTTAGCAAAAATCCCGGGTCCTCGATCATCAATATCGTGGGCCTTTCGGTGGCGGTCGCGGCGACGATCGTCGTCTATCTCTTCCTGCAGCTCAACCTGACGATGGACGCGTTTCATGAGAACGCCGACCGCATCTACATGGTCGGGAGCATCTCTGAACGGGACGGGTCCACGCGGAGATCGGACCGGGCTCCAATGCCGCTTGGCGCCCTCCTGGAATCAGACTTTCCGCAGGTGGAGCAAGCCGTGCGCGTGGAGAACGGGGGCCAAGTCACCGTCAAGCTGGGGGATATCGCGCAGGAGGAAGCGCTCTGGTTTGTAGACCCCGGCTTCTTGGAGTTGTTCACCTTTCCTTTGAGTGTGGGAGACCCAGGCGCGTTGACCGACAAGGACGCGATCATCCTGAGCGCCGACGCGGCAGAGCGATTTTTCGGGTCCGAACCGGCCCTTGGCAGGCCGCTCGTCATAACGTTCAATCAAAGCCATACGCGTACCTTCATGGTCCGCGGCGTGGCAGAGCCCCTCCCGGACAACGCGAGTTTCCGGTTCAACCTTCTGGTCAATTTCGAGCTCGGTCAGGAGCTGGGGGGCGATGCGCTTGACGACTGGAGAGGCAACGCCCTGGCGACGTTCGTCCTTCTGAGGCGCGGGGCAGACTCTCGCGATATAGAGTCAGCGATGCTCCCCTACCAGCGGCTTCAGAATGCGGCAAACGAGGTCTGGCCTATCACCGAGTTCACGTTCACGAACCTTCGGGATGTGGCGCAAAACGCGCACAAGGCGTCCGTCAGCATTGCACGGGCCAGCAACCCCGCCACGCTTATAATCTTCCCTCTGATAGCGCTGTTCCTCATCGCCCTGTCGTGCCTGAACTACGTCAACATCGCGATGAGTCAGGCGCTGAGACGGGTGCGGGAAATTGGACTTAGAAAGGTGCTGGGCGGAACTCGACCACAGCTTATTGCTCAATTTCTGGCCGAAAATGTCCTATTGTCGCTGATGGCTCTTGTTCTGGGAGGAGTGTTTGCCAGCCTGGTGCTGCTACCAGGCTTCAATGCGCTTTTTGAGGACGCCGCGCCGCTCAGCTTGTTACTCTCGGACAACGGGGCGCTCTGGGCAACCCTGGCGACCATCCTGCTGGTCACAGGACTTTTGGCGGGGGCCTTTCCGGCCCTGCGGTTGGCGGCAGGGAATCCTGCAGTGGTTCTGAGCGGAAACCGTCGAAGCAAGCGGGAAGGGAGCTGGTTTGCTTCTGGCCTTCTCGGAATTCAGTTCGTCGTGGCGTTTACCAGCATGACGGCGGGACTGGTTTTTTATCAGAACGCCCAATATCAGACGGCTCGGGATTGGGGGTATAGCCAGGAGCAGACCCTGGTGATCAGGCTCTCGCGAGACGGTCAGTTTGAAGCGCTCGCGGACAAGTTCTCTGCCAACGCCAACGCCAACGTCCTCAGTCTGAGCGGGTCCATTCACCACGTCATGCCTCGCGGAAGTGGCCCGGGAGGCACACTGGAAGTGGCCGGCCAGCAAGCTGACGCCCGCCGATATGAAGTGGGCCATAAGTACACCGAGACCATGGGGCTTCGTCTCAGCGCTGGTCGCGCCTTGGACTCAAATCGACCCGCAGACGCTTCGGATGCCATACTCATCAACCAGGCTCTCGCCCGCGGTCTCAACCTCCCGGGGAACGCGATCGGTCAGCTAATCTCTATCGGCGAAGACTCTCCGCGCACGGTGATCGGTGTGGTAGAGGACTTCCACGAAGACGACTTCTCGGCGCCCATCCGGCCCGCCTATTTTCGAGTGGGGGATTCTGACCGCTTCCAGTACCTCGTGGTAAGGGTAGCGGCCGGCACGGGCGTCCAGACGGAGAAAACCGTCTCCGAGGCATGGGCCCAACTTTATCCCGGCGAGGTCTACAATTCGTTCTTCCAGGACGCTGTGTTTGAGCGCTTCTACCGCGAAAACAAGAACATCACCAACGTCCTCGGCTTTGCGGCCTTGATGGCTCTGATGATCTCCTGCATGGGACTCTTCGGACTGGTGTCGCAGAACACAGCCCGGCGGATGAAGGAGATTACCATGCGGAAGGTCCTGGGCGCTTCTGTCACGCAGATCGCCACAACGATCAACCGAAGGTTTGTACTTCTTCTCGTCGCGGCAGCAGTCGCAGCTGGCCCGATTACCTACGTCCTCCTCAACGCCCTCCTGGCATCCATGTACGAATACCACATGGCGCTGGCGGCGTCTCCGTTCTTGATTGGCGTGGCGCTCGTTTTTGCGACGGCCCTGGTCACAATGAGCTCCCAACTGGGCCGCCTGTTGGCAGCCAGGCCTGCGGAGGTACTTCGGCGGGCCTAATGACCCGCGTGTGGATTATTCCGACTGACAAGCCGTCCCTCTTCCCAGGTTGATTCCATACTCAACGACCCGTCGGTTCCGTACTGTGCCCAGGTGCCGGTACGCTGACCGCTCTCAAAGGCCGTTCTCCAGCGAACCGTGCCGTCGGCGTACCACCAGACTGCCGCTCCGTGTTTGACGTTCTGGGCGTACTCAACAGATAGCAAAAGGGCTCCGGTGTGATCGTACAGACGGTCCTCTCCGTCGCGGAATCCCAATGCGTAAGAGACGCGGTTGCGGAGAATACCGTTCCTGTCCCAGACCTCGGCGACTCCATGCGGCTTCCCGTCCATGAAATCCACCCGGTTCTTGACGCTTCCTCCATCGTGCCAGCCCTTCCTCCGGGACTGCTTCCCATCGAGATAGACGATTTCGTAGTCACGGTCGCCCGATGGAAAGTACCAGGTCCATGTGCCATGGCGGAGACCCTGCTCCACTTGACCGCTCAACCTGCCCGGCGTCTCGACTGCTCCTGTGAATGCCTGCGTCGCACCCGCTTCATGCAGTAGTCCATCGCGTGCCATGAGGTCATCGAGTGCAATCTGAGCGGTAACCGCGGGCGCCAAGAGCACCAGGCAAGCCACCAAAAGTGTGATCGTTTTCATGCTATTCTCCTAGTCTATCAGTCCGTGGTCTCATGGCTCTCGCGGGCTCGCTCGATCAGCGCCGCCCACTGCTCCAACTCAGCCGGGTCCCATACCTTGGTCATGCCGGCGCGAGCTTCCGACTCGGGCACGTTGTGGACCAACGTCCGATACAGGTACGTGAACGCAGAGGCACGCATGTTGGCAAAACAGTGCACGAAGACTTTGCGGTCCCGGTTCATCTCCATGACATTGAAGAACATCTCCAGATCGCGCAAGCTCGGCTCCTGCCAGGACACCGGGATCTGGACATAGGTCAGTCCGGCCTCGGTAGCCAGGAAACCCTCAAGGGCATTGGACCCCTCACTCGCTACGGCCAGGTTGACGACGACCTCATAACCGGCCTCCTTTAGCGACTTAATCTGGTCGTATGCGATTTGGCCCGCAGTGGCAAGATCGTCCGAGATCTTGACGTAATTATAGATGGAGGCGAGGTCCTCCTCTGCCGTTTGGGCCGCAACGGGGAGTGTGATGAACGCAGCCACCAACAGCGTGGCGAGTGGTCGGCTTATTGAGAGATAGTTCATGTGTCTAGGTAGTTGGGATTCCGTCGTTGAGAATGGTTTTCATGACTGCTATAAACCGATCGAGCTCGGGTAGCGTGGTATAGATGCCTGGTGAAACCCGGATGCCGCTGACGTTTTCCTGCTCGATGGGGCGCACGCGGATGCGGAACTGATTCCAGAGGTGGCTCCGGAGTTTGCCGGGGTTGAGACCTTCCACCGCGATGGTTGCGAGAGAGCCTGCCCGGGTGACGTCCGTGAGGAGTTCAATGCGGTCCTGGTCCATGAGACCGTCCAGCCAGTAGTCTCTCAAGAAGCGGACTCGTTCGAATTTTTCCGGGCAGCCGATCCCCTCATGAAACTGCAGGGCTTCGGCCACGGCCAGTGCGGGTGCATGACACTTTGTGCCCGTGTCTTCGAACTTGCGAATGTTGTCTTCCAGTCCATCCTCGGCTGGCATCAGTGGCCAGACGTGCCGGATCAGGTCCCGACGGACGTAGAGCAAGCCCGTGCCCTCCGGCCCCATCATCCACTTGTGTAAGCTTGTGGCGAAGAAGTCGCAACCGAGGTCAGCGAGCCGGAAAGGTATGTGGCCAAAACTCTGAGCCCCGTCCACAAGGACTTTAATGCCCTTGGCGTGACCCGCGGCCACGATCTCCGCAACCGGGAGGATCTGTCCCGTGAGGTCAACCACGTGACAGCACATGATCAGCCTGGTCCGGTCCGTGATGGCGTCCGATATCGACGTCACCAGTGCGGTCGGGTCCGACAAAGGGACGGGCACGGCGACGCGCCGTATCCGAATCCCCTCGCGGGCAGCCCGCTGGCCCCAGGTCGCCAGCATGCGAGGATAGTCGTGATCCGTGGTGAGGATCTCGTCTCCCGGATTCAGCTCAATGCCCAACTGGCAAATTTCCATGCCCTCGGATGTATTACGCGTCAGCGCGATTTCCTCGGGGTCGCAGCCGATTGTGGCGGCCAACCGGCCGCGGATTGACTCGATCTGGGGCAAAACCTCGCTCTCATGAGCATAGAATGGCCTGCGATTAGAGGCCGCCTGATGCGCGGAGAGCGACCTCAGTACGCTGGTCGGGGCTGGACAAACGCCGCCGCTGTTCAGGTGTATCAGGCTTCGATCAACGGAGAACGCCTGTTGGACACCGTACCAGTCATCGGTTTGGTGGGCGAGGACGCGAGCCCCGCTGGACCCAAGAAGCGGGCTCGCCGCTAGTCCAACGGCAGAACCTGTTGCGGTGCGAATGAAGTGTCTACGGGAAACCATGGGCCTGAGGTTTGATCTGGCCCTAGTCTACCGGAGTCACCCAGCCCGGGGTACAAATAAGGGGCGAGTTGCGCTTGGCTGGGACGAATCCCGACGGCCGTGGGACGAACGCCTAGGCGCGCCGCATGGGCAACTTGATTCGAACGCTCAAACCCGACGGCGCGGCGTCTTCAAAGTCCAGGCTGTAATCATTTCCGTGGAGGGCGTCAAGCCGGTCCTGAAGATTAGCGAGCCCTACCCCGGAAGTGACGGTCGCGTCGTCGTCCTTGAGGCCTGGTCCGTCGTCCGTGACCTCCAGTATCAGTGTGCCGTTGGCTGACGCGGTCACTGCGATTCTTCCGGCGTTTCCATTGGGGACAATACCGTGTTTGATGGAGTTCTCGACGATCGGCTGAAGCACGAAAGTGGGAACCAACAGGTCCTTAAGGCCGGGAGCGATGTTGATGTCCACCTTGAGCGCGTCCCCGAATCGGATCTGCTCAATAGCCAGGTACTCCTGGAGGAAGTCGATCTCCTCTCCGAGCGTGACTTCGTGCATATCCGACCGGTCCAGGGCACGTCTGAGGAGCCTTGCCAAACGAGTCAGCATCACGTCGGCCGCCTCATGGTCGCGGTACAAAAGTGTCGAAATCCCGTTCAGGGTATTGAACAGGAAGTGCGGATGAAGCTGCATTCTGAGCGTATCCAGCCGTGCACGGGCCAACTCCGTTTCCAGGCGAGCCGCCGTAATGGCGCGTTCCTGGCTCCGGCGGTAGGCCTGGAGTCCATGCACCAGGCCCACGACGGTGGCGTAGATAAACACGTTGAGATACATGCTGATGACTATGTGGAAGCTCAGCATCTCGCTCATCGAATCGTGCACGTCCGAAAATACCGGAAGGAACATCGATGCCATCTGGAGGCCAACGTGGAAGGCGAAAGCCAGTACCCCGCCCGCCACCAGAATCGTGGTCCGGGAGGCCCATTTGGATCGGACGATGGGGAATCGCCACGCCAGTTCGAACGACGCCGTTGCCACTGGGACCCAGGCGAACCACCAGACTGCTGGCCACTGAACCAGACTCCAGTACTGGATGTGCCTGCCATCACGCATCGTCAGATCGACGTAGGTCTGAGCTGTCGTTCCAAACACGATCAGCGCCGCAGTGAGAATGCCCACCGCCGAGACGACCAGCAGGCGCCTGCCCGTAGTGTTCTGAATATTCCAGTTCATGTGTCTATTAGAATGCAGCAGAAGATACCCAGCCCCGATCGGACAGGCCTCAATTCTGGGACGAATGCCAGATAGGCGATGCGAGGGTGCGCTGAGGCGGTCCGGGTCGGCTGGGTCGGGAAAGCTCCGGGGTAGCCCTACTCGAACCGCTTCAGGACATCGCGGTACCCGCGACTCAGGGTTAGCTATTCTCCGTTGGTCAGTCGGACCTGATATTCGCCGTTAAATGTTGGCCGCAAGTCGCGGATGCAATCCAGATTTACGATGGTCGACCGGTGGATGCGAATAAATTTCTGCGAGTCAAGCCGGCGCTCGATGCTGACCATTGTCTGGCGGATGAGGTAGTCCTTCTTCTCGCAGTGCAGCTTGACGTAGTTGCCTGAAGCCTCGACCCAGCGCACGTCTTCGACTCGGACGAAGTGAATGGCATTTCGCTCTTTGACCATGAGGCGCGTGGCAGGCGGGCCCGCCTCCAGGACGTCCCCGATCGCCTCGCCGACCCGCCTGTTCCAGTCATCACCGGTACCCCCTCGGGCCCTGTCAATCGCGCGAGCCAATGCTTCATAAAAGCGAGATGGCTCGAAAGGCTTGAGCAGATAGTCGATAGCGTGCACATCGAACGCCTTCAGCGCATACTGGTCATATGCCGTCACGAAAACCACGGGAGGCATCTCCGAGACGCCGACTGCTTCCACGACTTCAAACCCCGACCGAAAAGGCATCTGAATATCGAGAAACACGAGATCGTAGCCGCCCGCTGTGAGCAGCTCAACCGCCTCTTCTCCGTCTGACGCTTCACCGGTTACGACCACCTCGGAACGCGGGGCCAGGAGGCTCCGAATACGCTCCCTTCCCAAGGGTTCGTCGTCTACAATCAGGACTCGGAGGGGGTTCATCTCGGATTCGACGAGTGATGGCCTCCAAAGATACGCTTGATCCGCGGCGACTCCAGGAATCAGGGGTCTTCAGCGTGGCCAGATCGCTGCGCTGTGATCAGGCCTACAGCCGGCAACCAGCAGGGGCATCCTTCACCGCGGACCGCGTTACCTCACCGGCCGACGCAGCTGCCACGGTGCAGGGCACGAGCGATTCGTCCTTGATCTTGAGCTTGTGGCTGTATTTACCATCAGGGTCGAAAGTGCCCGTGAAAAGGATGTCTCCGGAGTCACCGTAACTCAGCACAATCTGCGCGTAGCGGACCCACACGCTATACGTACCCTGGACGGTGGTGCGGTCAGACGGCAAAAAGCGCGCACGGCTCAACTGCATCCGCCACGTTCTGAGCAGCCTGCCCTACAGCCACAAGGACGCGAAGGTGGCCCGTGCGCCGGATCTCAAGATTGTCGGGACGCCGTCAGAGATGTACGAGGACGTGGGGCGCTTGGGCTAGTCCTGGTAGAACTTCGTTTCTCCGCTTAAGACATCGGCCCAGCGAATGGGAGCGGTACGGACCGACGGGGCGCGATCTGTCGGGATGTAGGACTCCAATTCACGAATGCGCTCGGCCTGAGAAGCCAGACTGGCCAGGTTGGTCCACTCCTCGGGATCGTCCGCCATGTTGTACAACTCGTACTGGGCCTCGTCGTCGTACCGGATGAGGTGCCAGTCTCCCTGGATCACGGAGTAGTTCTTGTCCCCGAGAACCGAAACCACCGGCCGGTCCCACGCCGCATCCGGCTCCTTCAGGAGGGGCACCAGGCTCTGGCCGGTGATTCCCGCCTTTGCGGGTAGACCTGCGAGTTCGGTAAGCGTCGGGAAGATGTCAACAAGTGAGACTCCCCGATTGGAAATCCCCGGACGAAACACGCCGGCGTCCATACCCTCGATACCGTCCGGCACCTTGACCATCATCACCGTATTCAGCACGTTCTGCCAGAGCGCAAACTTTCGCCAGTGCTCCTTCTCGCCTAACTGCCACCCGTGGTCGGAGTAGATCACGACGATGGTGTTGTCGGCATATTCGCTGTCCTCCAGCGCCTGCAGCAGTTCGCCGACCAGGTGATCCGCGTAGTTGATGGACGCCAGATAACCCTGGACGGCCTCCCGCCAGAGTCCGGCCTCTTCGACCTTCTGGTGATAGGGGGTGTTGGCCGTTCTCTTGCCCCCCTCGGGAAGGTCGCCCTGATCTCCCGCAAGCGTCTTTGGCAGTTGCACCTGGTCCAGGGGAAACTTGTCGTAGAACTCCTGCGGCACGTACCAAGGGAGATGTGGCCGATAAAGACCAGCCGCCAGGAAGAAGGGTTTGTCGTGGCTCTTCTTCAGCTGGTCCGAGATCCATTTCACGGACGAATAGTCGCCGGTTTCCTCGACCGAGACCGGCAGCGGCGCGAAGTCGAACGCGATATACATCCGGTCGAACGGCGGCATGGTGAACGTGACGCCCTTGGGATCGTCCTCCCGGATCTCGTTGTCCTGGAGGGTGAAGCCGGCCTGGCCGGTGATCGGATCCAGCTCCGGGAGGAAGTACTCTGGCATATGCCGGATTTTCGAGGGGAAGTAATCGTCCCACGAAATCGGGTCGGGCATGTTGTTGTGGAAGTTCTTCCCGGCCCCGCCGGCCCAATAGCCCGCGTTTCGGAAGTACTGTGGGAGCGTCACTTCATTGGGCAGGATGTGGCGCCAGATCTGCGGGTTCTGGTAGACGCCCGTCACGTGCGGCGCCTTCCCGGTCATCAGGGCGGTGCGGGACGGGTTGCACGAGGGGGACGCCGCAAAGGAGCGGGTGAATACCATCGACTGCCGGGCGAAGGCTGCAAAGTTGGGCGTTTGGGCCTGCGGATGTCCTCCAAGCGGTTCGATCCAGTTGTTCAGGTCATCGACCGAGATCATCAGGATGTTCGGCTGCGTTGTTGGTGCCGGCTCGGTAGGGGCGCAGGCGGCAAAAGCCATGACGCATGGCAGGAGCAGGAGGCAGGAGAGTCGGCCGCTCACGGCTTCCTGGACCCGGATGGCGCGGCCGATATGACCAACTCCGCAATATTCCGCTTGAGTCGCATGAGTTCGTCGTCCACCACATACATCATGTGACCGGCCTCGTAGAAATTATGCTTGATGTTGGCGCGGATCTCGTCGGGGAGGATCATGTGATCGGTCGTCCACTCGCTGGCATAGAAGGGCGTCGCCAGGTCGTAGTATCCGTTCTCGAACTGGACCTTGAGACTCGGATTCTGGATCATGGCCTGCTCCAGATCGCCGGCCACGTAGGTCGCGCCCAGCCAGCCTCCGCCGCCTCCCTCCCGGCTCCAGTTCCAGTTTCGAGTGCCACCACTCACACGGTACATCTCGGATGTCTCGAAGCCCAGATCCTCCCGGAGATAGCGGTTGATGGCCGCGGTGTATGCGCCGGTGATGGCCGGTTGCTGCGGGTCATAGGGCGCATTCTCGCTGAGCAGTTCATTGCTGAACCCGTCGTAGCGCGCGTCGAGTCTCGAGGTGACCCGGCCTCCCAAACGCTGGAGCTCTGCCCGGAACTGACCGGCCGTCACCCGCAAGTTGGCACGTTCCAGGTACTCCTCGGACAGTCCCGTGTACCCGGCCAGCCGGGCGCGCACCCTTCCCACTTCCGCGGCCGATGCCGACGAGCCCTGCGCCAGCACGAGCGCGTAGTCCCGAATCGCAAAATCTCGAACCTCGTCGAGCCAGGCCTCAAGGTCCGTCGGCCAGGGGATTATGCCCTGGTAGGCGGCGGTGATGGCGTAGGTAGGCAGAAACGTGACGTAGGAAACATCGTGGCCGGGCGAAAACCGGAGGGTCTCGAAGTCCAGCACCGATGAGATGAGGGAGACCCCGTTGAATTGCATGCCTGCCCGGTTCTGCAGCCTGTTGACAAGCACGGCGGACCGGGTGGTCCCATAGCTCTCGCCCATCAGGAACTTGGGAGAGTTCCAGCGCCGGTTGCGGGTCACATAACGCGTCACAAACTGGGTGAGGGAAGCGGCGTCCTCGTCCACGCCCCAGTAGTCCTTTCCATCGCCCTTGCCCACCACACGGCTGAAACCGGTCCCGATAGGGTCAACGAAGACCATGTCGGTGACGTCAATCAGGGTACCGGGATTGTCTTCCAGCTCATACGGAGGCGGCGGTGTGGGTCCCGAATCATTCACCAACACCCGACGCGGGCCAAACGCGCCCATATGCAGCCACATGGAGGCCGAGCCGGGGCCACCGTTGTAAATGAAAGAGAGCGGGCGTGTGCCCGGGTCTACGCCGTTGCGAGTGTAGGCCGTGTAATACAGGCTGCCCGTCACGTCTCCATCGTCATCCATGAGGTGGATGGTGGCGGCGGTTGCGGTATACGAAATGGTCTGGCCGTCCACGACCACGGAGTGCTGTGTGACCGATGATTGCTCGTCGGGTACGGGAGCCGGCGGCGTGTCGGGAGCATCCTGCTTTGCCCAGGCATTCGGAGCGCTGGCCAATAGCAGGGCCGTGACTAGTACGATGGATCGCGCTCGCATGGGTCTTGCTGGGAGAGTTTGGTAGGGCGGATAAAGTATACAAGACAGACGCCATGCGGTGGCGCGCCATCATCAAAGACTCGTACCCTAAAGCCAGCCTTCCAGCAAACTGCCTCCGAATGAAACAGATCTTGAAGCTCATACTGGGTACAAGCATTCTCCTTACCGGGGTCGGTGCGGGGCCAGTCACCTCGGCGTTCGCGCAGGCCACCACACCAGAGGCACGTGAGGCGGGGTGGGAGCGGCACAAACAGATGGAGCGGGATTCTCCGTTTCGGGACATGGCCTGGCGGGCGATTGGCCCCCTGCAGGCAGGGGCACGGGTGGAGGCCATCGCAGTGCCGCCGGGAAACCACGGGACCATCTACGCGGGCATCGGCTCGGGAAACCTCTGGAAGACCACCAACAACGGAATCACCTGGGCGCCCATTTTCGATGAGGAGTCTACATTTTCCATTGGGGACGTAGCGGTCTCGGTGTCAGACCCGAACGTAGTGTGGGTCGGAAGCGGAGAGACGCAGCCCCGCCCGTGGGGGTACTCGTACGCCGGTACGGGCGTCTTCCGGTCCACGGACGCAGGAGCCACCTGGAATCACATGGGGCTGGCGGACACGCACCACATCGGCAAGGTGCTCATCGACCCGGGGAATGCCGACGTGGTTTGGGTGGCCGCCATCGGGCACTTCTGGTCACGAAATGAAGAGCGGGGCGTTTTCCGCAGTCGTGATGCGGGCGAGAGTTGGGAGAAGGTTCTGTATCTGGGCGATGATACCGGAGCCGTTGACCTGGTCATGGACCCACGGGATTCTGACGTGGTCTACGCCGCCACATGGCAGGCCGTGAGCGGCACTCCCGAGGTAGTCGGACCCAAGAGCGGCATCCACCGCACCACCGACGGCGGACGTTCGTGGACAAAGCTGTCCGAAGGCCTTCCGGATGGCCCGATGGGGCGCATGGGCCTTGACATCAGCCCGTCAAACCCAAACGTGATCTACGCCTTCATCGACAACGGGGCTGAAAGTCCTGTGGAGGGCCGAAAGACCATCGGCGGTGAGGTGTATCGGTCGGACGACAGCGGAGACACGTGGCGCAAAACCCACGGCGATGACCTCTTCCATGTTTTCGGGACTTCGGGCTGGAAGTTTGCGGACGTCCGGGTTTCCCCCGACAACGAGAACAGTCTGTTCATCCTGGGGACCAAAGCCTACCGGTCGGCAGATGGGGGGCGCACGTTTGAACGCATCGGAGAGGAGATCCTGCGGGTACACGACACACGCGGTGAGGTCATGCATCTGGATCACCACGAGATCTGGATCGACCCCATCAACCCCAGGCGCATCCTCTTGGGCAATGACGGCGGCTTGTTCCAGTCCTACGACGGCGGAGACGCCTGGCTGCACCACAACAACATCCCGGCGGCCGAATTCTACTCGGTCTCGGTTGACCTCGAACGGCCCTACAACGTCTACGGCGGGACCCAGGACAATGCTGCGCTTTATGGGCCCAGCAATACGGCTCTGGACGGATCTTGGGTGGTGGGTTCAATTGTGGATCCCTGGGAAAACGTGTACCTGGACCGCTGGACCGGTGGGGATTCGTTTGACACCCTGGCAGACCCGACCGCAGACGGCGTCGTCTACTACGAGCACCAGCACGGCGGAATGATGCGGATCGACGTGAATGGCGTGTCCGTGCAGTCGGGCGGACGGTCCGCGGATGGCATTGCGCCCCGAGCACGCGACGGCGAGGAGGCCCGGACATTTGGCTGGTACACGCCGATCATCATCTCCCATCACGACCCCCGGACCCTCTATGCGGGGTCCAACGTGGTCCTCCGCTCCAGGGACCGCGGCGAAAGCTGGCGGGTGGTCAGTCCCAATCTGGCCGACTCGGGCCATGGCGAGAGGGCGGCGGTCCCGTATGGCACGATCACGTTTGTTGCCGAGTCTCCTTTTCGGCCGGATCGACTCTGGGCGGGTACGGAAGGAGGAACGATCTGGCGTACCGACGACGGTGGCGACAATTGGCAACGGTTGGACGCGGGGCTGCCGGAGAAGTGGGTGAGCCGGGTGATTGCATCCAGCCACGACTTCCAGACCGTCTATGTGGCGATGAGCGGCTTCCGCGAGGATGACTTCTCTGCTTACCTGTATCGATCCACGGACGGCGGAGACACGTGGGAGCCCATCGCCAACAATCTTCCTCTGGCAACTGTCAACGTGATCCGGGAAGACCCCCTGGACGCGTCGATACTGTACGTAGGAACCGATTTGGGGGTTTATACCTCCCTGGATGGCGGCGAAACGTGGCTCTCCGTGTCTGCGACGCTACCCACGACGCCCGTCCACGACCTGGTCGTCCACCCCAGAGAGGCCGAGATCGTGGCCGGTACACACGGTCGTAGCGCCTTTATTCTGGGTCTCGAGCCTGTCAGGCAGCACAAGACGTTGTTGGCGAAGGGCGCGCCTCACATTTTCGAAACCAAACCAGCACTACTGCCAAGCTGGGAAGGGCAGAGCGTGGTTTCCAGGCCGGGGACTACCTACGGCGAAGCCGTTATTACGTATCTCCTTCCCGTGCCGGTGGCCGCGGTGGGCACCAGACCTTCGGTCCGGTTTGACATTTTAGACGCTGCTGGTGACGAGGTGGGCAGGCTGTTCGGGAGCTGGGACGCCGGAGTACACTCGCTCACGTGGGACCTCGTCCCGGCTGGTGCGGAAGTAGAATCCGGACAGTACAACGATCGACTCGCGCGCGTGTCTCCGGGGGTCTACACGGTCATAATGCACGCGGGTGCAGCCCGAATATCGAGCACAATCACCGTCCTGACCCAATAACCAACCACTTAGGCTTACCAGGACCCAACTCATCGAGTACCTGGTCAGCCACGGATATGTCGTAGTGGCGACTCCGAACAAGGACCAGGTTGATGCAGTGAACCAGAGCCAAGTGACTGCCGATATCCTGCTCACCAACCTGGCAGATCTGCAGTTTACCAAGGCCTTCGCCAGCCAGATGGACAACGTGGACGCCGATAGAGTCTGCGTCATGGGTTGGGCCTGGGGGGCTATGCCCGCCCTGGCGTTAAGCTTCACCGATCCGAATATATCCGGGATGGTCAGCCTTGACGGCGGTCAGCGGTTCCAGGGCCAACGCCAGGTCGTCCAGTCGCTGGGCTTCTTTCAGGCGGCAAAATTGACTACACCAACCATTCACTTTGAGACGACCAACATCCCTGCTCCTCAGGCGGTTGACTATACATTTCACGACGATGTGAAATACGCTGACGCGCACCACTACAAGCTGCACGATGCCTGGTGGTTCAGCATGTCGAGCTATTTCAACATCGTGCACGGCAAGGGCGTAAACGACGCTACCCGTTTCTACTACGAGACGATTGATCGCAACCACGATTTCGTCATGGAGCGAACACGGTCTTTCCTGGACCTGTACGTAGCTGGGGACGCGAGCGCACGCTCAGAGGTCATGTCCGACGCTCCCGACGGCATCCGCGCGGAGAATCGGAGGACGGAAGGCATCACGCCGCCGCCCACCGAGGCCCATTTCACCCGCCTTTTCAACAGTGACGCCGAAGCCGCCGTTGCCCTTTGGAACCGGGTCAAGGAGCGGGACCCGAATTACGTCATTGCGCAGGCTGCCACCCTCAACGCGCTTGGTTACGCCCTGATTGGGCAAGGTGACACCGAATCGGCTCTGCTGGCGCTCAAGCTGCAGGCTGAGACCTACTACTGGATGGCCATGGGATAGTCTTGGAGAGGGGTACATGGCCAACGGCGATGATGACCTCGCCATTGAGGCATTCCTGAAGTCGCTGTCGCTGAATCCGCCGCAGATCGTTAAGGACAACTCGATCTCTCTGCTGGGGCAACTTGGGCACGATCTTGAGTCGACCGAAGCTCTCTCGATCCCGCGCCGGGATTGCGAGTCTGGAGGGCGCCTACGATGTGCCTCAGGCCGGCGGAGCCAACCAGGTCTTCGATATCATCTGGGACGGCGGCAAATTGATGGCCAAGGCAAGCGGACAGCCAGACGTGGAGTTGGTGCCCAAGTCGGATCGGCTCTTTTGGGCATCGCAGGCAGGGCAAATGATTGGGATGACGATCGAGTTTGTTGAGGACAGCCGCCAGGTTGAAATGCAGGTCAGCACCCCGCAGTCAAGCCAGCCCGTCACCGCGGCGAGGGTATCACTATGAACCGGACCATCCAATCCGCGCCGAATATCTCGGGTGCCAGAGGCGCCGGCCGAATCCACTGCTGGACGCTTCTCGCAATCATGACGCTGTCCGTGGCCGACGCAACCGCGCAGCTTCGCAAGAACGATCAGAAGTACGCAGCCCAGTCAGCGCCGGCTTTCGACGACCCCACCCGCGTTTCTCCCAATCGAAGCACCGAGGGGCGGCTGGCCGGAGGCGATATCACGATCGAATGGGGAGCCCCGCATGTTCGCGGGCGTCAGGTGAGCGGGGGACTCGTATCGACCTACAAAGTCTGGCGGACGGGCGCCAACGAAGCCACCGTGATCCACTTCCCACAGGACGTGGTGGTTGAAGGCGAACCCTTGGCGGCTGGCACCTACAGCCTGTTCACGATCGGGGGGAAGAAGGCATGGACCATCATCTTCAATGCAGACGCCCAGCAGTAGGGAGCCTTCACTTACAACATGGGCGACGACGTTCTCCCGGTAAAAGTGCCGCCCGGAGTGGGCGCTGAGTCTGTGGAGGAACTGACGTTTTCGTTCGAGAACGGCACGGGCTCGGAGGCAGATGTCCTGCTGACTTGGGGGACTGTTGAGGCCAGATTCCATGAATAGCAAGAAGTGGGGCTTGTTATGCGGTGCTCTATTGCCAGGTCACGCGAAGCAACGGCGCCTTGCTGGACGAGCCCTCGTAGGATTCAGCCGTGCGTTCTCCGGAGCCCGTAATAATGAAGGCCATGGAATTGCCGCTTCCCCAACCTGAACGGTTGACGATCTCCTGAACCAGCGCTTTCAAATCGGGCGTCTCCTGGTCTGATCCGGCCGGACCACTTTCCATAGCTGTCAGAAGATCCGACAACGATGGCCAGTAGCGTTTAAGTCATGTCTCGAGAACGAACGTGCGGACGCACGCCGTCTCCCAAATGCAAAGAGGGCCCGCGGCGCGAAGCCGGGGTCCTCTTTCTAGAATCCCTGAGCGGACGCCTATCCGCGGGGAAACTGTTGACGTATGGATATTTCTACGGCAGTCATCTTGTTGATGGGCGTGCACCATAGCATTCTCCTCATGTATCGGCAAGAAACCGACCGCCTTAAGCCCCAGTCAGGATTTCGCTCATGTAGTTGAAAAACGGCCGCACCGCCTGGAAGCTGAACACGACTTCGTCCAGAAAATCAGCCGATGTCGTGTCCTGGGGCGAGATCGTTCTGTTGTAGATGAACTGTTTGTACCGCAGCTGGTCGATGTGCGGGTGGTCCTGGCGATAACCCTTCGGCGCTGTCTTGACCGCGCTGCCCTTCATGTCTCCAAAGAGGTCCTGGATCTGCGACGCATGGCACGCCTCTCTGAATCGCTCTGGGTCATCGTCGATGTTGGACCTAATGGTGGCAAGGTCGGCGGAGTTCGGACCCCAAAATCCAGCACCGATGGTGGTCTGTTCCGCTGTGAACCTGACCATGTAGCCGCCGCGCAGGTGGGGTTTTTGGCGCGAAAGGGAAATCCCCAACCGCGCGTGATAGGGGGCCGCATCTTTTGCGAACCGGACGTCTCGATAGATCCGAAACAAGCGCGACTGCTGGATGATATCGAGCTGATTCATTCGACCCGCCAAGGCTTCCATAAACGCTTTCGCGTCGGCATTTGCCGCATCATACCGGCCTTTGTTGGCCGCAAACCACTCGCGGTTGTTGTTCTGGCCGAGGTCGGTGAGGAATTCCAGGCTCGCGGGCTGGATCTGGCTCATGTGGTTGTCCTAGTTGGTCGGCTGTCCTTCGCTCGCAAAAGGGGCCGGGATATTGGCGGCCGCCAACTCCATGGCGGCCTCAAGCAGGATGGGTTCGCATGTATACGCGGAGTCGAATCGGTCCCGAATCCCGTACAGGTTGTCGATGCCAACGTCAATGCGGCCGGGTGGATTGTGGAGGGTACCGTGGTGATGCCCATGAATTGACACCAGCAGGAGGAGGTCACGGTAGGGGACCTCGACGGGGTAGTGCGACAGGAAGACGTGCATTGGCCCCACGCGGAATTGGACGGCGTCCCGAACCGAATCGAACAGCTCCACCACGCGTGGCATACGGTCCGGCTCATCATGATTCCCGACGATCCAGTGCATCTCTCCCACGGCGGCCCTCAGAGGCCGAAGGAGCTCAAAGACCTCGTCCCGTTTCGAGCCAATTTTGAAGGTCAGGTCCCCCAGGAAATAGAGCGTGTCCTTGGGGCCCACTACTTCGAGCGTCCTCTCTACAATGCCCGCAGTCATCCCTTCGACATCCTCAAAAAGCTCCAGCCGGTTAGGGCAATAGGTGAGGATGTTGCGATGGTTCAGATGCCAATCGCTGACTACGTAGGTGTTGGGCATGCTACTCCGTCGCAGGCTTCTTTTCGGTCGATGTGGCCGGCGCGTCCCAGGCCTTCCACTTCGTCCCCTGAACGTGTTCGTGGATCCACCGGATCTCCTCGACGTCGCGGGTCCGCTGATGTCGTGGCTCTCGGAACCCATGCGGCTCCCGGGGAAACCGGATGTACCGGACCGGGGCATTTCCGGCATCCCGGATGGCCGTGAAGAACATCATGCTTTGGGGCTCGGTGTCGGTGGTATCGTTCATCCCATGGAGAATGAGGGTGGGCGTCTGCACCTTGTGGGCGTGGGTGAGTGCGGACCGCTCGCGCCAGAACTCGGCATTCTCCCATGGCGAGCCACCCAGGTACCAGAGTTTGACGTCGTAGTTGAATCCTGGCCCGTATTCGGAAGTCCAGTCCGACACCATGGCGCCCACCGAAGCCGCCTTGAAGCGGTTGGTCTGGGTGATGGTCCAGCCGCCAAGAATGCCCCCATAACTCCAGCCCCGAACCGCCAACTTGGCCGGGTCGGCGATGCCGTCCTCAATGACTTTGTCCACACCTGTCATGAGATCCTGGTAGTCGCCGCCGCCCAGGTCTCCCATGTTGCCACGAAGCAGTTCGTCATCGTAACCGCTGGATCCTCGCACGTTGGGCATCAACTGGGCGTACCCGAGTCCGCCCCACACGTGGTCCCTGTAGCTGAATTGATTCGTAAATACGCCCGCGGGCCCGCCGTGGATGTGGAGCAGGAGGGGGGCCGGTCCGTCCTCCTGATTTGCCGGCAACAAGAGCCGGCCTTCAATCTCCGTCCCGTCCGTGCTGGACCACTGGATTAAGGAAGACGTCGCCAGAAGCAAGCTGTCTCTCACGAGCGGATTGAGGTCGGTCAGGCGTGTCGGGCTCAGGCGTGCGGTTGGAGAGGAGTAGAGGTCGGGCGCCACCTCGGTGGACGAATACCGGTAGGCCATCCGGCTGAGATCCTTGGAGAACGCCATCACGTCCAGACTGCCTGTCACGTCGGTCAGTGGCACGACGGCGCCAGATGCCACGTCCAGCGAGTACAGGTTTCGATTTGTCCGGTAGAGTCCGTCGAACAGGATAGTCGCCCCGTCCGGAGTGAATGCGTAGGTGCCGATGTTGCCCGTGAACCCGCCAGACAGGAGGCGCGTGCTACCCGACGCCAAGTCTCGTAGCCAGATCTTGCTGTTACGCAGTTCCCAGGATGCCGTGTCAGCAGCCGTAAAGGTCAGCCCTTGTGAATCGGGAGTCCAGATCAGTCCTCCCTCCGGGGCCGCATTTCGTGTCACGCGCGTCAATGACGAGTCGCCGACCGAGTAGAGGTGGACCTCCGACAGATTGCCCTGGTTGCGGAGGTTTTCGCCGCGGACGGTGACTGCCACGTGACGACCATCGGGCGATGGACTGATTGCTCCGATCCGAACCGAGTCTTGCGTGAGCCGGGTGATCTTGCCGTCGGGCAACGCGGCCATCCACAGGCTCTGCCAGCGGCCCTCAGCCTGTCCATTCGGACCCTCGTCCACGATGATGGCATCGTTGCCGTTCGCGTGCTCCTTCTCTTCGGCCGCAGAACGTGCATTGTTGGCCACAAAAAAGACGGACTTGCCGTCGGGTGCCCAGCGGTAGGCCCCCACGGCCTCCTTGTGTTTGGTCAACTGCTGGGCCTCTCCGCCCGCCATGCGCAGCGTGAAGAGTTGCGCCTTCTTGTCAACGGTTCGCTTCAGGGCCAGGAAGGTCCCGTCTGGCGAGAGGCGCAGGTCCGTCCCGCCGTCCTTGCCCAGAAAAGGGTACGATTCGCCGCTGTCGGCGGGTACGAAGTGCCACTTGGTGTTGCGCTTGTTGGCATCCCAATCCAGCTCGGAAACACCGTAGAGGACACCCGATCCGTCGGGTGACATCAGGGCAGACGACAAGGTCTTCATCCTCAGGCCGTCGTCCGTGGTCATCGGTCGGCGCGGGCTTGGGTCCTGCCCGGAACTCGTGGTGGCGGTCAGGACGCAGCTGAAGGCGACAACCAAAAAGCAGGAGAGGCCTCGAACGGCAAAACGGACGTAGGGCATGGCAGACCGGTGGCTTGGAGCCCGGAATCTAAGCGACCCCTGCCGTAGCGTCTTCTGCCGGTACATGTTTGGCGACAAACTCCACAATTACCCGATGCACGGACCGGGAGTAGAGTATCCTGTTATGGCCCAAACGCGCGGTCTCCACCAACTCGGCACCCGTCTCTGCATGGACCGCTTCTGCGTCGGAAAAAGGCACGATGGTGTCTCCTTGGTCATGCACGAGGAGGGTCGGGACGCCGGCCGCGCGGACGCCGTTGACCGTGGAGAAGCGGTCGATGGGGGCGCCACCAATTTTCTCCAACCGCTGATCCAGCCGGCGCTTGACGCGGGGTCCGATGCCAAACTGATCTGCGAAGCGTTGCGTCACGCCTTGCAGTTCGTTGGCGCCAGCCACCAGGACGAGGGCCTCGATGTTGGGCGAAGGCTCCAGAGTTGGAGCGCCGCTGGCGGCAATCACACACATGGATGCACCAAAGGAGTGACCCACAAGCGCAGTACGACCAAATCGATCCGCAATTCCCACCGCAAGGCCCGCGGCATGGTCAGAAGTGAGTTGGGTGCCGGCCGACTCACCGTGACCGGGGAAGTCAAACGCAACGACGCGAAAGCCGGCACCCCGCAGAGGCTCGACGAGGCTCGTCATGTACAAGGACATCGAGGTCCAGCCGTGAACCAGAACAACGGTCCTGGTCTCTCCGCCCGTTTCCCAGATCCACGTAGCGATACCGTCATGGATTTCTTGCCGCGCGGTGTCCATCACCGCGAGGGCCGACTCGAGTCGGGCCCCCGAAATACGCACCTTTCGTCCGCCAATCGGAGTCGTGAACAGACGGAAGGCGGCCTTGGCGGCCATGCCCTCCGAAAAGAAGGACAGGACGGAAAAGGCGGCGGCAACAAGACGTCGAAGCGGCTCTGGAATCACGCCGCCCTGGCCTCTATCCCGTCGATAGCGTCGTTGATGGTCGCGAGCGCGCGCACCGTCGAGACCTTTGCCTTGAGCCGTGTGAGCATGCTGAGGAGCCCAAAGACCACGCGGTTCACAAAGACGAAATGCGGACTGCCGATGACCTCGCGCTCCCGAAATGCCATGGCCTCCATTCCAAATTTGCGGACCATCTCGCCAAAAGCCGGATCACCGAAATCAAACTGCTCGGACCGGTAGGGAAGGACGATCAGGTCACCCATTCTGAGGAAGAAGTCGAAGACCTTGGTGCGGAGTTCGGCGTCGTGTGTCGGGCTTAGGATCTCAAGTCTGGTGTAGAGCTTCTCAAGTTGCTCTTGATCCTGGTTGAGGTGTCCCCGGAAAACCCGCAGGAAGTCGTTCATGAACTCCTCCGGCAACGTCTTGACGCAGCCGAAATCAATCAGGCCAAGTTTGCCGGAGGATTGAAACAGAAAATTGCCGGGGTGGAAGTCCGCGTGGATGGTCCGGTGTCCGGAGACTATCTGGCTATGGGAGAAATCAAACAGCAGTTGGCCGAAGTGATTCCGCTCCGCCTCCGCGGGTTCTCGATCCATGAACTCCTGAATATGGACGCCTTCCAGGAAGGTCATTGTCAGGACATTTCCGGAACTGAGTTCGGGAATCAGCCGGGGAGTCGAGATCTGGGCGTTGTTGTATTGGGCGGCGAAGAATTCCATGTTGCGCCCTTCGTTCTCATAGTCGGTCTCCAGGAGCATCATGCTCCGAATTTCCTCGATGAACGGCTCCACATTTCCCTTCACCACCCGAGATGCCAGCCCCCGCGCTATCCGCAGGTCGGCGTCAATGGTGTCCCTGACGTTGGGGTATTGAATCTTGACGGCGGCCACGCGGCCATCCTTGAGGACAGCCCGGTGTACCTGGCCAATGCTGGCCGCAGCTACGGCAACAGGGTCAAATTCGGCAAAAAGTTCGGAGGCGGGTGCCCCCAACCCCTGACGAATGCGCCTCAGAACCAGGGCCTGGCCCATCGCGGGAACGCTGTACTGAGCCTGGCTCATGACCTCAATGAACTCCTCCGGTATGATGCCGGGATCCATGCTTATCCCCTGGGCAAACTTCAGCGCGGTCCCTCGAAGCCGCGTGAGCTCCTTGAAGATGTCCCGTGCGTTCTCACTGTGGAGTTGCTTGCGGGAGTCCTCCAGTGATTCGCTGGTTGTCACGCGACGAGCCAGGTACTTCGCGTAATTCGCGCCGACTTTCATCCCGGCTTTCGCCGCGATTGCCGTCCGCTTCAGCGGAGTCGAAGGGAACTCCTCGGGCAAATCTTTATCAGGCATCGGCGGGCGCGGGCTTGCCAGCCTCTTGGGATTCGTCGTCTGAATGCTCTCGGCCGAATAGCCAGTCGCTTACAAACGGGATGCGCGGCAGATAACCGGCTTCAACGGCGTATCGGACCACATCGACGCCTTTGTTTGCCGTCTGATTGGACGCGATCTCGCTGTAGAACCGAACCGTCTTATCCAGCAGGGCAGTCGAACGTTGGCGATCCTCGCTGTCGTCTTCAAGCCAACTGTTCAACAGTCTGAGAAATGCCTCGACGGTTACGAAACGAACTGGAGCAGCAATCAGGAGCACGGAGTTAACGGCGGGTACGTCATCCGAGTCCAAGAGGCGGCCCAGCGCCGATCCCAAGGCGGCTCTGAACGGGCTTCCCAGTTGCCCGGCCAGCCCGGAGAACGTGGCATGCGTGAAGGCCGAACGTTCCTCCAGCAGATCGAGCATCACAAATGAGAAGGCGCCAATGCGCTCTTCGACGTTTGGGGGCTGGAGTTCTGCAACCGTCTCCTCGCACCGGACAACCAGGCCCGCGTAGTACCGCACTAGCGGCGCGTCTACCGTACCGAACTCTGAATGCAATTTGGCCTGATCGATCCCGGTAAGACCCGCCAATTCCTCGAAATTCGGTGCGCGCCCGGACTCGACGAAGAAATCGGCCGCAGCCCCGGCGGCCAGCGAAATGTCTATGGGGTTCTCCATGGGTGCTTAGACGGCAAAGTCCAAAGGGAGTTACCAAATCTGGAACGGGGACACTAGTTCTCGATATTTTGCCGTCTTGTGGGATATTATGGGCGGTCGGCAGGTCTCCTGCCAAACGATGCCACCCCTAATCGAAAGTCCACGACGCGGATGAATTTCGCCACCATCGACTACGTTGTTTTTGCCGCCTACGCCGGGCTCATTCTCTTCGTTGGCCTATGGGTGTCGCGTGAGAAAGAGGGGCACGACAAGGACGCTTCCGATTACTTCCTGGCCTCCAAGTCGCTTCCCTGGTGGGCTATCGGCGCGTCGCTGATTGCGTCGAACATCTCGGCGGAGCAGTTCATCGGGATGTCGGGGTCAGGTTTTAGACTCGGATTGGCCATAGCCACCTACGAGTGGATGGCGGCCGTCACACTGCTAATTGTGGCCTACCTGTTTCTGCCCATCTATCTGAAGAAGGGCATTTTTACGATGCCCCAGTTTCTGGAGGTACGGTATGACTCGAGGGTTCGGACTATCCTGGCCGTTTTCTGGCTCCTGGTCTACGTGTTCATCAACCTGACGTCGGTACTGTACCTGGGTGCGCTGGCTATGGAGGGAATCATGGGCGTCAGCCTGTGGACCGGCGTCGTAGGACTGGCAACCTTTGCCACCCTCTATTCCGTGTATGGCGGACTCAAGGCGGTGGCATGGACCGACGTTGTCCAGGTCATATTCCTTGTGGGAGGTGGCCTGTTGACCACGTACCTCGCTCTGGATGCATTCTCCGGTGGCGAGGGCGCTATCGCCGGGTTCGGCCGCCTGTTGGATGTGGCCGGTGATCGTTTCAACATGATCCTGTTCGAGGGTGAGTTGATCTATTCGGACGACGCCGGCCAGATGCAGGATGCCTATGACCTGCTTCCCGGACTCTCCGTCCTGCTTGGCGGGATGTGGATCGCGAACCTCTTCTACTGGGGCTGCAACCAGTACATCATTCAGCGGGCGCTGGCTGCCAAGAGCCTCAAGGAAGCCCAACGAGGCGTCGCTTTCGCAGGATATATCAAGCTCGTCCTGCCCCTCATCGTCGTCATCCCGGGAATTGTGGCCTACGCCATGGACGCGCCCATCACGCGTGGAGATGAGGCCTACCCATGGCTCCTGAACGAATATGTCGGCCCCGGCCTGAAGGGACTCACCTTTGCCGCGCTGATCGCGGCCATCGTGTCTTCGCTGGCATCCATGATGAACTCCACGGCGACCATCTTCACGATGGACCTGTACCGGAATTTCGTCAAGACCGATGCGAGTCAGACCCAGCTGGTTCGCGTGGGTAGAATAGCCGCCGTCGTCGCCGTGGGCGTGGCGGCCGTGATGGCGCCACAATTGGCCAGTCTGGATCAGGTGTTCCAGTACATTCAGGAGTACACCGGATTTGTGAGTCCCGGAGTCCTGGCTGTCTTCATGATGGGCCTCTTCTGGAAGAAGTCCACAGCCAATGCCGCCCTGATCACCGCCCTGGCCTCCATCCCCATGTCGCTAACCATGAAGGTGGGCTTGCCGGGACTCCCGTTCATCGACAGGATGGGTGTTGCCTTCCTGGCATCGGTACTTCTGATTGTGGTTATCTCCTTGTTCGAAGGCAAGGGGAAGGACGATGAGAAGGGGATCGCCCTGGATCGGAGCGTCCTGCAGAATGACCCCGTATTTATTGGTTTGGCCTTTGGGATCATGGGCATCACTGCTGCTCTCTACGCCATCTTCTGGTAGACTGCGCATGCGTTTGCGGATTCTACTCCTGCTTGCGGCCCTCTCGTGGGCAGGAGAATCTGCGGGTCAGGTGCTGGTGTCAGGATCGGTGTTCGATGCAGGGAACGGGGACGCACTCATCTCTGCCACCGTGCAGGTTGCCGGTCAAACGCTGGGCACAGTGACCAACCGGGATGGGCGCTTTACCCTGGGCGTGCCCAGATTGCCTGTCACGTTGATGATTCGGCATATCGGGTACCGCTCGGGCCGGGTGGTTCTGGATGGACGCGTCGAGGGGCCCGTCCGGGTCGAACTCGAGCCAGATCCCGTACAGATGGGTGAGTTGGTTGTGTCTGGCGAAGACCCGGCCGTTGGGATCATGCGAAGCGTGCTCGCCCGAAAACAGGCCTGGCGAGACACGGTGACGACGGGCTACGCGGAGGTCTACTCCCGATTTCTGCTGTACCGGGAGTTCGAGCTCGTGGAGGTGGAGGAGACCATTGGCGCCTCATGGTGGGACGCTGCCCGCGGCGTTAGAGAGATCACGCGTGCCAGAAGGACGCGTCCTTCGCGGAACAGCAGGTTCCTCTACGCCGCACCACTGCCGGTTCCGAATCTGTACGACGACGAAGTGGTCTTGGACGGGACGCGATTCCTGGGTCCACTGCACCCAACCGCGCTCCGGTTCTATAACTTCCGTCTGACCTCGCAGCGATCACAGGACGGTCGGCTGGTCCATGACATTGCGTTTTCTCCCGCCAATCTCTCGCTTGCAGGGTTCATTGGGACGCTGGCGGTGGAGGACAGCACGTTCGATGTACTCTCGATGTCGGCAAGGCCGGTCGTGGACCGCGCCGGGCCCCCTCCGGTCCTCGAAAAGACGGTCCGCCTGGAGCAGCGGTTCGTGCGCCGGGGCGGCGGCATGATGCCGGTCTACTTTGAGGCCAACGGCTGGGTGAGATTCGGGCGCGCGGGCGTCAGCTACCCTCGGGCGCGGTACCAGCAGTTTTCCGGGATTTCCCTTCACGCCACCCAGGTCCCGCTCCCGGATAGCCTCTTTAATACGGGACGCCTCATGAGAGACGATCCGGGGGTGGAAGCCGGCGCGTGGTTGTTTGACTGGAACCCGGGGATGATTCCGTTTTCCGAAGAAGAGGTACGGGACATTTCGGAGATGAGGACGGACCGGGGGTTTGCGCATAATTTCAGGCCGTTGGGTCTCCTGGCGCAGTACGCTGCCGTTCCGGTGGCCGCGCCTCGCAAGCTTGACGTACAGATCGGCGTGCCGAAGGCGCAATTGCTTAAGCCCTGGGTCTGGTACAATCGCGTGGACGGTTGGCATGTAGGCGTCAGGCCGGTGGTGCCCCTGTCGCAGTCCATCACCCTTCGTCCGGGAATCGCCTATGCAGAAGCGCCCGACAAAGTCAGGTGGACCACGAGTGCACGCTGGGACGCTGGCAGCGGAATGGACGTTGAAGTCGGGGCCGAGCGCTTCTCCGGCATCAGCGGAATCGGGACCCCCAGAGACCGGTTTCTGATGGGGATGGCCGGCTACGCCGGCTACGACGACTACTTCGACTACTACGACCGGGCGCGACGGTGGGGCACGGTGGGGCTAACCCGGGGCTCATCAAGAGTGGAAGCCACGGTTTCGCACGAACGCCACCGCTCCGTTGAAAAGCGGGACGAATACGAGGGCTGGCTTCGCGAGAACATCCAGAGGGGAAACCCGGCGATAGACCCCGGGCAATTGGCCAGCGCAGCCCTGCGTCTTACGACGGGAGATGCGCAGATGCCTTCCGCTGGGCTGACGGGTCATCTGGACCTGCATCTGGAGGCCGCCTCCGAGGGGCTGGCCGGGTCCGATTTTGGATTCGCTCGCTGGCAGGGCGCCGCCGCGGTCCGAATTCCCACCTTCATGCGAAGACGCTCCCTGCCGGCCAGCCTGCGTCTGGACGTAGTGGCTGGAGGCGGGTCGAGCGGGGTACCCGTCCAGCGCCGGGGCATGCTGGACGTTGCGACTGGTCCGGTGGCGAGTGCCGTCGCTTTCAGGAGTCGGCGGGACGGACGGCTTACCGCCCGGCGCTGGCTTGCTGTGTTCTGGGAACACGATTTTGGACCTTCAATAGCCGAACGCCTCGGGCTGGGGGAGACGAACCTGGGATTTGTGATCTTCGGTGCACACGGTACAGCCTGGCACGGGGAAACCACTCGGCGTGATGAGGTAGGCGTGGCCTGGTCCAAGCCCTTCAATTTGCCGTTCCGCATCAACCTGGCGTCACGCCTCGGGGAGTTCGAGCCGCTGGTGACGGTCGAATATTATGGGTTGGCCAAGCGGCTGTTTCGGCGTTAGGGATTACGATCCCGGGTGTTTGGCTGCAACCCGCGGCCGGTCGGCACAGGCTTTGCAGTCCGGCCATCAAGTTCACCCACGGCGCAGAAACACCCATTCAGGACATGGCTTCCGCAAGCACTGGAAGATTCGACCGAAAAGCCAGTTCGCGACAGGATGTAAATCATCCCGAGCGGGTTGGCGATGACATTTTCTTCAGGCTGTCAGAGGAATTGCTTCTGGTCACCGATTCGGCCGGAGCAGTGATTCGAGCCAATCCTGCTTGGGAGACCCTGCTAGGCTGGAAACCCGCGGAAATTGCGGGAATCGCCTGGCAGAAGCTCTTTCACGGACGGGACCTGGAAACTGCGGTCAGGTGGATGGAGCGGCCTGAGTCGCCACAGGTCTGCCGGATGTTGTGCCGTGATGGTGGAGATCGGTGGGTGCGCTGGCGACTGATATGTGGTGATCGCGAGAACCATTGGGCTGGTCTCGACATCACGGCAGAGAGAGCCCGTCAAGGGCTGATACAGTTTCTCTTCGACCAGGCCCCAGTCATGCTGCACGCCTTGGATCCTGAATTCAGGATCTGCGAAGCTGGCGATTCCTTCCGCGACGCCCTTGGCGGGGTCGATCCTTCTGATGTGTTGGGGAAACATGCGTCCGAGTTTCTGGCCCCGGCATCTGGCGAAAGGCTCCTCAATGAGTCCGTGCCTGCATTCCTCAGGGACGGAATGACCCGGAACAACCGCTATACATTTAAACGGGCCGACGGAACCACGTTCGAAGGACTTGTCTGCTCCAGAGCACGCTTTGACGACGACGAGCGTTTTGCCGGTGCCATATCGGTCATCACCGATATCACAGAACTGGAGGAGGCGCGGGAAGCGCTGGAGTTTCAAACGACCCTTCTCAAACGCTCTCAGTCCGTGGCGCACGTTGGTCATTGGCGGGAGAGTCTCGCCGACAGGTTTCTTGAATGGTCCGACGAGGCATTCAACATCCACGGTCAGGATAGGGAGACATTCGATCTTACTCCGGACACTGCCCGGATTCTGTTTCACCACGAGGACCGGCAGGCCGTTCAGGACGTCGTGGAAGCGGCGATTACAAAAGGTGAGGACTTCGAAGTTGAGGCCAGGATTGTCCGCCCCGATGGAGAGGTCCGATGGGTACGCCGGACGGGGGAAATCGTCGAAGGGCCGGACGGAAAGGCTGCCTCCATTTTCGGGGTTTTTGTGGACCTGACCGATGCCAAACTCGCCAACCGCAACCGGCAGCTATTTACGAAGGCCATGGACGGTGCCGGTGAGGCCAGTGCGTTCATCCGCAGCGACGGCTCGTTCTCGTACGTGAACGAACTGGCCTGCGTGTCCACGGGGTATACCCAGGCAGAACTCCTGGAGAAACACATCTTCGAGATAGATGTGGGTCAAGGCCAGGATTTTTCCGAGAGCTGGGCGCTTCTGAAAAAACTCGGAGCGCTGACTTTCGAGACGACCCACCGGAGAAAGGACGGCACGACCTTCCCGGTCGAGATGGCAGCCGAATATCTGACGTTCGAAGGAGAGGAGTACATCTGCGGCCGCGCCCGAAACATAGAGGCACGACGCCGGCATGAGGAAGAGCTCGAGAGGGCCAAAGAAACAGCAGAAGCCGCCGTGAAGGCACGCGATCATTTCCTGGCGATGATGAGCCACGAAATTCGAACGCCGATGAACGGAGTCATCGGAATGGCCAGTCTGCTCAGGGAGACCGAACTGACAGGCGAGCAGTTGGAATCAGTGGAGGTAATCAGAACCAGTGGCTCCGATCTACTGACGATCATCAACGACATTCTGGACTTTTCGAAGGTTGAAGCAGGCAAGGTTGAATTCGAGCTTCAGACGTTCGCGCTCAGGCAATGTCTGAATGACGGAATCGGGCTGATGTCGGCGGTCGCCCAAAAGAAGGGCCTCGACCTCTCCATCACTTTCGACGACAACGTTCCGGAATGGATAACGTCCGATTCAACCCGCATCAGGCAGGTGCTTGTGAACCTTGTGGCGAACGCCGTCAAGTTCACCGACAAAGGATGGGTCAAGGTGAACGTCTGGGCAGAGACCGAAGGTGACGCCAACACGATGCTCGGCATGACGGTCTCCGACTCCGGTATCGGGATCCCGGCAGAACAGGTCGGCCGCCTCTTCGAACCATTCGTACAGGCCGACGCAACCATGACGCGCCGATTTGGCGGGACTGGCCTGGGCCTGGCGATTTGTCGGCGACTCTGCGAGGGCCTTGGCGGGGAGATTGCGGTGGAATCTGAGGAGGGCGAAGGATCCGCATTTACAATGACTATTCCCGTACAGGCAGCCAGCGCCCCTGCGGGCGACTTGACCTGGACTGACAGTCAATCCGCCCGGGAAACAGATCTCCGCATCCTGTTGGCGGAGGACAACCCGATCAATCAACGCGTGGCACTTCGCATGCTGGAGCGCATGGGATACGAGGCTGCCGTAGCCAGCGATGGACTCGAAGTCCTGGAGGCCGTGAGTCTCGTGGATTACGACGTCATTCTGATGGACGTCAGGATGCCCGGACTCGACGGTCTGGAGGCCACGCGCCGCATCAGGGCCCTGGGTACCCGGCAGCCGTACGTCATCGCCTTGACTGCAAACGCCATGTCTGGCGACAGGGAGCAGTGCAAGTTGGCTGGCATGAATGACTTCGTCGCAAAGCCGATGGTCTACTCGGCACTGGAAGCCGCCCTGGGGAAGGTTCGGAAGTAGGTCAGACGGGGAGCGTAGATTGGCAGGGTTCACTCATTCAGTCTGAACCCAATGAAACGTTTGATTCTGGCTTCCGCGGCCGCCGCCTTCGCGGTCATGGTTTGGGGTTTTGTCTTCTGGGCGGGAGGCGGTGCTGAGGCAGGATTCTCTCAGCTCGATTCGCCGACCGAGTTGGCTCTTCGAGAGTTGATGGATCGTGACTTCCCCGAGAGCGGCACCTACGTCGTCCCGCAGATGGAAGGAGGGACCATGGAAGAATGGACGGCTCGCCATCTGGCCGGGCCTCTGGCCTTTGTGATGGTAACCAAGGCAGGGACGAATCCGGCCAGCCCACGTGTGTACCTCATGGGCTTTCTGCACATCATGCTTACGGCGCTGTTGCTCGGACTGCTCATGACCAGAGCTCTTCCAACGTCTCTGACGTACGGTCGAAGAATAGGATTTGCCATCCTGACGGGTGTGCTGGTGGCTTTTTGGAGCAATCTCTCAGATCCGATCTGGTTCTACCAGCCGTGGGCATACCACCTGGTCACGACCGTCTATGACATCATCGCCTTCGCCATCATGGGTGCGGTCCTGGGCCGGTTTCTGAAGGAATGAAGTCGGCGGTTGCAGCCTTTCTGATTGCCGGACTTGCCGGTCTGGCCAGTGCCCAACCTTACCGGAACGTCACGGTTCAGGCGGGATTGGGCGGCGTTCTCAGGGCCAACGGCGTGGCCGCTGCCGACATCGATCTTGACGGTGACCTGGACCTCTACGTTGTTTCGCCGGAGGAGCGGTTGGAGTCCGATCCTGCCACCTGGAATCATCTCTTCCGGAATCGGGGTGACGGCACGTTTGAGGACATCACGGCGGCTTCGGGAATCGAGGCTTTCGATGGGGGGTATCGTCGTGGACAGCAGGGCAACCGTTTTGGAGCCGCGTGGGGCGATTTTGACGGAGATCGCTACCCGGACCTCTTCATGGCTCGGATCGGCCCGGACCGGCTCTTCCGCAATCTCGGGGACGGCACCTTCGAGGATGTCACGGTACTCGCCGGCGTCTTTGGCACCGATGACACCGCAAACGATGTGGCCGGCGCATGGTCTGATCTGGATGGGGACGGTGACCTGGATCTCTATGTGTCGGCCTGGATCGGCCCCAATCGTCTGTACCTGAACAACGGGGATGGGACCTTCGTGGAGTCTGCCAAGGCTGTCGGGCTGGCGGACCGCGGGTTCACGTGGGGAGCGCTGCCGTGGGACATTAACCGCGACGGCAGGCTGGATTTGTATGTGGTGAATGACTTCGGCCCCAACCACCTCTATATCCAGGGTGACGGAGGACTTTTTACCGATGAAACGGCAGCCTTCGGCCTGGAGGATGAGGGCAACGGGATGGGAGTTGCGCTGGCAGACGTCAACGAGGACGGCTTCCCGGACATCTATGTGACGAACATCGCGGACCGGGCTCCGAACCCGCTCTTCCTGGGCGGCCCCGACGGGTTCGTGGAAGACGCCGCCGGGTTCGGCATTGCCAGTGCAGACTGGGCCTGGGGCGTCGAGTTCTTCGACGCGGAT
This sequence comes from Rhodothermales bacterium, assembly GCA_047619685.1. GTDB lineage: Bacteria > Bacteroidota > Rhodothermia > Rhodothermales > UBA10348 > JABDJZ01. The sequence goes on from JBLHLC010000007.1 coordinate 110,619, forward strand.
CTGGACGGAGACCAGGATCTGTACGCGGTGACCGGCTTCCCGACCGAACCCGCCACCAATCGGCTTTTTGAACGCCGCGAGTCTCTGACCGGGGATCAGTTTTTCGTGGATGTGTCCGAGGGATCGGGCGCAGACGGTTTTCCGGAAGCGCGAGGCCTGGTGGTATTCGACTCCGAGGGAGACGGGGACCTGGACTTGTTCGTAGCCAATTTCCGCAGCCAGTCCGCCCTTCTTGAGCGGACAAACGTGTCCCGGACCTGGATCGGGTTCTGGCTGGACAGTCCTGGCGGGAATCGATGGGGTGTTGGTGCCCAGGTTACCGTCCAGAGCGGAGGGAAGACGTTCCGTCGCTACATGGATGGGATAGACTTTCTGGGCCAAAGTCTTTTGCCCGCTCACTTCGGCCTGGATCGTGAGGGCGGTGTCGATCGGGTGGTAGTTACCTGGCCCGACGGCAGCGTGGAGAGTTGGACAGACCTGAATGCCGGCCGGTATCACACGCTGTCAAAGGGCACGTCCACCGGGGTCGAGTCCGAAGTGGCGCGACCTATCGCCTGGGCGCCGTATCCGACTCCTGCATCCACGCATGTTTTCCTGCCCATTTCGGGGCAGGTGGACGTTTTTGATCTCCTCGGCCGCCTGATAGCCCGCAGAGTAGCGGATTCGAACGGCCGGGTTATCCTGGGCGACCTGCCATCTGGCGTGCTTTTTCTGGTCGGCGCGAATGGTAGAGCACACTTAGTGCTCCACGAGTGACAACCCGTACTTTCACGGACGATTTCGGATCTCGCACTATACCGCCGCAAATATGACCCCTATACGACTCGCCACCTTCGCCCTTCTACTTGTGGTCCCTGCAGTACAAGCGGCCGACCGCGTTCCGGACACGAGGGCGCACCCCCGTTTCACGAATGACGTGGTCATTCCCCGTCTGACAGGGATGACACTCGTGGTTGACGGCGTTCTGGACGACGAGGTGTGGAGTTCCGCGCTCCGGCTCAGTGGTTTCTCTCAGTCGCAACCGGTGGACGGCCGCCCGGCCGTGGACTCGACCCACGTTTTCGTCTGGTACGAGGCTACTGCCATTCACTTCGGGATCAGGGCCTTCGAGACGCACAGCGAAGTCCGCGCTACGCTGGCGGACAGGGACAAGATCGACGCCGACGACCACGTCCTGATTGTTTTGGACACCTACAATGACAGGCGACAGGCCGTAGTCATAGGAGTCAACCCGCTGGGGCAGCAGGCCGACGGCATTCTGAAGGACCGCCAACAGGTGAGTAGATTCAGCGCATCCGCCGGTGCGTTCACTGTTGACCTGAGTCCAGATTACGTATTCGAGTCCAAGGGCCGGGAAACCGAATTCGGCTATGAAGTCGAGGTGTCGGTGCCGTTTCAGAGTCTTCGTTTTCAGGCCGATCTGGTGCAGGACTGGGGCTTCAATGTGATTCGAAACGTGGCACATTCAGGCTACTCCACCACGTGGACCGAAGTGCTTCAGGCCAATGCGTCGTTTCTGGGGCAGAGCGGACGCCTGTCTCAGCTTTCCGATCTCAGGCGTGGTTTGGTGCTCGACATCAGTCCGGAATTGACCGGGTCCATGAACCGCGGAGCCGGGGACGCGCCCTGGGATGAAGAGATTCGGGATCCTCTTGGCGTAAACGTCCGATGGGGGGTTACCAACAACCTCACTCTGAACGGGACGGTCAATCCGGACTTTTCACAAGTCGAGGCCGATGTGGCCCAGATTCAGTTCGATCCACGCCGCGCAATCTTCTTTGCAGAGAAGCGTCCGTTCTTTCTGGACGGCATCGAACTCTTTCAATCGCCCACACGGCTCGTCTACACGCGGCGAATCGCCAACCCGCTTTCAGCCGTCAAACTAACGGGGAAGACCGGAAGCACGAATATCGCCGTGCTGAGTGCCGTCGACAACCAAGCCTCCTATCTGGCAGACCTTGACCCGCGGTACTTCAACGCCCTTCGCATTGGCCACGATCTGAGTGGTCAGAATTCTGTTGGCCTGACGTACACGGACAAGATTGACGGCGATCGGTGGAATCGTGTGGCGGCGGTAGACGGCCGGGTCGTGTCCGGCATTTATTCCGGTACCTACCAACTGGGCGGCAGCCTGACCGGGAGTCCAGGTGAGAGCGTTGGGGCGCCCATGTGGCAGTTGGCCGCCTCGGCCTCGGGGAGGAAATACGGGGCCTCGTTTTCCACCTACGGGTTCCACAACGATTTTCGCGCGGAGTCAGGGTTCATCACCAGGGTCGGCATTACCGGAATCAATTTCGCGCCTCGAATGACGTTCTTCGGCAAGGAAGGCGCGTTCGTGGAATCGTTCACGACGGGTATCAGCCTTGATGGCACGTGGGACTACGAGCGATTCACGAAGGGGACCGAACCGAACGACGGGAAGTTTCACGTCAACCTGGCCTACTCGATGAGGGGAGGATGGAGTGGGACCACCTCCATCTTCTACGAAACGTTCAAGTACCCCGCCGAACTCTATGAGGGATATTTCGTGGCCGCTGAGTCGGCCGGTGGCACGCCGACGCCTTACGTCGGCGTAGACAGGCTCGTCAACCTGGGGTTCTGGAGCACACTTGGGACGCCCCGTTGGCGACAGTTCTCGGGCAGCCTGGTTCTTGTGGCCGGGCGTGACGACAACTTTTTCGAATGGGCGAGCGCCGATATTCTGTTCATCACCGCGAATCTGAATTGGTCCCCGACCGATCAACTCAGAGTCAACTTCCTGTACAATCATCAACAATACGTGCGGTTGACGGACCGTTCAAACGCGGGGCTGCACCGGGTCCCCCGTCTGAAGGTGGAATACCAGGTCACCCCCTCGCTCTTCCTGAGAGTTGTGGGCCAGTACGACTCCAACTTTGTGGACGATCTCAGGGATGAGTCCAGGACCGGCCGCCCGATCGTGACGCTGGATGAGGGGACTGGAGTCTACTCTCCCGTGTTGGCGAGGAGGGCCAATTCGTTGAATTTCGACTGGCTGGTGTCCTACAGGCCTACCCCGGGTACCGTTCTCTTTGTAGGCTACGGGTCGTCACTCACCGAACCGGCAACCTACCGGTTCCAGGACTTTACGCGTCTGAGTGACGGCTTCTTTATGAAGCTCAGCTATCGCTACAGGGTCTAGAAGGCAAATCACGTCCGCCAGCAAAAATATGGGCGATATGTGGTTTATGTGTGTAGCCTATGACAGAATGGTGTCATATAGGTGGGGCTATCCTTGAACAAGCAAGCAAGAACCCACCGAAGATGCAGGCCATTTCACTCAATCCAACCGTCGCTGCGCTCACAAGAAGTCGCGAGCGTGCCCTTCAGAACCGTCCGCCAGCGGGTGTCGCCTTACGGTCGCTGAATGCCACCGGTACGAGCCCTTTTAAATTGGTGTCAGGCGGCTTCCCGAGGCTTTTCATCCACACCCTGCGCCGGGCCTTGGCATCCAGCACGAATATGCAGGTGTCTGTGGCTGTCCCCACGCCGGTCGGCGCCACCCAGGCGGAAGTGGTCTTGAACACTGGCGACCGTCGAGTGGCCGTGCTGGTTGGCCCCAAGTCACGAGAGCGGGAGGCGCTCTTGTTGGTCTATGGGGCGTTTGATTCGATTCTCAGGATCTCACTTGGCGATGCCAAAGGAGCAGCCCTGGCCGTCGTCGCCCTGATAGAAGCTGCCGAGCCGGAGTTCTTCCTCGGGGAGACCGCAAGGCTGGCCTCACTCACAACTGTCCGCCGGGTAATGGTGGGTCGGAAGACGATTACGGCAGAAGGATGGGACGGCACCATGTCTGCCACCTTGCACCGCCGCAGAATAAACCGGCCCGCCGAGTGGGCGGCTGACTTCGAAGCGGCGGTCAGCCAACCGGCCAACCGCCGTCGCGCGTCCTAGTCCAGAAAGCTACTGGCCGTTTGCCTCTGCACCTGAGATCTCAGCCGTGGTGACGGGAATATTGTCTCCTCGTTCTGCTGCCGCACGTGAAAGCAACCCCGCAATATCGATACCGGTGGTTGCCTTCAAACTCTCAAGCAGCGCCGGAGTCGAGCCTGCGATCTGGCTAAACACGCCTGGTATGCCCTGGCCGGCCCCCCCGGAATCGACAACAGTGAGAGAGTCGATCTTGAGATTATCAACGGTCTTGATGACCTCTTTCAGGATGTCTGGCAGCATCTGGATGAGGAACAGCCGTTCGGCATCGTTGCCGGCGCTTTTCCAGAGCTCCAGTTTCTGTGTCAGCACGTTTACCTCAGCCAAGCCGTCCTCCCGGATTCGTGCGGCGTTCCCCTTGGCGATCTCTTCCGAGGCACGGCGCTGGGCCTGCGCCTTAACCACAACCTCAGCCTGCTGTCGTTTTTCAGCCAGTAGAATTTCCTGCTCCGCCAGTTCCTGATTGGCAATGGCGCGTGCCACATCCGCGGCTACCGACACTTTGGCTTCCTCAGCCTCAGCCTTCGCGCCCAACTGGGCCCGGATGACACGGACCCGGTTCTGAGCCTGAACAATTTGTTCTTCGGCCTCGGCCTCTGCCAGTTTGGCTTCCTTGCGGCGCCCGGCCTCCACAACCTCCGCTGATGAGATAATGCTGGCCGTGCTCTGGCGCCCAATGGCATCCAGATAGCCGCGGTCGTCATCCACATTCTGGATCTTGAGCGTATCCAGTTGGAGCCCGAGCGCGCCGAGGTCATTGTCTGCTTCGTCAAGAAGAACCTTGGCGAACTTGAGGCGGTCCTCGTTGACCTCCTCGGGCGTGAGCGAGGCCACAACCCCACGGAGGTTTCCTTCCAGCGTCTCCTTGGCAATCATCTGGATCTCGTCCAGTGACTTCCCAAGGAGCCTCTCCACAGCGTTGTTCAGTTCGGGAGCCCTGGAGGAAATCTTCACGTTGGCGATGGCCTGCACCTTGAGCGGAATGCCCCCCTTGGAGTAGGAGTTGGTCACGGTCAGATCGATCGGGATCGTGTTCAGGTACATCCGATCCACTTTCTCCAGTAGGGGAACCCGGAAGCCGCGACCTCCGCGGATGACCCGGTAGCCCACCTTGCTGCCGTCTTCCAGAACGCGCTGGCGGCCCGAGAAAATGAGGACCTCATTGGGCTGGCAGATCTTCAGGTTGGCCCGAATGATTCCGAGGACGGCCAGAAACCCGAGTATGATGACAATGGGGATGATAAGCAGATCCATGATGGAGTCTCCGTGCCGCGGCGCGGCACCTAATTGGACGATGACGCCCTGTTCACGTAGGTTTTACAACTTCTGCAATACGGCCGTCCATACGGACGACCACAACTTCATCTCCTGGAGCAAAAGACTCCAGGGTCTCGAGATCTAGCGACCTGGCGGGAAGCTGAAGGCGCTGCCCCTTGATTTCCAGGGTGATCTTACCTCGATCGTCACCGGTAAACGGCAGAATCACCTTTGCCGTCCGGCCCTGATAGTCCCGGCCCTCGATGGCGGACGACACCTGCTTGTAGGCAAAATGTTTGATGATGTAGTTACCACCCAGCCCTACCAAAAGCCCGACAAAAACAGACAGAATGGCAATCAGAGGCTCCTGCGTGCCAGCCAGGTCCAGAAGGGTGCCTGTCAGGCCAAAGAAGGCGGCAAAGAGGAAGAGAGCCCGAATGGACAGCAGATCCACAACGCCAAGCCCGGCTCCGAGCTCTCCGTCCAGATGCAAGTCTGTGTCCACATCGACGTCGCCGTCCGCCGCTAGATCAAAGTCGGCGTCCACATCTGCGTCAAAATCACTCTCGTGATCGGCGCCACCGAAGATCGACAGGAGGACAAAAAATCCACCAACGATCAGACTGATGAGATAGACTGATTCCATAGGGAGGGGGGGTAGGCCTCAATACGGAATCATAGTATCCCCAGTTGCGGATAAAGGCAACTCGAATGCGGTGTTCACCGGGCGTTCATGCGTCCAGCGTCCAACCTGCCAGGTCATTCCTTAATCGGTGTGACGGCCGCGTGATCTTCCTCGCCTGTTCTGATTCGGTAAACCTTTTCCACGGGGAGGACGAATACTTTCCCGTCGCCTACATCGCCCGTGCGGGCAGACCTCAGAATGGCCTCCACCGTCCGGTCCGCGAAGGCCTCGGAGACACCGATCTCAATCATCGTCTTGTCCGTGAGCTCCATCTTGACGGTCGTGCCGCGATAGGTTTCCTCCACTTCGCGCTCACCCCCGTGGCCCCGGACCCGTGATACCGTCAGGCCCCGAACGTCAATCTGAAAGAGAGCAGGAAGTACGTCGGCCAGCTTCTCAGGCCGGATTATGGCTTTGATCAATTTCATGTTGTCACCGTCGCAAGTTTGGTGGCGCGGGCCGGGCTGGTAGCGACGGCCAGGTCCATTTCGTGAACGAGTATGGCGCCCTCGCCATGGGAATATGCCTTCTTCGCCGTGATGCACGATATCCAGTCCACGGTTCTCAAGCTTACTGTCTGTCCTCAGCGGAATAACCAGAGCGACAACCTTCAGAATCACAAAGGTCACCGCAGCGCTGTACGCGAATACAATGACGATGGACACCGCCTGGATACCCAGTTGCCCCACATTGCCAAACAGCGCACCATTCACGCTGCCGTTCCAGGCGGCGTCCGCAAACACGCCGGTCAAAAGGGCGCCAACTATACCCCCGATGCCATGCGCAGCAAAGACGTCCAGTGAGTCTCATCAAGCTTGGTCCGGGCCCGCCACAGAATTCCGAAATAGCAGGGGACAGCGGCAATGGCGCCGATGGCCAGGGACGATATCGGGGATACGAACCCCGGGGCCGGTGTGACGGCCACCAGGCCGACCACGATCGCCGTCGCGGCGCCGACTGCGGTCACTTTCCCGGTTCGGACCATCTCCAATCCGGTGCAGGTCACGAGAGCAGCGGCTGGAGCGAGCATGGTGTTCACGAAAGCCTACGCAGCCAGTCCGTCGGCGGCCAGCGCCGAGCCGGCGTTAAAGCCAAACCAGCCAAACCAGAGGAGTCCGGATCCCAAGAGGACAAAAGGCACGTGATGCGGCAGGAGCGCTTGGCGTCCGTAGTTGGCGCGCGGGCCCAACATGGTGGCAGCCACCAGCGCCGCGGCGGCAGCATTGATGTGTACAACCGCACCGCCCGCGAAGTCCAGAGCGCCCATCTGGCCGATAAATCCGCCCACTCCGGTAAGGAATGCCATGGAGAAGTCCCCAATCCACGCTCCCCCTTCGCCAAATGCCAGGGAGTAGCCCAGGACGACCCACAAGACGGTGGCTACACCCAGAGAGACGAAGCTCATCATCATGGTGTTGAGCGCGTTTTTGGAGCGCACCAAACCGCCATAGAAGAACGCCAGCGCCGGCGTCATGAGGAGCACGAGCGCCGTGGAAACCAGAAGCCAGGCCGTGTCCGCAGTATCCACCGCGGTTTCCTGCGCGGCGCCAAGAAGTTTAAGAATTGAAACGAGGTAAGCTGGGAGCATTAATCCCATAAAATTTAGGATATGGGGGTATATCGCATAACAAAAGTCAAATTTAACGAAGAAAAACACAATTATTCAGAAACGCTTTTCTTCCTTCCTTTGTGTGACAAATCATTGTCATACCCCCTTCGTAAACTGGTGCCAAGCAACCAAAACACCACCCGTGGACGGGCATATGACGAAGGTTCTCTCAGCACTGGCCGGATTTTTTGAGGCCGAAGACTTGAAATGGAAACCCATTGGACTTTCTGCGGACAGGTCTCAGGCACGGGTTGCGCCCTTCATCTCAAACCGCGCCATCATGGACAGGCTGGACTCGGTATGCGGCCCTGAGAATTGGCGCAATGAGTTCCAGCCGGGCCCGGCGGGCGGTGTGCTCTGTGGCCTCTCGCTGCGGATCGTGCGCGACGGTGCCCCCGCGGAGTGGATCACAAAATGGGACGGCGCCGAGAACACCGATATCCAACCCGTCAAGGGAGGTATCAGTGCTGCGATGCGGCGGGCGGCCGTTCAGTGGGGGATTGGTCGGTATATCTATCGGATGCCTTCTATCTGGGCGGCCGCAGACCAACATGGCAAGCTGAAGGAGAGGCCGGTGGTGCCTGCGGAATTCCTGCCTCCCCCGGTACGAAAACTGGAAACGACCAGGACTAAGGAAGCTGCATGAGTCCATGGACGGTTCGAGGACGGCGCTGACCGGGAAGCTGCGAGTCCTGACGCTTGTTAGATTTGGTGGATGCGCCCTCTTCTTCTTCTGCTGACTCTTCCCGTATTGATCGCGGTCACTGCTTGTGACGGCGGCAGCGCCGCTGCGGGGACCGACTTGAACCTCATTGTCGCGGTGGGTGACACGCTCCGAGATGTCCGCGTCCACATTCCGGACGGCATCGCTCTGGGTCAGCCCGCCCGTCTCCTTGTGGCGCTGCACGACTCGGGAGATTCTGGTGCATCGTTCCAGAACGGTTCACGGCTGGACGACAAGGCGCCCGACGATATGATTGTGGCCTATCCCTCCGCCGCCGTGGGAAACTGGGCCGAAGGGTGCCAGTGCAACATCGCGGATCGTCTGGAGATAGATGACCTGGGATTCATGAGCAGCTTGATTGACTCTATCGGGGCCTGGTATTCGGTTTCAAGGGCCGGCACGTACGCTTTGGGGTTCTCGCAGGGCGGGCTGTTTGCCTACCGTCTGGCCTGCGAAATGACGGACCAATTCGCTTCCGTCATCGCGATATCAGCGCCGATGTCAGAGCCACTCTCGCAGAACTGCAGCCCCGCGAGAGCCGTCTCCATGCTGACAATCCACGGCTCGTCGGATTCTGTGCTGCCATGGGACGGTACAGATCAGGGTGCGCTCAGTCTGCTGTCCGCCGCAGAGACGGTAGTCTTCTGGTCTCAGGCCAACGAATGCGCACCATCGGAGCGTGGCATTCTGGCGTCGGGGGACGCCACGCTTCAAACAACGCTCTATGACTCTTGCCGGGACGGCACGCGGGTCGGCCTGTTCGAGATTCGAAACGGGCAGCATGCCTGGTACACGTCTTCGCCAGACGTACGGACCGTAGCGCTGGATTTTCTGGAATCGTAGCTGGGCGGCCTTGACCTCTCAGCCGAGTGCAGGGATCTAGCGGCCGACGAAAGAGGTCGGTTGTATGACGGCGCCCACCAGTTCTCCAGTACGGACGCCGTTCTCGAGAATGGCCTCGCCCGCCAGGAAGACATGAACGACGCCCTCGGGTTCAGCGTGCGGCTCAAAGGCTGTGGCGCGGTCCCGGATCAGCTCCAGGTCGATCACTGTGAGGTCGGCAACGAACCCTTCTCGCACCAGACCCCGGTCTCTCAGCCCCAACAGTTGGGCCGGGAGCGAGGTCATACTGCGAATGGCGTCGGCAACCGACAGCACGCCGCGCTCCAGTGCGTAGCGACGGATCTTCCTGGGGAAGGTGCCCCAAAACCTGGGGTGAACCGGCCCGTCGGAAGCAACGGCGATGCCCGCATCGGACGCAGTCGCGACCCAGGGGAGAGCGGCATAACGGTCCACGTCGGACTCGTCCATCGAGAATCCGCGCATCCTGGCCCCGCCTCGTTGGCCCGGGATTCCGTTCAGCTGCATCCAGATGGCAGCCTCGACGGGCTCCAAGTGTAGCCGCTCTGCCAATTCGGTCAACGTCAAGCCAACGTGAGCGGTATCGGCCGCCTCCATGACAAGCACTTTCGATGCCCCGCCGCGGCGCCTTATTTCATGGGTGATATCCCGCCGAAGAGCCGTGGCCTTGACCGGGTCAGTGAGGAGAGACTGTACGTGTCCGGCATAATCAGGCGACTCCTCCCTCCGATTCACTCCCGAAAAGGCCCACGACGGCAAGAGGACCGTGCTACCGTCCGAGCCGCTGGTCGTGTAGGGATACTGGTCGGCCCAGACCCGAACCCCCCGGTCCCTGGCCGCCTGAATAAGCTGAATCGCGGCTGCCGAGGAGCCCCAATAATGCGCTCCCTTGGCCTTGATGTGGCTGGCAACCACGCGCGCACCCGTCTGCTCCCCAATCTCGATGGTTTCGAGAACCGCATCTGTCAGGGTGGGTGGGCCGGCAGAGTCTACCGAAGGCCAGAACCACATCGGATCTGCGCCTTCGCTGCGCTGATGGGAGATATACACGCCATCGAACGCCGCGACTTCACGCATGAGCGCGACGACCTCGGAGGTAGCCGCCCAACGACCAGGGGCGTACTCAAGCCCGGCCGAAAGGCCTGCAGCCCCCGCTTCCATTGCCCGGCGGACCAGGACCTGCATTTCCTCAATCTCGGGCGCCGAGGCCCCTCGCCTGTGATCTTCACCCATGACGGCGCCGCGAACGCTGCCGTGGCCGACCATGAGCACGGCATTGAGTCCAATGCCTGCAGAATCATAACGCGCCCTTTGCGCGGCCAGATCAACTGGCGAACGGCCGTCCTGATTGATGGCCACCGTAGTGATGCCCTGCCCGACCAGGTTGGGCGCGGCGCGGTGCCCGGGGTCCGAAGAGTCGAATCCATCCCCGTCAGACGCCACATCGGCGGCGTGGGAGTGCATATCCACGAACCCGGGGACCACGAAGAGACCGGAGACATCCACCCGATGCGACGCGGTAGCATCCCTGAGATCACCGACTGCGGCAACCCGCCCATCCGTGACCCCGATGTCGGCGGAGAACCAGGGGTTGCCGGTCCCATCCAATACTTTCCCGCCTGCAAGTAGCAGGTCGTAGTGCGTTGGTGGTGCCTGGAACGACACTTCATTCACGGCCCACCCGGCAAGAGGGAGGGCGGCGATCAGTAGTAGCAATCGTAGGCCAGATGTGGTCATGCTCAGGCTCAAGATTAGTGCGGTCGTCCGGGTTGGGGGACAGAATTATCGGGCCGGCGCGAGGAGCATCCAAACAGACCTCATACCCAATCCACAGAACTCGGCGCAACCGCGGAGGGAGATGCTCGTTCCGGGACCCCATTCATTCGCATTCTCATGATCCGACGTTCTCTCCTGGTCCTGTGCGCGGGGCTTCTGGCGTCTCCTGCCGGGGCGCAGGATGCAGTCCATCTCACCAGGCTCGATGCTCCGATTCGCCTGGATGGACGGGTCGATGACGACGAGTGGGCCGGGGTGGAAGCGCTCCCGATGACGACATACCAGCCGGTCTTTGGAGCCGAGCCAACCGAAGCCACAGAGATTCGCGTTGGATACGATGACGATTTCCTGTACCTGAGTGCCCGGATGTTCGATTCAAACGCGTCCGAAATCCGGGGCAACACGCTCTACAGGGACAAGTACTCGGGTGACGACACGTTTGGCCTGGTGTTGGACACCTTCGACGACAATGAGAATGCCCTCTGGTTCTTCACGACGCCGAACGGGGTGCGCGTCGACATGGCTGTCGCCAAGGATGGAGAGAGCAGCGGAGGACGTGACGGGAACGGTGAGATGAACACCAGTTGGAATACTTACTGGGATGTATTCACCTCAAGGGACGAAGCGGGTTGGTACGCGGAAATGCGCATCCCGTACTCGAGCCTTGGCTTCATAGATCGCGATGGCCGGGTTACGATGGGGCTGAGCACCTATCGGTACATTGCGAGGAAGAACGAACGACACGTGTATCCCGCCTCCGACCCGGCGCTCCGTCGGGGTTTTGCCAAGCCAAGCCAGGCGCAGACTGTCGTCCTGGAGGGCGTCAAGAGTCGGAGGCCGATTTACATCACGCCCTACCTGGCGGGCGGGGCCGGCGGAAGCAACACGTTGAATCTAGCCGGAACCGCATACAGTCAGGAGACCACCTACCCCCGCGAAGCTGGCCTGGACATCAAGCAGTCTCTCGGGTCCAATCTGACCCTGGACCTGACGTTCAATACGGACTTTGCCCAGGCTGAGGCTGACGACCAGCAAGTAAACCTGACCCGATTCTCTCTTTTTTTTCCGGAGAAGCGACAATTTTTTCAGGAACGTGCCGGGATTTTTGACTTCTCCACGGGCCGATCGGACCGCCTCTTTCATACGCGAGCCATAGGCCTCAGTGACTATGGGCCGGTTCGCATTCTGGGCGGCGGCCGCCTGGTGGGACGTATTGGCTCCTGGGACATCGGAGTCATAAACATGCAGACCGGGCGTGAGAACTTCGAGGTAGATGGCGTGACGGAGAGCGTGCCGACGGAAAATTTCGGGGTCCTGCGGCTGAGGCGCCGCGTGCTGAACGAGTATTCCTACGCGGGCGGCATCTTCACCAGCCGCATCGGAGAGAACGGCCAGTATGGTCTGGCCTACGGCCTGGACAGCGTCCTTCGTATTTATGGCACCGACTACTTGACCCTGCAGTTCGCGCAGACGTTCGATCAGGACGGTGAATTTGATTTTGTCAACTCAGCCGTGGCCAGGATTCGAATCGAGCGCAGAACCCAGGAGGGGCTGAACTACCGGGGCGGACTCTCTTTTTCCGGGGCAGATTATGACCCTGGCGTCGGTTTCTCGACGCGGTCGGACTACTACAATCCGTTTTTGTCCGTGGCTTGGGGCTGGTTTCCGGGCGAAGCATCCCGCATTCGTCGCATCTCACCATCCTCCTTCGCTGAGGCGTATTTCCGGCGGTCGGATAACGAGATGGAGTCGATGAGCTGGTGGAACAGCGCTTCCCTGGAGTTCAAGTCGGGGCACATGCTGACTGCAAGGCTTCAATACCAATTGGATGACCTGCTGGAGCCGATAGGATTCCCCGAGGACACGGAGGTGCCGGCCGGTCGCTACGAGTTTATGACCCTAAGCCTGAACGCTAGCCTTCCGAGCGGCGCAAGGGTGAGAGGGCGCACCGAAGCCGGATTTGGCCGGTTCTACGACGGCACCCGACTGGAATTCAGCCTATCGCCGTCGTTCAGTCCTTCGAAGCACCTGGAGTTGGAGGCGACCTATGAGTACAACAAAGTTGACTTTGCCGATCGGAACCAGTCGTTCGATGTCCATGTGGCAAGAGTCCGCGCTCAGGTCGGCATCAACACCAGGGTGTCGCTCAACGGATTTGTGCAGATCAACTCGTCCGCGGACGTGGTGAGTACCAACGCTCGTTTCCGGTACAACTTCCGCGAGGGCAATGACCTCTGGCTGGTCTACAACGCGGGGATGAATCTGGACAGGCGCCGAGAAGTGCCCTTTCTACCTGCTTTCGGCGGGCGCACGATTCTGCTCAAGTACACGTATACGTTTATACGCTGAGTCACCTGCGGCCCGCCCGGCCCAGCGATATTGGCAGGACAGAGCCGTCTAGCGTTGCGCCGGCCAGATCCGCACCGGAGAGATCCGCCCCTTCCAAAAGGGCTCCGGTGAGCACCACCCGGCGCATCACAGCCCCTTCAAGGTGCGCGCCTCGCATCACAACCCCGTGCATGATGGCCTCCGTGAAGCGGGCGCCCGAGAGTCCTGCGCCCGTAAAATCGGAGCCGGTCAGCGTGGCATAGCTGAAGTCTGCTCCCGTCGCCAGCGACGATCGAAAGAGACAGTCGGAGGCGTCGGTTCCGGTGAACGTGGTGCCAGCCAGGTCGGCGTCCGAAAAGTCCGCCCCCGCTACGTCAGCGACAGCAAAGGTGGCTCCGGCAAGATTGGCACAGCGAAAATCGGCACCCTCAAGACTAGCGCTTGAGAGGTCCGACCCAGACAAGTCGGGACAGATGTCCGGGTTCGCCGACCGCCAGGCGTTAAAACGCTCGACGCCGGTGCGAAGGGTCTCAATGTGTAGAGAATCAGCCACGAGAAAAGGCGCTTGCGGAAAATAAGGTGAGACGGAAACGCTCAACATCAAAGGAACTTCAGAAAACACCCCCTCCGCCGATAATGAGTAGGTCAATACCCCCTGAAAGGCAATGTCTCTCCCGATCCCTTCGCTTTCCCCTGGCTTTCTGGAGGGCCTATGGCTCCTCGCAGGGGTTTTCTCCGTTTTCCGGCTCAGACCGCGGCACCGACCCGCGCATGTGCCCGTTGGTGCCGCAGAGGCAAAGGCTGACTCGCCCCGGGCACCGGAGGCCGCTGCCCATCGGAACCCGATCGCTGAAATTGTCCGACCCGAACAGGTTGAAGACGATCCGGCGGTAGGCACGCCCGAAGGCAAAGGCGGCCCATCAACCCCTCGCGACGAGGCATCGCCACCCGGAGACGCCCGCCCAGAGAGAGGTGAGGGCCTCCAGATCCTGGTGGCCGAGGATAATCCCATCAACCGCAAGGTGATGCAGCTACTGCTTCGCCGAATGGGCTACGAAGCCGACATGGCCGTGGACGGCCAGGAGGCGGTGGAGATGGCCGAGGCCAAGTTATACGATGTCATCCTCATGGACCTTCACATGCCACGCATGGGCGGCATAGAGGCAACGGAGACCATAATCCTCCGGCTTGATCCAGCGCCGCGTATCGTGGCCGTGACGGCCGACGCGACTCAGCAGGCCCAAGACGAATGCAAACGGGTAGGCATGGCCGCATATCTGACCAAACCCGTCGATTCGAATCAACTACTCGCCGAGCTGAGAGAAGCGGAGGTGGTCCGCGCGCACTTCGGCCGGACCGGGTAACACCAT
>JBLHLC010000008.1:0-123473 GCA_047619685.1 Rhodothermales bacterium
CCGTCGTAGAGGAATCCCTCAAAATCCGGCGCCCGCTTGCCGGCCGCGTCCATGGCCTCCATAAGCAGGTGGGCCTGGGTGACGGGGACTACGGTGTCCGCCTCGCCGTGGTGGGCCTGGGTCATTGAGATATCGTCTACAAAAAGCACGGCAGATCTGCGGACCAGCTCCGGGCGGAGGTCCTGAATGGTCAATTCCCCACTAGCCAGCGGCAGGAGGTAGTTCTCATTCAAGTAGTCGACGCCGGGAAGGTTGCGCGGCGATCCGCTGAGGGCTTCGGTGGCCACATCCTGAACGAAGGGGCCGAAAAAATCCGTCGGGCCAAAGAACTCCACAATCCGATCGACGCGCACGTCACGAGCCCCCATGAGCATCGCCACTGCCCCTCCCCTGCTCATGCCAAACGAGGCCACGCGACTGGCGTCCGCCTCGGGCGTGGTCTCGATGGCCACATTCAAGAGCGCAATGGCGTCGTCCACATCGTAGTTCCAGGGAGACGGTGGCCCGTCAGACTGCCAGGTCTGACCATTGTACCGGAGGGACTCGTCCCTAAACGAGGGGATGACCACGATGAACTCGTCCCCAAGGTCTACGAAAAACTGAAGGATGAACCCCACTTCGCCGTCCACAGAGATGCCGGCGTCTCCGCCATGGAGGTACATGAGAACGGGCGTATTCCCCATCGTGGCACCATTTGGAGTGAGAATGGCTCCGTAGTGTCGCTGACCCGTAACCAGGTGCGAGACAATCTCAACCCGCATCTCGGCACCCGCAAGCGTAGCGGTCTCCGAGTGTTCAAGCTGGTACCCCGAGACGCTGGTGTCCCTCGATTGCCAGTCTGCCTTGATGGCTTCGATCTCTGCCGAAGACGCCGCCACGAAAAGCGGGTCAAGGTCAATTCCACCCACGACGCCGGGGCCATCGGGCTCGGCATACGTGAAGTCGCAGGCGGCCAGAAAAAGGACCGGCAGGAGAAAGGCAACGATTGGGGCGTGTAGTCGCTTCATATCCGTATAAGACTCAACGTGGGGTGCTCAACGTAGGCGCAGAAGTCGCTCGAAACCGCCCACAAGCGCGGCCGTTCCACGGGCATGGCCAACCCAATATACCTCGACTACAACGCCACTACCCCGGTCGATCCGGACGTGGTGGACGCGATGCTCCCTTACTTTGGAGTGCACTACGGCAACCCGTCCAGCAAGCGCCATGCGTTCGGCTGGACTGCGGATGAGGCAGTGACCATCGCAAGGGAACGCCTGGGTGCGCTCGTGGAGGCGAATCCGGACTGGGTCCACTTCACCGGAGGTGCCACCGAGGCCATTAACTGGTGCATCAAGGGGTATGCCGCCACCAACCAGGGAAAGGGTCGGCACCTGATTGCCGTTGCGACGGAACACAAAGCCGTGCTTGGCTCCTGCCAGGCCATGGAGAAGCTGGGATGGGATGTCACGGTCCTTGGCGTGGACCGGAATGGCCGCGCCGACCCTGCTGAACTCGCCGCCGCGATTCGCGAAGAGACCGTACTGGTTTGCTGCATGTGGGCCAACAACGAACTCGGCGCCATTCATCCGGTGGCCGAGATAACGGAGATCGCCCACGCGCGCGGCGTCGCGGTGTTGGTCGATGCCACGCAGGCCGTGGGAAAAGTGCAGGTCTCCGTTGGCGATATCGACTTTCTGGCCTGTTCAGCGCACAAGTTTTACGGCCCTAAAGGTGTGGGGGCCCTGATCATCAACGGTAGTCGCCCCCGACTCCGCCTGGAGCCTCTCATTCATGGCGGGGGCCAGGAATTTGGCAAGCGGGCCGGGACGTCCAACGTCCCCGGCATTGTCGGCCTGGGTGCCGCGGCAGAAAAGGCGCGCCGCCTGCTGGACGGAGAAGCGGCCCACCTTGCCAAACTCCGAGACCAGTTGGAAGACGGGATCCGGGCGATGGGTGCTGAGATGATCGTTAACGGAGCCAACGGTCCGCGACTACCAAACACATCCAACGTGACTTTTCCGGGCGTCGATACGGCGCGACTCCTCGAGCGCATTCCGGGCCTGGCCGTTTCCACCGGGAGCGCGTGTTCGACCGGTAGCGGGTCGCCCAGTCACGTGCTGAGCGCCATCGACTCCGACCTGGACAGCGCGACCCTCCGGCTCAGTTTGGGGCGATTCTCGACCATCCAGGAAGTCTCCGCCGCCGCCGAGCAAATTGGCCGGGCGGCAGCCGAACTGCAACTCGTTTCTCAGGAGAACTGACTATGGAGCCGATTGTCAACCGGGTTGCTGATTCGGGAATTCAGGTGTTGGACCTTGCCGCTCTGGCCAGCGGCGAGCGGGTGGTTTCCGTTGACCTGGAGCCGTTCCTCTTTGGCGGGATGATCCTGCGGGAAAAGCACTTCCGGGAATTGGTACGTGACCACGACTGGAGCCAATATGCCGGCGCGGTCGTCGCGGTTTTTTGTAGCGTTGACACCATTGTCCCCGTGTGGGCCTACATGCTGATCGCCAGCCGGCTTGACGGCGTCGCGACCCGGGTCACGGTCGGCACCGAAAGTGACTCGAGGCGCGAGCATTTCGTTCGTGCTTTGGACGGCTACGACTGGTCCCAGCATCAGGATCGTATCGTCGTCGTCAAGGGGTGTGGCAGCACACAGGTTCCTGAGGCCGCCTTCGTCGGCGCGATGAGCCGATTGCAGTCCGTTGCTGCCAAGGTCATGTTCGGAGAACCCTGCTCCTCCGTCCCGCTCTGGCGCCGACCCAAGACGACCACCGCATCTTAGATGGAGACCGGACTGGCCGTGAACGGGCAGAGTGCGCTGGATCGTCTGTTAACGTCGGTGCCGGCGCAAAAGGCACTTTCCCTTCACGAAGCCCACCCAAGAAGGGCCGCCGCCGCGTTTTTTATGGCCGGCGTGGGCTGGGACGCCGCTACCATTTTTCGCATTGACTCCGTCTTGGACAATGTGATTATCTCGGCCTATCTGATGGCCTTGACCGGTCTCTATGCGGCCGCGACCCTCCACGAAGCCGGGCGTTTGACCCAACCCACGCTCGTGCGGTTTGTCCGATGGTTTGGGATGGCAAGCCAGTTCCTGATGGGCGCGCTCTTCAGCATGTTCGTCTTCTTCTATTCGCAGAGCGCTTCCTGGTCGGAAACGTCGATTTTCCTGATCGTTCTGGTCGGCTTTCTGATAGCGAACGAAGTGCTGCACGACCGGATGTTCTCAGCTCGCCTTCGGATGGCGCTGCTCTTTTTTGTGCTGGCCTCCTACCTGGTCTATTTCGTGCCCATTCTGATGGGAGCGATGAGCCACCTGGCTTTCCTGTCGGGACTTCTCGCCGCCGCCTCGATCGTGGGGCTCGTCACTTTCGGGCTGTGGAGCAAAGGGGTTTTTCGGCAGCCAGGACAACTCGCATGGACCGGCGTCACAGTGGCCATCCTGCTGGTATTCCTGGAGGCCGCCTACCTCCTGAACTGGATTCCGCCGGTTCCGATGGCCGTTCGGGAGGCCGGCGTATACCACCAAATCCGGAAGACGGGTGACGAATACAAGCTTCGTTACGCGGCCCCCCCTTGGTATCTACCGTTCGCAAGGGACGAGTCTCCCTTTCTGTATTCGCCCGGTGACACGGTCGCGGTGTATACGGCGGTCTTTGCCCCCACGCGCATAAGAACCGGAATCGTCCACGTCTGGGAGAACCGCGCCGACAACGCCGCGGAGTGGCAGGAGACAGACCGGATTGCTTACGTAGTTTCGGGAGGTCGGGGTAACGGCTACCGAGGGTATACGCAGAAACGGAAGGTGTTTCCCGGGCAGTGGCGAGTCCGCGTGGAGACAGACAACGGACGCCTTCTGACCCGCGTGGCATTTGATGTCATACGCGCGCCAGAACCCGTCAACAGATGGAAATGGAGGACACAATGAGTTTGACGATCGACCTGAGTGGCAAGACGGCACTGGTGACCGGCGCAAGCCGAGGAATCGGCAAGGCCATTGCTTTGGCGCTGGGAGCCGCCGGGGCGCGCGTCGCGGTTCACGGTTTTTCCAACGCTGCGTCGGCTGAGGAGGTCGCCAGACTGGCGGGGAACGAAAGCGAACCGTTTATCGCTGATCTTTCGGCGGAAGATGCGCCAGATGTCCTGTTTGACCGCGTCCTACAGCGTTTTGGGAGACTTGATGTCCTGGTCAACAATGCGGGCGTCGCGCTGGAGATGCCGATAAGCCTATCGCGAGAGGACTGGGGAGAGCGTTGGCGGAAGACCATGAACGTCAACGCGCGGGCATCTGAATGGCTGGCCCGCCGGGCGGTCCAGCACTTTCGTGAGCACGGCGGGGGCCGGATGGTCCACATTGCATCCCGCGCCGCGTTCCGAGGCGACACTCAGGACTACATCACCTACGCCGCCTCCAAGGGGGCTATAGTAGCCATGTCCCGTTCGGTGGCCCGCGCCTTCGGCAAGGACAACATATGCTCGTTTGTCATCGCCCCGGGCTGGGTACGGACGGATATGGCTACGGGCCACCTTGATCGGGCGGGTGAAGCAGCCGTGGTCGAGGAACTGGCTCTACCACGGCTTACGGAGCCCGAAGACATTGCGCCCATGGTGGTCCTGTTGGCAAGCGGTCTTGCGGATCACGCCACCGGCACGTCCATCGATATCAACGCGGCCAGTTACGTCCGCTGAGTCGATCCGGGCTCAGCCAACCCGCGCGATCTCGGCGCGGTCTTCCTGGTAGAACCGCTCGTAGTGCGCCGAAAGCGTGGCGCTCGCCGGCTCGGCGAGGAGCGGGTCTGTGGCGACCAGGTCGGTGGCCGCGGCTCTCGCCTCTACCAGGAGCCCCTGGTCCCGCGTGATATCGGCAATTTTCAGATCGGGGAGACCGCTTTGCCGGGTGCCGAAGAAATCGCCCGCCCCGCGGATTTTCAGGTCTATCTCGCTGATCTCGAACCCGTCGTCCGTCCGGACCATGGCATCCAACCGCTCCTGCCCTTCCGCGGATCGCCGGTAGTCTGCCATCAGGATGCACCAACTCTGGTCCACACCGCGGCCCACCCGGCCCCTCAACTGATGCAGCTGGCTCAGCCCGAACCGTTCGGCGTGTTCGATGAGCATTACCGAGGCATTGGGAATGTCCACACCGACTTCGATCACCGTAGTGGACACCAGGACGCTGGTTTCGCCGGCCTTGAAGCGTTCCATGACGGCGTCCTTCTCGGAACCACTCATCCGGCCGTGAACCAGATCCACGCTGAACCCGGTGAACACCTCCTGGAGAGCCGCAAAGCCGGACTCCGCGTCCTTCAAGTCCATTTTCTCGCTCTCCTCCACAAGCGGGTACACTACGTAGCATTGCCTCCCGCCCCGCAATTCCTGACGGACCATCTCGTAGGCCTGCTCCCGCCCCTTTTCGTTCTTCAGCAGGGTTTTGACCGGGCGACGACCCGCCGGCTTTTCACGGATCACGCTGACATCCAGGTCTCCGTAGACCGTCATCGCCAAGGACCGCGGAATAGGCGTTGCCGTCATCAGGAGGGTGTGAACAGCATCTCCCTTGTCCAATAGACGCGCCCGCTGCATCACTCCGAATCTGTGCTGCTCGTCTACCACGACGAGGCCGAGCCTGGGAAAGGCCACCGGGTCCTCAATCAATGCATGCGTGCCCACGACGATGGGCACCTGACCATTGGCCAAGGCGGCCAGGATTTCTCGGCGATGGGCTTTTCGCTGCGCACCCACCAAGAGCCTGACCTGCACCCCAAGAGGCTCGAAGAAAGAAATCAGATTCCGGTAATGCTGCTCAGCGAGGATTTCGGTTGGAGCCATAAATACCGACTGATAGCCGTGGTCCAGGGCGTGGAGCATCGCCGCCACCGCCACCACGGTCTTGCCGCTCCCGACATCGCCCTGGAGCAGCCTGTTCATCAGCCTCCCGCTGCCTGTGTCCGTCACCACGTCCCCGATCGCTGAGGACTGGTCCCGGGTGAGAATGAAAGGAAGTACATCGCGCTCAAACCGCGCACTGAGGCCACCCCGAGCACCGAAGACCGGTCCCTTCCTCTCCACTCGGACATTTCTGAGACGCGCCAGCATCAACTGGATGAAGAAGAACTCCTCGAAAATAAGCCTCCTTCGGGCAGCGTCCAGCTCAGCCTGGGACTTGGGGAAGTGGATGGCCCGCAGCGCCACACGACCGTCCATCAGGCCCTTCTCCGCCCGCATGGTTTCCGGGAACGGATCGCGCATGCGAAGCCCTTGCTCTTTGAACAAGCTCCAGATGACACGCCTGAAGGATCGGCTGTTGAGTCCGACGCGCTCGAACGGAGCTGATCCCGGGTACAGCGGAATTATCCTTCCGGTATCCAGCGACGGGCCTTCATCGTCCAGTCGATCGAAATCGGGATGGTTGAGGTTGAAGGATCCTCTGTAGCGCTGCGGTTTGCCGTGAAGGGCCAACTGGTCGCCGGGCTTGAACAGCTTGCTTATCCACGCCGCCCCCCGGAACCAGACGCACTTGATGCGGCCCGACTCATCCCCAACGATCATCTCAAATCGACGCTGTTTTCCCTTCCCGGGAGGGCTTCCGGCAACCAAAACCTTGCCGACAATGGAGACAGACTCGGTCTCGTCTTTGATATCGGAGATGCGCGTGACGGTGGAACGGTCCAGGTACCGGCGGGGATAGTGCTGAAGCAGATCCCGGATGGTCTGAATCCCGGCCGCCTCCAGGACATCGGCACGCTTGGGGCCCACGCCTTTGAGATAGCGCAGCGGCTCCGCCAGGAAATCGTCTCCGTTGGTTGTTTCCAGCGACATCCGGGAATATAGCGCTGTTCTACGGCCGCGGTGACCTGGCTTCTCCCACCCGGAAGAGTCGGACCTGGGGTACGGGAGCGGTGATTGCCGCTGCAATGGTCAGATGGCCGTCAGGGTCGCGCATTACCGCAATGTCTGCTGGAAAGAATTCCTGCCCGAACGATGGGTCGGACTCCACGAGGATGCGCCGGAGACGATACGCCGAGTCATAGATATCGATCTGGAGCCAGCCTGGGCGAATGTTGATAGCAAAAAACTCATCGCCAACAAAAACGCCGGAGGGCGAAAGCAGCGGCGGCTGGGATATGTCTCCCGTCAGGAAGGTCCGGGTGCGTGGGAGCATCGGCGAGTCGAAACCAAACAGCACGGTCGAGTCAATGACCGAGCCCATGGCGCCTCCAAAGCCGGGTGAATACAGCACCGGCCGGTACCCGGAGAGGCTCACGGGTACGCCGTTTCGCAGGCGGAGGGCCCCTGCCCAGCGCCAGTACGGGTCGTCCAGCGGAATTCGCTCCAACTCCTGGCCATCATCGGCCAGGCGGACGAGGTGGCTCGCAAAGTCCTCCCCAGCAAATTTCATCCACACCGAAGAGTCCGACACGGCCGCATACTGCAGTATTCGAGGGGGAAGACCGGCGGGTGTTTGCACGGCCCACGAACCGCCGACCGCCTCAATCCTGCTGGCATCCGGACTGAATACCACCGGAAGATTCTCTCTGAACCCGACTATGTACGGGTACAGCAGGCTGTCCATCGCGACTACCGCAATCAGCGTGTCCCTGACCGCGAAGAGCTTTTGCGAGCCGGTGTCGCTGACCCACAAGGTCCCGTCGGGCCCAAAAGCCACCGTCCGCGGGTACTCCAATTCCGGAATCGAAACGGGCCCCAAGGCCTGCAACGTGTCTACGGGCAGCCCGCCAGCGAATGCCCTGGACAGCGAATCCTCCGGGGACAGCCGCCTGGATTCGGTGCGGTTGCACGAATACGGGAGACAGCCGCCCACAAAAAGGGCGAGCAGGATTGGAAGAAAGGTCAGCTTTCGATGCACGTGTCAATGGGTATTCTCAGACGCGCCGAACGCTCTGGCAGGTGGGGTGTTCTAGGCGGCTATCCAGAGCGTCGTGCCCGACACACTTGTAAACGTCATATTGCCCCTGCCCTTGGACCGGGCCTACACCTATCGGCTTGCCGATGGGTTGACTACCGGCCGTTCTGGCATCGTCGGGGCGCGGGTCCAGGTGCCCTTCTCCGGGCGAGTACTCACGGGACTGATCACCGAAGTGGGCGTGGATGCGCCAAAAGCGGGCAAGTTGGCCGACGTAACGGCCATTCTGGACCTGGAGCCGAGCCTGTCGGGCGAACTGCTGAAGCTGACGCGCTGGGTAGCCGACTACTACGCCTGCTCCTGGGGGGAAGCCGTTCGTGCCGCCCTGCCACCAGACGGAAGGCCAAAGACGCAGTTGTACGTCGCCCCCGTCCCTGGGTCGGACCGCGGCGCCGTCCGCGGCGCAAGACAGCAGGCGGTGCTGGATTATCTGGACTCAGAGAGCAGCCCGCTTCCCGCGGCTGATGTGCTGCGAGCCACGGGGGCGAGCCATTCCACACTGCGCGCGCTTGAGTCCAGGGGGGTCCTGGTCATCACGGAGGACGACGCCGCGGTGGGGTTTGCCTCTTCCGGAACGGCGCTGCCGATTGGATTGGACGAGTTTCATCCCACGCAGCGGAGTTCGGCCGAGTCGCTTCGAGGTGCCCTGACGGACCGTTCCTATCAGACTTTCCTGCTTCACGGCGTCACAGGGAGCGGAAAGACAGAGGTGTACATAGATGCGCTGGAGCAAACGGTTCGCTCGGGGCGGGGTGGCATCGTTCTGGTACCCGAAATCGCGCTCACGCCCCAGACGGTCAGGCGATTTCGGACGCACTTTGGAGACCAGGTGGCCGTTCTTCACTCACGCCTGAGTGATGGGAGTCGGTATGACACGTGGAGGCGCATTCGTCGGGGCGACTACAAGGTGGTCATTGGCCCTCGATCGGCGGTCTTTGCGCCGCTTCCGGACCTGGGATTGATCGTGGTGGACGAGGAGCACGAATCGTCGTACAAACAATTCGAGCCAGCACCGCGCTACAATGCGCGAGATGTCGCCGTTGTACGCGCATCCATGAACAATGCCGTGTGCGTCCTGGGGTCGGCGACGCCATCGCTGGAGAGTTTCCATAACGCACAGATCGGGAAATACACCCTGCTCTCGATGCCCGACCGGGTGCCCTTGGCAGGCGGGGGTAGTGCCCGGCTCCCGGAGGTGCGGATCATAGACATGCTGGGCGACCGAAGTCCGGGTAGACCCCATCCGATTATCTCGAAGGCGCTCCGGGTGGCGATGGCCAAGAGACTCGAAAAGGGTGAACAGATCATCCTGTTGCAGAACAGGCGAGGATTTTCCCCAATACTGTCATGCGATACCTGCGGAAAGTCACCAGAATGTCCTGACTGCTCGGTCTCTCTGACCTGGCACAAGGCGCAAGGACTGCTTCGGTGCCACTACTGCGGAAGGTCGTTCAGGGTGGATAACAGCTGCCGCGCGTGCGGGAAAGGGAGCCTTGACCCCATTGGAGCGGGGACCCAGCGTGTCGAGGAGGAGCTTGAGACCCTGTTTCCATCGGCCAGGGTGCTCCGGATGGATTTGGACACCACATCGCGCAAGGATGCGCACGATCACATTTTGCAGGCGTTTGGATCCGGCGAGGCCGACATACTCGTCGGCACGCAGATGGTCGCCAAAGGCCTGGATTTTCCGCGTGTGACCCTTGTGGGCGTGGTGGATGCCGACGCTGGCCTTCTTTTTCCGGACTTCCGGGCAGATGAGCGGACTTTTCAGCTGCTGACTCAGGTTGCCGGGCGGGCGGGGCGGGCGGATTTGAAGGGAGAAGTCTATTTTCAGACCAGAAACTCGCATCACCCGGTGATCCTGTTGGCCCGTCACCATGACTACCTGGGATTCGCCGCCTCGGCTCTGGCGACGAGGGAGTTCCTCCGATATCCGCCCTTTACGCGCGCCGTCAGGCTGGAATTCCGGGGCCCGGACGATGCCAAGGTGCGGGCCCTGGCCCTGCGCTTTTCGAAGGCCTTCTCGCAGAGCCAATCTGAGGTTGAGTTGATCGGTCCCGCACCTGCGTTCATCGCCAGGGTGAGAAAGTCGTGGCGACATCTCGCCCTTCTCAAAGTGCCGCGTACCGTCTCGGGTCCTCGCGTGAAACAGATCGTGGACCATGCGCTAAAGGGGATGGGTACGCTGCCCCGTGGGTACCGGGTCAACGTGGATGTAGACCCCATGGGAATGATCTGAACTCCAGACGGTGCCTAGGAGCCGAGTCGCTCCAAAGCGAAGCGAGCGCGCTGCTCGTTTGTGCCCTGATAGTCGTAGGGCGGCTTGTAATCAACGACCGCGGTATAAAACTGGCGTGCCAACTGGAACCGCCCGCTTCTCTCGTGGACTCGGCCCGTGTAGTACAGGCCATAGGCCGCCCACTTGGCCGCTGGGTCGCCCGGGTTGGCTATCCCGAGGGCATACTGCTCCAGGGCTTCCGATGTGCGGCCGGACTCGTCCAGGGTGCGCCCACGGCGGTAGGCGATTTCGGCGCGCAGGTTTTCCGAACCAGCGGGGACGCGTAGCGCCAGGGCGGCCAGCAATGAGTCCGCACGGGGGTAATCACCGCGGTCGTGGGACATGCGGGCACGGAGCAGGGTCTTTTCGTCCTCGTCCATGGGCCGCTCGAGCCGGGAACGCGCAAGCCTCGCTGATGCCTCATCAGAGTCGTATTCTCGTGTCGCTACTACCCGCCGATAAGCCACCTCCGCTTCCGCGCGGCGCCCGGCCATTTCCAGCGCTTGGCCCTCGCCCAGGCTTGCTACCGCAATCAAGGCGGTGCCTCTATGGGAATCCAGATACCCGCCGTACCCGGCTGCCGCCTCCCTCCAGCGCTCCTGCTTGAAATCGGCGTCGGCGCGGTAGAACCTCAGGTAATCCAGTTGCACTTGGCCCGGGATGCCTCTGGGCAAAGAATCGAGCACGGCCTCCGCCTCGGCAACTCTTCGGTTTCTCAAGAGGACGTCGGCCTGAACCATCCCGAAGAGCGGGCTTTGGTCATACCGCAGGCGGAGCGCGTCCAGCGTCGAGGAGGCTTCAACCCTGGATGGGAGCTCAAAAGAGTCCAGCGCCGCCAGGAAGAGAAGACTTTCTTCTTTTCCGTAGACACTGCTGGATGCAGCTTTTTCCAACTGATTCAGGCCAATTTCGATGTTCGTCTCAAACCCGAAGACGGAAAGGAATCGCCGATAGCGACGGGGTAGCGTGCCTAGGGCCGTGTGTACAATCCCGAGCGTCTTATAGGCCTCAAAGAACGTTGAGTCAGCCTCCAGAAGGCCAGACATGGCGCGATAGGCACTCACAGCGGCCATCGCGGCGCGCACGTAGTTGCCCTTCTTGGTCCAGGCAATCGAGCGCTGGAAGTCCGTTTCCGCGCTGAGATAGGTCTTCCCACGAGACGGGCCTTGGCCTGCGAGGGCCTCCCGCAGGGAGTCCGACCTCTCGAAAAACGTCTCGTAGTCCTCGGGCCGGTCGAACAGCAACACCCTCAAGATTGATGTGGTTGCCAAATGGTGATAGGCAGCCGGGACGCCATCAGGTTGCGCCGCCAGCCGGTAGAATGTGGCCTCACCGGCGGAGAAATACCCCGAGAGCACTTCCCGTCTTCCGCGGTTCAACATCACCGCCGACGCATCCTCGGTCAGCATCATCGCTTCTTGTGCCGGGGCGGGACCAGGAGGGACAGCGGCCAAAGCTAGTGTCACCGAAAGCACCAGACATGACAGGACGGCGGAACACGCCAGTACCAGCCTGATCCCATGACGGAGTAGGCCGGCAGGAGCAGTCCAGCGGAACGCCATCACTAGGCTGGTTCTTCCCTTTAGCGGGCATCCTGACAAATTCAACTTCTCCTTTTTTTGCTCTGAAGAGCCTATCCGATTGGAGCCTGCACCTTAGTCTCGACCACCCAAACCGTTCCGGGTCTGTCCGTGCTGGCGCTGCGATTCTTGACCCCGATCCAACTCATTGGTCGGAACCAAGGAATCCGACCTTCGTTGGCCGCGGCCAAGGGGTAAGTCCCGTACGACCAGCTCCCTCTGAACTCCGTCAGGGCCGGAAGGCAGCAGCGGTAAGAGGTTGTAGCGGTGCGATACGGATAGCTTGCCCCTTGGTTTATTTTTGCGGGTTGGCTGGGCGGCTCCGTTCATTGGAGTCCGCTGCAGAGAGACCCCGCACCCTGACCTCCGGATATGGAATCCAAGATCGAATCGTTTGATGCCATCGTCGTGGGCGCCGGCCCTGGCGGAGCCACGACGTCTGCCCTGCTGGCTCGCAGGGGAAAGAGGGTGCTTGTGCTGGACCAAAGCTCCTTTCCGAGGGACAAGGTTTGTGGTGACGGCATCTCCGGAAAGAGTCTGGACGCGATTCGCGAGCTTGGACTGGAGGATCGTTTCGACAACGCTGAGACCCTGGGTAGTTGGGGGGTCACGTTCAGCGGACCCTATGGCGACCAGGTTTCGATACCGTTCGGAAAGCAACTGACCGGTAAGTCCGCGCCTGGCTTTGTGAGCACGCGCATGGCTTTTGACAAGGTCCTCTTCGATGCGGCCCTGGAGGAAGGCGCTGACATCCGGGTGAACAGCACCGTGACCGGTCTCATCAAGGACGGAGACCGGGTCACTGGCGTACGCTACAAGACGCCGGATAGCCAACCGGCCGAAGCCTACGCTCCGATTGTGATAGGCGCCGATGGTGCGTACTCGGTCGTGGCTCGCGAACTCGGAATGGATCAACTTGAGGAAAAGCATTACGTCGCGGCCGTCCGAGCCTACTTCGATGGCGTCACGGGTTTTAACGCCGGCAACTTCATTGAGCTACACTTCGTCGAGGACGTGATTCCAGGCTATTTCTGGATCTTTCCCCTTCCCCATGGCCAAGCGAATGTTGGCGTTGGCATGCTGAGTTCGGAGATCAAGAAGCGCAACGTCAAGCTGAAACCACTGCTTGACGCCATGATAAAGCACCCCCGATTCAAGGATCGCTTTACCAACGCAACGCAGGTGACTCCAACCAAGGGTTGGGGGTTGCCGGTGGGGTCAAAACCTCGGACAATGGCTGGAGACGGGTGGCTGCTGATCGGCGACGCGGCCAGCCTGATCGACCCCTTCAGTGGCGAAGGCATCGGAAACGCCATGGTGACGGGCATGAAGGCTGCCGACTGGATTGATCGGGCTGCTACTGCCAACGACTACTCTGCCCGGTTTCTTGCGGGTTACGAGAAGGAGGTGCTGGACCTTCTACGAGGCGAGTTCCGCCTCAGTCATATGATGCAGAAGCTGGGTCGATGGAAATGGCTTCTCAATACTGTCATCGCCAAGGCGTCCCGATCCCGAGAACTTGCAGATACTATCAGCTGCATGTTTGACGATCTTTCGGAGCGCAAGAAACTCCTTACCCTCGGATTCTACTGGCGCGTTCTGACCGCCTGAGTCCTCTCAAAGACACCACTCCCAAACACCGGTAGCCGTGAATCTTCCCGTCGCAATCGCAATCGCTCAGGCGGCCGAGTCCGCCAATCCGCTGCAGATGTTTCTGCCGCTGATTCTCATTTTTCTGGTCTTCTATTTCCTGATCATTCGCCCGCAGAAGAAGAAGGAAGACACCCGCAAGAAGATGATTGAAGCTGTGCAGAAAGGGGACAAGGTGGTCACTATTGGCGGGGTCCACGGCTCGGTCACGCAGGTCGACGAAACCAGCGTTCTCCTTCAGGTTGACACCAACGTCAAGCTCCGTGTCGAAAAGAGCGGTCTCTCGAACGTGGCGACCAAGAACTAACGTGGAAGACCAGGCCGGGCCAGGGCCCAGCCTCCTCGTAAGACTCGAGAGGATAGTTGAATCGCCTGTCGTGCGGTTCCTGGCAGTTGCCGTACTGTTGGTTCTTGTCGTGCGCGCAGCTGATTCCGAGGCGATGAGAGACGCCGCCGCGACGGCTCGGTGGATTCTGGTGCTCCCGGCGCTCCTGCTCGTTCCTGTGCAGTATCTGGGAGCCGCTCTGCTATGGCGTGGGCTCGCCCGGACCATCGATCCCAAGTTGTCCCTCGCCGAGGCCTTTCGTGCGGTGATGGGGGGGCTGTCCGTGTCCATCTGGACGCCCGGCCGAGCAGGCGAATTCGCTGCCAGGCCGACCTTGATGCCCCGGGGCAGCCGGAAGGCGTTTGCGGTCGCCGTCGGCACAGAGAGCCTCCTACGATTACCCGTTCCGCTGCTTCTGGGGATACCCGCGGCCTTTGTGGTGGGCTTTACCGGACATGTGGCCTTTGCGGGGGTTTTGTGTATTACGGCCGGAGCGACGGTCCTCCTTTTGCTTTCGCCGGGCCTTTCTGATTGGCTCGCCAGAAAGCTGCGCATTCATAACCACACGGCTTTTTTTGCGAGCCTTAGCCCGGCTAGACGCTGGGCCCTGATGGCTGGGCATGGGGGCCGCTACCTGATTCTGACCGCCCAGTTTTCCTTGATCGCCCTGGCCATGTCCGGGACCGCGGAGGTGCCCCACATGGCGATCGCTTCGGCCGCCGTGATTGTCTTCGCGGCAAAGCTGCTTGCTCCCGTACTCAGTTTTGCCGAATTGGGGATTCGCGAAGGCGCGTCCATCGTTGCTTTTGGCGCAGTCGGTTTTTCGGTGGAGGCCGCCCTTCAGGCGTCGCTCCTGCTTTACGGAGTCAACGTGCTCCTTCCGGCCGGTTTTGGGGCCATGATCTGGCTCCGCAGGGCCCAGGCCAGCTAGATCGCGCCGACGGTGAGGATGCGCTCGATTTCCCGGGCGACGTCTGCCGGCAAGGCGAAACCCGATGCGGTAGCAGTTGCCGAGATCTGGCCCGGCCTTCGTGCGCCTACAATCGCTGCTGTCACCGTTGGGTCTCGGAGCGTCCAGGCCACGGCCAACTCCGCAAGCGATCGGTCCAGTTGGGCGGCCAGGGGTCGCAGTGCCTCCACGATGCGCAAGTTGTGAGCAAACCCCGGAGCCTGAAAATGGCGGTTCTTGAGGCGCCAGTCTCCTTCCGGTAGCGATTCCAATCGTTCCAGGTCAAACCGCCCTGTCAGTAGTCCGGCCTGCATCGGACTGTACGCTACCACTCCGACATTCTCGGACTCGCAGTACGGTCTCAACTCACCTTCGAAGCCCCTTTCAAGCATGGAGTATGGCGGTTGCAACGATCCGACCGGGTGTATCGCGGCCACTCTCTCCAACTGGGCAACGGAGAAATTGGAGACGCCAATGTGGCGGACTTTGCCCTCCTGTTTCAGAGCCGCCATTGTTTCCCACGCGTCTGCAATCTCCGCTTCAGGATTCGGCCAGTGAATCTGATACAGGTCAATGTGGTCTACCCCGAGCCGGCGCAGGCTGGCTTCGGCCTCCGCTCTAACCGACTCTCCACGGAGCCGGCCGTACACCGTGCCCGTGGAGGCGTCATCCCAGACCAGTCCGCATTTCGTGGCGATAATCACCTCATGGCGACGGTCGGCCAACGCTTTGCCGACGATAGACTCGGAGTGGCCGAGGCCGTAGGTTGGGGCCGTATCGATCCAATTAACGCCCAGATCGAGGGCCTCGTGGATCGTTCTTATCGACTCCACATCGTCTTGCGGACCCCAGCCCCAGTCCCAGGGACCGCCAATTGCCCAGGTCCCCAATCCAACCGTGGTGAGGGTCAAATCCGTTCCGCCCAGAGTGCGTTTTTCCATCGTCTCATTGGTTTTCAAAAGAACGAACCTCTAACGGCGCACCCGGTTCACACCCGCATGACAGGCACCAACCACACCAGCAACTCGATTCCTTTCGATTCTATCGAGGACGCCCTCGAAGAAATTCGCAACGGGCGGTTGATCATCGTTGTAGACGACGAAGACCGCGAAAATGAAGGAGACTTCGTCGGCGCGGCCGAACTGGTAACCCCCGAGTCCGTCAATTTCATGGCTATGCACGGGAGAGGACTGATTTGTGTGCCGATAACCCGTGAGCGGTCTGTGGATCTGGGCCTGGACATGATGGTGGACGCCAATTCTGCTTTGTACGATACGGCGTTCACGGTGTCAGTCGATTTCGTGACAGATACGACAACGGGCATTTCCGCGCAGGACCGTGCAAAAACGATCAGGGCTCTTGCTGACGCGGGTACCCGCCCGACAGATCTGGGCAAGCCGGGTCATGTATTCCCTCTCAGGGCCCAGCGTGGCGGTGTTCTGAGACGCGCGGGCCACACCGAGGCGGCCGTCGATCTGGCACGGTTGGCTGGCTTGCAGCCGGCTGGCGTGCTGGTGGAGATCATGAACGAGGATGGGTCCATGGCGCGTGTCCCTGACCTCAGGACCGTGGCCAAGCGCTTCGATATGCGCATGATCACGATCCAGGACCTCATTGCGTACCGTATGCGCCACGAGATCTTGATTCGGCGGCTTGTTGAGGTAGACATGCCCACCCGCTTTGGGAGTTTCAAACTGATTGCCTACGAGGAGCGTTTGTCAGGAGACAATCACCTGGCATTGGTGCGGGGAGAGTGGACTGCGGAGACGCCCGTTCTTGTCCGGGTTCACTCGCAGTGTGTTACGGGCGACATTTTCGGTTCGCTGCGGTGCGACTGTGGTGATCAGCTGGCGCGGGCGCTGAGGCAGGTAGAACGAGAAGGACAGGGCGCGGTGCTCTATATGAAGCAGGAGGGCCGTGGAATTGGACTTATCAACAAGCTCCGGGCCTACAAGCTTCAAGAAGAGGGGCTGGATACGGTGGAGGCAAACGAGGCGCTCGGTTTCAACATGGACCACCGCGACTACGGGATCGGTTGCCAGATTCTAGCCGACCTTGGCATTCGAAAACTCCGCCTGATGACCAACAATCCTCAGAAACGGGTCGGCCTCAGTGGTTACGGCCTGGAGATCGTGGAGCAAGTTCCTATCGAGATCGAACCCAATGAGGTGAACACCCGGTACCTGGAGACCAAGCGCGACCGGATGGGCCACATGATTCTGGGAGAAACCTCCGCGCACGATGAGGACCTCCTCCGCAGGATCCTCTAGGCTCAGCTGGGAACGCTGCCCACCGGTCCCCGCGAGCCGGGTCCGACAGGTTGATCTCGATGTGTCAAGACTGATCCGGGTTACGCCCACGAACGCCGCGATACCTCTCCCGGATCGCGCGGATATCTGCCTCCATGTCTCCGGTGGGATGGAAGACCGAATCCACGCGCAACTCGCGATTGCCATAATCCAGCATCCCAATCACGATCGGGACGCCTGCGTCCAGCGCGATTCGGTAGAAACCCGTCTTCCATCGATCGACCTTTTTTCGTGTCCCCTCCGGAGCGAGACCCACGGCCATACTATCCGCCGTACGGATGGCCTCTCCAACCTGAGCGACCAGACCATCCGCCCGGTTCCTGTCCACGGGTAGGCCGCCCAGCCATCTCATGAAGGGGCCAAAAGGCCACCTGAAAATGGTATGCTTGCCCACCCAGTTTACGCGTAG
Organism: Rhodothermales bacterium; assembly: GCA_047619685.1. Classification (GTDB taxonomy): domain Bacteria; phylum Bacteroidota; class Rhodothermia; order Rhodothermales; family UBA10348; genus JABDJZ01. The sequence goes on from JBLHLC010000008.1 coordinate 17,410, forward strand.
GCCAAGCGCCGCCAGGAACAGCATTCCGAGCACGAAATCCCAGTTGGACGTGTGCGGCGCACCCACAAGAACGAATTTCTTCAGGTTTGGAAACGTCCCGGTAATGCGATATCCGGCCAGTCCCAGACCAAGACGACCCACCAGGCGCAGGAACCCGTTGCCCCACCGGGGAAGATCGGGGGGGAGATCGGGATAGGGATGTTGCCCTGCGGGCGCCAACGTCTCCCGGTGAAGCTCTTCAAAGAGCTCACCGGCCGCCTGTTTTAGTTCAGCCAGACCGCCACCGTTCTCGATAACACGATCGGCGTGGCTGGCGTAGACGGCGTCCGAGGCCTGGTGCCCCATCCGGCGGGATACAGCTTGTTCGGTGGTCCCGTCGCGGCTCGCGACCCGCTCCAGGCGGAGTGCCGCGGAGGCCGACAGGGCCACAAGGAGGTCCAAGCCCGCGCGCTCATGGGCTTCGGGCATGATGGCGGACTCGCGAACCACCAACGAGACGCCCGACCTCTCCGCTTCTTGACGGAAATCCGCGAACGCCGCGTGCACCTTCGGATGCACCAGGCCATTCAGCACGGACAACCGGTCCGAGTCTCCAAAAACCTGCGACGCCAAATAGTCTCGTTCAAGCGAGCCATCCGTCGCGTAGGCCTGGCTCCCGAACTCCGTCGTGATTGCGTCCCGCAACTCCGCATCTTCGACCATGAGGCGCTTTGCCTGGGCGTCCGAGTCGAAGACCACCGCACCGAGATCGGACAGAAAGCCACAAAAAGTCGATTTTCCGCTTCCTATTCCGCCTGTGACTCCGATCGTCTTCATTCCGTCATGGTTGGTGTTACAGGTGCCATTGCATGGACAGCGCCAGATTGGGGATGATAATCCGCTCGCCGCGACGGGCTATTTCGCGAATAACATCCGCCGATGCTTCCGGCAAGTCTCCGTACAGAGAGCGCGAGACCCGCTGGACAGTATACCAGCCCTCGAACCGTAGAACGCCTCCTCGCATGGGCCATGTCAAGGCGCACGTTGGCCCAATCTGGGTAATTCTCTGACGTCCCGGCCTGCTGATGGTCGTAGTCACCGGATTGCCATTACCGTCGGTCTCGGGTCCACCGTCATCTCCCAATCTGGGGTATCGCACCGTGGCTGCCCGGTCGAAGTCCGTTCTTATGAAGACTCGCAGCCCGATCTCCGCGATGACCTTGCGCCCGGACTGCAATCGAACCCATCCGCCGTAGGTGCGAAGCGTATCAATCGGAATCTCGGCAAAAACCTCATCAAGGAAGCGGCCAAGGCGCAAATCGCTCACCCTGGCCTCGGCCAGGAGTCTCAGCTCTGGACCCAGGTCGTGCTCCACATCCAGATCGTACCTCAATTCGCGGGCTGCCTGATCGGTGGGCCGTCGACCGGGAAGCGTGAAGTCCTCGACCGTGTAGGTGGCGCGCACCTCTGACGTCAAGCTGATACGGGTTCCACCTCGCGGCCGCCACCGGATTCCGGGGCGAAATCGGAGGCCTTGCTGGACATTGTTTTCGGCCGATCGCGCAGATTTCAGGTAGACCGTGTGGTAATAGGTGCCGAAGGCCTGAAGATCCACCTCAAGGGTTCGCGAAGGACGATAGAGGACTCCCACCCGACCGTTGTAATAGAGTTCGTCGCGGTCGTCTGGGTTGATAATGGGTGTGTCGTGACGGATTGCGTTCGCCGAGCCGTTCACAGTCAGTACCGTCCGAGCATTCAGCGGCAACCGGAAGTCGGCCTGGAGGGTGACAAAACCTCGGTCGTAGTCGGCCTGACTCAGGAGATCACGTTTTTGCGCCGCCTGCGTCGTGGGCAGATCGGATTCATTGGCGAGACTGCGGCGCTCAATCTCGGCCCCACCCTGAATGCCTAGTTGAATTTGTGTGCTTCCCTGCTCGAATGCGGCTACGACATCCGCATCAACCGTCCGGCGACTGAAGTCCGAATCGAAGAAGAGTGCCTCCTCCGGTGCTCTGAGCGTGCGGACGTTCCTGTTGTTCGCATTGACCGCCAGGCTACCCATCAACTGAATGGATCCTGCGACGGGTGTCACCACCGAAAGTGAACCGCCCAGGGTATCACTTCGTGTCGATTCCACGGTCTCCGATTCTCGGCCCACGGCGTCGTCCCGGTTCAGAAAGGACGCTGACTGATAGGCGTCGCGCCGGGCGGTACCGCCCTGGAGGTCCAGCCGGAGCCTTGTCTTCTCGAAGGACCTCTCGGCGCTTCCTTCGAACCGGGCCACATCGCCGGTTCGGGGAGCAATCTCCTCGCGATACCCCCGGCCCCTGAATTCGATGGTGTACCCGCCAGTCTCCCGGCGCGGCACAATGAGTTCTGCCCCTACCGCGGGTCCGGCGTCTGACCTCAGCGGGACCGCGGCATCGCCTTGACGGACTCCCGGCCGGCGATCCATGGCCACACCTATCAACGGGGTCAGAATAACGCCACCAACACTCCAGGCGACACCGCCATAGAGCGACTGAGAAAGTACCCGGCTGAGACTGAACCAGTCGGAACGACCGCGGGCCACAATCCGGCTTGATCTCCCCAGAGCCCGCCCTGCTACCAGCCTGACCGAATTGAAATCGCGAAAACTCAGTCGATCGTCAAAAAGGAGAAAAGCATCCGATCGGTACTGGTTTGAGAAAGCGACGTCCCACGCCTGAATCCGGAGGTTGCTGGACACAGCTGCATTCCATCGATACCGGTTCACCGCGCGCTCGAAGCCGCCCTCGTACACAACGCCCTGACCGCTGGCATCCTCGACCCCTGTGGCCAAAGACAGCGTCAGAAAGAGCAGGGCCGTCAAACGGGGACCTGGCACCACCTTCTCGCCTGGCGAGACCCTGTTCATCCGGGAGGCCAGCCGAGCTTCCTGCCGCCCAGGAGATGCAGATGAATGTGGAAGACGGTCTGTGAAGCGTCTGGTCCACAATTGAAAACGGCACGCCAGCCCGAATCCAGGCCCTCGTCAGCCGCAATCTGCCTGGCTGCAAGAAACATCCCACCGACTATCTCGGCATCTTCAGGCACCAAATCGTCCAGCGTCGGAATTGGCTTTCGGGGCACAACCAATATGTGGGTTGGCGCCTGCGGAGCAATGTCTCGAAACGCGAAGCAGACTTGGTCCTCATAGATGATTTCGGCCGGTATGTCCCCGTCTTCGATCTTCTGAAACAACGTTCGCTCTGGCATAATCGTCGGGTGTGAACGGGAATATAGTCAGACATGTTGGCCTCGGGCGAGCCTGACACTCAAGAACAAATGCCAAGAGGGGCCGTCTGATCGCGCCCATCAAACCGCTCGACCCATGCCGGTTGTCCTGGTAACCAGAAAAACGCATTTCAACGCGGCCCATCGCCTCCATAATCCGGCCAAGTCGGATGAATGGAATGCGGCGACGTTTGGGAAGTGTAACAATCCCCACTGGCACGGTCACAACTACGTGCTGGAGGTTACGGTTCGTGGTGAGCCAGACCCGGATACCGGATACGTCATCGACCTTTCGGAACTGAAGCAGATCATAACCGAGCGAGTGCTTGATATCTGTGACCATGCCAATCTGAACATGGACGTACCCTTCTTGCGCGGAATCATGCCGTCTACGGAGAACTTCGCCGTCGCCATCTGGGGCCAACTGGTTGACGCGCTGCCTACAGCCCAGCTGCACGCCGTCAAGCTGTTTGAGACACCCAGAAATTTTGTCGAGTATCGTGGTGAATAAGACTGAAAACCCTGCCCAGTCCGCCTATCGTCAGGAGCACGTGTACGATGCTTCGGCCACTCGGACTATCGGCGCAAGCGTCCGGGAGATCCTGGAGAATGTCGGCGAAGATCCCGAGAGAGAAGGCCTTCTCAGAACGCCGGAGCGCGTCGCCAAGGCCTACCAATTCCTGACCCAGGGTTATGCCCAGGATCCGGAGGCTATCCTGACCAAGGCGCTGTTTGCGGAAGAATACAGTCAGATGATCCTTGTCAAGGACATCGAGCTTTACTCGCTGTGCGAACACCACATGCTCCCCTTCTTCGGAAAGGCCCATGTGGCCTACATCCCGGACGGGAAGATCGTTGGGCTCAGCAAGATCCCGCGCGTCGTTGATGTTTTTGCCAGGCGGTTGCAGGTGCAGGAGCGCTTGACCATACAGATTAGGGACGCGATAATGGGCGTGTTGAAGCCCGTGGGTGTCGCCGTGGTAATCGAGGCAACGCATCTCTGTATGGTGATGCGCGGGGTTCAGAAACAGCATTCGACTACAACCACGAGCGCGATGTCGGGAGAATTCCTGACATCGACCGATACGCGGGCGGAGTTTATGCGCCTGATTAACGGACACAATTGATGTCGACAACGGTCATCACCGGAGCCTCCCAAGGGATTGGTGCGGCTATCGCGCGGGCACTGGCGTCGCCCGGAGCAACGGTCTGCCTGGTTTCCAGAACAGAGGAGAAGTTGGAGGCAGTGGCCTCTCAGTGCCGCGAAGCCGGCGCCCAGGCGTTCGTGTTTCCTTGCGATGTGACGAGTCAGGATGAGGTTCGACGCATGGCGGCGCAAGTCTGTGACACCGTCGGTGTGCCCGACACCGTGGTCAACAACGCCGGCTCCTTCATCCCCGGGTCGCTGGCCGAGACCGAGGCGAGCGTGTTTCGCAGTCAGCTCGAGGTCAACCTCACTTCTGCGTTTCTTGTGACCCGCGCGTTTCTCCCAGGACTTGTCCTCCGCGGCTCTGGCCACCTTGTCTTCATGGGCTCCGTTGCCTCAGTCCGGGGCTATGCTGGCGGCATCGCCTACTGCGCGGCGAAGCACGGCCTTCTGGGACTCGCTCGGGGTGTCCGGGAGGAGACGCGCGAGGCGGGAGTGCGGGTAACCACCATCTTGCCTGGGGCAACCCTCACGCCATCGTGGGACGGGGCGGACATTCCGTCCGATCGATTCATGCCCCCGGAAGACATTGCTGCGGCAGTCCAGAGTGTGCTCGCGATGAGCGGCCGCACGGTGGTCGAAGAGGTTCTCCTTCGTCCGCAACTAGGCGACCTCTAAAAGCCTGTTGAATAAGTGGCGCACGCCATTCTACGGCGGCGGAACGCCATCTGCTGCGTTGCCCCTCCTGGTTGCCGGGTTACGAGCCATCTTTGTGGCTGGTTAGTTTAGCCTCGGGTCGTCCGGGTAGTTGGCCACCAGGGCCCATTCCCCGCCCAGACTAAGCATGACCTGACGCCACACCGCGTCAGGGTCCGTCCGAAAAACCCATTCGGAGCGGACAGGAGCGACGACCCAACTTCCTTCGTCGAGTTCATCCTGAAGTTGTCCAGTGCCCCAACCGGAATACCCCATAAATAGCCGCACACCGGCCTCAAGGGTGGGCTCAGCCAGCTCGCGTTTCAGTTCGTCAAAGTCGCCGCCCCACCAGAGTCCATCTGCCATTCTGATCGACTCGGCAATCCTGTCTCCGAACTCGTGTACGTAATGGAGTGTGTTGGGCTGAACCGGGCCGCCAATACGAACGGTTTTGTCCGCAGGGCCCAATTCTTCCATGATGCTTTCCGGTTCGATACTGGTGTCCCGATTCAACACCAGGCCGAAGGAGCCGCTATCGTTGTGGTCACAGATCAGAACCACCGACCGGTAAAAGTTGGGGTCGCGCAATATCGGGACGGCCGCCAGCACGACCCCCACTCTCAGTGGGGTGCTATCGGCATCGGGTTCGGCTTTCACACGCGCTCGATTTGCTTGAGCAGTGCGCGGTGCGCGCCAACCCACCAGTCCGAATCCCGAGTCATGGCCGTGACGCGCACGGAGCCGAAGTGCGGAATCAGACCTATCAGAAACGAAGGGACTTCGTGCCAGGCATCGCTGCACACCAGAGTCTCCAGTTCATCGGCCGAGATTCGTGCCCACCGCCATGTCTCTCTGAGAGCTTCTGCCTTCTTCCAATAGTTCTTGTCGTCCCAGGCGCCCGCACTCTCGTTTATGCACACGTAGATGGAACGGAGGTTAAAGACCAGAAAAGCGGTCATGTCGCGCCCCTCCGCGTCAAAGACGGGACGTTCCGCAAGGAGCCGAAGAACCTCTGCACACGAGCGTATGTGTGCCCTGCGCCGCTTGGCCGCCGTGTCCCCGGTTTCGATTATTCGCGCCATGGTTCGAAAATAGGCCCCGCCCGACTAACGACTCAAAATAATCTGCCGGGTTGACACATTATCCGAGGCCGTTATGCGGAGCATGTATACCCCTGACGCCCAATCCGATCCGTCCACGACAACTTCTTCCGCGACACCCCCGAACAGAATGCCTCTGAAGAGCCTTGTCACGCGGCGACCCAACAAGTCGTACACCTCGATGCCAACCGGCCCACTCTGCGGGACGGTGAGGCGGAATCGCGTCTGTTCACTGAACGGATTGGGCCAGGCTGGAGAGATTACGATGGCCTGAGGCAGTTCGGGCGATGGCAAGTCCACTTGAACCGAACGGGCGTCCAGCCGGAACAGCTCCTGCCCATGTACACCGTCATTGGCCCTGAGATAGAGAATGCCGCCGACATCAAGGAGCTCCCGAGGATCACTTCCTTCGGGCCCGGCCCATAAGTCGCTTAGCAGAAATGTGCCGGTCGAGGTCCCGTCCGATGTCCACAACTCCCGACCCGCCGAGCCGTCGCCCGCGGCGAAAAACAACCGGCCGTCCCCCAGGGCGAAATCGGTCGGCGATGCACTTCCCCCGGGATAGATGTCGCGGACCAGTCGAGTGCCCTCGGCCGATCCGTCGGAGACCCAGAGCTCACGCCCCGCCACGATATCCTCTCCGGCGAAGAACAGCGTCCCCGACACCTCGGTGATCCAGGGAATCTGACTGCTCGCCCCAATTGTGATCGATGCGATCGGCTCAGTTCCAAGAGCCGTTCCGTCCGAGATCCACAGTTGGTTCGATCCTCCTCCCGGCTGGGCCTGGAACACCACCTTCCTCCCGAAGGCAGTAATCCAGGATATCTCGGTGCCTGTCGGGCCAGCTGTGATATCCCGAACCAGCCGAGTCCCTCCAAAGGAACCGTCCGAGAGCCACAACTCTCTGCCATTTCCGCCATTGGAAGCAACGAAAAAGAGGGAATCCCCTGCTGCCGTCATCCAAAAGGGATCTGAGCCCAGATTCCCGGGGCGGATATCGGAGATCGGAAGGGTCCCCGTGGCGGTTCCGTCCGAACGCCAGAGCTCGTAGCCTGTCGTCCCGTCGTCCGCCGCGAAGAAAAGAGTGTCCCCAACCACGGCCAGCCCGTAAGGCACCGAACCGGCAAATCCGGGAAGAATGTCTTTGACCATTTGGGTTCCGACCTCGGTTCCATCCGAGACCCAGAGTTCTCGCCCGGTCGTGCCGTCGTCTGCCACGAAAGCCAGCCTCTCGCCCACCGCGGTCATCCAGATGGGCTCGGAGCTCCCATTTCCCGGCCAGATGTCTTTCAGGAGTGACGTCCCTTCGCTTGTGCCGTTGGTCACCCACAATTCCTCTCCCAATGCCCCGTCGCCCGCAGTGAAATACACCAGGCCGCCTGCAGCCACGAAGTTCTGTGGCTCGGAGCCGCTACCGCCCTCCCGGATATCCTTCAGGAGCATCGGCGGTGCCCCGGAGGTCAGATCCAGAAGCCAGGGTTCGCGGCCTACCAGTCCGTCGTCCGCCGTAAAGACCAAACTCCCGCCCAATGGCGTAAAGTCCTGTGGCACAGAACTCTGGGTGCCCCCGCGGATGTCCCGAATGAGCCGGGTGCCTCCCGTCGTTCCGTCCGTGCTCCACAATTCGCCGCCGTTCAGCGAGTCGTTTGCCCGAAAAACCAGTCGGTCGCCAAATGCGACCATCTCATCCGGGCTCGCGCTGGCCCCGCCGGGATTGATGTCCCGCACCAAAACCGTACCCGCCAACGTCCCATCGGTGGCCCACAGTTCGCGACCGAACTCCTCGGTAATGGCCTGGAAGTAGACCAGGCCACCTGCCGCCACGAGCTCAAACACGCCGGCGCCTCCCAGCGGATTGATGTCGCGGACCATTCTCGGAGCTTCGCCGGAGCGAACAACCCAGACTTCCCGACCATTCGTCGAATCGTCGGCTGTGAAAAAGAGGGATCCGTTCGATGTGGTCAACTGCCGTGGAAACGAACCTCCGCCACCAAAAATATCCTGGGTCAGGCTGGTCCCGGCCTCGGTGCCGTCTGTCTGCCAGAGTTCCGCGCCAGTGATGCCATCATTCGCGACGAAATAGATCAGCGAACCCAGCGCCGTCATCAGGGACGAATCAGACCCGATGTCGCCAGGCCGCACATCCTTGATCAGGTAGGTCGAATCTGCGTCTGATCTCCAGATTTCGCGCTGGTAGACGCCATCGTTGGCCGAAAAAACCAGCGTGTCTCCGAAGGCCGTAAGGTTAGCCGGATTGGAACTGGCCTCTCCCGGATAGATGTCCTGCACGAGTCGCGTTCCGGCTGCCGTGCCGTCTGTCTGCCATACTTCGAATCCCGATATCCCGTCGTTGGCCCGGAAGAAGAGTGTATCGCGAACCACGATCAGCCTTGTTGGAATGGATCCGACACGGCCCGGGCGGACCTCGGACACCATTCGGGTTCCTTCCGGGGTCCCGTCGGAGCGCCACAGCTCCTGACCAAGAGAACCGTCGTCTGCCGCAAAATAGAGCGTGTCCCCGTAGGCCACCATCTCCGAGATGTTTGAGCCGGGCAATCCCGGAGCTATATCCCTGACCATGTGGGTGCCACTTGCCGTACCGTCGCTGACCCACAGTTCGCGGCCTTGAGATCCGTCATCGGCTACGAAGAACGCACGGTCGCCCACGGCTGTAATTAGCCGCGGGTCGGAGGAAAAGCTGCCAGGCCAAATGTCCGCGACGGAAACCGTGCCGGACTCACTTCCATCACTCACCCACAATTCCCTGCCTCCGGACTGGGGATCGTCGGCCGCAAAGAACAGGCGTTGGCCGACGACCACAACGCCGGCCGGGACAGCACTGAGCCCTTGTCTGTTGATGTCGAACACCAATTCCTGCGCCTGGGCGCGCAAGGAGCCTCCCAGCAGGAACAGGAGTATCAGAGAATGGTGGAGTCCTCGTCGCATGCCAGCAAACGTACCCCGAGCGCATACTTCGCCGCTCGCCGAATCTGCGAACGGGGCCATGCCCACCACCATCCGCCGGGTACACGGCGCGAATTGAACAGCCTTACTTTCGCCCCGAACAATGAAATTGACAGACAAGATCGTGTGGATCACGGGCGCCTCTTCCGGGATCGGCGCGGCGCTCGCCCGCGAATACGCCTCCCGGGGGGCACGGTGTGTGCTCTCGGCGCGCGGAATAGAGCGCCTTCATGCGGTGAAGAACTCCTGCGACCGCCCGGGCGACCATGTCGTTCTGCCCCTGGATACCTCGGAGTTCGACACCCACGAGGCTGCCGTCGAAGCGGCTGAGAAGGCCGCCGGACCCATCGACATTCTGGTCTTGAACGCTGGAATCGGCCAGCGAGGCAGTGCGCTCGAGACCGATCTCGGTGTGGCCCGGCGCATCATGGACGTCAATTTCACAGGTACTATTTCGTTGGCGCAGGCCAGCGCGAAACGCATGGTCTCCCGGCGATCCGGACAGATCGTCGTCATTTCGTCTGTTCTCGGACGCGTCGCCATTCCCGGGAGCTCGGCCTACTCTGCATCCAAGTTCGCCCTGCACGGCTATTTCGAGGCACTGCGAGGTGAAATCTTCCCGCACAACATTTCGGTCAGCCTGGTCTGCCCAGGCTACATCAACACCGAACTGACGCTGCATGCCCTACAGGAAGATGGCAGCAAGTTCGACGTGATCGATCACAATCACACGTACGGAATGGACGCCGATGTGTGTGCCGACAAGATTGTCCGTGCGGTCATGGGCCAGAAGCCGGTGTTCACGGTCGGTGGAAAAGAAACATGGGCTGTCCCGCTCGCGCGGTTCTTCCCGGGTCTCACGAGACGTGTCGGGCGGAGATACATCCGAAAATAGCGCTGCAAACCATTTCTGCATTTGGCGTGTCAAACGGACGATTCGCGCCTTGATGCGCCCCTTTAATGACCTCGATACCTCCTGCCATGCAACGCTCCCGAATTCTCACCGCGCTTCTTTTGGCTGCCTTCCTCGCGACTCCCGCCTCGGCGCAGTCCATCGTCCGCTCTTTTGACGTCGGTTCAGGCGGCACGCTGGCACTGAAACTCGAAGCTGGAGGCAACGTCACGATCACCGGCGGGTCCAGTCAGGTCGAGGTCGAGGTACAGCGCGAGGGTCAGGACGCGGAGGATGTTGAGGTGTCCTTTGACAACCGGTCTGATCACGTCATGATTCGGTCCGAATATGCCTCCCATGGACGTCACCGGGCGGACGTCACCTACACAATTAGCGTCCCCTCCCGCTTCAACGTCGATCTCCAACTGAGCGGTGGCGACGTCCGTATCTCGGGTGTGAACGGCCGTTTTGAGGGACAAACGATGGGCGGCGATATCCGACTGACGGATCTGTCCGGCGAAGTGGACCTCCAGACCATGGGCGGGGAGATCTCGGTACGCCAATCCCAACTGGATGGAAAGGTGCATACCATGGGTGGCGAGATCACGATGGAGGATGTAGAAGGCACGGTGGAGTCCACCACTATGGGTGGAGACGTGACATTCCGCAACGTCAGGCCGGGTGCCGACTCTGAGATGAAGGTGCGAACCATGGGTGGCAGCATCGAGGTCAACGACGCGCCGGCCGGGGCCGACGTTCAGACCATGGGTGGCGATATCACGGTTGGCGAGGTCCTGGGATTTTTGAAGGCCGAAACCATGGGTGGCGACATCGAGGTAAGCGGCGTGGACGGCTGGATCGAGGCGAAGACGATGGGCGGCAGCGTTCAGGTTCGCATGTTCGGCGGCACAGACGGAGACCGGCACGTGGACATCACGTCCATGGGTGGAGACATTGATCTGGTCGTCCCAAGGGGACTCTCCATGGACTTTGACATTGAAATCGAGGTGGAGGGGCGCGGAAAAGACGCCTCTGACTACGTGATCGAAAGCGATTTCGCCATGGACGTGTCGGTTGCCGGCGGCAGCGGCAGTAGAGACCGCAGCAGGATCAAGGCCAACGGCATCGTCGGCGGCGGCAAGAATCGCATCCGAATCCGCACGATTAACGGCGATGTTCGAATCCTGGCGGACCGCTAGTCTGGGAGGCTGTTCAACAAGTGGAGTAGGCAGGCCAAACAACCTCCTACGACTTGTCCCGAAGTCCCTGATCCGGGTGTTCTGAGAGAACCCCCGGATCAGGGAATTTTTGGTTAGCGGGAGCGTATCAGGGGGCCTCTCCTTCATCCGCATGCCCCTACATGGCTAACGAAACCGACACCGACCGCACGGGCGGTCTGAACTTCCTGGAGCAGATCGTTGAGCGTGACCTGAGATCAGGCGCCGTTCAGCAGGTCGTGACGCGGTTTCCTCCCGAGCCCAACGGCTACCCCCACATCGGGCACGCCAAAGCCATTTGCATCAACTTCGGTGTTGCGGGAGACTATGAAGGCCGATGCCACCTCCGGTTCGATGACACGAATCCCGAGACCGAAGACATGGAGTTCGTCCACGCCATGGAGCGGGACATTCGCTGGCTCGGGTTCGATTGGGGAAGCTATCAGTTCCACGCGTCCGACTACTTCGATCAGCTTTTTGAGCACGCGATCCGGCTGATTGAAGTGGGCAAGGCCTACGTCGATTCCCAAACCGACGTCGAGATTCGCGAAAATCGCGGCACGGTGACCGAGGTCGGCACCGACAGCCGTTTTCGGATGCGGTCTGTAGAGGAGAACCTGGCCCTCTTCCGGCGGATGCGAGCGGGAGAGTTTCCGGATGGGGCCCACGTGCTGCGGGCCAAGATTGACATGTCCTCGCCGAATATGCTTCTGCGGGATCCGGTCATTTACCGCATCAAGCATGCGGCGCATTATCGGACGGGAAACGAGTGGCCGATCTATCCGCTCTACGATTTCGCACATCCGCTGTCGGATGCCATAGAGGGCATCACACATTCCCTCTGCTCTCTCGAATTTGAGGTTCACCGGCCCCTGTACGACTGGCTGGTTGACGCACTGTACGATGCTCCCCGGCCCCATCAGTATGAATTCGCGCGGCTGAACCTGGATTACACCGTTATGAGCAAGCGTAAGCTGCTCAAGCTTGTTCAAGGGGGCCAGGTCAATGGCTGGGATGACCCCCGGATGCCGACTCTGGCGGGAATGCGCCGGCGGGGCATCACCCCCGAATCCATCCGACGATTCTGCGACCTCATCGGCGTGGCCAAGGCAAATAACCGCGTCGACATCGGCGTGCTGGAATACGCGATCCGGGACGACCTCAATCACAAGGCACCGCGGGTTATGGCGGTGGTGGACCCCATCAAGGTCACGCTCGCCAATTGGCCGGAAGGCAAGATCGAGTGGCTGGAGGCCAGCTACTGGCCCCACGACGTACCCAAAGTGGGTACCCGGCCCGTACCCTTCGGTGGTACCCTCTATATCGATCGTCAGGACTTCGCCCAGAATCCGCCGCCCGGTTTCCACCGGCTGTCTCCCGGTGGCGAGGTTCGGCTCCGGTACGCCTACGTGATTCGGTGCGACGACGTCCGCCTTGATGACGCTGGAAACGTGGTGGAACTGCTCTGTTCCTATGACCCGGACACCAAGAGCGGGGGCACGTCCACGCGGAAGGTAAAGGGTACCATTCATTGGGTAGAGGCCAGTCAGGCCGTACCCGCCCAATTCCGCCTCTACGACCGCCTCTTCAAGGTCCCGGATCCCGAAGACCTTCCCGAAGGTGAGGACTTTACCATCAACCTCAACCCCGACAGCAACGTGGTTACGAACGGGTTCGTTGAACATTCGGTGGCCAGCGCCGGCCCAGGCGACCGCTTCCAGTTTGAGCGGCAGGGGTTCTTTTGCGCCGATGACGACAGTAGTCCCGAACACCTCGTGTTCAACCGCACCATCACGCTCCGGGATACGTGGGCCAAGTTGACTGCGGATCCGGCACCTGCCGCGGGGAATAGAGCCAAGGAAAAAGCGGCACAGGTCTATGATGGCCCGCCAATCCCGACGCTCTCCGCCGAGCAGGCGCTCGCGGCCAAGGAACTGGCGAAACGTTACGGGGTGACCGCTGACGACAGTGCCATCCTGGCTTCGGACCCATGGCTTCAGCAGATGTTTGAATCAACGGCCGGCCTGAGCGACCCTGGATTGGCAGCAAACTGGGTGATTCATGACGTTCAGAGGCTTCGAAAGACGTCAGAAGAACTGGCCCTGACCCCCGAAGCCCTCTCCGCTATCATCCAGATGGTCTCCTCCGAAGAGGTCGCGTCCAGGACGGCAAAAGAATTGCTGGCCGAGGTGGCCATTTCCGGTGAGGACCCCGCAGCCTTGGTAGAGGCCCGCGGGCTGCGCCAAATCGCAGATTCTGACCTCCTGGAATCGGCGGTTACGAAGGTGATCCAGGCCAATTCTGGCAAAGTGACGGCCTACCGCGAGGGCAAGAAGGGCCTGATCGGCTTCTTTATGGGACAAGTCATGCGCGAGACCGGGGGCAAGGCCAATCCAGAGATTGTCCGCAGCCTGCTGGAAAGCGCACTTGCCTAACGGAGCCTGCGAACCTGAATGACCGCATCGGACGCGCCCAAAACCGCGCCGGTTCTGGAGTCGAGGTTGTGGACGCGTGCGGTTCCGTCTGGCAACGTAAAGATCAGGGTAGACTCGTCCATCCAACCGTCAATTCGGGCGCCTTCGGACTCAGGAACCGCCTGCGGGAAAGCAGCCTCAAAGGTCCTGACCCACACGGCAGAGTCCGCGCCCGCGTTGCCCCTCAGATAGGCGATCCGGCCTCCTTGCGGTGACCATACAGGTGCGAATTCGTCGGGGCCACCAACCGCGGGCGGGTGCAAAAAGGCCGTTGTCCCTGAGGCAACGTTGAAGATGGAGATGGCTCTGCCCGCGTCTGCACTTGCACGCACGTCAAAGGCCAGCTCCGCGCCGTCGGATTTCCAGGAGAGGTTTCGCGGTCGATAGCGAAAGGAGACGATGGTCTTGGGGTTTCCGCCGTCCAGGTCGGTGAGGCGAAACGTCGAGTCTGCGACATAGGCCTGCGTGGCCCGGTTGTACTCCAACTCCCGGTGCACGAAGGCCAGGTGCGCGGCATCCGGTGAGACCGTGACCCCGTGCATGCGGCGCGCGTCCACCGTTGCTACCGTGGCGCATCCGTCGCGTTCGACCACATACAGATTGTCGGTGTTTCGGACCAGCAGGCGATCCCTCCCCGACCACGCCAAGACCGCCTTTGAAGCGGAGCAGCCCACTCTGGCCAGCCGCTGGCCGTCGTGATAGAGAATGTCTCCCGCACCCATGTTCGGGCGTCCGGGCGACGAATTCCCACGCTGCACGTAGTGACCAAAGGCCGAACTCTGGCCGTCATCGGACCATTCGGCTGTAAAAACCGCATCGCCAACCGTTCCGTAGAGTCGTTCTGGACGGCCCGCTTTTGCCAGGAAGAGGAGCGTAGAATCCTCGGTCGATACACTGAAGAGCACGGCGCCGTCGGCGCCACCCGGAAAGACCTTGCCTGGTCTAATGTCCTCAAGCAGACCTGTCGCTGCGGCTCCGGCAGTCTGATCCACCAGTTGACCGTTAACGACCACTAAAGCGGAATACTCGGGACCCAGATTCTCGGGGGCCTCGGGCATGACGACCACAACCGGCGACGGCGCGGCGCAGGCCGAAAAAAGGACAACAAGCAGGACAAAAGACAAACGGCTCATAGAAACTGTAATGGGTTGGCTTGAATACGCTCCGTCTCGTTTCACGTTCAGCGGTTTGGCGTAGCCCGAGACCCGGCCGCGCGCCGCATGCGTTCTTACCGGGCTGACCACCGATCCAGAATGTCCTGAGAGTGCCCGACTGCGCGGACTGCGTACGCCGCATGGAGCCACCGCTTTTCGTCGGCATCAAGATCTCCGTGGCCGGCGCGCCTGAATCGATCCTCTCTGGCGTGGTACAGGCAGGTTGCGGCGGCGACAGAAATATTGAAACTCTGGGCAAAGCCGCTCATCGGAATAATGCAGGTGGCATCCACAGCATCCAACATGGCGCTTGAGACCCCGCCGAGCTCGTTGCCAAAAACCAACGCCGTAGGCACGCTGAAGTCGAAGTCTCCGATCGGGCGGGCATTGTCATCAAGGTGAGCCGCGACCACCCGGAAGCCGCCCGCTTTCAGGTTCTCCACGCACTGCCGGGCCTCATCCCAGACCCGGACATCCAGCCATTTCTCCGCGCCCTGGGTAGTTCGGGCTGAGTGTTTGTATACCGTGTCACCAGAGATGATGTCAAACCGGAGGTATCCGAGGCCCTCCGCGGTGCGCATAACGGCCGCCACGTTACCCGAGTTGACCAACCCCTCCACGACGACGGCCACACCCTTTGCCCTGGACTGGACAACCGCAGCAATACGTTCCGCCCTTTCTGGTGAAATGAATGGCCGTAGGGCCTCAAGAACTTCCTCTGGCCCCAGTTCTGATTCCCCGGCATGGAACACCCTCGGCAGTCGCCGGGCACCGTGAACCAGCGCCTCCATGGAGGCGGTTCCGTCGGGAATGTGGGTCATCTTGCGGGAATTAAAAGCGTGCTGTACCTGGCGGAAAGATATGGCCATCGGCTTGGCGGCGCTCCACCGCGGGGCCGCGGGCGGGCTTATCTTGTCGGGCATCCAACAAATAATGTCCATGGACCTGAAGAATCGTAACGCCGTCGTGACCGGCGCATCCGGAGGATTGGGACTGGCCATCGCCCACCAACTCGCCGCGCGGGGGGCCCGCGTATATGGGCTCGCTCGGCGCAAGGAGCGCTTGGCAGAAGCCCGGGTAACCGTTGGGGAGAACTTCATCCCGGTCATTTGCGACATCACCCAGGAAGAGGACGTGGCCCGGGCCTTCCTGCACATCCAGAAGTCATCCGACTCCCTCGACGTCCTCGTCAACAATGCCGGACTCGGCCGCTTCGGTGAACTGGACTCCATGCCGGTGGAGGATTGGGACCTTCAGATGTCTACCAACCTTCGTGGTGTGTTCCTGTGCACGCGAGCCGCGCTGCCACAGATGAAGGAGCAGAATCGGACATCGGGATTTGGCGGTCACATCGTGAATGTGGCCTCGGTGGCGGGCCTGCTCGGCAACCCTCGCATTGGTGCCTACAACGCGACCAAATTTGGTCTCAGGGGACTGAGCGAGTCCCTCATGAAAGAGGTCCGGTCTGACGGCATCAAGGTGACCTGCATCTTTCCCGGTTCCATTGAGACCGAGTTCTTCGAACAGGCTGGCGTACCGATCAGCGCGAACCCCATGAAGGCAGAGGACGTGGCATCGACCGTACTCCACGTGATAGAAGCTCCTGACAACTATCTGGTTTCGGAGGTGATGATGCGTCCGCTTCGCCCCGCAGGCTAACCCTCTCCCCAGGAAGTTTATTTTCGTGCGGGGAAGCCTCTATACTGTGCAGCCCTCCATGTTTGTCCGCCAGCGGACTCCGATCGCATCAGACCCCTGCCATGAAAAGACGCAAGTTCATAAAATCTGGCGCCGTGTTATCGGCGGGCGGTGCACTGGTTGCCGGGTGCGGCAGCAGTGAATCAGGCGGCGCGGCGGCCGTCGTGACGCAGCCTCGCGTTTCCTGGAGGTTGGCATCCACCTTCCCGCGCTCGCTCGACACCATATACGGTGCGGCCGAAACCCTGGCGAACCGTGTCTCTGAGCTCACCGATGGCAGATTTACCATTCGGGTGTTTCCGGCCGGCGAATTGGTGCCTTTTGACCAGGTCCTCGAGTCGGTTCAGAAGGCCACCATTCAGATGGGCCATGCGGCCAGCTACTACTTTACCGGTCTGAATCCGGCGCTGGCCTTTGACTGCACGGTTCCCTTCGGAATGAATGCGCGCCAATACAATGCCTGGTTTTACCACGGGGAAGGCAAGGACCTGTTGCGCGGGCTTTTCAGTGATTTCAACATCATCAATTTCCCCGGCGGCAACACCGGAGTGCAGATGGGCGGGTGGTTCCGGCGCGAAATCGGCAGCGTGTCGGATCTGCGTGGCCTCACGATGCGCATCCCTGGGATGGGTGGCCGTGTGATGGACCGGCTCGGCGTTACCGCGCAGGTGCTGGCCGGTGGCGACATCTACCCGGCTCTGGAGCGTGGGGTCATCGATGCCACCGAGTGGTCGGGGCCGTACGACGACGAAAAGCTCGGCTTCTACAAAGTCGCACCCTACTACTACTATCCCGGTTGGTGGGAGCCCGGTCCCAATCTTTCCTTTTATGTCAATGCCCAGGCGTGGGCCACGCTCCCGTCCGACTATCAGGCGGCCATCGCGGCAGCGGCGGCAGAAGCAAACGTGGACATGATGTCCGATTACGACGCCAAGAACCCGCCCGCCATGGAGCGTCTGCTGAATAATGGCGTCCAGCTGCGACAGTTTTCCGCCGACATAATGGCCGCAGCCTGGGAGGCATCTGGAGACCTCCTGGCGGAAGAGGCTGCTGCCGATGCCAACTACCGAACCATCATGGACTCCTATCAGAAGTTCAAGAACCTATCAAACCGCTGGCTGGGTACCTCGGAATTGTCCTATACCGACTTCGCGTACGATCGCTCCTGATGAAGCAGGTAGCGGTCTACTGCGCGTCTTCGGAGAACATCGACCAGGCCTATCGGGAGGACGCCCGGCTCCTCGGACACGGGTTGGCCGACCTAGGACTCGGGCTGGTTTACGGCGGCGGTAGCGTTGGCTTGATGGGCGAGGTGGCGCGCGCCGTCCATGCGGGGGGCGGACACGTGACCGGCTACATCCCGTCCAGGCTCATGGCTATAGAAGGCCGTGCGTACGACATTGCAGACGAACTCATCGTGACGGAGACGATGCAAGAGAGGAAGAGCGCCATTTTTGGTCGCTGTGATGCGTTTTTGGCGCTTGCGGGAGGCCTCGGGACCATCGAGGAATTTATGGAGGTAGCCACGCTGCGGAAATTGGGCTATCTGGACAAGCCCATCTTCCTGGTCAACACGCGCGGTTTCTGGAATGGACTCATTGATTTTCTTGCCCACACAGAGAGAGAGGGGTTCTCGCCGGACCTCCGACCCATTTTTCAGACCGTTCCCGATGCGGCAGGCGCCCTTGCCGTACTCCGCAAATATCCCGGCCTTTTGACGCCATGAAGACTCCTGTCGCCGCCTTACTCTCGCTGTTTTTGCTCTCCGCCTGTACCGGCCCCGACGCCGTAGATCTGGCGCTGACGGGCGGCAGGGTCGTCACCGTCGATGCTGATACGCCGGAAGGCACGGCGATCGCCATTCGCGGAGATCGGGTGGTTCTGGTCGGCTCGGACGAGGACGTTCAGGCTCTCATTGGTCCAGACACGGAGGTGATAGACCTTGCCGGACGGTTGGCGATTCCTGGGTTTATCGAGGGTCACGGGCATTTCATGGGAATCGGTCGCGCCCAGATGATCCTGGACCTCTCCAAAGCCCGAACCTGGGACGACATTGTCGCGCAAGTCCAAGCCGCGGTCGCAGAATCTGAGGAGGGCGCCTGGATCTCTGGCCGAGGATGGCACCAGGAGAAATGGGATGAAACACCGGAGGGATCCGTGGACGGCGTCCCAACACACCAGACATTGAGCGCAGTATCACCGAGAAACCCGGTCATTCTGGGACACGCCAGTGGCCACGCCTCCTTTACAAACGCCGAGGCCCTCCGGTTGAGCGGGATCTCGGCCGAAACGCCAGACCCCGACGGCGGTGAAATTGTCCATGACCAGCGAGGCGAGCCGACCGGGCTCCTTCGTGAGCGTGCGCAGGGGCTCGTTGGGCGGGCTCGGTCCCAGGCGCAGCGGGGCATGACGGAGGACGAGGCAGAAGTGGAGGCTTTGGAGCAGGTTCGCCTTGCCTCGGCGGAGGTGCTCTCGAAAGGGATCACGTCCTTCCAGGACGCGGGCTCTGGCTTCAATACGATTGACCGCTTCCGACGCTTGGCTGACGCTGGAGATCTCCCGGTTCGGCTCTACGTCATGATCAGGGCTTCCAACGAATCGTTGGCCGAGAACCTGGACGCCTACCGAACCATCGGCGCTGGCGACAACCACCTCACGGTGCGTTCCATCAAACGCTCCATTGACGGAGCGCTGGGCCCCCACGGAGCGTGGCTGCTCGAACCCTACTCGGACAAACCGGAAAGCGCAGGCCTCAACACCGCAGATCCGGCCGACGTGGCCGAAACCGCGCGGCTGGCACTAGAACATGGCTTCCAGCTCAACGTCCACGCCATCGGAGATCGCGCCAACCGTGAGGTACTCGATATTTATGAGTCCAGCTTTGGAGGTGTCGACCAAGACAACCGCCGCTGGCGAATCGAACATGCGCAGCACCTTCACCCGGATGATATCGGCAGATTTGCCCGTCTGGGTGTGATTGCCGCGATGCAGGGTGTTCATGCCACTTCAGACGGCCCGTGGGTACTCGCCAAGCTGGGTGAGCAGCGCGCCAGGGAAGGCGCCTATGTCTGGCGCTCGCTCTGGGATTCCGGCGCCGTTGTGGCGAATGGGACGGACGCGCCCGTGGAAGACGTGGATCCCATCCCGAGCTTCTACGCCACCGTTTCGCGCCGGGTAAAGGATGGAAGTGTCTTTTACCCTGGCCAACGCCTCACGCGCATGGAGGCACTCCAGAGCTACACCCTCAACAACGCCTACGCCGCCTTCGAGGAAGAGCTGAAAGGCAGCCTTCGGGTCGGGAAACTCGCAGATGTAACCGTGCTCTCGTCTGATATCCTCTCGGTCCCGGAGGAGGAGATCCTGTCCGCGCGAATCGACTACACCATCGTTGGCGGGAAGGTGCTGTACGCAAGGGATACCGCCCAACAGAATTGATCAGGGCTCCTGAATGGGAAGGCGCGTGTGGTGTTTTACCGTCGAGAGGACGAACGACGTGTGGACCTTGGCGATGAAAGGGATCGACGAGAACTCATGGAGCAGAAAAGACTCGTAAGCCCCGATATCGCTGGCAACGATTTTTAACAGGAAGTCGCTTTCGCCGCTGATGTGATAACACTCCATGACCTGGGGCATACTCTCGACGTGGCTTTGAAAGGCAGCCACTTTTTCCGCACCGTGCATGGTCAGCGACACGCTTACGTAGGCCACCGTGGACTGCTCTACCTTGGTCGCATCCACGAGAGCCACCGTAGCCAGGATGTACCCCTGTGCTTTGAGCTTCCGAACCCTCTCCAGTGTGGTGGCCGGTGCCAAGCCTATTCTGCGCGACAGTTCAACATTGGATATGCCACCATCCACCTGGAGGATATTCAGAATGCGACGGTCCGTGCCGTCCAACAAATCGAGCATGCCTTTGAGGGTTGAGCGCAGACGATGATACCAATTGTCACGGGCACTCCGCCTCACATAACGACCAGATACCTGCCATGGCGTCCAAGATTGACAAGCTGACCACGCTCCACCGGAAACTCGGACGGCGGTATGACCGCATGCAGGAGCTCCTGGACCGGGAAGACGACTCGCTGTTTCGGCAGGCCCCGTCCGTGTCCAATTGGTCCGTTGCCAACCAACTCCATCACGTCGCGACCGCGACCTGGCTCATGCTGGTCGGAGTGGATCGGATTTCGAAGCAACTGAGCCCGGCCGCGGCTGAAGGAAGCATCAACACCATTGGGCGAGCGCTGCTTCTGTCGGGCCGTTTCCCCCGAGGAAAAGCCCAGGCGCCAGCGAGGAGTCAGCCCCCGGACAACGTGACCCGGGGGGACATCAAGAAGGCGCTCGACAGATCCAGGGATCTGTATGAAAGGACGCCAGATATTTTCCAGGCGGCTTCAGCGTCTTCCTGGCGGGCAAAACACCCGTACTTCGGGATGCTGGATGCATGCCAGTGGATGAAGTTGGCTGTCATTCACGCCGATCACCATTTTCTGATAGTGGATGACATCGACGCCCGTGCGGGCCAATCCTCCTGACCCACCGATGGAGCATTCCATAACCGTGGGACGGACGGCCCGGTATTTCACTCAGGGAGTCGCTGGGAATGCCACTGAAGTCTGGCTTGTTCTCCACGGGTACGGGCAGCTTGCGCGGGATTATCTGGACTCGTGTTCGGGCCTTTTCGCTCCTCACAGGTACGTTGTTTCCCCCGAAGCGCTGTCGCTTTTTTATGGCCGGGGATTCAGCGAGACCCCTGGAGCGTCGTGGATGACGAAAGAAAACAGGGAGTCCGAAATCCGGGACTACGTGGCGTACCTGGACACCGTTGTGAGCGAGGTACTGGCCACGTGTGTTGGACTTCCCGAAGTCCATGTCCTGGGCTTCTCTCAAGGGGCGGCCACCGCCAGTCGATGGGCCGCATTGGGCAACGTTAAACCCCAACGACTGATATGTTGGGCAGGCGACATTGCCCATGACCTGAAGCAACCGGCCGTTTCCCTGGCGGGCACGGACCTGATCGTGGTTCACGGTTCCAGGGACAAACTCCTGACCAACAAGAGGAAGCAGGCCTTTCTGGACCGCATGGATGCCGATGGACTGACCTATCGCCTGGTGTCCTTTGAGGGCGGTCATCGGATGGATACCGATACTCTCGCGGGGCTTGTGGCGGCACCTTGACCTTGTGGATCGTCCCCGGTGACCTGTGCGGCGACCCTGCGGGATCACCGTCGATCCGTCAGAACGACCAGAGAACCAGAATCGGAAACAGGATGATGAGCAGGAGTCCGATGGCCTGGATCACGATGAATGGAATCACACCTCGATAAATCTGAGCCGTGGTGATCTCAGGGGGCGCGACGCCCCGCAGGTAGAAGAGCGCGAACCCGAACGGCGGCGTCAGGAAAGACATCTGGAGGTTCATCGCGATCATTACGCCGAACCAGACCAGGTCTACCCCTAAGAACAGGGCAGCCGGGGCGAGCAAAGGGATCACAATAAAGGCGATCTCAAAGAAGTCGATGAAGAAGCCCAGAATGAATATGATGACATTGGCCGCCACGAGAAGCCCCACGACCCCGCCCGGCAGGCCGGTCAGTAATCCGTGGATCCAGAGGTCTCCATTGAGTCCGCGAAAGACCAGGGCAAACGCTGTCGAACCTATTAAAAGGAACATGACCATCACCGTCAGCCGCGTCGTCTCGTCCATGGTCTGACGGAGCGCCGTCAGCGTCAGGCGCCGGTTTGCTGCGGCCAGGCCCATCGCCCCGAGTGCGCCCAGGGCGCCGGCTTCCGTTGGTGTGGCGACGCCGGCGAAGATGCTCCCCAGCACAAGCAGGATCAGGACAAGCGGCGGCATCATCACAAAAACGACCCTTCGCGCCAACTTTTTGCGGTCCCGTTCCTGCGCTTCAGGCGGGAGGGCGGGTGCCTTCTCGGGTTGGAAGTAGGCTACGCCGACAGCGTATGCGGCGTACAGGCCGGCCAGAAGGACTCCGGGGACCAGGGCACCCACAAACAGGTCGCCAACGGAGACCCCCAGCTGGTCGGCTAGAACGACCAAGACCACACTCGGAGGAATGATTTGCCCGAGCGTGCCGGAGGCCGTAATGATGCCGGCAGAGAGCTCTTTATCGTAGCCGTATCGCAACATGACGGGAAGCGAGATCATCCCCATCGCAACGACTGACGCGCCCACCACACCCGTCGCCGCGGCCAAGAGCGCCCCGACAAACACCACAGCCAGGGCCAAACCTCCCCTCAGCGGACCAAAAACCTGACCTATCGTGGTCAACAGGTCCTCGGCCAAACGCGACTTCTCCAGCATGGTCCCCATAAAAATGAAGAAGGGGACCGCCAATAACACGTAGTTGGACATTACCCCAAACGTCCGGTCGGGTAGGGCCAGCAGGAGATTCCAATCGAAAACACCCGCCTCCACGCCGATGAGGGCGAACAGCATGGCCGTTCCACCCAGAGCGAACGCGACAGGGAAGCCCGAGAAGATCAGGAGCAAGGCTCCCACAAACATCAGAGGCCCTAGAATGTCCTCCATCAGTTTGCCTTCTGTAGAACGGTGTTCAGAGACCGGATCAGCATCGAAAAACCCTGCCCCAGAAGCATCAGAAACGCCACGGGAATGGCGGTCTTGATCAGGTATCGCGGGAGCCCCCCGGGATCCGGCGAGCCCTCCAGGACGGACCAGGAATTGTAAACGGCCGGCCAGGAGACCCAGAGCATCAGCAGGCAAAACGGGATCAGGAACACGATTGTACCCGTCAGGTCGATCCACGCCTTGCCGCGATCACTCAGCCTGCTGAAGAGCACATCTACCCGAACGTGGGAATTCGTCCGTAGGGCGTAGGCCCCGCCCAGCAGAAAAAGCAGGCTGAACAGGTACCACTGAAGCTCGATGTAGGTGTTCGAACTCAGTGTGCTCCCCATGAACTTGCCCGCATACCGTGCGAGTGCATTGAAGGACGCCACCAGCACCATGGCCAGCGTCAGCCACCGCAGGGTCCTGCCGCTCCAGTCACTGAAACGATCTATGAGGTCGGCGAAGCGGAGAAGCAAAGGCATGGGACGAAAATAGTCGCGGCGGGAAGTCAGTGCTATTCCTCCTCCGATCCGTACTTCTTGATTCGTTTTTCCAACGATTCGGCATCGTCCCGGCTTTTCCAATAGTCAAGCCGTTCCTGGACCCGCCTTTCGTACCCAACCTGACTGGGTTGATAGAAATACGTGCCCTGCATCTCCTCCGGGAGGTATTGCTGGGGCGTGTAGTGATTGTGGTACGAGTGCGGATACAGATAGCCGGAGCCGTGGCCGAGTCCATCGCCGTCTCGGCTGGCATCCTTGAGGGAATTCGGAACGTCGCCGCTCCGCTCCTTTTCCACAAATCGCAGTGCGTCAAAGAACGCTAACGTCGTGTTGCTCTTGGGTGCCGTGGCCAGATAGAGACAGCATTCCGAGAGATGAAACCGGCCTTCAGGCATGCCGACCACGTCAAACGCCTGCTGGCACGCCACCACCACCTGGATGGCATTCGGATCCGCCAGGCCAACGTCCTCGGCCGCAAAGATCAGCATCCTCCGAAGGATGAAACGCGGATCTTCCCCCGCATAGACCATGCGCGCCAGCCAATACAAAGACGCGTCGGGATCCGAGCCGCGGAGACTCTTGATGAATGCGCTGACGATGTCGTAATGTGCGTCACCCTCCTTGTCGTAGAGGACGGCCCGCTGCTGTATGGATTCTTCCGCTACGGCAAGCGTGACGCGAATGACCCCCTCCTGATCGGGCGTTGTGGTTTCCACTGCCAACTCGAGCGCGTTGAGAAGCGACCGTGCGTCCCCATTGGCGGTTGACACCAGATGAGCCGTTGCCTCCGGGGCTAGCTCCACTTCGCGATCGCCAAATCCTCTTTCGGGATCCGAGAGGGCCATCTCACAAATTCGGACAAGCGCTTGGTCAGTGAGGCTGCGGAGCTCAAACACCCGCGAGCGACTCACGAGGGCCTTTATAACCTCAAAATAGGGGTTCTCCGTGGTGGCGCCGATCAGGGTGACGGTTCCATTCTCCACGTGTGGGAGCAGCGCATCTTGCTGCGCCTTGTTGAACCGGTGCACCTCGTCCACGAACAGGATTGTCCGCTGATGATGGAACCGTAGGGCGTCTTCGGCCGCTGAAATAGCCGCTCGAATGTCCTTTACGCCCGCAAGGACGGCATTCAGCGAAAGAAAGCGTGCGCGCGTTGTGTTGGCTACAATCCGGGCCAGCGTTGTTTTTCCTGTGCCAGGCGGTCCGTAGAAGAGCACCGACTTGAGCCGATCAGCCTCGATGGCCCGGCGCAAGAGTGTGCCCGGACCAAGAATATGCTCCTGCCCCACAAACTCGTCGAGCGTTCGGGGGCGCATGCGGTCTGCCAGCGGCGCGTTCCGTCCACGCGGCGAGGCGGCGTCAAACAGGTTATCCATGTGCTATTCCTCCTTCCGAAAGAGCCTCGAGAACGCCTGCCCGAAAAGCGGTGGCGCCGCCCTGAGACGGATGGCGAACATACGTAGCCTCGATTCCGGTGTCTGCCAAGGTGCGCTCGGCCCTTCGCCCAACTGCCAGGACTTTCTTGGGCCGAAAGATGTCGATCAACTCGGCGACCAGGGGGGCGAAGGTCCTCAGTTCTGTCTGTCTGGGGGCGCGAATGGTGAAGGGCTCGTCCGCTTTGTGCGGGTGGAATGGACACGCGTTCCACACGACGAAGTCCGGGAAAACATCCGCCAAGAGTCGCCAGAAAATGCCCGCGCTGTATTCCTTGTACGGAGTTTCTTTCAGACTGGACTGCCCCCCCGAAATGGGAAAGTCCGGGTCGAGAAGCTGTGATTCGGAGGTTATCGGGACGCCCGAAAATCGGCAACCCCACGGGCCCGGCGCCTCTGCCAGCAGGAACAGGCGAGGACGATCTGCGCACGACGCGAAATAACTGGCCAGGTTCGACCGCCTGATCTCGACGGCATCGGCTCGATCCACGGACGGATTGTGATCGTGGTACGGATTGAAGAGTTCGTTACCCCCGGGCCGATCGAACAGGAACTCGGCCGTGGCCTCCAGCGCTCGCTCCTGGGCGGTCATCAGTTGAGCCCCTCGCCACAGATTCTGCAGTAAACCGCGTCCTGGCGATGTACCTCCGCGCCGCAGTTTTGGCAGGCTTTCGTCGTGACATCTCTCTCGGCCCGGGCCAATTCAGCCGTCACGATCCCCGTTGGTACCGCGATTATTCCGTAACCGATAATCATTACTACGGAGGCCACGGCCTGGCCCAGTGGGGTCTGTGGGGAGATGTCGCCATATCCGACCGTAGTCAGCGTGACCACGGCCCAGTACATCGACCGGGGGATACTCGTGAAACCGTTGGACTCACCCTCAATGAAGTACATCAAACTCCCCAGAATCACCGTGAGGATCGAAACTACCAGGAGGAAGATTGTGATTTTTCGGCGACTGCTCCGGAGGGCTCTCCCGAGGGTATCCGCCTCAGACAAATAGGTCACAAGCTTCAGGACTCTGAACACCCGAAGCAGGCGGAGTAATCTTATGACGAGCAGGTAGTGTGTCCCGGGGAACACCAGTCCCGCATAGGTCGGCAAGACAGCGAAAAGATCCACGAGGCCAAAGAAGCTCCTGGCGTAGCGCGCGGGTGCCGACACGGTCCAAAGGCGCACCAGATACTCAATGGTGAAGAGGATGGTGAACCCCCACTCCAGATTGGTCAGAAGCCGGGGGTACTCCAGGCGGATGGCGGTCACGCTCTCAAGCATCACCACACCGACGCTGGCCAGAATTGCCAGAATCAGCCCGACATCGAACGCCTTGCCAGCCGGAGTATCCGCCTCGAAGATTACTTCATGGGCGTACTCACGCCACCTGGACATTTGTCTTGTCATGCGTATTCAGATGCTCGGTCGAACCGGGTAGCGCCGACCAGAAAGGCAGCCCTTACGGGTCTGTAGTTCCGCCGATGGCATTCTACGAATGAATCCGACCAATAGGTCGTTAATAGCGAATTTTCGCGGTATACGGTGAAGGCCGAAAACCGGCGTGCTATGATCTGGTTTGAACCTAAGGCCGCAAATCCGCGCCGGAGGCGGCGCTACGCTTAACCGAGACTTTCGCAGCATGGAAAACGCAAAACTTCTACTCGGCGGCGCCGAGTACGATCTACCCGTCATCGTTGGCTCCGAAGGGGAGCGCGCCGTCGATATCCGCAAGCTGCGCGGTCAGTCCAAGACCATCACATTGGACTCGGGGTACGGCAACACCGGCTCCTGCGAAAGTGGGATCACGTTCATTGACGGAGAGAAGGGCATCCTGAGCCATCGCGGATACTCCATTGAGGACCTGGCCGGCAAGTCCACGTTCACGGAAGTAGCTTACCTGCTGGTCTACGGCGACCTCCCGACTGCGGACCAGCTCGTTACCTTTCAGGAACGAATGACCCATCATAGCCTCCTCCACGAGGACATGAAGAAGTTCTTCGAGGGATACCCCGCCAACGCCCCTCCGATGAGTGTTCTCTCGACGATTGTGGCGTCGCTGTCGGCCTTTTACCCCGAATCGGAGAACAAGGAGGAGTTGGAACTCAACGTGATACGACTGATCGCGAAGATCAAGACGATCGCGGCGTTCGCTTTCAAGAAGTCCATCGGCCAGCCTTACATCTATCCGCGGAACGACCTGGACTACTCTCAGGACTTCCTCCACATGATGTTTGCGGTGCCATCGGAGGAATACGAAGTGTCTCCGTTGGTTGCCAAGACGCTTGATCAGCTCCTGATCCTGCACGCGGATCACGAGCAGAATTGCTCCACGTCTACCGTACGTATGGTCGGGTCCAGCGGTGCGAACCTCTTCGGCTCCATTTCTGCCGGGATCAGCGCCCTATCAGGACCGCTCCACGGCGGTGCCAACTCTGCCGTCATCAAGATGCTCACCCAAATTGCGGATGACGGCGGAAACGTCGACAAATACGTTGAAATGGCCAAAGACAAGACGTCTGACTTCCGGCTAATGGGCTTTGGACATCGGGTTTACAAGAATTTTGACCCCCGTGCCCGGGTCATCAAGTCGTCCGCCGATGAGGTGCTGGACCAGTTGGGCGTTGATGATCCGCTTCTGGATATCGCCAAACGGTTGGAGCGCGTCGCACTTGAGGACGAGTATTTCGCCGAACGCAGGCTCTACCCGAATGTGGATTTTTACAGCGGAATCCTCTACCGTGCGATGGGCATACCCACAAATATGTTCACCGTGATGTTCGCACTTGGCCGGCTTCCTGGCTGGATTGCCCAGTGGCTGGAGATGCGCAATGATCCCGGAACACGGATTTACCGACCGAGGCAGGTATATGTAGGCCAGAACCAACGCTCCTACGTACCAATAAAGAATCGCTAAGACACGATATTTGTTTGGTCTTCGCTGATTTGTTGTTGCGCTCACCTATTTTAGCTTTCTACACCCACTTGCGACTTTTCGAGGACTCTGATATGAAAAACCGGCTACAGGCACTTTTGCTTGCCGTTCTGATGGCGGCTCCGGTCCTGTTGAGCGCACCTGCTCAGGCGCAGGAACGCGGCGAAGACACCTGGTTTATTCGACCACAAATTGGTTTGTCCTACTACACCGGGACCAACGAACCCACTTTGGGGCTTGAAAAGGGTGATCTCTTCGAGACCCTCCCGATTCACCTTGGACTTGAGATCGGTTACCGATACGGTGCCAAGTATTCCGCTGGAATAGGCCTCACCTACGGTGCCTATGGCAACCTCAACGACTTCCTGAGGGACACTACAGTCCGCGATTACGAGAAAGGCAACTCCATAGGACTCAACGTAATCGGAACCCGAAACTTCGGTACTGGCAAGATTTCGCCATTTATCAAGTTGGGAGCTGGGCTGAATTTCAGTAACGAGGAACAGATCACATCTGCGACCTTGGCGAAGGAGTCCAAAATTGGCTTCGGACCCATTCTTGGGGTCGGGCTCGACATCAGGATGAACGACCGCGTGTCACTCGGTTTCGAGACCGGCGGCAAGTACGTATTTCCTGGGGAGGCCGCCGACGGCGCCGATGGTGGAAGTGTTAACGACTGGCTCGGCTGGAACACGTTCAGTGTCGCGTTTGACCTGAAGGGCTTCACGCCGGTCATGGTCACCGACCTGATCTGCCCTACCGACGCATTTGACACGGGTTCACCGGTGACGTTCACGGGCTCCTACAACATGGACGCTTCTCCCGTTGTGGAGAGCGCCTGGGCCTTCGGCGACGGTGCCACGGCATCTGGAATGACGGCATCCCATGCCTTCAGCCAGGCTGGCATGTACACGGTGCAGTACTCCGCTTCCAACGGAAACGGACGGGCCATGGACGCCCGCACCTGCAACGTGACCGTTAATGATCCATGCGCGGCCGCCGTCATCACATCGATGACCGCGTCGAACATGGCGCCTGACACCGAGACCAGTGTCCGCTTCTCAGCGAACACCTCGGGCACACAGCCGGTCAGCTACAGCTGGAGCTTCGGTGACGGTACGACTTCAGATGCGGCCAACCCGAACCACACGTACTCGGAGGCTGGCACCTATACGGTGACGTTGGATGTGACAAATTGTGGTGGTACGGTTAGCCGGACCATGACGATCACGGTGACGCCGTACGAAGCCGCTATCTGCCGCGAGATCGAGGAGATGAACAGTGTGTTCTTCGCTCGCAACTCGTCCACGCTGACCGCAGAGGGTCGCGCAGCACTTCAGGAGAATCTCGAAATCCTGCAGCTCTGCCCGAATCTCAACGCACGCGTTGAAGGATGGTCCGCTCCTGGCGAGCGCCGCGCGCAGCAGTTGTCTCTGGATCGAGCTCGGGCAGTCGAGCAGTTCTACATGGACAACGGAATCGCAGCCAGTCGTCTGGTAACCGCCGGCATGGGCCGCGCACAGGGCATGACTTCGAAGAAGGAAGGCCTGGCGCAGTTCAGCCGCGCCGACACCATCCCGGTTCGCGACTAAGACTCCGCTCCCTTTGGGGAGATAGAAAAGGGCGGGCCTGTTTATCAGGTCCGCCCTTTTTCTTGTTCGGGACTTTTGTGGTTTCTAGACCACGCGGAGGATTCCTTCCAGCAGCAGGGCTTCCAGGATTCCTCGAAGCTCGCCGCTTGGCAAATCTGGAATGTCCAGCCCGGCGACTCCGGTCAAGGCGGCAATTAGAGGCTCGGCGTCGGCCGGCAGCGAGTACGCGCTTCCGGCTACGAATAGTGTCACACCGTCGCCATCTGAGGCGAAGGCCATCTGACTGGTCGAAACTGGCCGCAGCCGACCCGTCTCCGGTAGACAATCTACCGGCTCGCCGAACCCGCCCAGGCGACCTCGGGCGGGTTCGGTCAAACTCCTCCCAATCCACCTGTTCAGGCTCTCGTCGTCGGCCAACAACTGGCGAACATCCGCGCGGAGGCTTTCCAGCACGTACGGAAGCAGCCGACCGGGTGCGTGTTCTACCTGGGGGCTAGGATCGCGGAAGCGAGCCGAACCGCCATCCTCCGTCACATACTGAACCACGCTTGCCAGGATCTCATGACCCGCCGGAGCCCGAAAGCCAACCGACAGCGTCATGCATTCCTCCAGGGCAATTCCGTTGTGGGCGACGTAAGGGGGGAGATAGAGAACATCACCCGGCGAGAGAACCCAACTTTGGACGGCCTCGAAGTCCTCGAGAACGGCCACGTCGGAACCCTCCTTCCAGACGGGATTGGTGTTGGGGCTGGGGTCGATCTCCCATCGCCTGGTGCCGAGTCCCTGTATCAGGAAGACGTCATACTGGTCGGTGTGGGCACCCACTCCTCCGCCCGGTGCCGCAATACTGACCATGAGGTCATCCACCCGCCAGTTGGGGACGAAGCGGAAGCGGTCCAAAATCGGTGCGACCTCGGGAAGCAGTCTATCGACCTCCTGAACCAACAGCGTCCAGTCGCCCTCCGGAAGGTCCTCGAACTCGTCGGGCTCAAAGGGTCCATGGAATATTTCGGGAGGCCACTGGCCCGCAACTATCAGACGAGAATCGGCCTCTTCGTTGCGGGCCAGCTCGACCAGGTCAGCGGTGTTCAACGGGCAGAAATCAGCGGCGAACACCGCTCGAAGAAGCACTGGCTCCTTCTGCCAATAACGCTCCATAAAAGCGGCGACATCCAGCGGGCCCAGCCCATCTATCGTGCCCAGAATTTCAGGAGACGCCGGGCCGCCCTTTGCGCTGGTGGCGGCCGTCCTACCTTGCCCGTCGTCGTTTA
The DNA here is from genome assembly GCA_047619685.1 of Rhodothermales bacterium. Taxonomy (GTDB): domain Bacteria; phylum Bacteroidota; class Rhodothermia; order Rhodothermales; family UBA10348; genus JABDJZ01. The sequence goes on from JBLHLC010000008.1 coordinate 48,306, forward strand.
TAGAACCCATCGATTAACCCGTTAGAAACTGCAATAACTTGAACACGGGCCACGCGAGCAGCAATGCCATGATGATGGCCATGGCCATTACCGAACGCTTTTGCCTCGGAAACTCGTAGTTACAATACGGGCAGAACTCCGCATCGTCGGGGGCCTCCAGGGCGCAAGAAGGACATTCCATGGATCTATCCGTCTGAGGGGGCGGTGGATTCGGTGGAAGCCTCAAGAATCGGCACGGAAGCCAGATCCCATGGCCAGACCAGTCCTGTAGCCGTGAGGTCCGCGTGCTCCTTCCCGTAGAGCTTCTCGACCAGGTAGAACGCCGGCTCGTAGCTCATCGCACCACCCACAGAGGTGATATACTTGCCATCCACCACAATGCGCTGGTCGAATTGGACATCTATTTCCGGAAAAGCCTCCTGAAACGCAGTCCGGTCCCCTGGAAACGTCGTGGCCACGCGGCCATCCAGAACGCCGGTTGCGGCAAGGGGGAAAGCCCCATCGCAGACGGTTACCACCCACTCTGCCCGCTCGACCGCTCCCTTAAGCCACGACATGACCGCCTCGTTCTGAAGATCGGCAGTCATACTTCCACCCGTGGAAGGGATCACCAGAATATCTATAGCCGGTGCCGTCTCGAAGCTGTAGTGCGGGGTGACAAGGATCCCCTCGAAGGTCTCCACCGGCATGCCGTCTTCCGAAACGATAAAGGTCTCTATGTAGTCTGCCCTGTCCCGAAAGATGGAGTGCTGAAAGACGTCGTAGGGCGCCATCAACTCGGAGTTGAATACTTGTGGCGTGACAAGAAAACCCGCCGTTCGAACTCTGGCCCCATCCGGACGACTGGGAATCGACGGGCGCACCATCGCTGACCCAGCCTCGGCCACACGGGCCCCGGCAGCGGCACCAGCACCGGCCGTAGAGTTGGCTTCGCACCCCGCCAGCAGGACCGCCAGAATCATTGCCGGAATAGTTGCCAGGCCCGAACACTCGTTCCTCATAACTGCGCGTCCAGTTCAGCGACCAGCGCATCGCGTTCTTCGGAGTCCAGGCGGTCCGAGTCTATTTCCAACTGGCCACCTCCGGGTCTCCCGGCCGCCCGTCTGGACTCTGAGCGCCGCAGGAGCAATACCGCAGCCAGCGTAGCGCCGACAGAAATTATAGCTGCACGAAAGATCTTGCCGATCATTTGGAACCGGGGTTGGGCTAAATGGAAGAAGAGAGGGTCATCACGTTACGCAGACCAGAAACCGCGATCAACAAGGATTCCGCTCAAGTCGACGCGCACCCCATTGCCCTCCAGCCGGAGTTGCACTGGAGAGAGGACATGATGCGTCACCAGGAACGCCTTCTGCCCGTTGTCGGTCCTCACCTGGACCGAAAGAGTGCCGGCCAGAAGCACCCCGTTGTCGATTTTCTTTTTGAGTACTACCGGTTTCGCCCTTCCCTTCTCATGAAGTGGAGTCCGGGTCTGGGAGTCAAACTCGAAAACGGCGCCGAAGAGTTTGGGGGTCGGAAGCACTTCAGTCAATCGGGACCCGATTGTGCGGTTCATGTCGACGGCCTTACGCCGGCCCGCCAGGCGTCCACCCGGTGGGTGCTTGAGCTGCTTCAGGAGACCCAGGCCAGGCCGCCCCTTTTGGGATGCCACGGACTCCATGAGTGGGCCATGGTGTACCGCAGCCCGGAGGTCAGACATGAGGCAACACGTCTGCGGGTATCCCCGGATACGCTCCAGGGGGTCGTAGAGGCGGGCCCTCTGATGTGCACCCACCACGACGCCTTCCGGTTCTTCACATCGGATGCTCGACCGCTGAATCGCCACCAGCCCGCGCCTGGGACCGTCCACGAGTTGGAGCAACCTGGATGCCTTCACGCCAACATGGACGTCTATCGATGGGCGATGAAACGTTACCCCTGGGTACCCAGCGCGCTGATCGCCGATTCGTTTCTTCTTGCCCTGGAGATTCGGGAGTTGGATATGCGCGCCAGCCCTTACGACCTCTCGGAGCTTGGCTACGCGCCCATCCCGATAGAGGAGGAATCCGGCAGAGCCGAATATCGGCGGCTGCAATTGGACTTTTTTCGAAGAACCCTGCCTCTCCGGGACCGACTGATTGACGCCTACGCCAAAATCATTGCGGCCTGCCAGACCAGTTAACCCGTTCTCCAGGTCTGGGATGGCCATGAGTCCACGGACCGGGATTACGTGTAGAACCCGTAGATAGACAGGTCGTCGCGCCGCATATGAAGGGAGACGGCGATTGCCAGGACCGCGGTGTGAGCCAGCATCGCGGACCCCCCGTAGGAAATGAAGGGCAACGGGATTCCGATGACCGGCAACACAGCCGTGGCCATCCCGACATTGATTCCGATGTGAATCAGGTACATGCCGGCCGCGCCTGCGGCGACCATGACGCCAAAGGGGTGTTTGGTCTGTCCGCCCATCCGGATGAGTCTCACCAGAAGCACGGCAAAGAGGATGAGAACCAGGGCTGACCCGATGAACCCGAATTCCTCCCCAATCACCGAGAAGACGAAGTCCGTGGACTGCTCCGGGACATATCTCCCCTGTGTTTGAGTCCCCTGCATGAAACCCTTCCCGGTCAGGCCTCCGGAGCCGATTGCAGCTAGCGACTGGACCAGGTGAAACCCCACGCCATACCGAAATTGCTGGGCAAATGGGTCGGTAAAGGAGACAATCCTGGCCACCTGGTGAGGTTGAAGCACCTTCAGGAGGACTAGCCCAACCCCTGCGACCGTGAGGACCGACACTCCGGCACCCAGGAACCCCATTTTCCTGTCTCCCGTCTGCCACCACAACACTCCCCCGAACAGGACACAGAAGGCCAGCGCCGCGGGAACGGAGATCACGCTCAGATACCCGGCAACCGCTGGAGCCAAAAGGAGCATCAGGATCGAATAGGGCACGCCGGACCAGAAAAGCATGACCGGGACCAGTCCCACAAAGACCAACGCGGTGCCTGCGTCATTCTGGAGCACAACCAACACGGCCGGCAGCATTACCATGGCCGTCAGGGTAACGGCAAACCGGAGGTCGCTTTGAGTGCCTCTCCTGCTGGCCACCAACTGGGCAAGTCCAAGAATAGTCCCGACCTTGGCCAGTTCAGATACCTGGAACTGAATGGGACCGATCGAAATCCAGGACTTCGCCCCGTTGATTTCTCGACCGAACACCAGCGCCGCGATCAGCAGGAGGATGGTACCCGCATAAATCAGATAGGCTGACTTCTGGTAGAATCGGACCGGGAGCAAGAGGGCCAGAATTAGTCCGAATACGCAGATTCCCGCCCACGCTGCCTGCCGTGAGTAATTGCTGCGAACTGAGAGCGGCAGGAATTCAGCAGCCGGGCCGTGGGTCGTGGAGTAGATCGCGACCAGTCCAATCCCCACAAGGCCCATCCAGAGCAGAATGGTGACATAGTCCAGGGTCTGATACCAGCGTCTCACTTTTCGTCGGGGTCAGGAAGCGGAGGCGACCTCAGGTCCAACATTCTGTTCACCCAGTACGGACGGGTAATCTCACCAGTCAGATACTGCTCGGCCATCAGACTCGCGATGGGTCCTGCGGCACTCCCGCCGTAGCCGGCATTTTCCACCACTACGGCTATCGCGATCTGCGGATTTTCGAAGGGGGCAAAGAGGATAAAAACGGAATCGTCTGCGCCACGCGGATTCTGCGCCGTGCCTGTTTTACCTGCGCTGGCGATCCCCGGGATCTGAACCCCCACCCCGGTTCCTGAGACCATCACCCGTCTCATGGCCTCCTGCACGAGCCCGAAGTGAGATGCGTCGATGGGTATCTCCGTCGGCGCGACGACCAAAACACTGTTTTCCGCCGGGGATCCTGGATCTTCGACTTGGCGGACCAGGTGAGGCGTCACCAACTGCCCCCCGTTTGCAACGGCCGCCGTATACCGGGCCAACTGCATGGGGGTAACGAGAAGCGGCCCCTGTCCCACACCCATGCTCATCAGGTGCCCGACTCCCCAGCCGCCTTTTTCGACGGCGTTGTAGTACGCCGAGTCCGGGATAAGCCCTGCGACCTGTTCATTCATGTCTGTGTCTATCCGCCGATCGAAACCAAACTCCCTGGCGTAGCCGGCATACGTTTCGACATTGAGGCGCCGCATCATCTCAAAGAAGAACGTGTTGCAGGATTGCTCGACGGCCTCCATGACGGTGATCTGCCCGTGTACGTGGAGACACTTGAAGAACCTGCCCCTACCCAGCGGATGGTAGCCCGGACAGTAGAAGGTCTCGGTTGGTGTTACCACTCCCGCCTCCAGAGCAATGAGTGCCATGAGTGGCTTCCAGGTCGAGCCCGGCATTCCAGCGGCTTGCGTGGCTCGGTTGAAGAACGGCATGTCTGGATGCTCATTGAGAGTCCGCCACTGTTCCCCGCTGATCTGCCTGGTGAATTGCTCCAGATCGAAATCAGGGGCCGATACCAGAGACAGGATCTCGCCCGTATTGGGATCCAAGGCCACCGCCCCGCCCCGTTTCCCCACAAACAGGCGTTCTGCGAGCTCCTGCACATCTGCATCTATCGTCAAGCGCAGGTGGCTGCCGGCTGTGGCGGCCACGTCCTCCACCCCGCCGCGAAAGTCACTCACGCGTTGCCCGTGAACGTTTACGAGCTTGAAGTCTGCTCCAACCTGTCCGCGGAGGTCAGCCTCGAACACCCTTTCCAAACCCTGCTGACCAGACAGGTCTCCGGGTCGATACCCTTCATCACCTTTCAGATTGAGATCCCGGTCACTTATCTCCCGGACATAACCCAGCGCATGGGAGGCGCGAATGGGCGTAGGATATCGCCGCTTCTGCGTGGCTTGGTAGGACACCCCGGGGAGGTTGTCTATCTGCTCCAGCATTCTTGAGAGGCGGTCAAACGGGACGGCGTGCATGACGGGCGACGGCAAATACGCGCTGTACTTCGCGGCCTGCTGAATGCGCTCGGCCAGCTCGTCCTCCGGCATCTCCAGGAGCGCCGCCAAAACTGGAAGCCGAATCTCGTCGAAGTAGCGGGGCGTCACCAATACCGAATATGCAGGCTGGTTGTCCACCAGAACGAGGCCGTTTCGGTCCATGATGGTGCCACGGGCAGGAAGAATGCGCATCTCCCGGGTCGAATTTGTCCGCGACTCGCCTGTGTATTCCTTTGCGTCTATGAGTTGGAGCTGGACCAGCCGGGTCATTAACAGACCCAGAACGGCGAGAATGGCTATCGAGAAAATACGCCCTCGGCCAGATTGGAATTCCTCGGCCCTGTCTCGATTCATCTACATGCCCCGCAATTTGCGCCTACAATTGTGATCACGTGTCCCCTGGACCACAGAGGTGGTTCGGGTAACAGCCAGCCGTTCATAAACGCAACTCTCCCGCTGGGCCTTTTGGGGGGGCCGGTCGGGCTCGGGTGTACGGTCTTCGGACTGTTTGTTGCTGTAATACCTTTCAGGCATCGTTTCTTGCGGTCAGGCCTTCCTATAAAAGCCGAGCCTTACATTCGGAGCACCATGGCACTCAACGCGATTTTTGAGGAGTCAACCGGTTCCAAACCAGTACCCCACCATGCGTTCTTGTCCGCACCACCAGGCTCCAAAGAGGTCTATCCCAGTCTTCGGAAAGCTTGTCGTCCTTACCGTGTTTTTTGCCGGGTTGTTCCTATCGGTCAGCCCTGCCAGCGCCCAGTATTTTGGCCGAAATAAGGTCCAATACGACAAGTTCGAATTCCAGAAATTCCAAACCGAACACTTCGAGTTCTACTTCTATCCGGAGGAAGAGGACGCTGTCAAGGATGCCGCGCGCATGGCCGAGCGCTGGTACCAGCGCCACTCGAGGACCTTCCTGCGGGAATTTGTCGAGCGGAAACCGGTCATTTTCTACGCGAATGACGCCGATTTTCAGCAGACCAATGCGATTGGGGGGACGCTGGGACAGGGAACGGGTGGTGTGACCGAAGCACTGAAGGAGCGTGTGATCATGCCGCTGACCGGAAGTTATCGGGACACGGATCACGTCCTTGGGCATGAACTGGTCCACTCTTTTCAGTACGATATCGCCCTCAACAGGACCGACAGTAGCCGCTTTGCGCTCGGCTTGATGCCGCTCTGGCTCGTCGAGGGAATGGCAGAATATTTCTCGGTTGGACGCGACGATCCGCACACGGCCATGTGGATCCGGGATGCGGCGCTTCGGGATGATCTGCCCACGATCGAAGACTTGTCCCGCGGTTATAAGTACTTCCCTTACCGATATGGGCAGGCGCTTTTGGCGTACGTCGGTGGCAAGTATGGCGATGCCGCCGTGGCCAACCTTTTCAAACTGGGCGGGCGCGTCGGCGTGGACTCAGCTGTGGTTTACACCCTCGGAATCAAGCCCGACTCGTTGTCCAACGAGTGGATACAGGCGGTTAAGGACGCCTACCTGCCGCTGATGGAAGACCGGACTCCCGCGGACAGTGCCGGCCGCGCCATCCTTACTGCGGATTTGGATGCCGGAGACATGAACATCTCACCGGTAATCAGTCCGGACGGCAAGTACGTCGCGTTTCTCTCGGAGCGAGACTTGTTCAATATCAATCTTTTCATCGCGGATGCAGAGACTGGACAGGTACTCAAGAAGCTCAAGGCCGCCAACGGTAACGGCCACTTCGACGCGATTCGTTTCATCAATTCGGCGGGCTCGTGGTCTCCCGACGGTCAGCAATTTGCCTTCATAACGTTTGTCCAGGGGGATAACGAAGTCTCGATTCTGGATTGGCGTTCGGGATCTATTACTCGCCGAATTTCGGTGGCTGGCGTTTCCGCGATTTCCAATCCGGCGTGGTCGCCGGACGGAAGGTCCATCGTCTTCTCCGGAATGGACGGTGGAATAAGTGACCTCTACCTCCTGAATCTGGAGAGCAACGAGGTCACTCAGCTAACCGACGATCGGTTCGCCGACCTGCAACCGGCGTGGTCCCCGGACGGCAAGACCATCGCCTTTGTCACTGACAGGGGAGAAGGGGGGACGGATTTCCAGACGCTTTCATTTGCCAAGGAGCGGCTGGGCATGTACCACCTGGCGACTGGTGAGATCGACGTAATCAAGGTTTTTGATGGCATCCACAGCAACCCGCAGTTTTCCCCCGACGGCCGGAGTCTCTTTTTCACCTCCGACCATGATGGGTTCAAAGACGTTTTTCGCCACGGGCTTACTGACCAGTCCATCTCGCGCCTGACACACCTGAAGACCGGCGTCAGCGGCATCACGACGCTCTCGCCGGCCATGACTGTGGCCGCCCAGAGCGGACGCATGGTGTTTTCAGTTTTCTCTGACAACAGCTACAACGTCTTCGCTCTGGAAGCGAATGAGACGGTGGGAGAGCCCTACCTCTTACCCGAGACGACCACGCGCTTTGCGGCGGGCGTGTTGCCTCCGTACCGCGAGCAGAGTCAGGGTCTCGTCGCCAACTACCTCAGTGATCCTCTCACGGGTCTGCCTCCGGATCAGGACTACGAAATCAGCGAGTACAGCAGGAGACTGACGCTGGACTATGTCGCCCCGCCATCCATTGGTGTGAGCGCCGGCGGACCATACGGATCTGGACTCTCCGGCGGCGTAGGGCTGTTCTTTTCCGATATGCTGGGCAACCACAACCTCACTGTCGTAGCCCAGGCCAACGGCACGTTCAAGGATATCGGAGCCCAGGCGTATTACCTCAATCGAGAGAACAGGCTCAACTACGGCGGTCAGGTTGGTCACATCCCGATTCTGCTTGTGCGGAGCGGCGTGGGCTACGAGCAGGACCCCGAGACTGGATTCACCTCGCAGGTTGTGTCCCAGCTGAAACAGCGGATTTACATCGACCAGGTGCAAGGCATCGCCAGCTATCCGCTGACACAGACTCGAAGAGTGGAGCTTTCCGGTGGTTTTACCCGGTACGGTTTCGATTACGAGGTCGAGAACTTCTATTTCACCCAGTTCGGGGTGCGGCGGGAGCGGACCCAACTCAACGAATTGGAGCCGGATCCAGTCCTCTTCGCGACTGGCGGCCTGGCCCTCGTAAGAGACTTCTCTTCCTTCGGGTTCACGTCACCGGTCAAGGGCGGTCGCTCCCGGTTTGAAGTCTCCCCGTTTGTGGGGTCGGCTACGTTCGTCCGGGCCACCATTGACTATCGCCGGTACATTCAGTTAATGCCCGTCACCCTGGCCTTCCGTGGACTGCACGTGGGTAACTACGGGGCGAAGTCCTCTGCCGCTGGTGGTGCGGAAAACCTGTTTACGGAAGAGTACCTGGGCTATGCGAACAGTCGCGGATTCCTCCGCGGATACTCCTTCTCCTCCTTCAACGCCGAAGAGTGTACGCTGAGTGCGACAGGTTCTTGCGCTGAGATTGACCGGCTCCGCGGCAGTCGAATGGCACTGGCAAGCGCGGAATTGAGAATCCCGGTTCTGGGGACCGAGCAGTTTGGCCTGATCAACTTCCCCTATTTGCCGACCGAAATCACGTTCTTTGCGGACGCGGGAGTTGCCTGGACCGACGACCAATTGCCGGAATGGAAGTTCGACCGGAATTCCAACGGCCGGGTCCCGGTATTCTCGACGGGAGTCTCTACCCGATTCAACATGTTCGGATATACCGTTCTTGAGATCTTTTATGCCAAGCCCTACCAGCGTCCTGGAAAGGGCCCACACTGGGGATTCCAGATCATCCCGGGCTGGTAAACAACGCCGGGTCTACCACAAGGTCTCCGCGCACCACAGTCACTGCATGCCCGGTCAACAGGACGCGATCGCCGCGATGTGACACGCGTACCGTGCCCCCGCGGGCTGACGCCTGGTAGCCCACCAGATCGGGACGTCCAAGGCGTTTGTGCCAGAACGGTCCCAGCGCGCAGTGCGCCGACCCCGTCACCGGGTCCTCGGGCACGCCAAAGCGTGGCCCAAAGTATCTGGAGATGAAATCGACTCCTGATTCATCGCCTGCCGCTGTGACGATGAGTCCTCGAACCGGTAGTCGGCTGATGGCATCAAGATCGGGATCCAGGGACCGTACCCAACCCGACTCCTCGAGTTGGACGAACGCGTCCATTCTGTTTTCGCCGTACCAGGCGACAGGGCCCCCAAGCATGGTCTCGAGGTCCGCTGGCCGGGGCCGTTCCGTGGGCTCTTCACTGGGGAAGTCCATCGTGAGAGAGCCGTCGCTGTACCTGGACACCGCCAATTGCCCACTTTTGGTCTCGAAGTGGAGTGTGCTTCCGGCCACCGCGCCCGTCTCAAACAACGCGTGGGCCGCCGCCAGCGTGGCGTGCCCGCACAGATCCACCTCTGTCGTAGGGGTGAACCAGCGTAGCCGATACACGTCCGGGCGGGCCTGAACCAGGAACGCGGTCTCGGACAGATTCATTTCCCGGGCTACGCACGACATAAAATAGTCGTCTGGGTATTCGTCCAGAACAAAAACGGCTGCGGGATTCCCCGTAAAGGGTTCATTGGCAAACGCGTCAACCTGCAGGAAGGAAAGGGCCATGAATCCGATAAATTGTGGTCGAAGACGATAACGCATTCGCAGGCACCCTCCACAAACGCGTATTTTTTCGGAAGGGCGTCACGCCCTCACAGGATCTGTGGAACACTGCCAACATGTACGAACGACTTCGCCCCCTTCTGTTCCGGCTTGAGGCTGAACGTGCCCACAACATTGGGAGTCTGGCCGCTCGTGTCGGGCAAAGACTCGGGGCCGGATTATTGCGCCGACAGTTCGAGTTTGAATCGGATCGGCTTCGGACCAGCGTCTTCGGATTGGATTTTCGAAACCCCGTTGGCATTGCGGCGGGCTTCGACAAGAACGCCCGACTGATTCCGTTTTGGCATGCCGCTGGGTGCGGTTTTGCCGAGGTGGGTTCGGTGACGGCGTTGCGCAGTAGAGGAAACAAGAAACCTCGCGCTTTTCGGCTCCCGGATGATCAGGCCCTCATCAATCGCATGGGCCTGAACAATCAGGGCGCCAGGAGAATTGCGAAACGACTGGAGGGCGCAACTCCCTTTCCGCTCCCAATTGCGGTCAGCCTCGCAAAGACCCACGACCCCTCGATCTTCGGCAACGCCGCCACGGACGATTTTGAGGCCAGTTTCGCTGCATGTGCCCCTTTTGCATCGGTGATTGTTCTGAATCTGTCCTGCCCGAACACGGCAGAAGGACGGACCTTCGAGGATCCAAACGCGCTGGACGACCTGCTGGGGCGCATTGTGCCCCTCCGCGCAAGCCTTCCTAACCGACCTCCGATCCTTTTGAAACTGTCGCCCCCGATCGCCGACAAGGTCGTTTTGGATAGCGAAGTCGATGAGATCGTTTCTGTAGCCAGGGCGCATGCCGTGGACGGATTCGTTGCAAGCAACACGGATTCATCCAGAGACCGCCTACAAACCTCTGGCGAAGTGCTGGCTGGGATTGGCCGCGGCGGAGTCTCGGGCGCCCCGGTCAGGGCCCGGTCCACCGAGCTCGTTCGGTATCTTTATCGCCAGACATCGGGCTCCATGCCGATCATCGGCGTGGGCGGTGTCGGATGCGGACAGGACGCCTACGACAAGATCAGGGCCGGCGCCTCCTTGGTTCAACTCTACACTTCCATGATATATCGTGGCCCGAGCGTCTTCCGGGAAATCAAGCGCGAACTCGACGCCTTGCTGGAACAGGACGGCTTTGTGTCCGTGAGCGAGGCCGTCGGCGTGGACGCCGCCGAGTAGTCCGCGCGCCCTGGCCAGAGACCCGTTGCACGATAAGGGCCGCGCAGTTACATTTTTCGGCCATCCGTGTCACAGGTTCATTGTCTGATGCCAGCTGCCGTCTCCTTCGAAACCGTTCCAGAGTTATTCAAGGGCCTGTTCAAGAAGTACCAGGGTTCCGGACGTCCGGTGCTGACGTACATGGACCGGAGTACCAAGAACTGGACAGACCTCAGCTGGGACGAACTCCGGCTTCGCATGGAGTCGATGGCCGGCTATCTGTACGCCGCTGGCGTTCGCCCAGGGGATCGGGTTGCCGTTCTGTCCGAAAACCGGCCTGAGTGGGCGATAACCGATCTGGCCACGCAGTTCCTGGGCGCCGTAAACGTTTCGCTTTATACGTCCCTTCCTGCGACCCAGGCCGGCTACATCATAAAGGACTCCGGCGCGAAGGTGTTTGTGGTCTCCACAGGGATCCAACTCAAGAAGGCCGAAAAACTGTTTGGCGACTGCCCCGACCTGCATACGCTGATCACCATGTCCGATCTCCGCGCAGACCATCCGGACTATGTGCGCGCATGGAAAGACGTGATGGAGCAGGGGGCAGAGGCCTTCGTTCAGCACAAGGCTGAAATCGTAGCGATCGGCGATAAGGTGGTTCACCAGGATGTTTCCGCGCTGATCTATACCAGCGGCACCACGGGGAACCCGAAGGGGGTCAAGCTGACCCACGGCAACTTCTGCTCGAACGTCACAGCCGCACTCGCTCGCGTCCCGTTCGACGAGACGGATCACCACCTCTCGTTTCTCCCGCTCTGCCATTCGTTTGAGAGGACAGGTGGCTATCTGTGCGTTATGGCGTGCGGCGGCCGCATCACGTACGCGCAGGGGGTTGACACCGTCAGCCGCGATCTAGTAACCGTCGGCCCGACCGTTATGATCTCCGTGCCACGTCTGTTCGAGCGGGTCTATAATGTGATAGCCAAGTCTGTCGAGGAAGGCTCTTCCATCAAGAAGACCATTTTCAATTGGTCCGTCCAGTCCGGAAAGCAGTACGCCAAGGCGAACATCAAGGGCTCTGCCGGGCCTGTTCTCCGGTGGAAGAAGCAGATGGCGGACAAACTCGTCTTTTCCAAGCTCCACCAGAAATTGGGCGGAAACCTGCGTTTTGCGGTTTCTGGCGGCGCGGCGCTTCCGGCGGCGGTCGGGGAGTTTTTTCAGGCGGCGGGTGTCACCATTATCGAGGGGTACGGGCTGACGGAAACGTCGCCGGTGCTGACCATCAACCCGATCGCTGAACCCCGTTACGGCACCGTTGGACACGTCGTGGACCTCGTAACCGTCGGCATCATGGATCTGGAATCGGGCAAAATTATTGCCCAGATTTCGGGGGAAGACTACCCGACCACGCTGGATTCTACAGCCGGCGAGATTGTAGCCAAGGGTCCCAACATCATGCTTGGTTACTGGCAGAACGACACTGCGACCGCGGAGTCCATCGATTCTGAGGGTTGGTACCACACCGGAGACGTGGGCCGGTTTGAGGGGGGGTACCTCAGAATTACGGACCGCATCAAACACATGATTGTGTCCAAGGGCGGTAAGAACATCTACCCCGGACCGATCGAAGAGAAATTTGCGACCGAGACCCTCATTGACCAGATCATGGTGATTGGGGAAGGACGAGAGTTCTTGTCAGCCCTCGTGGTCCCGGCCGAGGGTGCCGCAAAATCCAGCGGCGGAGACGAAGAACTCAAGACAGCTCTGGCCGCCTTGTTCAAGTCCTATTCCAGGACTGTGTCCGCGCCAGAGAAGATCAGGGACTTCAGATTGGTGTCCGAACCGTTCTCAGTCGACAACGGGATGATGACCCCGACGCTCAAGCTGAGACGAAAGATCATCGAGAAGAACTTCGCCGAGGTCATTGACGAGATGTACGCCGGCATAGTCTGACCAGCGGTGAGGCGCCTATCTGAAACGTAGAGGCGAGAATGCAGTCCCGTCCATGAACGGGACGCGACCCAACATTTGGTCCGCCACCAGTCTCCCGGACGCGGGCCCCAGAGAAACGCCAAGCATCCCGTGGCCGGTATTGCACCACAACCCGTCGCCCAGTTTCCCCATGATTGGTAGTCCATCGGGTGGTGCGGGTCGAAAACCGCACCAGACCGGGAGTGAAGACGGGTCCAGTTCGGGATGATACCGGACCGCCTCTCGCAGAATCGGGGACACGCGCTCCCGGTCCACTCGGGCATCGAATCCCGCCAACGAAAGGGTCCCGCCAAATCGGAGCTTGTCGGGCATTGGTGTAATGGTGACCCGTTCCTCCATGAGGATCATGGGCATCGTCAATCCGCCTGGTGCCGGAGGGACCGTGACGCTATATCCCTTGGCTGGTTGGACAGGAATTTTGTGGCCGGCCGTCTTGAGAAGACCAGGAGACCAAGCGCCCGCGGCGACAACGACGTCATTGCACCGAATCCGGCCTGTAGTGGTCTCAACAAAACCTGGTCCGACCGTGCGCACGTGACTCCCGTACATGGTCGTGCCGCCATTGCTTTTCAGGCGTTGTCTCAGGGTTTTCAGAAACCTGTTGGGGTCCAAACGACCGTCCTCTTCGAAAAGAATGGCCCCCAATGCTGGTGAGAGCAGCCCTGGCTCAGCTTGCCGCACCCCGTCGGCGTCCAGGCGCTGCACGCGGAGACCTGCCCCGATGGCCACATCTGCCTCGTGCGCCATGGCTGCCCTGAGTTTTTCTGTTCGATACACCATCATCAGTCCGGTATTCGACAGACCAAAGTCATTCCTCTCTTCGGCCAGGTCTCTATACGCCTCCATGCTGGCGAGGCTGAGATCCCGCAGTAAGGGAACCGACCTCTGGACGTGCGCCTCGGTGCAATGAGCACGAAACTGCCAAAGCCATCGTAGCAGGTCCAAGTCCGGGCGGAGTTTCAGATGGAACGGCGCGTCCCGTCGCATGAGCCACCGCAGTCCCTGTGAAATGACGCCCGGGGCCGAAAGGGGTACTACATGGCTTGGGACCAGCATCCCCGCGTTTCCCGCGGAAGTACCTTCGCCAGGGCTTCCCTCCGCGATGACGGTTACTTGTCGCCCGGCACGCGCCAATTCAAGGGCAGTGCAGAGCCCGATGACGCCGCCGCCGACCACAACAACGTCGGCGCGCTCAGGCATCGGCTCCATTCCGGTCTGCGGTTGTGCCGTCACTTGACGGTGAATCCGTGGCAAAACGGATCGTCGTCGTCCACGAAAATGGTGTTCAGGCCGGTTACTCGGGCCCACCCTTGAATGCTGGGTATGATGGCAGCGTGGGGACCAACGGTGGTGGCAGCCTCGACCCGACCGATGAACTGGCTGCCGATGATACTCTCACTCACGAAGACGTCGCCTACCCCCAGTTTTCCTTTGGCCGCCCATTGGGCCATCCGGGCGCTGGTGCCGGTTCCGCAGGGCGAGCGGTCGATAGCCTTTTCGCCGTAGAAGACCGCGTTACGCCCGGTCGAGTCCGCGCGGGTCGGTACTCCGGTCCACTCAATGTGACTGAGGCCGCAGATAGACGTGTTCTCCGGGTGCTCGAAGGTGTACAACTCATTCAAGCGCCGGCGAAGTACGGGACTCCACCGCAGCAGGTCTCCCACAGAATGGTCGGCCAGATCACGATAGTTTTCCTGCGGGTCCACGATTGCGTAGAAGTTGCCGCCATAGCCGACGTCCACCGTGAGAGATCCCAGGTCAGGGCACTCTACCTGGAGCCCCTCGGCCGCCAGGTAGGAGGGGATGTTGATTAACCGCACGGACTCTATCCGCCCGTCCCGTTCGCTGTAGTATGCATCCACCTTTCCCGCGGGTGTGTCCAGATGGAGCACGCCGGGCTCTTTTGGCTGCACGAGCCCATGCTCCAGCATGACGGTCACCGTGCCGATGGTACCATGGCCACACATTGGCAGGCACCCGCTCGTCTCGATGAACAGAATCCCGATGTCGCAGTCGGCCCGCGTGGAGGGATAGAGGATGGAGCCAGACATTATGTCGTGGCCCCGGGGCTCGAACATCAGGCTCGTGCGGATCCAGTCAAACTCCGCCAGGAAGTGGGCGCGACGCTCTGACATCGAGCTCCCTTTCAAATCCGGCCCACCCTCCCGAACCACGCGTACGGGATTCCCGCAGGTATGAGCGTCGATGCAGTGGAACGTGTGTCTGGGCATCTAGATGGCGTCGTGGGTGTACTGCCCGTTTACCTGCCGAAGGATGCCTCGGGGATTGTCGTCGCGGAGCTCTACAGGCAACAGTTCAGCCGGGTAGTCCTGAAGGCAGACAGGGCGAACGAAGCGCCGGATGGCCGCGGTTCCGACCGAGGTCGTCCCTGGTGCGGTCGTGGCCGGGTAGGGGCCGCCGTGCTGCATGGAATGGGACACCTCCACGCCTGTCGGAAAGCCGTTTACCACGACGCGGCCAACCCGGCCCTCGATGGCCTTGAGTAGCGGGCGGGCCTCTTCGGCCTCCGCGGCGGTCATGTGGACGGTACCAGTCAGATTGCCTTCCAGGAGGTTAACGAGGCTGATCATTTCGCCCACCGACTCGCAGGCAACTACGATCGAGGTCGGGCCGAAGACCTCCTGGTGCAGATGGGGCTCAATGCGGAAGGTCGCCGCATCTGTTACGAATATTCGTGCGGGTGCACTCGCGGCGCCGCCCACATCCGCCCCCATACCCGAGGCCAGGGTGTTTACGCCCGGAGTTCCATTGACCCGGCCAAGTCCGGCCTTGTAGCTCGACGCGATCCCGCCATGCAGCATGGTCTGTGATCCAACACCGCCTATGGCTGCCTTGAGCTCTTCCAGAAACGGGTCGAGTTCTGGACCCTTGGTGGCGAAGACCAGCCCTGGATTGGTGCAGAACTGCCCACTCCCCATAGTCACGGATCCCGCGAGGCCTGCGGCCAGCGCTGCAGATCGGTCAGCCAGCGCTCCGGAGAGCATGAATACCGGGTTGACGCTGCCCATTTCCGCGAAAACGGGGATTGGGTTTGGCCGGGCCGCAGCGGCGTTGAAGAGGGCTCGGCCCGCCACCAGCGATCCGGTGAAGCCCACAGCCGTGATGCCTTCGGCTTCCACCAGCGCAGTTCCCACCGCGGCTCCGGCGCCGTGTACCAGCGAAAATGTCCCGGGGTGAAATCCGCACGACAGAACGGCCGCGTTGATTGCCCTGCCAACCAGCTCCGATGTCCCGGGGTGTGCAGGATGGGCTTTGCAGACCACCGGGCAGCCCGCGGCCAGTGCGGAAGCGGTGTCTCCGCCGGCTACTGAAAACGCCAGGGGGAAGTTGGAGGCGCCGAAGACCGCCACCGGACCGGTCGGCACCAGCATATTGCGGAGATCCGGTCTCGGGATGGGTGCCCGGTCCGG
This sequence comes from Rhodothermales bacterium, assembly GCA_047619685.1. Classification (GTDB taxonomy): domain Bacteria; phylum Bacteroidota; class Rhodothermia; order Rhodothermales; family UBA10348; genus JABDJZ01. The sequence goes on from JBLHLC010000008.1 coordinate 64,460, forward strand.
CAGCGCCGTCTCGATGCGTGCCTCAACCCAGGATCCCTCTCTCAGGACATTCGCGAAGAGTCGGAGCTGGCCCATGGTTCGCCCTCTCTCCCCGCGCACACGGCCTTCGGGGAGACCCGTCTCTTCCATCACACGGTTGACAAGCGTGTCTCCCGCGTCTTCGATCGCTTGCGCGATGGCCTCCAGCAGGGATGCACGGTCCTCGGCCCCTTTCCCGGCATTCGCCCGGAACGCGGCCTCGGCCTCCGTAACTGCACGCAGCACCTCGCCCGGAGTGGCTTCATGGAAGCCCGGTTCCAGCGTGGCGCCCGTCGCCGGATTCACTCCGTATATGACTTCTGCGCCCGCGCTCTCCTCACGGCCTGCAATGAAGTTGGCGCCGCTGAGTAGTATGGTTTCCATGTGTGCTCGTTGTTGTTTGGCGAGTCGCCCGGCCGTGTTATCCGGCGATCAGGATGTGCTTCGTGAAGAGTGTCAGATAATCCAGAAGCTTATCGCTCCGTTCCCTCGCGGCCAGTTGGTCGCCAGCCAGAACGGCATCGACTACGGATTGGTGCAAGTCTGCAGAACGCTGCAGGTCCTCATCGTTCCTGAATTTGAACCAGAACCTACGGCAATGACTGTGAAGTGGCCTGGCTGCCTGGACTGCAAACTGGTTGGGCGCTGCGTCCCAAATGGCCCGGTCCAAGAGATAGTCCGCGACCATGAATTCCCGCGGCCGCGTGGCGTCAGCGGCCTCCATCTGCACTACCGCGTTGCGTATCGCGGTTCTGTTTTCGGCCGTCGCGTTTTTTGCGGCGCCGTCCATGATCACCCTGTCTAACACTTTTCGCGCCTCTATGACAGACAGCATGTCTGTCAGATTGATGGGCGTCACCATCATCCCGCGGCGAGGCATAGATGAAACCAGGCCATCCGTTGCCAGGCGCTGGAGCGCTTCACGCAAGGGTGTCCGCCCGATGTTCAGCGCACGGCTCAAGTCTCCCTCCGAGAAGACGGTGCCGGGCTCAAGCTCAAGTGTGACGATCAATGACTCGACCGTCTGGTAGGCAGTTTCTGCAAGCGTCGGGGCGCTGGCCAGATCGAGGATGTTCACCAGCCCTCTACGCGACGGCTTCCAGCGCCGACGCCACGGCGTCGACAGGACGTGTGGCGAGGGCGGTCTCGATGATCTGGATCACCCGCTCTCTTTCTGCCCCGGCAAGGGGAAGCCTGGGCGCCCTGACCCGCTCGGTCCCAAGTCCCACCATGGTTTCGGCCAACTTGATGTTCTGGACCAGCTTCACGTTCACGTCCAGGTGCAGCAGCGGCATGAACCAGCGGTAGATCTGGAGGGCTTCGTCGTAGCGTCCCTGCGTGGCCAGATTGTAGATGGCTACCGTCTCCCGCGGGAACGCATCCACAAGCCCCGCGACCCAGCCGACCGCCCCGAGCATCAGCGCCTCGAGGGCCACATTGTCCACCCCGGTGAAGATGCGGTACCGATCGCCAACCAGGTTTATGATGTCGGTGATTCTTCGTACGTCGTCAGACGATTCCTTTATGGCCTCGAACTTGGGCTCGTCGGCCAACTCCTGCAGCATGGCTGGCGTCACATCCACGTTGTACGCCACGGGATTGTTATACAGCATGATCGGGAGGTCTGTAGCCGCGGCGACCGTGCGGAGGAAGTGCATGGTTTCCCTGGAATCGCTGGTGTACAGCATGGGCGGAAGGAGCATTATGCCTTGGCCTCCCGCACCGGCTACGCGCTCTGCCATCCGGCAGGCGTCGTCGGTGGTTCGCTGGGCGACTCCGCAGACCACGGGAACCCTGCCCGCCGCGATTGCCACCGTCATGCCGACCAGTTCCTCCTTCTCGTCCATGCTCAGCGTGGAGGCCTCTCCCAGCGATCCGCTCACGATTATGCCCCGCGCCCCGGCTTCTATCTGGGCTTCTATGTTGACGCCCATCCAGTGGCGGTCGATGGCGTTGTTCTGGTCGAAGGCTGTTGTGACGGCGGGGAATACGCCCTTCCAATTGATCTGCATGGACTTGTGTTTGTTTGTATATGACTAATATATCATCGGTGGATTAGTGATGCAAGGCCCGCTCCAGGGTGAGTCCAGGTCGTTCAGGATGGGTTCTCTGACTCTTTTCGCCGGCTTATGGCGCGACGTCTTTGCCAACCCCGAGCTGCTCCGCCCGGGGCGATTCCTTGTCTGAGCCCTGCCCGAAAACAGTGACCCTGCTTTCCCTTCCGAAAGTCGGGCCTCCGTGCTGTCCCCTATATCCACCGATTACCCCATTCAGCGTAAGGACGTCATCGACCATGATGCCTCGCCAGGGCCCAGTGACCTGAACCCGTCCCCGAATAATCAGGGCGCTCTGCTTGAGCTCTTCCTGGAATCGTTCTCTCAACTTGGGCCGACATATGCACTGGATATAGCCAGACTCGTCCTCCAGAAAGATGAACATGGTCCCTTTGGCCGTACCCGGACGCTGCCTGAACATAACAAGACCAGCCACCGTCACGGTAGGCGGGTTGCTTTCGAGGTAAGGCAACGTGGTGCCGAACTGCTTCACGAAATCAATAGGACGTATCTCGTGATAACCGAGGGCCCTGCGCAGCACGACCATCGGATGCACACGCGGGCCCGAGTGTGTAGTGAGATCCCATTCAAGGCGCGTCCGAAGCGTAATTCCTGGGAGACCGGGGATATCCTTCTCTCTCAGTGATACCGTATCCAACAGGCCCGGCTGCGGATTCGTACCGCCTTTTTCAAACTGCTGGATGAGGACTTTCATCTTGAAGAGTGCCGTACGGTTCGATCCCTCCAGGCTGTCAAACGCGCCCGCCCGCACCAGTGCCGTAAGCTGCTTCTTGTCCACCGGAACGCGATGGAAGAAATCCTCCAACGAAGCAAACGGCTGCATTTCCCTCTCCAGCACAGCGATCGAAGCCAGCGATTCCTGAATTCCCTTAACGGACCCCAGCGGCTTCCGAACGGCGTAACGGCCCTCCACCTCTTCCAGTTGATACCGAAGACCCGACGTGTTTATGTCCGGCACAAGTACCAGTACCCCGTGCCTGCGTGCGTCCTGCTCCAGCGTCATCTGGGCATACATGCCAGGCCGGTGCTGCATGAGCCCGGCAAAGAACGCCTCTGGATGATGCCTCTTCAGATAGGCACTATGGTAAACCGTGAGCGCAAAGGACGCCGCATGCGATCGACAAAAGCCATAACCCACAAACTTCGACACCTGATCGAAGACCTTGTTGGCCGTGCTCTCAGGCACTCCGTTTTTGGCCATCGCGGACTGCACAAAACCATCGCGCATGGACTCCATCTCCGTGGAGTCCCGGAATTTGGACATCAGTCGGCGAAAAGAGTCCGCCCTGTCCAGAGACCATCCCGCAAACTGGTGGGCCACCTCCAGCACCTGTTCCTGAAATATGATCACCCCGTAGGTATCCGCCAGGATGCTTTCCAGGATAGGGTGGTCAAAACGAACCTTTTCCAACCCTCGGTGGCGGCGGATAAAGGGGTGCATCAACCCACCCTGGATGGGACCGGGACGAACCAGGGAGATCTGCTTGATCAGGTCCTGCATGTTTCGTGATTGGATACGCGATCCGGCGCTTTGCTGCGCGGGCGATTCAATCTGGAACAGTCCCAAGACGTCTCCCTCACAGATCATCTCGTAGACCTCTGTGTCGTCCAGCGGCAGCTCGTCCAGAATCAATGCGCCCTCCGCAGGCAGCATATCATTCACGATGACGGTTGCCTCCGACACAGTGCCCAGCATTCGAAGACCCAGGACGTCCAACTTCACCAATCCCAGCCAGTCCAGGTCGTCCTTGTCAAACTGAACGATGCGTACGCCGTTGGCACTGACCTGGAGTGGCGAAAATCTGCGCATGGGATCTCGCGTCAGAACCATCCCACCCGAGTGCTGGCCAAGGTGGCGGGGGCAGCCGACCAGATTGGAAGCGGCCTTGATCAGCGTTTCCAGTAGCGGAGAGTCCCCCCCGGCCACCGACCGAATGTGCGCCGCGTTGTTCTCCTCACTGGGCAACGCGTAGCCGCAACCCTTTGACATCTGGACGGCCATCTCCGCCGGCCAGCCCAACGCCTTGGCAGTGTCCTGGACGGCAGACTTGGTGAGGTAGCGGTCAATAGTGGCCGCCATTCCGGTATGGTCCACCCCGAACCTTTCTTCCATCCATTCGATAATCTCCATACGTCGACTGGAGTCAAAGTCCAGATCAATGTCTGGCGTGCCTTGTCTTCCCCGGTGCAGGAAACGCTCGAAGAGCAGGTTGTGGTCGATGGGACAGACCACCGTAATCCCAAGCAGATAGGTGACAATGGAATTGGCCGCAGATCCTCTTCCCAGGCAACGAATCCCCCGCCGGCGAGCCTCTTCCACTACTTCATGGACCACCAGGAAAAATTCCTGGACGTCCAGATCTACTATCACACCTACTTCCTTGTCGAGCCGGGTGACAGCCGCGTCACGATTTGGCGAGTCCGGCGGATACCTGGCATCCAGAGCATGGTAGACCTTCTCCCGAAACACCTCCACAGACGTCCTTCCTTTGGGCAACTTGGTCCCCGGTGGGATGATGTGACCGGGAATGAGATCCACCTTGCACATCTGCGCGATTTCCCCGGAACGATGAATTGCCTCCTTGGGAAGACCGCGCCGAAGCAGCTCCGATTCGGGCTGCAAATACGCCATGGAATTTGACGGCCGCTCGGCGTTGTCCTCAAAGATGGTGATCCCGTGACGCGCGCAGACCAACAAGTCGTACCTCCAATAATCTCCGGGTACCGCATACCGGACATCGCCCGTAGCAACGGGTGGCACACCGGTCTGCCGGGCCAACTGAAGGAGGTAGGCCAGCCTCCGATCGTCTCCTTTGCGTCGCTGATGCGTGACCTCAATGGACAGCCGCTCTCCGAAGATCTCGTAGAGGGTGTGCACATACTGTGCAGCCTCCTGATGATTGAACGAGTCGATGAGAGGGTAGACGGGACCAGACTCCGTACCGGTAAGACAGAAGACATCGGCGGCGGCCTGCGCCAATTCCTCCACAGTAGCCGACGGTTCGTCTCGGGACCGGAGATGCGCCTGAGTCAGGAGCCAACAAATATTGGCATACCCATCTCTATTACTGGCCAACAGCACCAGATCTCGTCCATCTACCGGGACTTCCGCTCCAAAGATGTGCTTGACACCCAATTTCTGGCACGAACGCTGGAAGCGCACGGCCCCATACATGCCATGCCTCTCGGTCAAAGCCACCGACTTGACGCCTTGTTTGACAGCCGCTTCCGGGAGCGCCTCCGGAGGAGATCCGCCGGCCTGAAACGAAAACCAACTTCGGGCATGCAGGTGGGCAAACATCAGTCATACGTGACCGTAATGGCCCATTTTCGTGTTATACGGTCACCACAGACCTCAAAGGTGCCCCTGTCGGTACGGACCGTCATGTAGTGCCGCTGCGTATCGCCAATCCACCATCTTCCGCGTACATCCCAGCGTTCAATTATTTCGTGGATGGGCTCTGCCCAGCCGTCCCGCTGTAGAATTACCGGGTGGTTGCCTTCGAACCATACTTCCGCCTTGATCGTCCGCCTTTTCATGAGTGGACCGATCTGCTTCCGCACTTCCGGAAATGGCTTAGACGCTCCATGACCTCAGGCCAAAGCGGTCTTCGTGGAAATGTGCACCCGCTCTTACGACGCCGCGCTTTATGGCATTGGGATAGTTCCTGTGCACATCTCCCACCGCGCCTGTCACCAGTCGGAGCTTCTCGCCGAACAGGGAGACCTGCACAAAATCCCCCGTCATCAGACTGGCCAGGATCAGGTCGATGCGGTCAATGTCGATGGCACGCGAACCCGTACTTCCCGCCTCCTGGTGAAGTGTACCAAGCATCTCGCCACCCAGGCGCAGTGAGAATCGCCCCAGTGTATCGGCGCGGGAAGTAGGATGGGGAAGCACGCGCGACCCGTGGAATGGCTCGCGGCCTTCCAGGTGCAGGACAATCCGTACCTGCCCCGCGAACTGATCATTCATGGCCGCTGCAGCTTTCTCCGTCAGCTGGCTCACAATGGGAAGCAGGTCTCCCGCCTGACTGCAAGGGGCTTCGAGTTCGAAGTGTCGGCGCACCGTGGGGGCGGGATGAAAGATCCCCGTCCGTTTCGTAACCGATGGGTGAAGAACGGCGTGCAGGGCCTCGCCCTCTTTACCGAAGGCCAGTCCAATCTGACGTTTGTTCAGCCTTCGAGCGGGGCCGAGTTCGCTGCACCCCAACAGTTCGAGTCCTTCAGCCAAACTTTCCGAATACCCTGCGTCTACCAAAAGGCGACTCGGGAAGGCATCCAGGAACGCCTCTACCTGGGACTCCCGCACAACCGTGGTTTGTCCCGGATTGGACCAGACTGACGCCAGGTGGGCTGTCGAACCATAAGGAGCGAAACCAACGCAAGCCCGCAGGCGCCCGGCGGTTTCGCGGACCTCGTCTTCAGAGGCCGCAAACCATGCAACCGGCTGGGCGCTTTCCAGGAAAGGAGTGATACGGTGCAGGTGCTCCACCACATACTCCCACGCGCAGTACTCAGACACAGCATCGCGAACCAGCAGGATGGCCCCCGGACATAACGATCGAGCCCTGGCCGCTGTCATTCCCGTCTCCAGGCCAGCCTTGGTGGCATGACGATTCAATGCAATGATGTGCCCATCCTCCTGAACGATCAGGGGACGGAGCGGGTCACATCGCTTGACCAGAGAAAGCGCCCAGGCAGGGTACTGCTTGATTGTCAGGCAACCGGTCACGGGGCACACATGTGTGAAATGGTTGGAGTCGCCCGTGTTGGTAGAGCAGACAGGTGGGACCCCCACTATAACATGTGTATTATATGTGTGTCAACGCATGTGCGATAGAAAGATGACAGTGATCTCATCTATATGGAGCGGTGCGATGGATGGTTGGGCGCGACAGACAACTCGTTCGGGCCGCACTATTTGTCTGGGCTTTCGTACTGTACTGGCAGTCGATGGACTTACCAGACAGAGGAACATGGCAGGTAGACCCTACATACTCGCGGAGACAACCTGGAGGTCGATCCAGGATGGAGCCGTTGAGGTCGCCGTGCTGCCCTGGGGAGCTACGGAGGCCCACAACTACCATCTCCCCTACGGAACCGACACCATCCAGTGTGACTACCTGGCGGCTCAAGCAGCCGGCCTGGCCTGGGATGCGGGTACACGCGTAATGGTCCTGCCAACCGTCCCGTTTGGCGTCCAGACGGGACAGCTCGACATCCCGTTCTGTCTAAACATGAACCCCAGCACGCAGGCCGCGCTCCTGGCAGATCTGGCATACGCGCTGGCGGGTCAGGGCGTGAGAAAACTGGTCATCCTGAACGGACACGGTGGTAACGACTTCCGCCAGATGATTCGGGAGCTTCAGCCGGAGGTGGAGATCTTCCTTTGTGCCATCAGTTGGTACAAGGTGGTGGACCCGACGCAGTACTTCGATGAGCCGGGTGATCACGCCGGCGAGATGGAGACCAGCCTGATGCTTCATGCAGCTCCTGAGCTCGTGCGGCCGCTGAAGGAGGCAGGGGATGGTGCCGAGAAACGCCCACAAATTGCAGCAATGCGCGAGGGATGGGCATGGGCGCCTCGCCCCTGGACGCGTGTGTCCAGGGACACAGGTGTCGGAAACCCGGCCCTCTCCACCGCAGAGAAGGGCAAGGTGTACGCAGATGTCGTCTCAGAAAAAATCGCCGGGTTCCTGGTAGAGCTGGCGGCCACCGATCCGGAAGAGATGTATTGAGCATGCCCCACTACCTGGATCTGGACGCCTGGCCCCGCAAGTCCGCGTTTGACTACTTCAACGAGTTCGATAACCCGTACTTCGACGTCACGGCTCCAGTTGACGTAACGGCGTTGCGTCTGAGAGCAAAAGCCCGCGGTATTCCGTTCTCTCACGCCGTGCTTTACCTCGCGATGCGGGTAGCTAACGAATACGAACCTTTTCGATACCGGCTGGAGCAGGGACGTGTCCTGGTCCATGACCGCATACACGGATCGACTACGACCCTCCTGGGTGACGAAAGGCTTGCGTTTCTGTACTTCGAATACAGCCCCGACCTGAGCGTATTCCTGGCCAGCATCAAAGCGGGAAGGGAAGACCTGGACACCCCGCCCGCTGAAATGGATCCGCGTTGGGACAGGAGCGACATCATCCACTTCTCCTGGCTCCCCTGGGTCACGTTCACCAGCATATCGCACCCAAGAAAATGGGGCCGAGAAGATTCTGTGCCCAAAATCACTTTTGGCAAGTACGAAGAAGTGGGCGAACGCTTGCGAATGCCTGTTTCCGTGGCCGCACACCATGCACTCATGGACGGACTCCACGTGGGGCGCTACTTCGAGAAGCTGCAGGAAGCCCTTGATCAACCGGAATGGCTCCGACGTTAACAAAAAACGGTCAGACCCAAACAAGAGCCTGACCGCTTCTGACTGTCGGGATGGCGGGATTTGAACCCACGACCTCTTCGTCCCGAACGAAGCGCGCTACCGGGCTGCGCCACACCCCGAAATGGCCGCGCCCAACAGGAGAGCAACCATCGATGTTCCAAAGGTATCATCGGCTGTCTGCATGCCCAAATGAAGCACACAGGAAAACGGAATCCACCTAAGTCCAACCTCCGACAGCCCCGATATAATCACGCCCCCATGTCAAATGATTGAACCGCCCGACTGCCCGAAGTGCGATTGCGCGTATGTCTACGAGAACGGCTTCAACTTCGTCTGCCCGGAGTGTGCCCATGAGTGGCCCAAGGACGCCATCGAGGAAGATGCCGGTGGGGTCAAAGACGCCAACGGGAATCCGTTGGCCGATGGCGATACGATCACCGTGATCAAGGACCTCAAGGTCAAGGGTTCATCCCTGGTCGTCAAAGTGGGGACCAAAGTGAAGAACATCCGACTGGTGGACGGTGATCATGATATTGACTGCAAAGTCCCCGGAATCGGGCCCATGCAGCTCAAGTCAGAGTTCGTGCGAAAGGTCTGACCTGAACGCTCTAGCGCGACCTGCTCACAAAGTCCACGACGGCTTCAAGCATATATCCCCGCGGCGTTTCAAGTAAGGCAGCATGATCCCCGCCAGGGATAATGGTCCACTGCTTGTCCGATGTGCCGAGACCGGCAAAGACTTCTTTCTGGGCCTGGATTGGCGCCAGCGGGTCGTACTCGCCGTGGATGAGCAGCGTCGGGGCGGTCACAAGGCCAGGCCGAAGCGCGTTCCATTCATGAGCCCGGTTCCAGTCAACGCGCGTGGGATCGGCCGCGAGTGCCTCCTGAACGTAGGCTTCAAGCGCCGCGTCAGAGATCGATCCTGGCGTTATGAAATCGCTGGCCGCGGCCTCGGCGGTATTGGCTCTCTGAGGCGGGTTGACCGGACCCGCGATTTCCGGAATTGTGACGTCGGCCCCAAACGGATAACCAAACAGCGTTACCGTCGAAACGAGTTCAGGGTTGTTCTGAACGGTCAAATGTGACACCAGAGAGCCCATTGACCACCCGAACAGGGACGGCAGCATCTTCGCGTCCTGGTGGGTCCACTCCAGGACTGCAGCGAGATCGGCTGCGGCTCGGTCAGGCGACAGCCAGCCTGATGAATCCCGAGGTGTCTCGCCGTATCCGCGGAGATCAACGGCATAGGCGGCGAAACCAGCGCGGACCAGGCCATCCATAAACGAGAGGTCTTCGCCTGGCACTTGAAGATCGAAATCCGGCAGGGCGCTCCAGGTCCGACCATGGACCAGAAGTATCGCCCCACTGGGTGCAGGAGGACGCTTGGACCACACGGCAATCGGGTGCCCATCCACAGTGACCGTGTGGCGGACGAGCGAGGGAGGACCAGAGTCGATTCCCGGTTGTGCAGTACATCCGACTGCAAGAAGAACGACCAGAACTATCGAACGCAGTGGGTATCTCATCATGTCTGGACGCTGGTGTACTTGGTGTCTTTCCTTTACGAACTTGTGGAATCCCACAAGTTTCAGAACCGCGTGGTATACCAGATTCAACCCTCATCATGAAGAAGATCGCTTTCTCAGTTCTTGGTGTTTTTGCGGCCGCGCTGCTGGTGTCCGTCGGGTATCTGCTGTGGAGCGACCAGCCGCCTACCCATGATGAGTTTGATATCGCCATTCTGGAAACGACGCTTGGGCTACTTCCTGATGAGAGCGGTTGGTCGAAACAGGATGACCGCCAATGCGAGCCCCAGGACGACGGCCTGAGTCTATACTGCGCACTGAGACAGGCATCTCTTGAGGTCAGCGGACATTTTGAGCACCGGGCACCTTCCCTGGAGGCGGTCCGTGCCGCCATAGACGAACTAAAACCGGAAAACGAGTACGCCCATCGGCTGATGGACTTCAACAACTCGCCAGAGGTCTCTCTTGCTATGGTTCACGATATGCTACGGCGAGCCATTGGCAGGCTGGAGCAACAGTATCTATCAGCGCAGTCCGTCACCGGCTTTGTGGAAGTCCCTGGAGGGCGTGTTTTTTACGAGATGTACCATCCGGAGGCCAGCGGCATCCCGGTGCTTCTGATTCCATGTCGGACGCTCAAGTGGCGGTTATTCAAGGCGCTGGCCACATGTCCATGGTTGACAGGCCAGTCCAGGTGGCCGCGACCCTCTCAGCTTATATGACCCAAATCGAAGCGAGGTAGAAGTATGATGATCGTGACGACGCCGTCAATCCACGGCAAACGAATCACTATCACCCACGGAATGGTCCGTGGTAACACCATCAGGGCCCGCCACATCGGGAAAGACATCGGCGCGCTGTTCAAGAACCTCGTGGGCGGCGAAATCAAGGCCTATGCTGAGTTGCTCGAGCAGAGCCGAGAGCAGGCCATTGAACGCATGATGGAGGACGCTCTGAAGCTTGGCGCCAATGCGGTGGTTTCTGTCCGCATTGCGACCTCTGTGGTCATGCAGGGCGCTGCGGAAATGATGGCCTACGGAACAGCCGTAACCGTGGTTGACGAGTAGCACAAGAACTCTCCCGTCTCCAGTCAGTATCGTGCTGTTGGGCCAAAAAATGAATACCAAAGCCGATGAAGGCGCAGCACATCTCCCTGTTTGCAACCGTTCTGGTTCTGTCGACCGCCGCGTGTAGCGGGACAAAACCTCCTGTCGGTGCGCAAGCCGTCTCTGATTCAAACGTGGGTCAGTCCGAACTCGAAGCCCTGTACTGGGCGCGCCAGGACAGTGCGCGGATGCGCTTCACCCAGGCAGACGCCGACTTCATGTCGGGCATGATCGGACACCACGCGCAGGCGCTGGTTATGTCGAATCTTGCGCCCTCCAATGGTGCGAACCCGGAAATCCAGCGACTGGCCTCCAGAATCATCAACGCCCAGAAGGACGAAATCGCGACGATGCAATCCTGGCTTCGGACGCGCGGGCAGCCAGTCCCTGAGGTACATATTGACGGCAACAGCCTCATGATGCACGGAACTGGTGATCACGCCATGCACATGCCCGGAATGCTGACGGCCGAACAAATTGAGGAACTGGTCCAAGCACGGGACGGGGACTTCGACCGCCTCTTCCTCACCTATATGATTCAGCACCACAAGGGTGCCGTTTCCATGGTTTCAACCCTCTTCGCCACCGATGGCGCAGGCCAGGACGAAGCGGCATTCAAGCTGGCTTCTGATATCAACGCAGATCAGGATACCGAGATTGCTCGCATGGAGCTGATTCTCGGGGCCCTGACCGGCCCAAGCGGCGATCGGTAGCCCGGCGGCCTCCCCCCACTTTCCGCAACCTGAGTAAGCAAACACTATGAACAGTCAGTTCGCACGGAACCCACTATACCACGCCTTCTCTTTTCTCCTTTTGGCGGGGCTCCTTTCTTCTTGTGCACCCAAACAAATGGCATCATCAGGAGGCTCGGCAATGTCGATGCCTGTGTTGACAGCCCCCAGCCCCGACCCTCGCGTCGGACTCGGAGCAGGCCTGTTTGATGCTGAAGAGGCCATCTGGAACCTGAATCTTCTTTCCAGCACACCTCCACCGCCAGCCTTCGTTGGTGTCACGAACTCCGACCTGGCATTCAAGGGCAACTACGCCTTTCAGGGCAACTACAACGGCGTTCAGGTCTGGGATATCTCCAAGCCCAGTGCCCCCACGCTGGTCACCGAGTTCGTCTGCCCGGCATCTCAGAGCGACGTTTCTGTCTACGGTGACCTGATGTTCATCTCGGGGGAAGGACTTAGCGGTCGCCTTGACTGTGGCGCAGAGGGTGTCTCCGAGGCCGTAAGCCATGACCGGCTACGCGGCATTCGGATTTTCGATATCAAGGATATTCGTAACCCCGTAAACGTCGGCAACGTCCAGACCTGCCGCGGCTCTCACACGCATTCGGTACTGAAGGACCCGAATGACGATGAGAACATCTATATCTATGTGTCGGGTTCGTCCGGAGTCCGGCCTGCTGACGAACTGGCCGGTTGCTCTGGCGCCACGCCGCAGGAGGACCCCAACTCCGCCCTGTTCCGGATCGAGGTGATCAAGGTGCCCCTGGCCCATCCTGAGCAGGCCGCCATCGTGAGTTCACCCCGGATCTTCCAGGACCTGGTCGCTCCTCCCGAGCACGGCGCTTCGCCAGCAGACGCGATTGATCTGGAAATCGCACGCGCGGACGGTGCATTCATTTATGAGAGGAACGGTCGGGAAAGTGTCCTGTCGGATCGTTTTGGGCCCCGAGTGATTGCGAGTTTTATGGAGTCTCGTGGTGGTGGCGAAATGTCAGCGGCTGATAGCGCAGCTTTCCGCGTGGCGCTCCCCGGACTCATGGATCAGCTTTTTGGTGCTCGCTCGCCGCGGCCGGAGCAGGCCGGTCCCCGACCAGGTCCCACGCAGTGCCATGACATCACCCTTTATCCGGCTATCGGCCTTGCGGGCGGCGCCTGCGGTGGATACGGCTTGCTTCTGGACATCAGTGATCCGGAGAACCCTGAGCGCATCGACGCGGTAGCGGACTCCAACTTCTCTTACTGGCATTCCGCAACCTTCAGCAATGACGGCAGCAAGGTCCTGTTCACGGACGAATGGGGAGGAGGCGGCCAGCCCAAGTGCCGCGCGGCTGATCCAATGGAATGGGGCGCCAATGCCTATTTCACCATCGAAGATGGCAAAATGGACTTCAAGAGCTACTGGAAATTGCCGGCCCCTCAGACCAGCATTGAGAACTGCGTTGCCCACAATGGCTCGCTGATTCCTGTTCCGGGACGCGACATCATGGTCCAGTCCTGGTACCAGGGCGGTATCTCTGTCTTTGACTGGTCTGACCCCTCCAACGTTGTGGAAATCGCTTTCCATGACCGTGGCCCAATCGACGCCAATTCAATGGGCAACGGCGGAAGCTGGTCTGTCTACTGGTACAATGGCGTGATTGTAAGCTCTGAGATCGGTCGCGGACTGGACATTTTCGAACTGACTCCCGGCGCAGCTTTCTCCGCAAACGAAATCGCCGCGGCAAAGTCGGTCAAGTTCGACTATCTGAACGCCCAGGGACAGCCCAAATTCGTTTGGCCCGCCTCCTTTGCAGTTGCCCGTTCCTACGTGGATCAGCTGGCACGAAGCGGCGGAATGGAGGCCTCTCGTATTGCATCCGTTCGCGCGGAGCTCGATGCGGCTGAGTCGGCCTCTGGTAGTGCGCGAGGAACGGCGCTTTCAGGACTTGCTGGGGAACTGAGGCGGGAGATGGCTTCCTCTCGTGACAGCGGGAAAGTCCGCATGCTTGCCGGTGCCGTAAACAACCTGGCCGCCGCCTCTCGTTAGGCTGTGGGTACGGATCTAGTAACGCTTGAGCCATCGCCGGCGGGGTTAACAACCCGCCGGCGGCTCGCGCGCACCAAGCTGGGGAGTTCGGCTCTGATCCGGGCCGAAGCAGCTGCACCCGAGGACCGCGGGCAGTCTCTGGTTACTCGCCGATATGCTGCCGTGAGACGGAAGCGGCGTAAAACGATCCTCACGGTCCTGGCCGTTGCAATAGGCATCTTCCCGCCTGTATGGATTGCGTATTTCATTGCGTGGCAAGTTTGGCGCCACCGCCCAATTCAAAAGTCCATGCGGTTGGTTCGCAAGGCCGTCCGGGCGCTCGAAAGAGGACAGCCAGGAGTCGCCCTCAAGCAACTCCAGGACGCTCATCTTCTGGACCCGTCAAACTGTGACGCGCTCTACTGGATGGGCCTGCTGATGAGTCGGCAAGACAGGGCGGAGGAAGCGGTCGAGGCACTTTCGCTCGTCTCCGAGCGAATACCGGGTCTTCCGGAGGTAGAAGGGGCCTTGGCAGACGCATATCTGGGGATGGGCCAACCCAATGCGGCCATCTTCCATGCGCAGCGACTCATGGATTCCAGTCCGTACGCCACCGCGTCGCTCATCAAACTGGCGGAAGCGTTCGAGGCTGCCGGCAAACTCGATCTGGCAACCCAAGCCCTGGAGCAGGCGCCTATCCACAAACGGACACTGTCCGAAGAACTGGTAAGGGTACACTATCGGCTCGGGAGTCTCTACGAGAAGCGGGGGAACCCGGAGCAGGCACTTCACCACTTCAAGCGTGTCTACGGCCGCGACATCACGTTCAAGGACGTCATGGCCCGCATAGAGGCTTTGGAGCAAGACCTTCCGGAACTCGGCTAGGACCTCTCGCCTGTTTTCCGTGTCGAGGTCTCCCCCTGACAGAGGCACCAGTGCATGGTGCGCATTTGTCCAACAGGCTTTGATTGAAGCCAGATAGGCCGATACCAGAGAGACTGCCTTGGCCCCATGGCCATACATCGCAATCTCTCGTCACGTGTCACTCGCCAAACAGAAGCGCCTGCTGTCCGTAGACCTCCTCCGTGGGGTTGCGGTCTTTGGCATGATCGAAACCCACGTTGTGGGTTTGGTGCTCGCCCCGGACGGCCGTGGGAGCATGGCGTTCGATGTTTTGGACCTGATGAACGGCCTCGTGGCACCCGCTTTTCTGTTTGCGGCGGGTTTTGGCGCTGTCATCGCTTCCAGGCGCCTGATTGGCGACAATGGGGGCGTAGACACTCGCCTCCTCGGCAAGCTTCTTCGCCGGGCCCTTGTAATCGGCCTGCTTGGTTATGCCATGCGGCTGCCCGCGTTCACCCCAGGCGGACTGCTTGGAGCGGGCTCTGCTGACTGGGCGAACTTCAGGGCGGTGGACGTTCTGCAATGCATCGCCGCTGGCTGGCTGCTCATCTTCGGTCTTCGACTCACGTTCCGCACCAATACCTCGTTCTTGGGGGCGGCGCTTTCTGCGACGGCGTTCATTCTGTTTGCGGCGATGCCGGTTTGGTCGATGGTTGTTCCGGGAGCGTTCCCGGGCGGAGTAGTGGCCTATCTGACGGGTCATTCGGGCTCCCTTTTTCCCCTTTTTCCGTGGCTCCTTTTCATGACTGCCGGAGCCTCGTTGGCGGCAATTCACGAATTGCGTGTCACGACAGGCCGTTTCTTTCGGGCCTTGGGCTGGAGTGGCCTTGTGGCCACCGTCCTGTCGTACACGGCCCTCTGGGTTTGGCTGGACGGCATGAACATGGCGTGGGACGTCAACCCGGTTGGATTGGCGATGCGGCTAGCCATGATTCTTGGCCTGTTGAGCCTTTTCCACGTCTGGGCCGAAAGGGTAAAATTGGCGGCGGGACGCTTCGGTCGGCTCACTTTGTTGATGGGAAAACACTCCCTCGCGATCTACGTCGTCCATCTGCTTTTCCTGTACAGGGCAGCGTGGGGACCCACCTCTTTTGCTGGTCACTGGGGCGGATCGCTAGCGTTTGGCGGCACCGCTGCCATGGTTCTTGCCGTTACAGCAGTAATAGTCCTTGCGGTATGTGCGTGGCCGCCGCTGCTTGGTTTGGTGGCAAGGGCCTTCGCCTGGAGAAGACCCACGTTCCCGAAAGTGGCAGAAGCCTCTTGGGCACCCCTCGTGCTTCTATTGGCTCTCGGTGTATCGGGGTGCAGCCAGCCCGAGTCCGGACTCGGCCGCCAGGACTCCCCTCAGGTCTTGCCGGCCAAAGTGGAGTCGGCCTTCAGAGTCGCCTATCTCGGTGCGAGTGTCACCTGTGGCCAAACCGTGTCCGACGTTTGGACAAAGTCTTATGTGGCCCTCCTGAATGCTCGGCTGGATGAAATCATGAATCTGCCGGTGGAGTACTCGAACTACTGCGTCGGAAGCGCGATGTCTCTGGCGGGACTCGTACAACTGAAACGGGAGGTTCTCGTTCAGGCGCCGGACCTGATCGTCGCTGAATTCGGCATTCTGGACCGCGACCGCGAGCAGCCTGCTCTTCCGGCCAACGAGGAGATGATTCGATTGGCCCATGGTGCCGGGATTCCATTCCTGATGGTCGCAACGGCCACCTCGCAGTCTCGGACGACTTCCCGTGCCGGTGTTCTCGCGCTGGCCCGGCACTACCAGGTTCCTGTGGCGGACATGCAGAGCGCTATGGACGCCCGCGGACTCCTATGGTCCGACGTTAGCGACCCTGGCGATGACTGGCATCCCAATGATGCCGGCCATGCACTTCTTGCAGACGTCGCGGCAGAGGCCATCGTCAATTATCGATCACTGGACGTCCTTCCGCCGCGCTTCAGTCGGGTGGACTACTCATCCGCGGATCTGGTCACAGCCGAACAGGCCACCCAGCTTTCCGACGGGTTTGAGCCCTTCCCTTCTGACGCGCTGAAACTGACCGGGGCGGCGCTTCAAGCCTCTGGTCGGCATGCACCCCGCACGCTTCGGTACTCCTTTGAGGGTCAGGTTCTGGGAGCGCTGTTTATCCACGAAGCGGTGCCGGCGGCCTTCTCTTATCGGATCGATGAGCAACCCGAAGTGAACGTAGTGCCGCCCTCGTGGCAAAAAGACCATCTACTGTCCGTTGACCTGAGTCCAGGCCACCACGAGGTCACCTTCCTCTTCGGAGCCGGAGAACGGAGCATTGCCATGGAAGGGATCCTGGTGGTCCCAGGCAACTGACGTCGGTCCCGCAGGCCGCCGCGGCGTCCTACCAGCGACATCCCAAGCGTCGTCCTACTGGGCGGCGTCCCACTCGGCCTGGGTTGCCGGAGATTTTTGGTACTCCATCACCATTTTCCAGCCACCCT
Source organism: Rhodothermales bacterium (assembly GCA_047619685.1). Lineage (GTDB taxonomy): Bacteria > Bacteroidota > Rhodothermia > Rhodothermales > UBA10348 > JABDJZ01. The sequence goes on from JBLHLC010000008.1 coordinate 81,666, forward strand.
TGTTTACCAGGAGTGCCTCGAAATGGATGAGGGATACCGACGGTTCTGCGCCTTGAGTCTGAGATGAATATCGAAACATGCCGGTTTCGTGCGCCGTCGTTTCGTTGCTCAGTCGCTGGGTAAAGCGGAACACCACACCTGCACTCATATCGCCAGCCGCGGTGTCCACAAATCCCTGCTTCCATCCGGCCAGAGCATCCGCAATCGGATAGCTGGACCCGGAAATGGCGTTCACCAGGACGGCATCCGGATGGTAGGTAGCGGAATAACCCTCAAAGTCGCCCTCTCCGACAGTCCGCGAAACCTCGGCCCAGAAGGAATCCAGGTCTTCGGGGCTGTTCGGTGCAACGCCTCCCAACTGGGCTGTGGCCAGAAAGACAACCATCAGCGACCATACTCGTACCTGCATTCTCCTACCTCAATCCATCTTGTTCCTCGCCCCAAGGTAAACGATGCCTTCATGATCCGACACCTGGACCATCTGGTCTACGCCGCAGCAGATCTGCAAGCCGGAATCGACGCCATCGAACGTCTGACCGGGGTCCGCGCCGAGCCGGGCGGCAGGCACCCGAGCTTCGGAACCCACAACGCGCTTCTCAGACTGGGCCCGGCTGCCTACCTGGAAATTATGGCGCCGGATCCAGGCCTGCCGGCGCCCGCGAGGGGTCGGCTTACCGACGGATGGAGACTCGAATTCCCGCGGCTGGTCACGTGGGTCCTTCGCCCGCGCGACATCTGCAGCGCTTCGCTCTCCGCGGCGGGATTGGGGGTGGAATTGGGCGAAATCAATCCCTGCAGCCGGCAGACGCCCCAAGGCCACACGCTGCATTGGAAACTTTCGGATCCCTATTGCGACCGGCTTGGCGGAGCGGTTCCGTTTCTCATTGACTGGGAGGAAACCCCACACCCCTCTGAAAACCTGCGGGAAGCCGTGACCCTGACCGGCTTTCGCGTGGAACACCCGGATTCGGCCAAGGTGCGGAAGCTCATTGAAGCCCTTGGCGCGAAGGTGGTATGCCGTCCGAAGAGAGAAATCAGGCTGATGGCAACACTCCAAACGCCAAACGGCGTGGTTGAACTGACCTAGCCCCGTTCTACGGGTCAGGCGATTGATGAAGTCGCCGACTGCAGGTCGTCCATGCTATGGGCATGAAATTGCGAGCGCTATCATTGCGAGGTACGCGGTCATGTCGATTGTCTCCAGCTTATGCCGATATCAAGCTCCGTCAGAAACCTTGACCTGAAGCCCGGGATGGTCCCCTCGGCCCAAGGCACCGTCTTCCGTGCCGCGGCGGCCAGTGACCTCCCGGCATTGCTCGATATCGAGAACGCGGTGTTCCCCACCGACCGCCTCAGCCGCCGTAGTTTCCGGCACTTCCTGACCTCACCGCGGGCGATTTTCCAGGTGGTGGAAATCCAGGGCGTGGTGGCGGGTTATTACCTGGTCCGGTTCCGACGCGGCACGGCGGCGGCGCGGTTGTACTCGCTTGCGGTCGCCCCGGCCTTCCAGCACCGCGGCTTGGGCGCCAGGCTGGTGGCGCATGGGGAAACCGCTGCCTCCGAAGCCGGATGCGCGGTGGTGCGCCTCGAGGTAGCCACGAGCAACCAGGTGGCGCGGGCGCTGTACCAACGCTCCGGATATCGCCAGGTGGCGCGACTTCCCGGCTACTACGAGAACGGCGAGGAGGGGGTGCGCCTGGAAAAACCCCTGCGGTTCGCCCGGCCACGTCCGGGCGGCCCGCCCTACTACGAACAGACCACCGAGTTCACCTGCGGTCCCGCCTGCCTGATGATGGCGCTTGCCGCGCGTAACCCCGACTTCCCCCTGGACGCCACAGCCGAAGTTCGTCTGTGGCGACGCTCGACCACCGTGTTCATGACCAAGGGCTTGGGGGGCTGCGAGCCCTTCGGCATGGCGGTCACCCTGGCCGAGGAGGGACTGCATCCGGAGATTCATGTCTCGGAAGACGGTCCCCTTATGCTGCAAACCGTGCGCAATGCAGAAAAGCGCAAGGTGATGATGCTGGTCCAGGACGATTTCCATCGGCAGGCGACACAACTGGGCGTCCCCCGCCATCTCCACCGGATGGATGTGCCGGAATTGGCCGGGCTCCTGAGAGGTGGCGCTCTGGCCCTCGTGCTGGTGTCGGGCAACCGGATGTTCGGCAAACGGGTGCCGCATTGGGTTCTGGCGCACGGCGCCGACGATCATCACATCTTCCTGCACGACCCCTGGATCGAGGCAACGTCTCATGAAAGCGCCACGGACGCTACAGATATCCCGGTCCCCTTCGTTGAGATGGACCGGATGTGGCGTTGGGGTGCGACCCGGCTGCGCGCCGCGGTCCTGATCCCCCCATTAACTGAGAGCTGAATAGATGACTGGAGGTGTGAGTGGTTGGTTGCTAGTCGCCGTGGAACTGGGTGATCTCGAATTTCTGGGCGCGCCCTACCGGATGGCAACGGTACGCGACTACGTGTCCCGGCCCGGTATCTTCCTGCGCGACGCCTCCAAGATCATCAATCTGGCGCGTTCCTACGAATACCAGCGGTCGGGATACTACGCCTCCCTGTTGGCGGAGGCGCGCGGCCACCGAGTGATCCCCACCGTGGAGACCATCCTGGATCTCGCGACCCGGGAGGGCTACGCCCGGGCCATTCCCGAGCTGGAGGACGTTCTGAATCGCGAGCTTTCCAAAGCGAGCGGCGAGCGGCCAAAGCGGCTACTGGTGTGCTTTGGCAAGGTCGACCGCCCGGCCTGTGCCGGCTTCGGACGCCTCCTCTTCGACTGGTACCGGGCACCGGCGATCGTCTGCACCCTGTCGACCGTTGAGACATCAGGAGGAATCTGGACCCGGATCACGCGGCTGTCCCTGTGCCCTGCATGGAAGCTGGGCACCAAGGAGTCGGCTTTCTTTGCCGAGACCCTGGAGGCGCATACCCGCCGCGCTTGGCGGTCGATCAAACAGCGGGTCGCTGCCCGGTATTCCATTGCTGTGCTGTTCGATCCCGCCGATCCCATGCCCCCTTCCAGCGAACGCACGCTGAAACACTGGGCCAAGATGGCCGAAAAGCAGGGCGTGGAGGTCGAGCCGATCCAAAAGCGCGACCTGGCCCGCCTGGCCGAATTCGACGCACTGTTCATCCGCGAAACCACGACGATCCGCAATCACACCTATCGCTTTGCGCAGCGCGCCAGGGCAGAGGGCATGCCGGTGATCGATGACCCGGTCTCGATGATCCGCTGCACGAACAAGGTGTACCTGTGGGAGCGCCTGACCCAGGCCGGACTCCCGACGCCGCAGACCCTCGTCATCCGCCCCGACAGCCCGAGGGAAGAGGTTGGCGATGTCCTGGGTTTCCCGCTGGTGATCAAGATCCCGGATGGTTCGTTCAGCCGCGGAGTGAAACTGGTCGCGAACCAGGACGAATTGAAATTGCTGACCACGGGCTTTTTCAAAGGGAACGACCTGCTACTCGCCCAGAAATTCGTCCCGACCACCTTTGACTGGCGCATCGGCGTGCTGGACGACCAGCCGCTGTTCGCCTGCCAATACCGGATGGCGCGTGGGCACTGGCAGATCATCAACCACCGGCCCGACGGAAAGGCCGAGGAAGGCGGCTTCAAGACCGTCCCTCTCGATCAGGCGCCGCCCGAAATCGTGGATATCGCGGTGCGGTCGGCGGGATTGATCGGCAACGGGTTCTACGGGGTCGATCTCAAGGAAACATCGGACGGCCCCGTCGTGATCGAGATCAACGACAACCCCAACCTGGACCACGGGGTCGAAGACTTGAAGGGCGGCGCCGAAATTTGGTTGCGCCTGACTCGGTGGTTCACAGATCGATTGGCGTCGTGAACGGCCTCGTCGAAGTTGACCCGACCGAATCCCAACCCTAGACCGCGCCGACCCCGGCAAACTTGACCCCGGAAAGCGCGGCCATATCCCGACTCCATGTGGTCAGGTCGCGTGGCGCCAATTCAGACAGATGGCTGTGCCCACAAGCCCGGGCCAACACCTGCATGAGTTCCGTAGTGGCTTCGAACCAGTTTTTGAGCCGGTGAGCCGACTTGATGATCTCCAGACGAGCCCGAAGATGATCCTTCTGGGTCGCGATTCCCACAGGACAGTTGTTGGTGTGACAGGCCCTCATTCCCAGACATCCGATGGCCTGGAGAGCCGAGTTGGAGATCGCGACAGCATCTGCGCCAAGGGCCAGCGCCTTCACGAAGTCTGACTCGGTGCGAAGACCTCCCGTGATGATCAGGGTAACGTCGTTGGCGCCGACCGCGTCCAGATGTCTCCGCGCCCTGGCCAGGGCCGGGATGGTGGGAACAGAGATGTTCTGCTTGAAAATGTCCGGAGCCGCACCCGTACCGCCTCCGCGACCATCCAGAATGATGTAGTCTACCCCGATCTGGAGGGCAAAATCGATGTCCTCCTCGATATGTTGGGCCGAAAGCTTGAAACCGATGGGTGCCCCGCCGGTGACGCCGCGAACCGCTGCTGCCACGTTCCTGAAGTCATCAAGCGTGACGATATCCAGGAAGGTGGCGGGACTGATCGCCGGATAACCTTCGTCCAGACCACGTACCTGGGCAATCTTGCCGACCACCTTCTCGCCCGGCAAGTGACCTCCGGTTCCCGTTTTGGCTCCTTGTCCACCCTTGAAGTGAAAGGCCTGGCACTTGCTCACCGCCTCCAGATTCCAGCCGAATTTTGCGGACGCCAGTTCGTAGAAATAGCGCGTATTGGCCTCTTGCTCTTCCGGCAACATCCCTCCTTCTCCGGAGCAGATTCCCGTATGTGCCAATTCCGCCCCGGTAGCGAGCGCGACCTTGGCCTCCTCACTGAGGGCTCCGAAGCTCATGTCGGACACAAACAGGGGAATGCCCAGCACGAGCGGCTTCTTGGCTTTGGGGCCAATGACGACATCGGTGCCGACCCGGATATGCTCCAGTAGCGGCTTGGTCGCCAACTGCGCCGTCAGGATCTGGATGTCATTCCACCTGGGTAGTTCAGTCAGCGGAATGCCCATTGCGGACATCGGGCCGTGGTGTCCGACCTTCGAAAGGCCGTCACGCGCCAGGGTCTGGATCTGGCGGTTGAAGGGTTCCTCAGGGGTACCGTGCGTGTCCTGATACAGCCCCAGGTACGCCTCGCGATCGTACGGCTGTGGGTGATCTACCTGCCAGGCCACGATTTGGGCCTCATCGACGTATACGACGTCATCCTGGACCCAGGCGCTGAATTTCTCGAGGACCTCCTGGTTGGCGTATGCGGACACCCCGGTGTCTACACGATAGTCCCAGTTGTGGAGTCCGCAGATCAGGTTGTCTCCGTCCACGTGTCCGTCTGCAAGCAGCGCGCCCCTGTGGAGGCAGCGGCCGTATAGAACCGAGACCTTCTCATCGAACCTGATCACCACAAGATCGACGCCTGCCACCATGGCATAGGCGGGAACGCGATCCTCAAGCTCAGAGAATGTGGCTACGCGTGTCTCACGGGGGGTTTCCATTTTTGGCTAACCTGTTTGTCTCTAATTGTCGTTCGAACGGGACGTCTACTCGTCGCCGAACGCAGCGTCGAAATCGACGTCTGAGGGCGCAAAGTCCACAGCGCGCAAGAAATCGCACGCTTCTGCGGCTCCGTGCTCCCGGTCCATACCGGAATCTTCCCACTCAACCGACAATGGGCCGTCGTACCCGATCCGGTTGAGTGCCCTTATGATCTCTTCAAAGTCTATTGAGCCCCGCCCAAGGGAGCGAAAATCCCAGAACCGGCGCCGATCCCCGAATTCAGTGTGCCCTCCAAATACCCCAACCTCGGCATGGTTCGGCGACCACCAGACATCTTTCATGTGGGCGTGGAAGATTTTGTCGCCAAATCTGTGGATGAACTCCACATAGTCCACTCCCTGATAGCCAAAATGACTCGGGTCGTAGTTGAAGCCGAAGGCCTCGCGCCCGTTGACCGCCTTCAGAGCGCGCTCCGCGGACGCGATGTCGAACGCGATCTCTGTCGGGTGGACTTCCAGAGCAAACCGAACACCTACTTCGTCAAACACGTCCAGAATGGGATTCCAACGGTCTGCAAAGTCTTGATATCCAGCATCAATCATCTCGGCAGTGACCGGTGGAAAGGAATAGACAAGATGCCAGATGCTGGACCCCGTGAACCCATTGACGACCGTCAGGCCCATTTTCGCGGCCGCCCGCGCGGTGTCCTTCATTTCTTCCGCGGCGCGGGCGCGAACCCCCTCAGGATCCCCATCGCCCCAAACATGCTTTGGCAGGATCGATTTGTGCCTGATGTCAATGTTGTCGCAAACCGCTTGTCCTACCAGGTGGTTCGAGATGGCAAAGAGCTCCAACCCGTGGCTTGCCAGCAGATCGTGTCTTCCCTGACAGTAATCGGGCTCAGTGACTGCCCGCTGGACGTCAAAATGGTCGCCCCAGCACGCCAACTCCAGGCCGTCGTACCCGAATGAGGCTGCCATTTCGGCTAGCGTCTCCAGTGGAAGATCGGCCCACTGACCGGTGAAGAGAGTTACGGGTCTGGACATGGCGAGAGATCGATGTGGACAGTGTGGGTGTGGGGAGGGCGAGTTACGCGGGCGGCGAATAGGACGCGTCTACCCACGCCCGGTCCCGACTGCTACGTACTGCCGTGTGAATAAAGTGGACGCCAACTGCTCCATCCTGCACCGTGGGGAAGTCCAGGTCAAGACCATTGGGCTCTTGGCCGGAAATACGGGCTGAAATCACGCGTCCAGCGCTCTTGTAAATGTTGGCGAAGGCTTCCAAAAACGCTTCCGGATGTCCCGCAGGGAGCCGGGTGCCGTGAGCGGCCGCGCCACCCAGGTACGGGTTTCCGCGCTTGTAGATTTGCTCTGGCTGGTCCGGGTGTTTGACGTGAAGCCAGTTTGGGTGCTCCTGCTTCCACTCCAGGGAGGCCTTTGTGCCGTAGACGCGGATTCGGAGGTTGTTTTCTTCGCCCACCGATATCTGGGACGCATAGAGAATTCCGCGCGCACCGCCCTTGTAGTGAACCAGGATATTGCCATCATCTTCGAGCTGTCGACCCGGAACGAGGGTACTCAGATCCGCGTGCATCTCCTCCATCTCCAGCCCGGTGATGTATCGAGCCAGGTTCTCGGCGTGTGATCCGATGTCGCCCATAGCCGATGAGACTCCGGCCTTAGAGGGGTCTGTTCGCCAGGCCGCCTGCTTCTGACCCGTGGCTTCGACCAGCTCGCTCAACCATCCCTGCGGGTACTCCACGACAATTTTTCGGATGGTACCCAGATCCCCGCCGGCGCACATCTTGCGTGCCTGCTTGACCATGGGATACCCGGTATAGTTGTGGGTAAGGGCGAAGACCACATCGTGTTTTGCGACGAGACGGCACAGGTCCTCGGCCTCCTCCAGGGTGTTTGTCAGCGGCTTGTCGCAGACAACATGAATGCCCTCCTCGATGAAGGCCTTCGCAGCCGGGTAATGCAGGTGATTGGGCGTCACTATGGAAACGAAGTCGATACCGTCTTCCCGCGACGACTCCGCCTTTGCCATCTCCGCAAAGGAACCGTACACCCGTGTGGGATCCAGATGTAGGGCGAGGCCCTGAGCCTTGGACTTTTCCGGACTGGCGGAAAAAGCGCCGGCGACCAACTCCATCTCTCCATCCAGAGCCGCAGCCATCCGGTGCACTGCACCAATGAAGGCACCCGGCCCGCCGCCGACCATCCCGTATCTGAGCTTTCTTCCTGGAGACATGGACTTCGCTTTTTGGATTGTTCGGCTCAAAACTAATCAAACTCCCGGCATTGTTGGGGTGTGAACCACGTAATACTGTGGTAATCGCGCGGACGTAGCTTCCTGTTTTGGACCCGAGTGCCTCTCCAATGGGAGGCAATACCCATGGATACCTCCAAGCAAAAAATTCTAGTGGTCGATGACGAGGATGATCTCCTCGACTTGCTCCGCTACAACCTCGAAAAGGAGGGCTTTTCGGTTATTGAGGCCCGGGACGGATTGGAAGGGATTTCGATGGCGGAAAAGCACGCCCCCGATCTCATCATCCTGGACGTAATGATGCCAAGGATGGATGGGGTCGAGGCATGCCGCCGAATTCGTCAACACGCCACCCTCAGTTCCACGCCCATCGTCATGCTGACGGCACGCGGTAGCGAGGAGGATCAAGTTTCGGGACTCGATGTCGGGGCCGATATCTACCTGACCAAGCCCATCTCGCTGCCAGTTCTCATGAGTCAGGTTCGGGCCACGTTGCGCGGAGCCAACCGCTCCGATGAAGTACCAGACGTTGTAAAAGTGCACGGCCTGACCATCGACCGCACCCGGTATGTCGTCGAGATCTCAGGGCAGACAGAGCCGATGCACCTTCCTCGGAAGGAATTCGAGCTGCTTCGCCATTTTGCGGCCAACCCCGGACGCGTGTTCTCCCGGCAACAGTTACTGGATGCCGTATGGGGGCCCGACGTATATGTTGTTGATCGGACGGTGGATGTCCACGTCCGCAAGATCCGCGAAAAGGTGGGAGAGGATCTCATCGAGACCGTAAAAGGCGTTGGATATAGACTCCGGGCCTAACCGCCCAAAGGACCGTCGTATAAACCACGTCGCCCTGAAGCTGGCGGCGGTATCTGGTGCCATCTCGGCCACGGGGATAGCTGTATTTGCGCTTGTCTCAGGCGAATGGTGGGTGCCGGCAGCGGTCGCTGTGCCCGCCGTTGTCACCGCCGGCACGTATGCGGCGGCCGTCTGGATGCTGGCCCGGAGACTGAAATTGGCCCGGACCATTCTCAGGCAGATCCGAAACAGCCAGTTCGAAAACCTTGAGGCGGCTCATCTACCCAAGGGTGACGAACTCAACGACCTGGTCTGGCAGGTCTACCGGACGGGCCAGGTGTTGGAGCGAGAAATAACCGAACTAAGGCGCATGGAGAATTACAGGCGCGAATTTATTGGAAACGTCTCTCACGAGCTCAAGACACCCATTTTCGCGATTCGGGGGTTCGCCGAGACCCTGGAGGGCGGCGCCCTGGACGATGCGCGGGTCAATCGTACGTTCCTGGGGAAGATCCTGCGCAACGCAGACCGGCTGGATAGCCTGGTCCGGGATCTGGGGGAAATTGCGCGCATGGAGCACGGCGAACTCAAGATGCAGCTTGCACCCTTCGACCTGAAGGGCCTTGCCGTCGAGACACTTGAATCGCTGGAAACCGTCGCCTCAGGCCGCAAAGTCCGCCTTCAGTTGTCTTTGCCCAGTGGCCTCCCTAAAGTCGTCGGAGACGCGCACCACATCAGACAGGTGTTGGTCAACCTCATGGAGAATGCCATCAAGTACAACGACGAGAACGGCACCATCGAGTTGGTCGCTCGTCCAATCCCTGGCGGCAACGTGAAAATATCGGTGGTCGATGATGGCATCGGCATCCCGGCAGAGCTGATCCCCCGAATAACGGAGCGGTTCTTTCGCGTTGACAAGAGTCGTTCTCGCTCCCAAGGCGGCACCGGACTTGGGCTTGCCATCGTCAAGCATATTCTGGCCGCCCACGATCGAACCTTGCTGGTGGAAAGCAGAGTGGGGTATGGATCGACCTTCGGGTTCTCCCTTCCGGTCTTCGATCCCACATCCCACCGGCTCCTAGAGACCGCGACGGAAAAGGCCACTCCGACGGAAATCGGTTAGCTTCGGCCCCTCACAGCTTGCGGCCCCGCCTCCACCGGAACGTCACTCTCCAGCGCCCGTATGGGGCGCTTTCTCTGGTAGGCTAAATAGATGAGACTCGAAGAGCTGATCAAGCAGGACCGCTTCGCGACGGCCAGCGAAAGGGCCATGCTGAACATCATGGCGACAAGCTCGTGGGTCGTTTCGCAACTGACCTCGACCATGGGTGAGTTCGGAGTTACCCCCGCCCAGTACAACGTACTTCGCATCCTCCAGGGCAAGGATCCCGCGCTGATGACGTGTAGCGATGTTGGCAGTCGGCTCCTGGACCGAACCCCGGACGTCACGCGGCTTCTCAATCGACTGGAGGCCGCCGGTCACGTGGTGCGAAAACGCGCTGCCCAGGATCGCCGCATTGTCGAGGTCGGAATTACCGAGACCGGAAGGGAATTGCTTTCGACCATGCACCCGCATGTGGAAGCGGTACACGCGACGCTGGCTCGGCACCTGACCGAGGCAGATCTCAACCTCTTGAACGACACCCTGGACCAATACAGGCGCGACCAGACAGACTGACCCAAGGCATGGATTCCGGCTCCTATCGATTCTCGCGACCCCAAAAGCTCTTTGTGGTCTGCTCGGCAATTTTCCTCACGGCGCTGGTCGTCGCGGAGGCCACGGCGTCGAAGCTGTTCACCGTCATGGAGCTCCCGTTTGCCCTGACCATCATGGGCGAGCAGTTTGATCAGGTCATCATGACCGCCGGGGTGATTGCGTTTCCGGTCACGTTCATCATCACGGATCTCCTGAACGAGTACTTCGGAAAAGCGGGAATCAAGTTCGTCACCTACCTGGGAGTGGCGATGATCATATTTGAATTTGGAATCATCCAGATCGCGATGTCGGTCCCGACGGCCTCTATTTCGCCAGTGCCAGGGGATGCCTTCAATACGGTTTTCGGAGCTTCGGGGCGCATCATCCTGGCGAGTCTAGTGGCCTACTTCTTGGGTCAAATGGCCGACATATCCCTGTTCCACTGGCTCAGGAAACTGACCGACGGAAAGCATCTCTGGCTCCGCGCCACAGGATCCACGTTCGGGTCCCAGTTTATCGACACGTTTGTCGTTCTCTTTGTAGCGTTTTCTGGGCAGTTGACACTCCAGGCGATCATCGCCATTACGTTGTTCAACTACGGATACAAGTTCATTGTGGCCGTCCTCATCACCCCCCTGATCTACGCGGCACATTGGTTGATTGACCGGTATTTGGGCGCGGAAACGGCGGATGAACTCATCGAGGCGGCCGCCGGCGCTCCCGGGTAACGCGGGCCAGCGGGCTGCCAGGACCGTTGGGAATTCGTTCGCGCCGCAACCGTCAATCGTACGTACCTTTGGCACCCTGCCACCAATCGGGATCCATGTCCGTGAAGCGAGTTTTTCCTCTGGCTATTTGCCTCTCCTTAGGGGGAGCCCTTGCAGCAGCCGCTCAGCCGGTAACGCAGCCCTTCACGTTCAACATTCTCCAGCAGGACCTGCCGGCGGTCCGCAATGCAACCGTGAGTTGGGCCGACATAGACAACGACGGTGATCTGGACGTGGTGGTCTCTGGCCGCGGCGTGTCGGGTCTTACGGGCGGCATCTACTCTAATCAGGGGGCTTCGGAAGCCGGCGTGCAGTTCGTCCCGCTGGCTGGAGGCATAAAGGGCCTGGCGTATAGCCGCTCGGATTGGGCTGACCTGGACGGTGACGGAGACCTGGACCTGGCGATCAGCGGTAGCGAGCGCATCGATCCTCCTTATTCACCGGTCACGTTGATCTATCGAAATGACGGAGCCAGTTTTACGGAACTGGATGCCGGCGCGCTCCCGGCTTACCATTCCGGCGCCTTGGCTTGGTCTGACTACGATGGTGACGGAGACCTGGACCTGCTTGTAAGTGGTGTGGACGCTGATGGCGCCTACCGGACTTCTTTGGCCAGGAATACTGCGGGGACGTTTTCCATCGTTGATTCCGGAATACCCGGGTTTGCGTTCGGGGAGGGACGCTGGGGCGACTATGACTCCGATGGAGATCCCGATCTCCTCATAAGCGGTGCCACCGACGCCGGCTTCAGGACGCAGATTTTCAGAAATTCCGGCGGTACGCTCACAGATTCTGGAGCAGATTTTGCGGCCGTGGCCTTTTCAAGCGTGGATTGGGGAGACTTCGATGCCGACGGGGACCTGGATGTCATCGTAGGGGGCGGACAGGTGACGCCGCGCATACTCGAAGGCAGTGCCGAACTCTATCGAAATGATTCCGGCACCTTCAGCCGCGTGGATGCCAACCTCACCGGGACGCTTGCGGGGAGCCTGACCTTCGGAGACTACGACAACGACGGTGATCTGGATATCCTGAGCCTTGGGGCGGAATCTGCTTTGGGCCGGCGATCGGCCCGGATATACCGTAACGAGGGCGCCGGTGTCTTCAGCAATACAACATTGCTGGTTGGGGCCATTTTCGCAAGCGCCGACTGGGGGGACTTCGACGGGGATGGGGATCTGGATTTGTTGGCGTCCGGCGCAACCTCTTACGGGGAGGACATCCTGAACTTGTATGAGAACACCCGGCAGCCGCTTCCATCTGTGTTGTCGGCCCCTTCTGCGCTGCGGTCAACCGTTGTGGACAGCCGGGTCACGCTCGAGTGGACCCACCAACAGGACGGCGTATTGACATACGACGTCCGGATCGGGACATATGCCGGCGGATCCGACGTCCGGGCGGTTCCGGCTGACCTGGTTACCGGCTTTCGAAGGGTTGGTCGCCCGGGATTTCATGCAGGCGCGACGGCTGTGCTGAACGGTCTGGAATCCGGGACCTACTTCTGGTCTGTGCAGGCCGTTGGGCCCGCGTTTGCCGCCTCAGATTTTGCGACGGAGGGTAGTTTTGTTGTGGCGGCGTCTGCAACTGACCTGGAGGCGGATGGTCTTATTCCGGCGGAGTTCAGTCTGAAAGGCGCCTATCCGAACCCGTTTGGAGTACAGACGCGCATTGGGTACGACGTTCCATCGGCCGCGAGGGTACAGGTTCGAGTCTTCGACATCCTCGGGCGCCAGGTGGCACTTCTGGTAGATGGCGTAGCGGCACCTGGCAGTCACACGACGCTCTGGCAGACCCCGGGAGCGCTCGCCGGTGGCGTCTATTTCCTGGAAATGCGGGCCGGGTCATTTCGTGAGACGCGCACCCTGACGCTGGTGCGTTAGGCCATGCGCCTCACCATTCTGGGCGCTTTTCTAGTCCTTGGACTCGGCCCTGCCCCGGCTGCTGGCCAGAATGTGGTGGTGGTGCGGGGCGTGCCGGAGACCTGGGCGGGCTCTGCGGAGGCGGCCGATTTTGATGGCGACGGGGACGCCGATCTCATGGTGATCGGCCAGACGCTGGACGGAGAACCCGTCACTGGTCTGTATGCCTTCACGGGCCGCCTCGAAGAGCCTCTCCCTCTTCAGGCCCCGCGGATCGTCGCTGTCTATGAGCACTTCTCGTTCGCCGCCCGGCAGATGAATTCGGGTAACGTGACGTGGGCCGACGTTGACGGTGACGGAGACATGGACCTTCTGATGACAGGGACCGGTGTCGATGAGGTCGATATCGACAACATAGTGGAACTGCCGGCGACCGATCTCTTCGAGAACGCGGGCCAGCGAACCATGATTATCCGAAATTCGGGGCTGCCTGCGCTGCAATCCAGCGTGGCCGCCTGGGCGGACATTGATTCCGACGGCGATCTCGACCTGGCCATTGGCGGTTCAGCCTTGGACGGGTCTCCTTTCCTGGGTGTTTTCCGCCACAATGGCGCTTTCGGGTTCAGTCTGGTTCCAACCGGACTTCCCCAGATCATACCAACTGATGTGGCCTGGGGCGACTTCGATGGCGACGGCGATCTCGATTTATTCTCGCCCGGGACCGGGATTGACGGTGCGGTGAACGTCTTGGCGCAAAACGACGGCGCAGGTGGCTTTACCCTGATCGAGTCGGGCATTCCCGCCTGGCTGTTCTCCTCTGCACGGGCTGCCGACTTCGACGCCGATGGGGATGCCGACCTGTTCCTGACCGGCGGTGTTCTCAGTCCCGATCTGGTCTCCGGCGTCTCTGCTTTGTACCGGAGTGACGGCGGCAGGTTTGTGGCGGTGGATCAGGAGTTCTCTGCGACATTCTCGGGACAGGTTCGCTGGGGCGACTTCGACGGAGATGGCGATGAGGATCTGCTTGTGGCCGGAATCCAGGATCTGGAGGAATCAGATCACCAGCGGATCGTCGTGTATGAGCAGGTGGGTGGCGTATTCAGCAAACGCTTCGACCTCCGGGGTGCGCTCTTCGGGACCACGACCTGGTACGATTATGATGGCAACGGTCGCCTGGATATCCTCATGTCTGGTATTCAGGACGGCAGGTTGATCATGACGATCTTCGAGCTTTAGTCGATGCCGCGAGTTCTTCAAGTACAGTTTCTCTTCCTGGCCGCGCTGCTATGTTTGCCGGGCATCGCCTGGGGGCAGGTCTCTGCCGCGGAGCCCGCGCTCATTCCGTACCCCCTTCCCCGTCTTCTCAACGGATCCCTGGACTTTGGAGACCTGGACGGCGACGGCGACCTGGATCTTCTTCTGACTGGTTTGGCTGGACCTGAGTCGCCCCTGACCAGAATCTATGTACTCGAGGACTCGGTTTACACGGCCGCGATTGGCGGTTATCTGGTGCAGTTGTCGTTCAAGGTCTACCGTCCGGTGCAGTCCATCGTCAACCATGTATGGGATGGGACCGCGCGTTGGGGCGACTTCGACGGAGACGGGGACGACGACGTGTTGCTTTTCGGCCTGACTTACGTGGAACGTGTTGTCGGCCAGCGCACAATCGAGGTTGTTGGAGAATTGTACCGCAACAACCGCGGCAGTCTGGTACAGCAAACCTCCGTCCGGATCCCTGGCCTCCATGCGGGAGACGCCGCATGGGCAGATATGGACGGAGACGGAGACATGGACTTCGCTGCCTGTGGAGCTACATCACCGGAGCCTCCCTACCTGCCGGCCACCATCGTGTACGAGAACACCGGGGCCGGTGGTCTGCGGCCTCTCGATGTCGCCATTCCGGACGTCATGTTGTGCTCCCTGGCCTGGGGTGACATGGACGGCGATGGCTTCCTGGAACTGGCCGTCTCGGGCCAGGGGACAGACCGACTCGTTACCGGCGTCTTTCGGAATTCGGGCGACGCGGGATTTGAAGAGTTGGACCTGGACCTGCCATCCCTGGTCCTGGCCGATTTGGAATGGGCCGACTTTGATGGCGATGGCCTGGACGACCTGCTCGCCACCGGTGGCGTCCTGGATCCCCAGCTACTTCGCGGTCGATTGCTACTGCTGCGATCGACGGGGGTGGGCTTCCAGGAAGTGGAGACAGGGATTCAGGGCGTGGTGTCGGGAAACATTGCCTGGTTGGACTACGATGTCGACGGCGACCCTGACATTGTGCTTTCGGGTGCAGAAACCGTTCTTGGCAACCGAATCGGCCAGATCCTGGTCAACACTGGGGGTGATTTCCGCCGCGAGTATGGCCTGGCCGGTCTCACTCAGGGAGACATGGCTATCGGCGACTACAATGGCGATGGGGACCAGGACATCCTCTTCATGGGCGTGAACGACGTCGGAGACCCGTTCGTGAACTTCCTCATGAACCTGACTTTTCCTGAATTCCTGCCGCCCGGCCTTATTACGCGTTGATGGGCGTCAGCCAGTCGTGGGGGTCTTTCCCACCGTGGACAACCCCGAAATAAGCATCCTGAAGAGCCTTGGTGATCGGCCCCCTGGATCCCGATCCGATGACGTAGTTGTCCACGGATTTGATCGGAGTCACTTCCGCGGCGGTCCCGGTAAAGAAAAGCTCGTCCGCGATGTAGAGGGCTTCCCGCGGAATGAGGGCCGTTTCCACCTTGTAGCCAAGCTCCTGGGCGAGACGCATGATGGACCCGCGGGTGATGCCGGGCAGAATGGACAGCGATGTCGGGGCGGTGAATAACCGTCCATTCTTGACCATGAAAAGGTTCTCTCCAGATCCCTCGGCCACATGACCATCGTGGCTGAGCATGATGCCTTCGGCGTACCCGTTCAGAACGGCATCCATTTTCACCAGACTGGCATTCAAATAATTGCCGCCCGCCTTGGCCATGGCGGGGAACGTGTTCGGCGCCATCCGCTGCCAGGACGCCACCTCGACATCCACGCCAGACTCAAGCGCTTCTGCACCCAGATAAGCTCCCCATTCCCAGACCGCGATTATGGTCTCCACAGGATTGTCTAGTGGATTGACGCCCATTGCTCCCATCCCGCGAAAGACCAATGGCCTGATATAGCAGGCATCCAGGCCGCTTCGAGCCACGGTCTCCACCTGTGCAGCCTCCAACGCCTCCAAACTATAGGGAAGCTCCATCCGGTAGATCCGCGCCGAGTCAATGAGGCGCTGGGTATGGTCGCGAAGTCGGAAGATCGCAGGCCCTTTCTCCTTGGTGTTGTAACAGCGCACGCCTTCAAAGACGGACGAACCGTAGTGGAGCACGTGGCTCAAGACATGAACGTTGGCTTCTTCGAAAGGGACGAATTCGCCGTTGAACCAGATGTCAGGCTTCTGCATAATTGACCGGGGTTGCGGATGACCGACAATAGAAACGCTCAGGCGCCTGATTGGGTCCGTTTCCCCGGCCCCTCAAGCGGGCGGATATTGGCGGTTTCCCTTCGTCAGCCAGTACTGGCCAAGGATGCGGAGAATCTTCACTGACGCGTTCAGCGTGCCGCTCAAGGTTCCGGTGACTTTGGACTGCCCGATCCTGGGCCGGTAGTCCACCGGGACTTCGGTGCATTTGAGGTTCGCCTCCACCGCTTTCAGTTGCATCTCCACGGTCCATCCGTAATTGCGGTCTGCCATCTGAAGCCTCTTGTATTCGGCATACCGAATCGCGCGAAATGGCCCCAGGTCCGTAAAGTTTGCTCCCCACCCCCACCTCATCAGCGTACCTGCGAGCCAGTTCCCGAAACGGGCCTGCGGAAGCATCGCCCCCGGTTGCAGGTTTCCCCGCATTCGCGACCCGATAACCAGGTCGTACCCGTCCCGACGGATAGGCGTCAGAATCCGGTCCATTTGCGCCGGAAAATCGGAGTAATCGCCGTCAATAAAGACCAAAATGTCCGCATTCAGGCGTTCTGCCTCTTGAATGCCGCGGAGACAGGCCGCGCCATACCCTCGCTCAGGTTCCTCGACGACCGTCGCACCCAGAGCACGTGCTCGTTTCGCGGTCTGGTCCGTCGAGCCGTTGTCCACGACGACTACGCCACTCACAAGCTGGCTGGGGATCTCCTCCAGCACGCGGCCTATGGATGACTCCTCGTTCAGGGCCGGTATGATGACCACTGCCCGCATAATCAGAAGCCAGGTTCTAGTCGGAGACGACCGATGGCACCGAATAGCCGATTCGCTTAGTAATCTCCGGAGACAGACCCCACTCGACGGTGTACTGATTGACGGAGCCCAGGAAGCCAAAGCCATTCTCTACGTTGGAGAATGCGCCCGGCTGAACGAGCAGTTCTTTGTCGTAGACGCCGCCCGGCGCCCTCCAGGCGTCGTCCGGCAACGTGAGCCGTGCACCGACGCCCATAAGCGTCAGGCCCGCGTTCCCGGCCACACCAATGGCTTCGGTGACCTTCTCGCGGTCCTCCGACAAGCGGACAAGCGTCTCCCAACCGCCGTTCTTGGGGCCGCCGAAGACCTCCTCACCGTAGACGATCACGGCGTCGACAAACGGGTCGCTGGGTCGCACGCCCATGAACCGATACCAGACATCCACCCTGAAGGGATCGGTCGGAATGTCGGACCAGAAGACGTTTTGAAACGCCGACGCCACAGCCAGGATCGGAGCCGCTACCGAGACAGAGGTGGCGACCGGAATGGTCGTGCTGGCTGAAGCGCTCGCGCCGTCGCTGCGCAGTATGTCAAAACGGTAGGTTGAGCCCGGGTTCGGTCGGAAGGGACCCCTGAATACATGACCGACGCTGCCGTCGGGGAAATCGACCAGTTCTGCAGTCCATTCGACAACCGAGCCAGATTCCAATTCCGTGGTTGTGACGATAGCATCAATCTCAGACGAGTTCTGTCCGATCACGCGTCGCAGCGGAATCACACGAACCGCCTGAAGCTCGGTTGCCGTATCGAGGTAGCCGAAGATCGTATAGAAGCGATCGTCTTCGATGAATGGATCGACGTTCGTCTCACACCCGGCCAGAATCGCGGAGCCCACGACCAGCAGGAGAGCCATCAAATAAGGTGTCCGGCTCATTGTCACTTGATGTCTATTTTAATTCCGACTGTCGGGATCAACGGGAGTTGGTCGACCCGGCGAAGAGTAAACAAATCGAGATAGAAGAGATTGGGCCGGTCGTATGCGTTGATCACACCCACCTGGATGGTCCCCGAAGTCCGATCGGAGAACTTGAATTCTCGATCGAGAGAGACGTCCAGGCGGTGATAGGTGGCCAGCCTGCCGGTATAGGGAGTGCCGTACAGCACGCGTTCGTCGCCGGGAGCCTCGAGTACGTTGACCAGGCTGTCCAACAGGATGTAGCGGTCGAAGCCGAGAGACTGGTTGAACGGCAGCCCTGAGCCGAACTGCCAACGGATGTTCAGATTGAAACCCTTGGCCGAAATGGCAGCCAACGCATTGAGTTGGTGGCGACGGTCGTGGGGAGGTGAGTACTCTGTTTCTTCCTCCCCGGTGAGGATTTCGAGAGCGCGGATTTTCGCTTTATAGCGCACGTCCGAGAGACCGTAGCTGATCACGCCATAAAACGCGTCCCCAGCGGACACCTCCAGCCGGATATCTGCACCGGAAGCCGTGCCATTCGCACCCTGGATGCTGGTCGTGAAGCGCGGAAACGCGCTCCATTCCGGCACAATCAGGTCCGTAAGCTTTTTGTAGAAACCCTCTACGGAAAACGTAAGGACAGAATTTGGGCGAACCGAGTAGCCCACGATTCCGTGGATGGCTTCGGGGACGATCCCGTCTGGAGAGGCAATCCAGGCGGTAAAGACATCGCCAGCGTCCCTGCGGTCGTTGAGACCTACAACCTCCTGATGATAGACGCCACCTGCCGCGCTGAGGCGGTGGGCGCCAAGGTTCCAAACGGCGCGCATGCGGGGCTCAACGAAGGTCACGCCCTTGCTGGGGAAGGACTGCAGGCGGAGCCCCGGTTGCAACCGCAGTCCGCCTGGCAGACGGAATTCCGGCTCCATGTAGGCGCCGACTTCCGTCACGTACTCCTTCCTGAGATCAACATTCTGAAACAGACCACCCAAGTCGCTTTCCAGCGCGCTGGAGGAAAGGAAGATTCCCCACGCAAGGTCTGTATTGCCCAAATAGTGGGTGACGTTGGTGGAAAAGCTGAACCTGTTGGCCTTCGTGGAACGAATTGGTGAGTCGGGAAGGCCGAAGGCGTTCTCCAACTGGGAAGCGGATATCAGGACCTCTGCGAAGACGGGCAGGGTGGCAGGCAGGAAAATGAAACGGCCGCCAAAAGCCAGGTTCTCCCAGTGTACTTCCTCAGCAGCCAAGGTCACGTCACTGCTCTGTGGATCCAGTCCCAGGCGTCCGGTATCACTGGTGTGGAGCGCGCTTATGGAGAGTTGGCTCGCTGGGCCAAGGTTCGCATGAAGCTTGACGAACTGGTCTCCGAAACTGAACGGCAGTTCCTGATCTACCAGTTTAGACGCCCCGTGCTCAATTACAGACTCCCGAACGGAAGCCAGGATCGAGACCTTCCCGGGCACGATTGGGCCCTCGATACGGGCCGAACTGACGAACGGGGCCAAAGAGAAGGAGCTGGCGAATCGCCTCTTGTTGCCCGTTCGGGCCGCGACCTCGATCACCGACGATAGACGTCCGCCATACTTCCCGCCAAAACCGCCCGCGTACACGTCGGCGGTATTTATGATATCCGCTGGAAAGGCGGAGAAGAAGCCTATGACGTGGAATGGTTGGTAGACCATCATTCCATCCAGAAGCACCAGATTCTGGGTGGGCTCGCCGCCTCGGACGAATAGTTGGCCGCCGCGATCTCCCTGAGACACAATCCCGGGCAGCGCCGTCAGGTAGTTGACGAGGTCGGCCGAGATGTCCGGAGCCGGGATAAGATCGATGTCAGCCGGACGCACCGTCTGAAGGCCGGCGGTAATGTTTGCCGCACCCGCCGTCTCGCGCTCGCTCTCAACCAGAACGCCCTCCATCTCCGCCGACGCGTCATCCAGAGAGATGTTTCTGGCTTCTATACCGTCACCCAGGGTCAGTTGCTCTTCATAGATCTCAAATCCAATAAAGGTAGCCCGCAGTGTGTACGGCCCAGGTGTTATACGAGAGAGTGCGTAAAACCCATCGGCGTCGGTTGCCGTCCCTGTTACCAGCGAGCCGTCTGGCTCCAGAATGATAACGTTGACGCCCGGCAGGGGCTGGCCGTCAGAAGTCGAGGTAATAAAGCCGCGAACTGTCGCTGACTGGCCCGCCGCGGGCGCGGCAAAGACAAGTCCCAGAAGCAACACGACAAAAAAGCGCGCCATATGTAGAGTCCTCGAGTCAGGCGGGTTAGGAGGGCCGATGTTACGGCCCCTGCGACCGGGTTGAAAGCAAATAGACTTGGATGGCCTGATATGTGTGCCGGGCAACCGGCCTTGGGCGGTAGTTACTGACCATCGACGAACCCCATGGTCAAGACCGCATCCGTTTCAAGCACCCAATAGAGTTCATAGCGGCCGATGGCCCCGAAAAACCCTCTCCCGCTGGTGATGTTGTCCGAGGTCCTGGGATGCGCCCACTCGGGGCTCAATATGTCCGTGCGGACGCCGATGGATTCAAGCGCGACATCGCGGTCGGCTGCATTCCGACCCAGGCCAACCAACACCGCAGAGTGATCGCGTGTCAGAAACACATCGAAGGCCCAACCTTGAGGAATTCTGATGCCTCCCGTCCCATAGTCCACAATCACCTGTTCAGCTTGAGAGGCATCCGGCTCACGGACTGCATATAGAAGGGTCAGTCGAAGTGGATCCAGGGTCAAACCGGATACTTCTATGTGTTGGGTGAGACTGATGGCATTCCCCAGTGGCGGGCCGGGCACTATTTCTGGAATCGGCGGCGTCGAAACCGTGGCCCGGGTCACGTCTCCATTGGAGGCTTCCGCCTCCACTTGGTAATGCTGGTTTGCCTCGGGTCGAAATACCCCAAAGAACAGGTCACCTCGTGCGCCGTCATCCAAGGTGATGGCCCGGTGCTCCCAAAGCCGCCATTCACCAGAACCGTCCGTCGACCGTACGATTACGTCCTCGAGGGATGGCCGGGCGCCCACCCCGGTCTGCCGGACACTTTCCAACCGAACGAATTGTGTATCCGCCGCAGTATCCAGATACCCGTAGACCGAAAACCGGGTTTCTGCCCCATCTATCAGGGGTTGAATGGTGTTGTCGCAGGCCGCCAGCAATACCAGCGGGAGTAGCGCCAGAAGCCTCATCGCAGCTCCACCGAAATGCCAATCGAGGGGACCAGGGGCAGCTGATTCACTTGCTCACCCGAAAAAAAGTCGTACTGGAAAATATTTGCGCGGTTATAGGCGTTGATTACGCCCAGTTGGACCGTGGTCAATGCGTGGGAGGAGACGAAGTCCCTCTCCAGGGAGATGTCGAGCCGATGATAGGCAGGTAGCCGGGCCCCAAACGCCGGCCCGCGAGAGACCAGCGGAGTCCCGGAATCCGTTGAAAGGCTTGAGAGATTGGCAGGATCCACGGTCAGTTTCTGGTAGAATCCTTCGATCTGGGTAAACGGTAAGCCCGTTCCCAGTTGCCAGCGAAGGGAGGCCCTGCTCCGTCCCCGAATAATCTGGAGGCTCGTGTTCAGCTGGTGCCGGCGGTCGTGAGGAGGATTAAATCGCTTCCCCACATTCGTGTCGGTCACCTCAACCCCCGGAAGGACCCGCGAGAGAGAGGGCGACCACTCATACTCGACTTCGGAAAGCGTGTAGGAAACGCTCCCGAACAGGTTCGGTCGGTTTAATTCCACGCGGACGTCAACACCTCGAGCATCTCCGGAAACCCGCGAGAACCCCTCCAACTGGTTGGGCACGTCGTCAAACACGGGAAAAGCCAGGTTCTTCATGTCCTTGTTGTAGGCCTCCACCGAGACCTCCAGGGCACGCGACAACCGTTGCTGGACTCCCAGAATCAAGTGGGTCGCCTGTGGGACCGGGGTGTTTCCGGGGGAGGGCGCCCAAATGGTGAACACGTCAGAAACGTCCTGCTCGTTGTTCAGCCCAATGATCTGCTGGTGATAGCGTCCCCAGGCGAATGACCATTGCTGCTTGCCACCCGCACCCCCGGGAAGCCACATCGCCCGGATGCGCGGGCCAAAGGAGGAATAGACACCGCGGGAGAACACCTCATAGCGAAGGCCCGGTTCTATGCGAAACGCAGGAGTCAACTCAAACTGGGTGTCCACGTAGCCGCCTCCGCTTGTTACGCCTACGCTAACAGGGCGGGACTGCGGCCCAAGGTTGTAGTCGAAATTATTCAGGTTTCCGAAGACAGCTACATTGATCCGGGATTTCCCGAGCAGATAGGCGATGAGGATCTCCATGGTGAAAGCATCCACATTCGCGCTCTGCTCCACCACGGGTGAAGGCTGGTAGACACTCTCCATCCGCGAGTAATGCATCGCGAACTGGGACAACACAGCGGCATCTTCCGGGAGAAAGGTGTACCGGAAGCCTACTGCGTCATTCTGCCATTTGGAGGGTCGCTCCTCCGAGGACGCTCCAAGTCTACCACGATCGTACGTCCTCAGCCCTGTTAGCGAGAGGCTGGCCGTCTCACTCAAGAAGGCGTGCAGCTTCAGGAACCGGTCGCCGAACTGGAAAGGAAGCTCCTGCCCGAGCAGCCGAGGGGCTACTTGTTCGATAACGGACTCACGAATCGAACCGACAAGCGAGACCTTCCCCTTCTCTACCGGGATAGAGAATCGAAGGCCGCTGACAAATGGTGCCAATGAGAACGCCCCAGTTGCTTTCTCCTTGTCTCCATTTGTGGTGGTGACATCCACAACCGACGAGATTCTCCCTCCATATCTGGCTCCGAAACCGCCGGCATACACGTCGGCGTAGGAGACAATGTCAGCTGGGACGGCAGAATAGAAACCGACAATGTGGAAGGGCTGAAATATCGGGATGCCGTCCACCAGCATCAGATTCTGCGTTGCCGTGCCGCCACGGACAAAGAGCTGGCCGCCACGATCTCCGGTAGACACAAAACCCGGCAGCGTCAGCAAGTAACCAGCCAAGTCATATGAGACGTCCGGCATCGGGACACGAGCGAGTGCGGAAGGGCGCACAATCTCCAGCCCCGCCATTGAGCGGGCTTCGACTCCCCGGTCGACCTGGACCACGACTTCATCGAGCTGGTTTTCCGCTTCCACCAACGCCAAGTCGTAGACCACGGTCTGGTCAAATCCCAGTTCCAACGTGTCCAACCGGGTCTCGAAGCCCACAAAGGACACCGAGAGGAAGTGGGTGCCGGGCCGGAGTCTCGTCAGGAGGAAGCCGCCGTCTGAACTGGTCATGGTGCCCTTTCGGCTCCCGTCGGAGTCTTCAACTACCACGGAGGCTCCAGGGAGGGGTCGGCTCCCGAGCGTCTCGGTGATCCTACCGCGGATCGTGGCAAACTGAGCTGAAGCCGGTGCCACCGTTCCAACAATGAGTACCGCAAGAATGAAGCTACGCAGTCGTGTCATGACGCGGCGTAAACGCGAACTTGTACACCAGAGACCTGTTGGTCAGGGACATTCATTACGTACCCAGGCCCCGAAGACGCATCCCGCCACAACTCGATGAACATCCGCACGCGTACCATACTTCTGGCTGTCCTCGGGATGTTCATTGCGTTCGTTGTGTTGGACTCTCTTGGCATCTTTGATACGCGCTCGTACTACGAGATTCCGCACGGAAGCCACACGCATTACCGACCCAAGGATTGCGATCCGCCGCTTCCGGTCTCCCAGTCTCCGACTTCCCGGCCAGGTCCCGGACAAAAAATAGACTGCCAGGGGCAGCTCGTGGCCGAATAGTCGCCGACTCCAAGATTTCACGATTCGTCTGTCCTGGAGTATGCAGCGAGGCGCGCAGACGCGGCCGGGAGTGACCCAGCCAGATCGCCCAAAGCTGCCCCTTCCAGCCGCATGGTCTCCCATTCGACGGCGGTCCGAGCCCCGAGCCTTGAGTAGAAGTCGATGGCTGGCTGGTTCCAATCCAGCACCTGCCATGTGAGTCTCCTGCCGCCCTTGCGAACGACCTCACCGGCAAGCCAGGCTAACAATGCGTATCCCACGCCTCCTCCCCTGAATACATCACGTACGAACAGATCCTCCAGATAAATACCCCAATCTGTCAAGAAGGTGGAATAGCTCCAATAGTACAAGGCAAATCCGGCGGCCTCTCCGTGCCCGTCCTCGGCGATGATGGCCTCGCAGCGCGGAGATGAGGAGGCGTCCAGGTGCTCGGCCAGTCTCACGGGGTCGGCAACGACCTCGTCGGACATGTTTTCGTAGTCCGCCAGCTGCCGGATAAGCGACACCAGAAGCTCCGCGTCTGACGGAGTTGCCTTACGAATGGTGATGGGCATCAGCGAGATCGATGTAGGAACAGGTGCGTGGAGGCCTGGGCAGAGTTGGGGTCCAGGCGCTGAACCGCATACACCCCCGAGGCCAGGCCGGTGAGAGGTATGGTTACCCGCCCAAAGGCTGGCATGCTGACGCGAGCGACCTCTCTCCCCAGCGCATCCAAGACCCGCGCGAGAAACGGTATGGGGTCGCTGGACTCCAGCGTCAAACGGTCGACGGCCGGATTGGGATACAGGCTCAGTGCCGGAAGACGTGGGAACTCCTCACCCTGAACCACACCCGTAGTTTTCACGTCGGGTCCGCGGAGGATCCACCGATCCGGGTCTACGGCCAGGGAGATCGGCTCGGCGGCAGTCCTCAGGCTGTATCGTTGAGTTCGGGCTCCGTTGAATACGAGAAGATCCTCTGGCCCGCCCCTGGTCTCCACGTGAAGCCAGACCGGCATTTCGAAAACAGGCGTGTTCGATTGTGTCTCGCTCTGCGTCTGGGTCAGCGTCAGGTCTATGTGCCAAGCGCCGGCCTCTGCCCGGTATCCCCAGGTGGCCTCATAGACAGGGTGGCCCGTTCCGTTGGTCAGCCACTGGCTGAAGAATCTCTGCAGGTCGATGCCCGAAACCTCCTCTGCGATTCGCTGGAAATCGGCCGTGGTTGCGGTTCCGTGTTGCAGGGCGGGGTCTTCGGCATAGGACCTCAGAACCTGCCGAAAGTCCTCTTCGCCTATGAGTCCCTCGAGCATCCTCAGGACCATCCAGCCCTTCGAGTACACCCGGCTGTGGGCAAACATGTCAAGGACGTCGGTCGTGTCCTGGACGACAACCGTACCCGAGGCCTCAAGCGCCCTGTTGAAATAGATATCGAAGATCTGATCGTAGACGCCCTCAAACTCGGATTCCTTCCAGTAGGCCAGCTCACCATAGGTGGCAAACCCCTCGTTCAGCCAGAGGTGAGGCCATGTCCGGGGAGAAATCATGTCACCAAACCACTGGTGCGCCAACTCGTGGGCCATCGTTCCCCGGTAGTTCGTCGTCATGGACGACAGGGTCTGATGCTCCATGGCTCCGCCGAAGGTGAACTGGGCGTGCCCGTACTTCTCCCGGGCAAAGGGATAGGCGCCAAACCAGCCTTCCAAAACGGGAAGAATCTCCGTGATGTACTGGAAGCCGAACTGCGGGTGACTCCCCAGAAAGGCCCCATTGCCCGCATACGAGTAGTGAATCAGGGGAAGCGTCAGCGGGCCCAGTTGCGCGGCCAGACCAGGCGGCCGGAGGTAGTCCTGTTCGTGTACATCGTATTCCGCGATCGCGACGGACACCAGATAGGTTGCGATGGGGTAGCGATGACGCCAGACAAATCGACGGTAGTCACCCGGCAGGTCCTGAACCTCTTCAGCCAGCCCATTGGACCCGACGGTCATTGGTCGAGGCGCATCCACCGTCACCCACACTGAGTCCGCCTTGTCGGAAGGGTGATCTTGGGACGGCCACCACGTCCTGGCGGAATACGGCTCACTGAGCGACCATACCACCGGGGATCCATTCGCCAAGTCATCGAACACGAAACCGCCGAGCGCGCCCCCTTCGGGGAGTCCCTGGTAGAAAACGGTCACACCGACTGGCTGCCCGGCAGCCCGGGCCGAGGGAAGGGTAATAACGAGGCCATCAGCCTGGTGACTGAAGGTCAGTCTCTCCCCGGCGCCAGAGTGCACCGAGTCCACGCGCATCGCCGAGTCCAGGTCGAGCGTCAGCTCCGACATCGTTGTTGTGGCCGTTCCGAAGACCCCTACCCGTCCGACAAGCCAGTTTGGCGAAAGTTCAACCCTCAGGTTGAGATCATAGAAACCCGCATCGAACGAGGAGGGCGAGGAGGAGGAACTACCCTGGGAGCGGCCTTCCGTCAGCCAGAAAAGAGGGTGCTCAGCGCCCGGAAGGGCCACCAGTATTGTTGGGTCCGGGGGCGGTTGAATCACGGAGCGGCCTGCCCTGTTTTGGCCGCTTGCCGCGCGTACCGCGGGGAAACCTGCCCAGACCACCCCGAGCAGAAACACGCCGATGAAGCGGCGGCAGGCCATCAGGCGTCTTCGTCAAACTCGCCCGCGTCGTCGATGTCCGGCCCAATCCCGGACAACATCGAACCCATCATGTCCATGAAAGACCGGGAACCGTCGTCCGTGTCTTTTCCCAGGAGGGAGTGCTGGTGCAGCGCCTCAAGCACCAGCTCCATGGCGGAGGCGCGAAGTTCTTCGGACTCCGGGTTCAGTACACGGTCCACGATATATCGTAGTCCTTCGACCTGGTCCAGGGCGGTCAGGTATTCCGCAAAAGACAGGTCGTGATGCAGATCGATTTTTCCTCCCGACGCAAACCACTGAAGAATGGTCTTGTAGGCGACCCTGTTCTGGTCAGGAGCGGGAAACTGCTTGGCGAACGTCTTCTTCAGGGCTTGGCCAGTGAGCACCTGGGCCACCGTCTGTGCGCCTTCCTGCTCGCCTTCGTACACGAGCTCGAGTTTCCCGGTGATGGCGGGTTCGATAAACCACAGGTCCGACGGCCTTACCGTGGTTTTCGACTCGCCGCACAGGAGCGCCCTCCGCTCGGCAGCCGAGATAAGGTTCTCCAGGGCCGCGCGCGTCATGCGTGCCGAGACGCCGGAGTTCTGATCAACGTATTCGCTTGCCCGGGCTTCGAATGCTACCTGTTCGATGATCTCCCGGAAATACCTGGGTACTACGACTTGCACGCGGCCTGGGCGCTCCTGCCAGGCCTCCTGCTCAGTAATGGCAATTCCCGTTTCGACCGTCTTCGGGTAATGTGTGATGATCTGGCTGTCGATCCGGTCCTTGAGCGGCGTGATGATGCTGCCGCGATTGGTGTAGTCTTCCGGGTTCGCCGAAAAGACCATCAGCAGGTCCAGCGGAAATCTGATATTGAAGCCGCGAATCTGGATGTCCTGTTCCTCCATGATGTTCAGGAGACCGACCTGAATACGCGGCTGGAGATCCGGAAGCTCGTTGATGGTGAAGATGCCCCTGTTGGTGCGCGGGATGATGCCGAAGTGAATCACCTCCTCGTCCGCGTAGGTCAGTTTTCGATGGGCAGCCTTGATCGGGTCGATGTCGCCAATTAGATCGGCAATAGACGTATCGGGCGTGGCCAGTTTCTCGCCGTAACGCGCCCCGCGAGGCAACCAGTCAATGGGCGTGTCGGCTCCCTTTTCCTCGATGAGGTCCCTGGCAAACTTGGAGATCGGCGCGAACGGATCGTCGTTCAGATCACTCCCGGCCACGACCGGGATGTACTCATCCAGAAGCCCGGGAAGCAGTCTGAGAATCCTCGTTTTGGCTTGACCACGCAGTCCGAGAAGGATGAAATCGTGGCGCCCCAGAATGGCGTTCTGGATTTGGGGAATGACGGTCTTCTCGAACCCCAGGACGCCCGGGAACGGATCTTGACCCTCGCGAAGGGCCTCAATCAGGTTCTCTCGAAGCTCGTCCTTGACGGACCGAACACGATATCCGGAATCCCGCAAGGCTCCCAGTGTGCGGATGGATGTTAGCGATGTCGGGGTCTTCAGGCTCATGCGCAGATCGTTTGACGGCAGCTACCACGCGCCCATGAAACCATCGTTCCACGCCCGGTAGTTAAGTTGAGACCTTGACTAACAACCGTGACCATGTTGAACCTGTTGTTTGCGCTTTTCCTCAGCCTGCTGCCCGGCCAAGACGTGATAGCGTTTGTGGGGGTTTCCGTCATACCCATGGACAAGGAGCGTGTCCAGGAGGACCTCACCGTCATTGTGAGTGGAGACAGGATTCTGGCGATTGGACCGGAATCGTCAATCACCATTCCCGAGGGCGCCGTCCGAATCGACGGAAGGGGGAAATTTTTGATGCCGGGCCTGGCCGAGATGCACGGCCACATCCCGCCTCCCGATCGCCCGGCCGAAGAGATTAAAAACACGCTTTTCCTGTATCTGGCCAACGGTATCACCACGGTCCGCGGCATGCTGGGCTATCCGGGGCAGTTGGACCTCCGCACCGCCGCATCTTCCGGCGAATTGGACTCCCCGAACCTGTATCTGGCCGGCCCGAGTTTCAGCGGCAGTACGGTCACCTCGCCATCACAGGCTGCGGACAGGGCGCGCCAACAGATCGAAGAAGGCTGGGACTTGCTGAAGATTCACCCGGGTCTGACGCGGGCCGAATATGACTCCATGGCCGTAGCGGCAGCACGCGGTGGAATCGACTTTGGCGGGCACGTGCCGGCAGATGTGGGAATCGAACACGCTTTGTCGATGGGCCAGCTCACCTTCGATCATCTGGACGGATATGTGGAATACCTGTTCGATGTGGACCCGGATGGCCTCGATGAGCCAGCTCTTGACGGGATTGTTGCCAAGACGATGCAGGCCGGCGCGTGGGTTGTGCCCACCATGGTGCTCTGGGAAACGCTGTTTGGCGTTGTGGAACTGGACGATCTGAACGCCTTCCCGGAGCTGGCCTACGTTTCGGAGTCCACCCGGGCATCGTGGGAAAGGCAGTTTCGTGGGCGCCTGGAAGACCCGCAGTTCGACCGGCACCAAAACAACCGCGTAATCCAAGCCCGAATGAGGGTCTTGGCCGCGCTCAACACGGCAGGGGCGGGCATCCTGATGGGCACCGACGCACCGCAGCAGTATTCGGTGCCAGGCTTCTCGCTTCATCGTGAAATGCAGCGCATGGTGGATGCAGGAATGACTCCCTACGAGGTTCTACGCTCCGGGACTGTGAATGTGGGCACCTACTTCTCTGCCTGGGACACATTCGGCCAGGTGGCTCCGGGGCATCGTGCCGACCTGCTCCTACTCAACTCCAATCCGCTCGTCAGTATCACGAGCGTGGCGGACCGTGCTGGCGTAGTGGTTGCCGGACGGTGGTATCCCGCCGCCGCCATTGAGGCCAGGCTGGCCGAGATTGCAGCCTCGTACCGCTAGAGACCAGGGACGTGACGGCTGGGCGGCGAACGACGCGCGGCCCGACAAACCAAAAGCCGCGTCATTGTGGGTTATCGATAGACGTGCGCCAGTTCATCCAACGTGGTCAGCGTCAGGTCGATGTCATCGCACGTTGTCCGTGGGTTGGTGGGACAGAGCCGGATGACATACTTCCCCCCCAGGAGGGTTGAGGAAACCATGGCCACCCCGCTCTCCCGAAGCGCCTTGACCAGCCCCGCGTTCCACTCGTCCAGCTTATCCTCCGGACCAGCCGTGAACCGGAAGGTCAGAATGGCCATGGAGGGGGGCGTGACCATCTCCCAGCCATCCATGGCCCGGATAACTTCCGCCGCGTAGTCCGCTATCCCGAAAGCGTGGTCTATTGCCTGACCCACATTCGTGGCACCAAACGTTTTCAGGGTCATCCAAAGTGACAACGCGCGAAAAGACCTGGAGAGTTGAACGCCGTACTCGCAGAAGTTGATTTCTTCGTCCTCGCGAAGCGTGTCCCGCATGTACTCGGGGTGGATCGCATACGCGTCTCGCAGGGCGGCTGCATCGCGGACCAACAGGCAGCCGCATTCAAAGGGCTGGAACAACCACTTGTGGGGATCCAGCGCGATGGAATCCGCACGACCCAAACCGCGAAGAGCGTGCTGCGCGCGCTCCCCGAACACGGCCGCGGCCCCGTACGCACCATCCACATGCATCCAAAGGTTTTCAGATTCACAGAGGTCTGCGATGGCGTCGAGGGGGTCAACCGCTCCTGTGTTTGTGGTACCGGCGTTGGCAACCACGCAAAAAGGCTTCCGGTCGGCCTCGCGATCCTCAGCCACAGCCCGCGCGAGCATCGAAATGTCCAGGCCCGCGGTTGGGTCGGCATCGATCTTCCTCATTTGTGAGTCGGCAAATCCCAGGACACGTAGCGCTCGCTCTACGGCCGAATGAGTCTGGCTACTGTAGTAGACCACACCGCGGGCCGCGTGGCTTCCGAGCCGCGTTTTGCGCGCCCCGCCAAGCGCCGTCAGGTTGGCCATGGATCCACCGCTCACGAAGAGCCCCCCGCCGCCGGTCGGGAATCCAACTGCGTCCAGTAACCAGTCAATAACCGTTTGCTCCAAACGGGCGGCGGCAGATCCTCCGAGCCACGTCCCGGCGAAAACGTTGTGTCCGGCCGCGAGAGCGGTCCCCATCGTGGCGACGAAATTGCCTGGACCAGGCACAAACGCGAAGAACCTGGGGTGGTCCACGTGGGAGATATTCGCGAAGACGTCGCGCGTCAGTGCCTGGACCAGCCCCACCGGGTCGGTGCCTGACAGGGGCAGCGGCTCCTCAAACAGTGCGTCTGCTTCTTCCCGGGAGAGGACCCGGCTTACCGGCAGGCCGCCCGTATCTGCCCGGTGCGCGACCAGGACCGACATCACCTCATCGCCGAGACGCTGCATGGCCTCTGAGGTTAGCTCAAGCACTGTCGTCCTCGGTAATGATGGCATCAAATTCTGTTCGGCCTGTCCTCAACATCTCTCGAACGTACGGTTTGCATAGTCCGCATCCTGTCCCGAACTCGCGCAGCTTCTGGAGCGCTTCCAGATCAGTCACGTCCTCTTGTTCAGAGACCAATTTCAGGTCCTTGAAGGTGATGGCGTGGCAGACGCAGCGTTCAATCAGCATGTGGCGGGTATCGGTCGGCGATGTGGAATAGTCCTGACCATACGCCACCAGCGGCAGATTGGGAACGTTCGGGGCCATTCTTCGTGCTTCGCGACCGTGTTGAAAGCCGCCTTGATACTGACCCTGCTGACTTGCGGCGCCATCGATCCGTCTTCGGCGCAGGTGCCGGCCGACACCGTCCGCCTGGACTTGCCCGCTGTCATCGTGCGCGCCCTGGAGGTCAGTCCGGATCTGCTGGCGCAGCGCGCCAGGACGCGGTTTGCAGACGCCAGGCTTGACGAGGCTCGTGCCGGGCGCTATTTGCCGGAGTTCAAAATGACCACAGCGCATGCCGCGGCACCCGGCCTCACAAACCCGAACAACACGCCCACAGGACAACTGTATCTGGACCCGAGTGTCAGGAATGACTGGCAGGACCTCAGGCCTTTCAACCGGGTTGACGTCGACTTCCTCCAGCCACTGTGGACGGGCGGACAGTTGTCCGGACTGATCGGTGCGGCCGAAGCGGGGCGCACGTATGAGGAAAGCGGGCTCGAGACAACCCGCGAAGACGTGGTGCGACGGGCAGCCGAGATGTACTACCTGGTGCTTCGCCTCAGCGAGCTTGGCCGGGTAGCCGATGAAGCGACAGACGTCTTGGGCAAGGCCAAGGACGAAATAAAGCAACTTCTCGCTGACGGGTCTCCCGATGTCTCAGATGGCGACGAATTCGCGGTGCTGATCACGGAGCAGGAAGTTCGCGCTCAGGTCGCCGAAGTTCGCGAACAAAGCCGAGTGGCGCGGATGGCGCTGCGGCGGCAGTTGATGTTGGATGACGCGGTCGTGGTAATGACCGACAGAGTGACCCTCCAGCGTGACTTTGGACCGCTGGACTCATTGGATACCTACCTCAGTCTGGGTCTCAGGAACAGGCCGGAGCTGGCTCAGATTGACGCGGGCGTGGCGGCGTACTCCTCCCTTGTGCAGGTAGCGCGGTCCGACTATTACCCCAAATTGTTCTGGGGCGTCAGCGCGAACTACTCCAGTGCCGCCGGCCGCTATCGACAGCGGAATCCGTACGTGGGCGACTCCTTTCTCAGTCGCTCTCTCGAGACCGGACTGGGCATGAGGATGAATCTCAATTTCAGTCAGACGCGGTCGCGCGTGAAACAAGCCCAGGCGACGGCTGACCAGGCTGTAGCACAGCAGTCCGCGGCCACACAATTGGTGCTGTTCGAGGTTGAACAGGCTTACCGGGGAGTCCGCTACCGGCAGGTGGCGGCCGATGCGGCAGAAGAGGCACTTCGTCTGAGCAAGGAGTGGTTGCGCCTGGAGCAGGTCAACTTCGATACATTTGGAGAGGGCGTTGACGACCTGATAAAGGCCGTTCAGGCTAACCTCAAGCAGCAAGCTGCCAGGCACGAGGCTGTATTCAAGCTGAATATGGCCCATCTGGATCTTATTCGCGCTATTGGGCTGGGCGTGGATACCATGGCACACTAGTTGGGTATATGGCCGTTGGATCCACAGCACCTCTCTTTCCGACTACTTACTACCATGTTTTTCGATACACCGTCCCGATTTGTGCACACTCTTCTCCTGACAGTGGCTCTGATTCTGATCGCCGGGCCGGCATTCGCCCAGGATCCCGCCGTCGAGATCAGACAGATGCTCTCTGATCGCGATGCAGAGATCAAGAAACTTCTGGGTCCCGCTGGCTCAGCGGTCTCGGAGGCCACGCGCGAGACCTTGCGCGACGTGATCAACGGCTTGATCGATTTCGAAACCATGGGGAAGGATGCACTCGGTCCATTTTGGGATGACCTCACAGCCGACCAGCGAACGCGGTTCGTAACCGTCTTTGCCGACATTGTGAAGGGCCAGTCCCTGGCAGATCTGGATCCATACCGCGCATCAGTATCTTACGAGTCCGTGTCGGTAGACGGTACCGAAGCCAAGGTGGTAACCCGAACCGTTTTCGACGAGGTTCCGATGGCAGTCATATACACTCTCGCACTCCGCGATAACTCCTGGATGGCCACAGACATCGTTCTGGATGAGGTTTCTACTGTGGATGGCTATTCCCGCTCCTTCCAAAGCATGATTCGGCGACGCGGCTTTGATACGCTCATGGAGCGGCTTGAAAAGCGCCGCGATGGGATGAATACCGACTAAGCGGCTGCTAGACCGAATAACATCGCTATTTCAGAGTGAGCGGTCCAAGAGGCTTCTCCCGTGGGTAGCCAGGGCTTTAACCCTGGCGGTCGTTGTGTACCTGGTTTACAGGCTGGGCCAAATCGGTTGGAGCGACCTCCTCTCCGCGCTCCCGACCAGCCCGTGGTTTTACGTCCTCTTTGTCTTCATCTACATGACTCAGCCGTTGGCCGAGCTCATGACCTACCGGCAGATTTGGCCCGTACCCTCGGGATCGGGGCTCCGGGCGCTGATCAAGAAGAGGGTCTTCAACGAGGAGATGGCCGGTTATTCCGGTGAGGTCTACCTCTTCTGGTGGTTGCAGAAGCAGCTTCGCGTTGGCAAGGAGGAAGCCTTTCGCGCTGTTCGAGACGTAAATATCCTGTCTTCCGTGGCTTCCATGACCGTGGCAGCGGCGCTGCTGGCGATTCTGGGGGGAGGCGGGATCCTGGAGCTTGACAAGATTTTCGGCAACGTCGGCCAGGCCCAAGTCCTGATCGGCGGCACCGTCCTCGTGGCCCTCGCCATTGTGCTTGTCCGGTTCAGGAAGTACCTGTTCGATCTGCCGAGACCCATCGCGTACCGGATCCTGGGGATCCATTACAGCAGACTGGTCATCGTCAACGCCTTCATCGTCCTCCAGTGGAGTGTGGGCGTTCCGTCCATCGGACTCGTAATCTGGCTCACCTACCTGTGTCTGTTGATTGTGCTCAACAGGGTTCCATTCCTGCCGAGCAAGGACCTCTTCTTTTTGAGCCTGGGCCTGGGCCTTTCTAACACCCTCGGTCAGGCCACGACAGAAATCGCCGGGATGCTCCTGGCCTCGAGCGTTCTGGTGAGGACCGCCAACATCGTCCTTTTCCTGGCGACTCACTTCGGAAAGCAAGAGGTGGCGCCTCCCGAAACCCTTCCCGGTGGGCCCGATGAACCGGCCGCTCCGAAGAAGGTGAAAATACTCGTTTGGGCCACGACGTTCGGAGCGGATCTCTGGAGTCTGACCCGGTATCTGGACGACCGACCGGACGTCTCACTTCGGGTCATTATGGACGATCCGAGCACGTTTCGCGGACAAGGAGTCGCGAAACTTTTCCCACTCCGGGCAGAAATCATCGCGCGAAAGTGGTATCACCACCTCCCGTCCAGGAAGTGGGATCTTACCATCATGGACAATCGGATTCCCTTTTTCCGGACGTCCCGGAAGGCGCTGATTCTGTGGCATGGGTTCGGTTGGAAGGGTCCGAATGACGAAAAAGAGTTCTGGCTCCTTCACAAAACCCTCAGTCGGACCTGGGGCGATATCCGCAAACCGGGTAAGAACCTGGTTTGGCAGGCCTTTGGCCCCTGGGATTTTAAACACCGAACCGAAGTCAGTGGAGTTCACCCGCTCAATTGCCTCCAATTGGGGGCGGCAAGCCACGATGACCTCGTCACCCCCCTGGACAGGACGTTGGCCCAGCCGTACTACCCGTTTGATATCGTCAACAGGAAGACGATTCTCATCGCGCCGACCTGGCATTACGGTGAGGTCTTCGGCCATTGGGGGACAGATGCGGACTTGTTCGATCGACTTCTCCGCCGGATTCGCGAGCACGGGGCCAATGCCATCGTTCGACTCCATGACTCGTATCGGTTTGACCCAAGCTACCTGGCGTTTCTCCAGGAGTTGACCGAGCGTTATCCGAACGTCTGTCTGAAGTTCAAGAACAAGTCCCCGGACAACTACCTGGATCTGCAGGTCGCCGATGCGCTGATCACGAACTACAGCAGCATCGCAAACCTGTTCTATGCCACGCGCAAGCCGACACTCCACGTGTATCCCGTGCGAAGCGCTGACGAGGCATTCATCTGGCGCGAACTCCGGTGGACGGGCGTTCGGGAGAAACACCTTGAGAAGGCGCGCTACATCTGGAAGCTCCCGCCAGAAGAGCACGGCGGGATGCTGGCTCGCAACTTTGAGGAACTGCTGACACAACTCGATCTGGCTTTCCAGAATCCCGAATGTTGTAGGCGGGCGGCTACCGATTTCCTGGACAGGCACATGTTGGGGGCCGACGGACGGAACCGCGATCGTATCTGGGACGCCATCCAGACCCTGACTTCCGTCGAGTCCGTCGCAGCGACCCGCAGCTAAGCGACCGGGGCGCAAAGCCAACCCCACCAACCGTTCCCCCACCTACGGCCACTTGCGCCGTTATTCACAGGGGTTTGTACGCGCGGTTCTTAAGTTACCTCGTTGTGCGGGGTGCTATACTTTGTGCCGACGCGACGCGAGATTCAGAGCTCCACTCCAAATGCGCTCCATGCCCGACTTGACCACTACCAAAGCTTCCGGAAAACTGCTCGTCCTGACCCCGGGTCTCGGAGCGGTCGCTACCACCTTTATGGCCGGCGTCGAAGCTATTCGCCAGGGTAATGCGGAGCCGGTCGGCTCGCTGAGCCAAATGCAGACCATTCGCATTGGCGCGCGTTCGGAGGGACGCAACCCGTTTATTCGGGATCTGGTGGACCTGGCCAGACTGGATGACATTGTCTTCGGCGCATGGGATGTCTTCAGTGACAACGCCTATGAAGCGGCGGTCCGGGCGAAGGTGCTCAAGCCCGAACACCTCGCGGGAGTCAAGGACTACCTCTCTGGCATCAAGCCCATGCCGGCGGCTTTCGACCAGAAGTATGTCAAGAGGCTGAACGGCCCCAACGTCAAGAAGGCGTCAAGCAAGCACGATCTGGCTGAAATGCTTCGCGAGGACATTCGCGGCAAGTTGTCTGAAACCGGGGCATCCAGGGCTGTAATGATCTGGTGCGGCTCGACTGAGATATACACCCAGGCGTCTGCGTGCCACGCCGACATGGACTCTTTTCGTCAGGGGCTGAAGGACAACGACGACGCTATCACGCCATCCATGCTGTATGCGTACGCTGCCATCATGGAGAACGTCCCCTACGCCAACGGCGCGCCTAACCTCTCGGCCGACGTTCCGGCTCTGGAGCAGTTGGCAGCTGAGCGCGGCGTGCCGATAGCCGGCAAGGATTTCAAGACCGGCCAGACCCTGATGAAGACCATCTTGGCGCCGGGTATGAAGGCCCGCATGCTGGGCATCCACGGCTGGTTCTCGACCAACATTCTGGGCAATCGAGACGGCGAAATTCTGGATGATGAGCAGAGCTTCCGTGCAAAAGAGGTTACAAAGTCCTCGGTGTTGGACACGCTCCTGCAGCCCGATGTCTACCCGAGCCTTTATGCCGATCTCTATCACAAGGTGAGGATCAACTACTACCCGCCTCGCGGGGATGAGAAGGAAGGATGGGACAACATCGACATCTTTGGCTGGATGGGTTATCCGATGCAGATCAAGGTGGACTTCCTGTGTCGCGATTCCATCCTTGCAGCCCCGCTTGTTCTGGATCTGGCGCTATTCCTGGACCTCGCAGGACGTTCCGGACGATCCGGAATCCAGGAATGGCTCTCCTTCTACTTCAAGGGACCTCATGTCGCAGAGGGCCATGTCCAGGAGCACGACCTTTTCATTCAGCATATGCGGCTGAAGAATACGCTCCGGGTGTTGGCCGGTCATGAGCCGCTGACGCACCTTTCGGAGAACTACACACCCAACTTCGATACGCATTGACCGGTCTTGCCCGAAAGGTTGGGGTGGTTCTGGCGGCGGGTTTCGGTTCGAGACTGGCCTCAGAGGAGGGCGAAAGCCAGCCAAAACCGCTTATCAGGGTGGGAGGCACGCCGCTCATTCTGAGGGCGGTGAGAGGCCTTGAAATTGCGGGCTGCGATGAAGTTGTGGTCGTGTTGGGCTTTGGAGCCCCAGGTATCCGTGCCGGGTTGGAGGACGAGTACGGGGGCGGAGTCCCACTGCATTTCGTCATCAACGAGCGGTTTGATTTGCAGAATGGTGTCTCGGTTCTGGCTGCGGCCCCGCGGATCGACAATCTCTTTGTCCTGGTGATGGCAGATCATTTGGTCAGCGATGACGTCATGCAGAGGGCCGGCGCGCACACGCCTGTCGATGACGGAGCAACCCTTCTGGTGGACTACCGGGTTGATTCCATTTTTGACATGGATGACGCCACAAAGGTGCTCGAGGTGGAAGGGCGTATCACATCCATCGGTAAGACGATCGCCGAGTTCAACTGTGTGGACACCGGTGTTTTTGTGTGTACCGTTGGCCTCTTGAACGCGCTCCAGCACCAATTTGACCTGCAGGGGGACGCGTCCTTGTCGGATGGCGTGCAAAAACTGGCTGCCTCGGGGTTGATGAGAGTCCTGGACATTGAGGACGGCTTCTGGCAGGATGTGGACACGCCTGAGATGCTGGCGTTCGCTCAGAAGAGTATCGCAGAGCTCTCGAGACGGAGTTGAGCACCACACAATCTTTGCCCTGTTCCGTTCGTTGTGGGAGTGCAGGCCCGGATAGTCGCTGAACCGCGGAACTCTTGCTGCCTAAATCACTTTCCGCGTGCATGCTTGCCCCAGTCCAATCGCTTACCCTCCTCCTGTTCCTTGGGGGCCTTTTAGCGTCTTCGCCCACGGTCGCGCAGTCGGTTCAGCCGTGCGACGCGGGCTGCACCGTCCTTGAGGACTTCGAGGCCTACCCCGACGGAGGATTTCCGTTGGGCTGGTTTACCTACCAGGATCGCAAAAAGGTCTACCCGGTTACCGGCGCCCTTCAGAACGAAGGCGAGAATTTCCGTGTCGTGCACGAGGCTGGAAATGCATACGTCAAGGCCCGGGTATTCGACAACGCCCATCGCATCATCCTCCGGAAGGGGTATGGAATGGAGTGGGACCTGGATGAGCAGCCCCTGCTTAGCTGGCGCTGGCGCGCCCACGAGTTGCCAGACGGCGCGAGGGAGGACAGGACGAAGCAGAATGACACAGGGGCGGCCGTGTATGTCCTCTTCGATCAGGATTGGCTTGGCAGGCCTCGCGGAATCAAATATTCCTATAGTTCATCACTTCAAACCGGGTACAAGGCCGAATTCGGCGGACTGCGAGTGATGGTTGTCGCCTCATTGCCAGAGAACGGACTGGGGCACTGGATAACGCATGAGCGCGATGTTCGGGCGGACTTTGAGGCCCTCTTCGGTCGCCAGGCGCCAAGCCTGCCCTCAGCCATTTTTCTCTGGAGCGACTCTGACTCTGTCGGTGGCAGAGCCGAGGTAGACTTCGATGACCTGAGAGTCCGGAGTCGCTAGATCAGCGCCGTGCCAAGCAGGTATCGGAGGGCGCCGGGCCGCGAGGTCAAGAACACAATCAGCACGTAAAGCGCCGCGGCTGGCGGGGAAGCCAATAGACCCAGCAAGGCCAGAGGCAACGGTACGCGGGCCACGTTACTGATATCGATTGTCGCCCGCACCGGACCCCAGACGGCAGAAATCAACCACAGCGCCACGAAGGCCGGGGCTACTGCAGTCAGGGTTTCCTGCTGTAACCCGACGCTCAGCATCAGGAACGGGACCAAAGCCAACATCAACCAGCGCGGCATCGTCACGAGTACCAGCAACTGGACGAACTTCATCCCACGGCGCCTCCCAAATGCTACGTGAAGAACCACGAGCCACATCAGGGACAGCCCGATTACGACCAAAGCCACGAACACGCCCAGACGCCCGCCCGATGCCGACAAGCCGTCCGCGAAGGACCGGCCGGCCGGCGACATCCAGGCCCACCATATGTGGAAAATCCGGGTCGCAACGAAGACCTCAGAAAACCGGGCAACGATCATACCTGATGCCGCTCCCACTGAAACCATGACCAGTCCCGCCACAAGAATCAGGGAGTCCCGACCATCTCGGACCGCGTTTCGGTAGAACCCGTGGCCCGCAAAATATCGAGCTACGGTAGGCCAGAATCTGGGGGACCTTGCCCACGCAATGAGCATGGTCAAGATGATCGCCCAGCCGACAACCACCGGCGTGCTGGTCCCCGTCTTCGGGTGGGTTGCCGGCGGCCTGTCGACCACGAACTTGCCCACACCAAGCGCTTCGCGGACCGCTGAAGCTGCCGGTCTGGGAGACCCCGACGCCGCCAGTAATCCGAAGGCTGGATTGCCCGGATCCGACCGAAAGGCATCTGGGGCCCTTTGGTCTCGCAGCCGGTGGATGAATACGGGCCCTTGGGGCTGCCCTCTCAGTGAGGCCTCCAGGCGTGAGACGAGCAAGCTTGCCTGGGCATGTGGGTCCTGGCTGGCCTCCTCGCCCAACACTCCCCTGCCCCGGTGCAATGGGCCGTCATAAATGACGAAGTCTACGGAGCTGGAGCAAGGGTCGGGCGCCCGGGCCCAGGACACAATGTATGTGGGTACGGCAGAAGACTCTGAAAGCCCCGACAAAAGGCGACAAGTCTCCGGGTCGGAAGTTTGGGGTGCATAACCCAGCCCGACCGCGGCCGGACGAACACCTCGGCCGATCGCCGCAATCTGTGACGACAGGTACCCGGCACTATCCGCCAGTTGCGCGGTCGTCAGAAAGTCCGCCGCAATCTCCAGGTAGACCGCAATTCCCAGCGTGTCTGCCGCTTGGATGATCCATCGAGGCCGGTCGTGTGGCAGCCGGACCGCCCCCATTTTCAAATCTACCAGAACCGCCAGGTCGGCCACGATGGAGGCGTTATCCGCTGGCGGATCCCATACCGTCCCAACCACCTGGGCGCTCGCCGACGGCGCAGCCGTCAGCAAGAGGCAGAGAAGGAGCAGTCGGGTGGGTTTCATACAGACGAAAAGTAAGAAACGACGCGAGCCGCGCTCGTTGGAACGCGGCTCACGTCGACCGAACCTCGCGGTTTCGCTGCGCCGACAGCCCTCGACGGGTATCGGATATGCTCAGTATCCGATCGCAAAACCAGGCAGGTAATGCGCCCCCTCAGGGGCGCGTTTTCAGGGTTCTAGTCCAGCATTTTGCGCAGGAAGGCCGGCATGTCTTCCTTCTCCGACGGCACGTGCGCTACGCGCTTCTCAATGTCCTCAGCCTGCAGGCGCCTCACTCGGGACGGAGCTCCGTCTCCCTCCGTCTTGGCAGGCGATTCGACTGACAGGGAAGCGGTCCGCCGCTGATAGGCTGGCATGTCGAGTTTCTGAAGCGCCTCTTCTCCCTTGTACTGGATCACGGGGCCTGCCTCATCCAGAGGAAGCGTAAGGTGACGGCCGCCAATCTGGGTTGTGGACCTTGCTGGCGTGTCAAAGCCGGTTGCAATGACGGTGATGCGGAGTTCGTCTCCCATCTCCTCGTCAATCACGGTACCGAAGATTACCTCTACATCCTCGCCGGCCTCGCGCTGGATAATGCTGGTTGCCGCCGTGGCTTCGCGGATGCCCAGCGATTTTCCGGCGGTGATGTTCACCAGCACATTTCTCGCGCCATGGATCGAGAGCCCGTCAAGGAGTGGACTGGCCAAGGCTTCTTGAGCGGCCTTTTCCGCCCGGCCGTCGCCGGATGCCATCGCAGCCCCCATGAGAGCCGTCCCGCCCTCCTTCATGGTGGTCCTCACGTCCGCAAAGTCCAGGTTTATCAGACCATGGACGGTGATGAGGTCGCTGATCCCGCGGGTAGCGTTGTACAACACCTCGTCAGCCTTGCTAAAAGCGTCCATCAGCGTGGTATTGACATCGGCCATATCCAGCAGCCGCTCGTTGGGGATGATTATCAGCGTATCAACGTTCTCTTTGAGTAGCTGAATCCCTGTTTCCGCGGCTTGATGACGACGACGCCCTTCGCAGTCAAACGGTTTGGTCACGATGGCGACCGACAGGATCCCGAGTTCCCTGGCAATGGCCGCCACGATGGGCGCACCACCAGTGCCGGTGCCACCACCCATGCCGGCGGTGATAAAGATCATGTCGAAGCTGCGCAGCATCTCGGTCAGATCCCCACGGGTCTCCTCGATAGCGTGCGCCCCGACGGCCGGACGGGCCCCTGCGCCGAGACCCTTGGTAAGGTCGCGCCCGGCCTGGATCTTGGTCTGGGCCTTGTTCATGGCCAGCGCCTGCGAGTCGGTGTTGATCGCAAAGAACTCCACGCCGTGGATGCCCTGCTTGATCATGTTGTTGACGGCGTTTCCGCCGCCACCTCCGACGCCTACAACGGCAATCTTGGCGTCCTCGTTCAATGCGTCATCAAATGCAAAATGTGAGCTAAAAAGTTGATCCATTTGGTTCCTCCAGGGCGGTTGGGCTGTTGCCCGCGCTTAGCGCGCGAGCGGAGAAGGCCGGTGAGCAGTCCGGCCCTCTTCAAGGGCAATAGGGGTGTTATAGTTCGTCGAACCAGGTTTTCATGCGGTTCGCAATTTTTCCGACAAGTCGTTCGCCGGCCATGACGGGTTCGTCCAGATCACGTGCCACCATGTCCGATCGGAACGGGGTGCCGCCAATCATCTCGGGGCGCAGACCGTAAAGGACCAGACCCACCGCAGTCGCAAACTTGGGGTCGCTGACCTCCTGTACGAGTCCGCCGGCCAACCCCATGGGTTTGCCGATCCGGGCTTCGAGGCCCAGTATTTCTGACGCGAGGCCCGCAGCGCCTTCGACCAGCGAGCCGCCGCCGGTCAACACGACGCCCGCGGACAGGTGTCGACCGTAGC